>NZ_JALAIV010000003.1:0-1082372 GCF_030710545.1 Vibrio sp. AH4
AAGTTGCAGCCCACCCCTGCAACTTCAGGTAAAAAGTGAATTGAGGGAACACACGAGGAAGCACAATATGACCCCACCGATCGCCGATCGTCTCTATCAGCAGCTCGAACAGATTTTAGCGAGCCGAATTGATCCGCAGCGCATCATTACTCAAGAAGCGAAACGGCTCGCCTACGGTACCGATGCCAGCTTTTATCGGTTGCTCCCCAAAATCGTGTTGCGCCTCAAATCACTCGATGAAGTGATTTTTGCTATTCAGAGCTGTGGCCAACTGGGTATCCATTTTACCTTTCGCGCGGCAGGCACTAGTTTATCGGGTCAAGCCGTTTCCGACTCGGTACTCATCACCTTAACCGACGATTGGCGCGGACATGAAGTGCAAAACCAAGGCTTGAAAATTCGCCTGCAACCGGGGGTGATTGGCGCCGATGCCAACAAGTACCTTGCCCCGTTTCAGCGCAAAATCGGCCCCGATCCCGCCTCCATCAACACCTGTAAAATCGGTGGCATTGCCGCCAATAACGCCAGCGGCATGTGCTGCGGTACGGCGCAAAACTCGTATCGCACCGTTGATGGCATGCAAATTGTGTTTGCCGATGGTTATGTGCTCGATACGCGCGATCCAGAGAGCGTGGCTCGTTTTAAACAAGAGCGAGCCGACTTGGTGGAAGGCATTCACGCGCTGTGCCAAGAGACTCTGGCCAATTCTGAGCTCACCGAACGCATCCGCCACAAATACCGCCTAAAAAACACCACAGGTTATGCGCTGAACGCCTTGGTTGATTTCTCTGACCCAATCGAAGTGCTGACCCATTTGATGATTGGCTCAGAAGGCACACTCGGCTTTATCGCCGACATCACCTATCACACCGTGATTGAACACGCACACAAAGCCTCTGCGCTACTGGTGTTTGCCGATATTGAACAAGCCAGCCAAGCCGTGACCACGCTTTCCAAAACGCCAGTGGCAGCGGTAGAAATGATGGATGGACGCGCGCTACGCTCGGTGGCCGACAAAAAAGGCATGCCCGAATTTATCGCCAAGCTCGATTTAGAAGCTGCGGCGCTGCTGGTTGAATCCCACGCCAGTGATGCGCAAACCTTACGCGATCAGTGTGAGCAAGTGATGAGCGCGCTGCAACGCTACCACATTATTGAATCGGTTCCGTTTACTTCCGAGAGCAAAACCGTGGCGACCTTATGGGGTATTCGTAAAGGCATGTTCCCTGCGGTGGGGGCTGTACGCGAAGTGGGCACAACGGTCATCATTGAAGATGTGGCCTTTCCGGTAGAAAACCTCGCAGCGGGCGTGCGCGATCTGCAAGCTCTGTTTGACAAATACCACTACAGCGAAGCGATCATCTTTGGTCACGCCCTTGAAGGCAACCTGCACTTTGTGTTCACTCAAGGCTTTGATAAGCAAAGTGAAATCGAACGTTACGGCGCGTTTATGGACGATGTGGCCGAACTGGTCGCCGTGAAATACCAAGGCTCACTGAAAGCGGAACACGGCACAGGGCGCAACATGGCCCCTTACGTTGAGCTGGAATGGGGTAAAGAAGGCTACGCCTTGATGCAGAAAATCAAAGCACTCTTTGACCCCAAACGCTTACTCAACCCCGGCGTCATCATCAACGAAGATAAGCATTCGCACATCAGCAACCTTAAACCCATGCCTGCGGCCGATAACTTGGTGGATCGCTGTATCGAATGTGGTTTCTGTGAGCCGGTCTGCCCATCACGCACCCTCACGTTATCACCACGCCAACGCATTGTGTTGTATCGCGAATTGCAACGCCGCCGCGCAGCGGGTGAAAACGTGGCTTCTAGCGAGCTAGAGCAAGTGTTTGAATACCAAGGGTTAGACACCTGCGCCGCAACTGGATTGTGCGCCGAGCGTTGTCCCGTCGGCATCAATACCGGCGATCTGGTCAAAAAACTGCGCACCGCCAAATACCAAAAATTCACCCCGATTGCGCGTTGGACAGCAGAGCACTTTAGCGCGACCACCACACTCGCTCGCACAGGATTAAAAGCTAACCAACTGGCGACCAAAGTGCTTGGAGAAAAATCGGTGGATTCCATGGTTAATGGGCTGCGCCGGATCAGCAAAGGCAAAACCCCTTTGTGGATACCGGAAATGCCTCAAGCAAACACTCACTCGCTGGAACTCGCTGTCGAAAATCTGCCGCGCAGTGACAAAAAAGTGGTTTACCTGCCCTCCTGTGCCAGCCGCAATATGGGACAACAAGCAAGCGCGACCGATCAACGCCCACTGACGGAAGTCACCCTCTCCCTGCTCAATAAAGCTGGTTTTGAGGTTATTTTGCCTGCAGAGCTCAGCAGCCAGTGCTGCGGTATGCCTTATGACAGCAAAGGGATGACTGAGATTGCGCAGAGCAAAGCCCAGCAGCTCGAACACGCTTTATGGCAAGCTAGCCAAGAAGGGCGTTATCCGATCTTGATGGACACTAGCCCATGCGCCAAACGCAGCATTGAGCAGTTCACCAAACCGATGGAAATTCTGGAGCCAACGGGGTTGGTAAGTCGTTACTTACTGGATCACCTCACACTCGCGCCGAAGCAAGAAACCATCATGCTGCATATCACTTGTAGCTCGCGCCGCCTTGGCTTAGAAGGCGATATGCTGAAACTGGCCAAAGCCTGCGCCAGTGAGGTGATTGTGCCTGAGCACATTCAGTGCTGTGGTTGGGCGGGAGACAAAGGTTTTACTACGCCTGAGCTCAATGCCGCTGCCGTCCATTCGCTCAAAGAGCAAGTGCCGGCGCACTGCAGCCGTGGGTTTAGTAACAGCCGCACGTGTGAAATCGGTTTATCACACCACAGCGGCATTCCTTATCAATCCATCTTGTATCTGGTGGATGAAGTCGCCAGACCAAATCTTGACAGGTGACAAATTTCATTACACAGGCTTGGTGTAAGACGCTGTAATATGGCGTCTTATACCCTGTTAGAAATACGCATCACCCTCTCTCTACCAACGGATAACTCACTCTACCCTCGTCCTCATCCCTCTTATTTTTTTCTATTAATTAATAGATTTCTTAATCTTAATCACTGAATTGACAATAAAGCATCCATCGGGTCAATTTCTCCATTGCGAACCCATTTAAGCCTGTATATATCTAATACGCTTGCTTCTTAGCCGTAACATGAGAATGCAATATAGCGATCGTAATTTGGCCAGCGATAGTTTGTATCAGGACGTACCAATGAAGAGCAGTCAATCCGTGACACCAAAAGAAGTCACTTATCCTTCCCATTTCAATCTTCTCTCAACCACAACCTTAGACAGCCACATTACTTACGCCAGTAAGGATTTTCAGGATGTTGCAGGCTATTCCTTACAAGAGCTGATGGATAAGCCACACAACGTGGTTCGACATCCAGACATGCCCAAAGCGGCTTTTAAAAATATGTGGGACCACCTAAGAGCTGGGCAATCTTGGATGGGCATCGTCAAAAATCGCTGTAAAAACGGCGACTACTATTGGGTGGATGCTTTTGTCTCACCCATCCACCAAAACGGCAAAGTAGTCGAATATCAATCTGTTCGGCTATGCCCTAGCCGTCAACATGTCGCAAATGCAGAGAGTCTTTATCACCAGATCCAACAAGGTAAAACACCATGGCAGCTCCGCGTGCCACGCACACGCTTATGGCAAAGAATGGCGCTGGCTTTGCTGCTCGCAGCAGGTGTCAGTGGATTATTGGAGTGGGGATTGCACATCTCAGGGATACCGGTATTTCTACTTTTAGGCATAGTCAGCGGATATGGCTTAACTCGTCGCTTAGAAGCCATGACACAAGAAGCTCGTAAGATTTTTGATAATCCATTGATGGAGCTGGTTTATAACCAAAAAATCGATGATCTCTCAGAGATAAAACTGGCCATGAAAATGCGTCAATCTGAACTGAATGCGGTGGTTGGTCGCATTCAAGATTCCAGTCTGCAGATCGGAACTGGTGCTCAAACGTCATCCCAAAACTGCCAAAACACGGTACGAAATCTTGATGTTCAAACACGAGAAACCGAACAAGTGGCCGCCGCCATTCACGAGATGAGCCTCAGTGCGACAGACATCGCCCAGAATGCTCAGAATGCTTTTGGACTCACTCAGTTGGCTCACAATGCTGCACAGCAAGGAATGAACGCGGTAAACCAAACGGTCACCGCGATATCGGAGATGGCCACTGAGTTAACGCAAGCATCACAGGTGATCGAAAAATTATCCTCACAAAGCGCTACGATAGGCCAAGTTTTATCGGTCATTCAAAATATCGCAGAACAAACCAACTTACTCGCCTTAAACGCGGCGATTGAGGCGGCTCGCGCTGGAGAACAAGGGCGTGGTTTTGCTGTCGTAGCAGAAGAGGTACGAAAACTC
This sequence comes from Vibrio sp. AH4, assembly GCF_030710545.1. Lineage (NCBI taxonomy): Bacteria > Pseudomonadati > Pseudomonadota > Gammaproteobacteria > Vibrionales > Vibrionaceae > Vibrio > Vibrio sp. AH4. The sequence continues at coordinate 4,410 of NZ_JALAIV010000003.1, forward strand.
GCGCAACGCAGTACACAGTCCACCGATGAAATTCAGCAGATGATCAGCACAATTCAAACCAGCATTCATAATGCCGTACAAACCATAGAACAAGGAAATCAACGAACGGAACACTGCGTAGAAAGTGCACGCCTATCTGGCGAAAAATTAACAGCGTTGATCCAACAGGTATCTGATATTGCAGGACGCAATGAACAAATTGCAACAGCGGTAGAACAGATGGCAAGCGTGACTGAAGAGATGAACCGTAGCTTACAATCAATCAGTGATGTTTCTGTTTCAACGCTAGAGCTCGCTGAACATACCCAAACCGAGTGCCACACTTTAGTGAATAATTTAGCGTCACAAACCCGCCTAGTGGCCCAGTTCCGTCGTCTATAGTCCCCCGATGGACATCTCATACTTTGCCTCATTCTTTGTGAGGCAAAGTATCTCACTACCATTCAACGCCCATATGTTGGCCATCATGCATCATGACGGATCACCTGTATTTCTATTGTTGACTTTAACGTTTTGGCACTATTTTCTGGCTCCATTTTGCTTAGTCGTCAAACTCTACCTATATATTAGTGACAACCAAAAAACCTTTATGACGTACGTTACTTGGCGCAATAGAATTTATGTTTGGGAGACCTATTTATGCGCAACAACCAACCGGTAACGCAAAAAGAAGTGACTTATCCACCGCACTACAATTTGCTTTCCACCACTACGCTCAATAGCCATATCAAGTACGCCAGTAAAGAGTTTTGTGATGTTGCGGGTTACCGATCGGAAGAGCTTATCGGTCAGCCACATAATATGGTTCGTCACCCTGATATGCCGCCTGAAGCGTTTAAGGATATGTGGAACTATCTCAAAGCAGGCAAATCATGGATGGGCATGGTCAAAAACCGCTGTAAAAATGGGGATCATTACTGGGTTGATGCCTTTGCCTCACCAATCAAGGAAAATGGCCAAGTGGTTGAGTATCAATCGGTACGTTTGTGCCCAAGCCGGGAACATGTCGACAATGCGGAAAGGCTCTACCAACAAATCCGGGCAGGCAAAACTGATTGGCGGTTAAAAATGCCCCGCACTCGATTATGGCAGCGTTTGGGTTTAGGGTTTATCGTTGCGACAGGGGTCAGTTTAGCGGCTGACTTCTTTTTAGCCGGTTCCGGACTGCCATTGATGCTTCTGTTAACGATTGCGATCGCTTATCTGTTCACCCGCCGCCTTGAAGCACTGGCACAACAAGCTCGTAAAGTCTTTGATAACCCATTGATGGAACTGGTTTATAACAGCCGTGTCGATGATATTTCCGAAATTCAGCTAGCACTCAAAATGCGCCAATCAGAGATAAATGCGGTCGTTGGGCGCATTCAAGACTCCAGTAGTCAAATTGGTGAAGCCGCGAAGTTGTCTTCCCAAAACAGTGAACAAACTGCGGAAAACTTAGATGCTCAAACTCGCGAAACGGAGCAAGTTGCCACTGCGATTACAGAAATGAACCTGACAGCGAATGAAATTGCACGTAATGCTCAAGCGGCGTCCGATGCGACGGGTTATGCCCAAGAGGCCGCGCGCGAAGGAATGCAAGCTGTCGAGCAGACGGTAGAAGCGATGGGCACCATGGCCACGCAACTCAAAGCCGCGACCCAAGTGATTGAGCAACTCTCAGCACAAAGTGCCACCATAAGTCAGGTGATGGAAGTTATTCAGAGCATTGCTGAACAAACGAACCTATTGGCGTTAAATGCCGCTATAGAAGCCGCTAGAGCGGGTGACCAAGGGCGAGGATTTGCGGTTGTTGCCGATGAAGTGCGTCAATTGGCACAGCGCAGTGCGGAATCCACCAAAGAAATTAAAAACATCATTAGTTCGGTACAAAATAGCACTCAAAATGCCGTGAACGCGATTGAACAAGGTAATCGACTCTCCCTTTCTTGCGTGGATAGTGCACATGTTTCAGGAGAGAAGTTGACCACCTTGCTCTCACAAGTTTCAGATATTGCTATGCGTAATGAACAAATCGCTACTGCGGTTGAAGAGATGGCGAAAGTGACTGAGGATATGAATCGCAGCGTACAATCGATCAGTGATGTCTCTACCTCAACACTTTCGTTGGCAGAAAACACTCAAACAGAGTGCCAACAACTGGTAAAAAATCTGGCGGCGCAAACTAGCCTTGTCGCTCAGTTCCGTCGGGTCTGACCGAGTCTGGATGTGACTCTCATCTATCAATGATTTGCCTCCTACCTCATCCCAATTATCGTTGGGATGAGGTTTTTTATTTAGCGGCAAACCGAATAACTAGTAACATTTTTGTGACAATTTATCGCATCACCTTGTGAAATATTTTTTCATCCCAACATAGGCTTTATTGCTTCAACAAGCGTGAGATTCTATGCAAACTTCCACAGCTTCTTTAGCTAAGTCTCTTTTTCAAATGACTTGGCCAATGTTATTTGGCGTACTGTCATTAATGAGTTTTCAATTGGTTGATAGTGCTTTTATCGGTCAGCTCGGTATTCTTCCCCTTGCGGCGCAAGGCTTTACCATGCCCATTCAAATGGTGATCATTGGCGTGCAAGTCGGGTTGGGAATTGCCACTACTGCCGTAATATCACGCACCTTGGGCGCAGGCCAAGAGCACTATGCCAAACAGCTAGGCGGTTTAGTCGTCGCGGTCGGTGGTGTTGGGGTAGCCGCGATTGCTGTCCTGTTGTATGTATTGCGCCACCCTTTACTCTCCTTACTCGGAGCCTCCGATGATGTTCTGCAAATCATTGATCATTACTGGATTTGGTGGTTGGCGAGCGCTTGGACAGGCGCGATGCTCTACTTCTTTTACAGCTTATGTCGTGCCAACGGCAACACACTGCTGCCAGGAACCATGATGATGGTGACCAGTGTGCTGAACTTGATTCTCGACCCATTGTTCATTTTTACGCTCGACCTAGGTATCAATGGTGCTGCAATCGCAACCATCTTAGCGTTTGGTACAGGCATCGCGATCGTCGCCCCCAAAGTGGCTCAACGCCAATGGATGAGCTTTGACTGGCATGATTTGGATATGAGCAAAAGTTTAGCTTCACTCGGCCACATTATGGGGCCCGCCATGCTCAGCCAACTACTGCCCCCCGTTTCTTCGATGTTTGCCACTAAGTTATTGGCAGGTTTCGGTACCGCAGCCGTTGCAGCTTGGGCATTAGGCTCACGTTTTGAATTTTTTGCACTGGTCGCGGTGTTAGCGCTGACCATGTCGATCCCACCCATGATTGGACGCATGCTCGGCGCGAAAAATATCTCCGATATTCGACAATTAGTACGTATCGCGTGCCAGTTTGTGTTGGGATTCCAATTATTGATTGCGCTCGTCACTTACTTGCTCGCTAACCACTTATCTTCATTAATGACCAGTGAGAGCGAGGTCGCCGCCATTTTGCTCCAACATTTGACCATCGTCCCAATCAGTTTGGGCGCTCTCGGCATCTGTATGTTGATGGTGTCGGTCGCCAATGCGCTTGGCAAAGCCTATGTCGCGCTAACCATTTCAGCGCTTCGACTGTTTGCATTTTATCTACCTTGCTTATGGGTTGGAGCCCAGCTTTATGACCTCAAAGGTTTATTCTTAGGATCTTTAGTAGGTAACATTATTGCGGGATGGGCGGCTTGGTTAACTTATCAAAAAGCACTGCGCCAATTAGAAAAAAACCAGCCAACCTCGGCTAAGGTTTAACGCTGCATTTTTATCATGGGCAAAGCCGTTATTTTCGGTTTGCCATAAACAATAAGGGCTTCCATTGGAAGCCCTGTTCACTCTTATTGCTCAAATTAAGCTTGGCGACGCGTTTCAATCGCGGCGGCCAGCTGGCGCAATACGGTTTCCGTATCTTCCCAACCGATACAGGCATCCGTGATTGACTGACCGTAAGTCAAGTTACAACCTGGGGTCAGGTCCTGACGTCCTTCAACAAGGTGTGATTCAATCATTACTCCGAAGATTGCATGTTCACCTTGCGCAATCTGCGCCGCAACATCTTCCGCAACCACCATTTGGCGTTTGAACTGCTTAGAGCTGTTAGCATGGCTGAAATCGATCATCACTTTTTGTGGTAAGCCAGCCACTTCCAGCTCTTGTTTGATATTGCTCACGTGCGCCGCACTGTAGTTTGGCTCTTTGCCGCCACGCAAAATAATGTGGCAATCTGGGTTACCCGCCGTTTCGACAATCGCCGAATGACCAAACTTGGTGACCGATAAGAAGTGGTGCGAAGCGCCTGCAGAGCGAATCGCATCAGAGGCGATTTTAATGTTGCCATCGGTACCGTTTTTGAAACCTACAGGGCAAGACAACCCCGAAGCCAATTCTCGATGCACTTGTGATTCCGTGGTGCGTGCTCCGATCGCGCCCCAACTGATCAAATCTGCCACATATTGCGGCGTGATCATATCGAGAAACTCGCTGGCGGTCGGCATGCCGATATCGGTCAAATCAAGCAGCAGTTTGCGCCCCATACGCAGACCATCGTTAATTTCATAGGTGTCATTGAGGTACGGATCATTGATTAGCCCTTTCCAACCCACTGTGGTACGTGGTTTTTCAAAGTACACACGCATCACGATTTCTAGCTGATCACTGAGCTCATCACGCAACACTTTTAAACGTTGACCATATTCGATGGCCGCTTTCGGATCATGAATAGAACAAGGACCAATCACCACCAACAGGCGATCATCTTTATCTTGCAGCATATTATGAATCGCTTCACGCGCTTGAAACGTGGTCGATGCCGAGGTTTCTGTCGCTGGAAATTTTTCTAACACTGCGACCGGTGGCAGTAGTTCTTTGATCTTCTTAATTTTTACATCATCGGTTTGCAACATCTTTACTTCTTCCTTTACTTTTTAGTTTACCTAGCCAAGTCAACGGCTCTAGCCTTGGTAATCACTGCACCTGTCGTTTCTTCGGGTAACTTATCGGCACTCGCAAAATATCGCAAGCACTATTTTTAAATAAAGGCAAGATTCCACTTTTCTTTACAGACAAAACAATCCGTAAAAAATTAATTACACCATTCGCTCTCAAGATCGCAAACCCTATCTGTATTGATACAAACAACAAATGCTGCCGATGAGGATGAATCAATTAATGCAATGTGAGTTTTATGTTGCTAAGGTATGCCAAGAAGAACAACAAAGATAACAAGATGAAAGTGATAGAATTTCACCAAGTCAGCAAATGGTACGGTCAATTTCAAGCACTCAAATCCATTTCTCTGACCGTGAATAAAGGGGAAATTGTGGTGATTTGCGGGCCTTCAGGTTCCGGTAAATCAACCCTGATCCGCACAGTGAATGGCTTAGAAAATATCGATGATGGGGAAATTCAAGTGTTGCCCGATCTCGATGAGCGAACCCGACGCAGTGGCAAGATCGGTATGGTGTTTCAGCATTTCAACCTGTTTCCACACTTAACGGTATTGGAGAACCTCACTCTCGCCCCCATTCGCACTCTCAAGCTCTCGGCGCAAGAAGCCAAAGCGCGCGCTTATCATTTTCTACAGCGCGTAAAAATCACCGATCAGGCACACAAATACCCGATTCAACTCTCTGGCGGCCAGCAGCAACGAGTCGCGATTGCTCGCTCTCTCTGCATGCAGCCAGAGATTTTGTTGTTTGATGAACCCACGTCAGCCCTCGATCCTGAAACCATTAACGAGGTGCTCGAAGTGATGGTCGACCTCGCGCAAGACGGCATTACTATGATGTGCGTAACCCATGAAATGGGTTTTGCACGCAAAGTTGCGCACCGCGTAATATTTATGGATGAAGGGGAAATTCTCGAAGTTGGCTCACCTGAACAGTTGTTCCAAAACCCAACGCATCCGCGTACCCAACAATTTCTCAATCAGATCTTGAGCCATTGATGATAAAACGCTTTCTTCGCCCACTGCTGTTCGCCACCCTGCAAATGATCTTGGTCTTTGCAGGATTGGTCTGGCTGCTTGATTCTGGCGCACAAGCCATGGGCTATACATGGCAGTGGCACCGAGTGCCTGAGTATGTGCTGATTTTTGAAGATGGGCAGTGGTGGACTGGTGATTTATTGCACGGCCTGTTGGTCACCTTGCAGTTGACAGGGATCAGTTTGATTTTCACCTTAGCACTGGGTTTAACCACCGCCTTACTGCGTCAATCACATTCATTGGTCGGGCGAGCTTTAGGCACCGGATACATCGCGGTGGTGCGTAACACGCCGCTTTTGGTACAAATATACCTCCTCTACTTTGTGTTTGGCCCAGTGATAGGGCTCGACCGATTTGCGACCGCAGTGCTTGCCCTTGCTCTGTTTCAAGGGGCCTATACCGCAGAGGTGTTTCGCGGCGGGTTAAACAGCATTCCGCAAGGCCAATATGAAGCGGCACACTCACTCGGCTTATCGCGTTTTTTTACCTTTTACGATGTGATCCTGCCGCAACTTCTACAACGTACATTACCTCCGTTGACCAATGAAATGGTGTCGCTGATTAAAAACTCGTCTATTGTCAGTGTGATGGCGATTTTTGATCTCACCACTCAGGGGCGCAATATCGTCTCGGAAACCGCGATGCCGTTTGAGATTTGGTTCAGCGTCGCGGCGATCTATCTGTTGTTAACCCTGACTCTGTCAGCATTATCAGCTTGGCTAGAACATAAATTGGGCGCGCAGTGGCGCTCACAGTAACGATGAAATAAAGAAGGAACTCCTATGCAATCATTCAGACAACGCTTAGGTCGATTCAGCGTTAAAACTTTACTTACTGGCTTGTTGGGACTGGCTTTCACTTTGCCAGCAGTGGCGAACGACACCCCCAATCTTGATGCAATTAAAGAGCGCGGCACACTGCGCGTTGGTATGTCGACCTTTGTGCCTTGGGCAATGCGCGATAAGCAGGGTGAGCTGATTGGCTTTGAGATTGATGTCGCTAAACGCTTAGCCGCCGATTCAGGTTGGCAAGTGGAATTTGTGCCGACCGCATGGGATGGCATTATTCCGGCGCTACTGGCCAAAAAATTTGATGTGATCATCGGCGGAATGTCGGTCACGCCTGAGCGTTCCAAAAGTGTGCTGTTTACGGCGCCCTATTCGCACTCTGGTGTGCAACTGGCCGCTAGCAAAAAGCTCGCTGAAGGCTTCGCTAAGCTCGAAGACTTTAACAAGCGCAACGTAAAAATCGCGGCTCGCCGTGGCGCTTTCACCGTGCAAGTGGCGCGTGAAACCTTCCCGAAAGCCAGCGTGCTGCAATTTGATGACGATGCCCAAGCTTTCCAAGAAGTGATCAACGGCAACGCGCATGCGGTGATTGCTTCAAGCCCAAAACCCGAGCATGAAAGCATCAAGCACAGTGATTCGCTGTTCCTTCCTTTCAGTGAACGTTTAAGTAAAGGCAATGAAGCGTTTGCAGTGCGTTTAGGGGAAGAAGACAAGAAAGCCTATTTTGATCAATGGATTACAGACCGCACGGCCGATGGTTGGTTACAAGCACGTTACGAATACTGGTTCGCCACTTTAGATTGGCAGGATCAGATCGCCTCAGGTCAGTAAATGAATAACTATGGCGCCAAAACCTCATCGGGCAACCGCTTTACTTTGTTCGATGGTGGATTACTGCTCGCAATCGCCAGCCTCATCGGCTGGCTTTATTATCGATCCGAGGTGGGTATTCACTACCACTGGCACTGGCATGAAGCATGGAGTTTGATTTTCACGCCGCGTGCGGATGGCAGTTTACCTTACTTCTTACAAGGCTTAGGTGCGACCTTGCGTTTAAGCTTGTGGGGCATGGTACTGGCTTTAGTGTTAGGGTCTCTGATCGGCATCGCGCGCAGCCGAAAGGCTTGGTTTGTGCGTTTGCCCGCTAACGCATTTGTGCAACTGGTACGCAATATTCCACCACTGGTGTTTGTGTTCATTTTCTATTTTTTCATCTCCAATCAACTCATCCCGCTACTGGGTTTGGATGAACTACTGCGCAACCATATTGAGGAAGTTCATCCATTGGTGACTGGGCTGTTTGGCCCTGCTCGCTTATGGGAGAATTTGTTATCCGGCGTGTTGTGTATCGGGCTGCTCTCTTCCGCTTACATTGCAGAAATCGTGCGGGCGGGACTCGCCAACATCCCCCAGGGACAGTGGGAAGCCGCAGATTCGCTTGGCTTACCAACTTGGGTCAAATACCGTTATGTGATTGCCCCACAGGTGCTGACCGCCATTACCCCAGCGCTGGCGGGGCAGACGATATCCCTCATCAAAGACACGTCGATCATCTCACTGATTTCGATTCAAGAACTGACCTTTGTCGGCAGCGAAATCGCCAACTCATCTGGGCTAATTTTTGAGATTTGGCTGATTGTCGGCGCCGCCTATCTGGTGCTTTGCTTATCCCTGTCTATGCTGTTTAAACAAGTAGAGAAACGCAGCTTACGCCATTTAAGCCGTTGAATGATGAAAGACGGTATCGAAGCAACGCCAGTTTAGCGATTGCTTCGATATTTTTGAGAATAAATATCAATTAGACTGAAACTTCAAAACCTCAATAGACAAAGGTGACCCCATGAATTCACAAGTCACACACTGGTTGGCCAGAGATCCGGACCCTAAAACTCGTCAAGAATTGCAACAGTTGATCGATACTCAGCAAGACGCGCAGATTGCCGAGCGCTTTCAATCACGCCTTGAATTTGGTACTGCGGGTTTACGTGGCAAAGTCGGCTGTGGCCCTAACCGAATGAATCGTTTAGTGATCCAAGAAACGGCGGCGGGTTTGGGGCATTACCTGATTGCTCAATTACCCGATGCTAAAAACCGCGGCGTAGTGATTGGTTACGATGGCCGCCCAGATTCAAAGCAGTTCGCTCACGATACTGCCAGCGTGCTGACTTCACTCGGCATCAAAACGTATTTGACCTACCAAGTGGCCGCGACCCCGATCGTGGCTTTCGGCGTGCGCCACTTCAATGCGGCCGCCGCGGTGGTAGTGACCGCAAGCCACAATCCGCCGGAATACAACGGGTTTAAAGTGTATTGGGAAAACGGCGCGCAAATTATTCCGCCGCATGATGCAGGTATTGCGGCTTGTATCGACCAAGCGGCGCAGCAAGCGATTCCTTATCTCGCCCTTGAACAGGCTGAGCAACAAGGCTTGCTGCATTGGCTGCGTGATGAGTATTACCAAACTTACCGTAAAACCATTGGTGCAAGCCCACTGTTGCAGCATCACACTAAGCCGCAAGCACTGAGCTTGGCTTACACTGCGATGCATGGTGTGGGTGCCAATATGGCAGAAACCTTACTCGCCGATGCTGGTTTTACTCACGTTAGCAGCGTGAAGGAACAGCGCGAGCCGGATGGCACATTCCCAACCGTCAACTTCCCGAACCCTGAAGAAGCGGGCGCGATGGATATGGTGATGGCACTGGCCAAAAAAGTCGGCGCTCACCTTGCCTGTGCTAATGACCCTGATGCGGATCGCTTCGCGGTTGCCGCGCGTAAAGCCGATGGTGAGTATCAAATGCTGACCGGCGATCAAGTCGGCTCTCTGTTTGGTCACTATCTGCTCTCGCAAACCGATGCTCATCGTCAACTGGTCGGCAACACCATCGTCTCTTCCAGCTTGCTCAGCAAAATTGCCGCGGCTCATGGCGCGCGTTATTACCAAACCCTCACGGGTTTTAAATGGTTGACCAACGTGGCGATGCAAGAGCAAACCGAGCAGCACCAATTCCTGTTCGCTTATGAAGAAGCCTTGGGATACACCATTGGCAGCACAGTGTGGGATAAGGATGGCCTTTCTGCTCTAGTCGCGTTTGCTCAACTGGCGGCAGAGCTTAATGCACAAGGCAAAACGGTATGGGATCAGCTTGAAGCCCTGTATCGCCAGCATGGTCTGCACGTGAATGCGCAGCGCAGCATTGCGCTGGCACCCAATTCGCCTCCGGTGGGCGATAAATTGCGTGCCACGCCACCAGCGGATATTGCAGGGCGCAAAGTGCTCATCGTGGAAGATTTTAAACTGGCTCGCCGCACCTTTGCCGATGGCAAAACCGAAGCGATTACCCTACCTGCCAGTGATGTGCTGATCTACCATCTGGATGGTGGCGCTCGCGTGATTGTGCGCCCATCGGGAACTGAACCTAAGCTCAAGTGTTACTACGAGGTGGTGACACCGTTTACGGCTGGCGAAGATTTTGCAAGCGCACAAGAACGTGCCGATGAGCAGATGTCACTGCTGATTGCGGAGCATCAAACGAGTTTATAACGCGCTTTGCACCCATCCGTTGTACAAAAACAAAGAGAGGCGACTGCCTAATGCCGTTCACTTAAGGTGAGCGGCATTGTATTTTCTAGGGTATCGGCTTGGCTTCTTCTTCACGACTCTAGGGAAGGCTCTTTCTCGCCTTGGCTCAAGTATTAAGCTTCCACTCATTGCGTAGAAGTTTTGCAGTTGCCTTGGTATTGCTCCTGGTGACGAGTAGGGAAGTCCCACTATTAGGCGCATGATGTGGGCTAAGGCTCCATTGAAGCTCAGTTGGTATGGCAAGTAGTCTCCATTCAACGTATTACACATCTGCACCATTTGATATCTGACTAAGTTGTATGTCAGGAGTATTCCCCAGAGCTCTTGTCTCACCAGCTCTGGGAGTCGGCTTCGCAGTGTAAGACGGTTACCAAGCATGTATTGCTTTTGCTCTCGGTACCCCTGTTCAATTTCCCAACGGTATTCATATAAACCGACTATATCTGATTTCGGATAACGCATCGGGTCAACCATTGAGGTGAGAACATCGTATTGTTTCCCCTCTTTAGCTCTCGTGATTAAACGTACCACTACCTCTTCTTCTAGCTCTGGCCATTTCTTACGCGCTTGCGGGTTACTCTTCAGTTTTATCAGTTTATCTTGTCGGCCAAAAGACTGAACAACTTCATAAATCAGCCCTTTTTTCATGGGGATAAGCCAATGTCGATTGATGCCTTGCGAACACCATGCTTGAAGTAAACCTAGGGAGTAAAAGCCTTTGTCGAAGAGCGTTAAGCTGTTATCGGGGGTTGTGTCGATAAGCTGCTCTGCCAGCTTCATTTCATTAACGGTATAACAGCCAAAAGCGCTGCCTGTGATTAAGTGACTGCTCAGCTCCATCTGACAGACCATACGTACCTGTGGGTACTGTGTTTCTTTACCATCCCGATTAGTGGGCTTAGCAAACGCTTCAGCGTTATCTTTTGAGTCTTCTGTTCGCCATAAAACCCCATCAACACCCAGTAACGTAAGTCCGTTCCAGTTTGGTAAGTTAGCCTGTTTGAACCAATGACGTTGCGTACACTCAAAGAGCGCTTTAGCCGCTGACTCACCAAGGTTTTTTCTTCGCTGTGTTAATGCACTTGGAGCAACGAATGGCTTGCCTGTGCGGTCAACAATATCGAGCATATTTACAATGTCAGCCATGGATTTATCGTTATAGATAGCCATGCCAACCAGTAACCATGCCATCGACTCTAAAGTGAGCTTTCGTTTTCTTAGAGTCACGGTATCCGTAAGCTGATAAGCACTATTGATGAGTTCAATGGGCAGGAGGTCTGCGAGTGTTTCAACGTGATTGGGTTTATAACTGTTGATGATGTCGAGGGCTTGAGAAACGTGCATAAAAAAATCCGATAAACAGGGTCTACCGGATTTTTACATACAGGCAGGATCGTTCAACTGATCTGCCGATTAAAGTCTTAACTGATCGGCATTAGAGGCGACTGCCTCTCTTTTGTTGCGACTTAGCGTTAAGTTAACCTTCAGCTGTCGCTTTGGCATCTTTAAAATCAACCACTTGATGCTCTGGTGAAGGGTGGGTGTTGCCCGTAAAACGGCCGCCTTGTTCAATACTGAGATCATCGCTGAACAGCGTGCCATTGACACGACCCTTGTTAAGGATCTCAATTTTTCCGGCGTGTGCCGTACCTTCAAATTGGCCATTAATAATCAAATGGTCAGCAAAAATGTCGCCACGAACCACACCGCTTTCACTGATCACCAGTGTTTTATCCACATGCAGTTCGCCATCGACGAGACCATCAACCTGAATGCTGCTTTCCACTTTTAGCTCTCCGGCGATGTGGCTACCTTTTGCGATGAGAGTTGTAGCTGAGAGCTGACTCTTTGCTCGACTTTGTTTACTAAAGATTCCCATCGTATACCTCTTACTTTAGTGAATATGGTTTCAAAATCATTGACGCCCCAATCGACAAAAGGTCGTGGGTCGAGTGATCGACCAATAAAACGAATCTCGTAATGCAGATGTGGCCCTGACGACAACCCCGTGTTGCCGGAGTAGCCCAATAAATCGCCTTTTTGCACAAATTCGCCACTTTTCACGGCAAACTTCTGCATATGTGAATACGAACTGCTGAAGCCATACGCATGCAACAAGCGGATAAAATTCCCAGAGCCGACTTTGCTGGCACGAGTCACTTCGACCACACCATCTGCAGGGGCATAAATTGGGGTTCCGATATTGACCGCAAAATCCTGCCCACGATGTAATTTGGCTTGCTTGGTCACTGGGTGTACACGCTTACCGTAGCCAGAGGAAATTCGCGCCCCCGGCACCGGTGAGCCACTAGGAATTTGCGCTAGCATCAACGTACGAACTGACGATGTGATCGCCGCAGCATCCAAGCGAGATTCTAACTCCGCACCACTTTCATCAACACCGAGCACTTTTTCTAAATCGCCTAAGCGATCGGAAACGATCTGAATTTTCTCTTCACGTACCGTCAAATCATTTTCCAGAGTCTCTTTGAGCTCACGCAGCGACGTCACTTCTTCTAAAAGCGACATGGATTGGTTTTCCAACTCTTGCTGCTTGAGCTTGGCAAAATCGACTTGGTTCTTCAGATAATAAATCACGCCCCCAACGGCTACGATACCAATTAAAGTGGTATAACCGAGCGTTTTGAGAACGAGGCGAAAAACTCTATCCAAATGAAAATGCTGGGTTCCGTGAATCGAGGAAACCGAGACAATCACTCTCTCTTTCATATTGATCTTTGTTCTTCATCTGGATCGTAAAGTGGGGCGGATGATAACAAGGAATCCTCCTTGCCTAAACCTTTTGCGCAGGGTGATTGAAGCCAACTCACAACCTTAGTGTGTATTTTGTGAATTAAGCCAAGCCATTTTTCAGACTCGCTAGATGCCGTTAGGCACAAAAAACGGGGATAGATTTCGTAGCTAAATTACAAATTGAACAATAATTGAAAAGAGATATAGGAAAGGAAGCATCAAAACCGAACAAAATGTGACAAAAATCACCTTGACACTTATTTTTCGTTTAAATGGAATTAATAATTGTGAACTACATCAACATTTATTGTGATAACAAAAAATCAAATTAGAGACACTGATCATTTGAAATCCATTGACAAATGAATTTAGTTAAATTTGTATTAAATTTACATGACGAAAAGTTGAAAGCGATCACTAAAAAATCGGCATTTACTCAACATATTCGCTACAAAGATCACAAAAAACCCGTTGGTGATTCCATTCGAAATTTGTGTGGTAGAGTGATTGTGTACTAAGCAATCAACGGTTTTTTGCCAAACCGTTACTACGATTAAATTCAAACGGAACATCCAACGGGGGACGCGATGATATCATCAGACGCCAAGGTCAAGATACAAAATTTTGGCCGTTTCTTATCAAACATGGTCATGCCGAATATCGGCGCTTTTATTGCGTGGGGTTTTATTACTGCGCTTTTCATTCCAACAGGTTGGGTACCCAATGAGACATTAGCCTCTTTGGTTGGCCCTATGATTACGTATTTACTGCCGCTTTTGATCGGTTATACCGGCGGTAAACTGGTCGGTGGTGAACGCGGTGCGGTGGTGGGCGCCATCACCACAATGGGCGTGATTGTCGGTACTGATATTCCCATGTTCATGGGCGCGATGATCGTCGGCCCTATGGGCGGTTGGGCGATCAAAACTTTCGATAACAAAGTGGATGGCAAAGTACGTAGTGGCTTTGAAATGTTGGTGAACAACTTCTCAGCCGGCATCATCGGGATGCTATGTGCCATCATCGCCTTCTTCCTGATCGGCCCATTTGTGAAAGTGTTGTCAGGCGCATTAGCGGCTGGGGTTAACTTCCTCGTAACCGCTCACCTGCTCCCTCTGACGTCCATCTTTGTTGAACCAGCCAAAATCCTGTTCCTCAACAACGCGATCAACCACGGTATTTTCTCACCACTGGGGATCCAACAAGCCAATGAAACAGGCCAATCTATTTTCTTCTTGATTGAAGCCAACCCGGGTCCAGGCCTTGGTATTTTGCTGGCGTACATGGTGTTTGGTAAAGGAACGGCTCGTCAAACCGCGGGCGGTGCAACCATCATCCATTTCTTCGGTGGTATTCACGAAATCTATTTCCCTTACATTCTGATGAATCCACGCCTGATTTTGGCAGCGATTGCGGGCGGTATGACAGGTGTGTTTACGCTCACCGTATTTAATGCAGGTCTGGTATCTCCAGCCTCTCCCGGCTCGATTTTCGCGGTTCTGCTGATGACTAACAAAGGCTCAATCTTAGGCGTGCTGTGCTCTATCTTTGCAGCAGCAGCGGTTTCTTTCGCCGTCGCAGCGCTACTGATGAAAGCACAAACCTCGACAGAGCAAGATGGCGATAAAGACGCGTTGGTAAAAGCCACCTCGAAAATGCAAGAGATGAAAGCGGGTTCAAAAGGTCAAGCGACACCAGCTGCTACTCAAAGCAAAAAAATCGACATGGCGAATGTACAAAGCATCATCGTTGCTTGTGATGCGGGTATGGGTTCCAGTGCTATGGGTGCGAGCATGTTGCGCAAAAAAGTGCAGGAAGTCGGCTTGCCTGTCAAAGTGACCAATATGGCGATTAACTCACTGCCCGTGGATGTGGATATCGTGATTACCCATCAAGATTTGACAGACCGTGCACGCAAACATGCGCCAAATGCCGAGCATATTTCACTCAATAACTTCCTAGACAGTGCGCTATACAGCCAGCTCGTGACTCAGCTTATCGCCGCAAAGCGTCAGGCGGCCAATGATAGCCAGTTGATCAAGCCTTCGATCTTGGCCGCCAACGATGACAGTTTTGAAGTGCAGCCGCCGAGTGTTTTTCAACTGCAAAAAGAGAACATTCACCTTGGCCTAAACGCCCAAAATAAAGAAGAGGCCATTCGCTTCGCGGGTAACAAATTAGTTGAACTGGGTTACGTCCACCCAGAGTACGTCGATGCCATGTTCGAGCGTGAAAAGCTGGTTTCGACCTACCTTGGTGAATCTATCGCCGTACCTCACGGTACCGTGGATGCCAAAGATCGCGTGATCAAAACCGGTATCGTGATTTGCCAATACCCACAAGGCGTGGCCTTTAGCGATGACAGTAGCGATGTTGCCAAACTCGTGATTGGTATCGCGGCTAAAAATGATGAGCATATTCAAGTCATTACCACCATTACCAATGCCCTCGATGACCCTAGTGCGATCGACAAGCTCACCTCAACCCTTGATGTGAGTGATGTACTGAGCATTTTGGCGACCAGCCAAGCGGCATAACGTTTTTGCTCCTGAGGCAAAACGAGGTCAGCGACGCCCCCTATGTGGCTGACCTCACCTCAGGCAGTGAGAGAAACATTCAACATTGAGGTAGGTAAAGATGAAAAAGAATGCAGTTCATTTTGGTGCAGGCAACATTGGCCGCGGTTTTATTGGCAAACTTCTGGCGGATGCGGACATTGCCGTCACCTTCGCCGATGTCAACGAACCCCTTGTGGATCAACTGAGTCATCAACAAGCATACAAAGTCAAAGTGGTCGGTAGCGAATGCAAAATGGAAACCGTTAGCCACGTCACCGCCGTCAACAGTGCCAGTGAAGCCTTGATCGAGCGGATTATCAAAACCGATTTAGTCACCACAGCAGTGGGGCCAACGGTACTCGATATTATTGCCAAAACCATCGCCAAGGGTTTGAGCGCTCGCTTTGCCGCAGGCAATGCTCAACCACTCAACATCATCGCCTGTGAGAATATGGTGCGCGGTACCACTCACCTTAAGCAGCAGGTGTATCAATTCCTGACTACCGAAGAGCAGCAACAAGCCGATGCTTTAGTGGGCTTTGTGGATTCCGCGGTCGATCGCATTGTGCCGCCGCTGCAAGCGGCCAACGATGACCCGCTGGAAGTGACCGTAGAAAGCTTTAGCGAATGGATTGTTGATGAGCAGCAGTTTAAAGGCGAGATCCCGCAGATTGAGGGGATGGAAAAAACGAACAATCTGATGGCGTTTGTCGAACGCAAACTGTTTACTCTGAACACGGGTCACTGTGTGACGGCTTATCTGGGTTGTTTGAAAGGTCACCGCACCATCCGTGAAGCGATTGAAGATCCGAGCATTCATGCACAGGTGAAACAAGCAATGCAGGAGAGCGGCGAAGTGCTGATCCGCCGCTATGGTTTTGATCGCGCGCTGCACAGCGCCTACATCGAGAAAATCCTAAGCCGCTTTGCCAATCCTTATCTGGTGGATGAAGTGGATCGCGTTGGGCGCCAACCGCTGAGAAAACTTGGCACAAATGATAGATTAATCAAACCGTTACTCGGTACAATTGAGTACGGCTTACCAAACAGCATGTTATTGAAAGGGATTGCCGCAGCGCTGAAATATCGCAATAGCAGTGATCCCCAAGCCGTCGAATTACAACAAAGTATTGAAAAAGAAGGCGTTCGCTCTACACTTGCCCGCTACACAGGGTTGGCAGCAGACAGTATTGAAGCGCAACAAATTGAAGCTCTCTATCAACAAATGGATTGAACATTCAGCATGATGAAAGACCAACCGCTCGTCTAAGCATCCATTTGGCAGCTTAGCTTGCACAATAAGTCTTTCTCAATGCTTACTATGTCGAGAGCAGAAACTCGCTCTCGACTTAACTCAACAACAGATCAGTTTATGGCAGAAAAAATTAACGAATCCGACATTCTGGAGCGCTTGAATCAGACCCACACGGTACGAGGATTCTTCATTACAACGGTTGATGTGCTAACCGAAGCCATTGATGCACTGATGCAACGTATTTTCCGTAAAGACAATTTCGCGGTGAAATCCGTAGTCGAACCACTCTTGCACGATACAGGGCCGCTGGGTGATCTTACCGTTCGCCTGAAACTTTTATTTGGTTTAGGCGTGATCCCAGATGAGGTATTTCACGATATTGAACACCTGATCAAACTGCGCAATCAGCTCAACCATGATGCCACCGAGTACCAATTCACTGACCCGCAAATTCTTGCGCCCATCAAGGCACTCAATCTGGTCAAAAAAATGGGCATGTTGCACTTAAACGTGGTGGAGCCCGATGACGATATTGACCTCAGCTTTTACCACCTGCAGTTGCAGCGCCAACAACAAGTGATCAAATCTGGGCTCTCTCTGGCGATCATTCAAATTTGTAATGCACTCAACAAAGACAGCCCATTTTAACGTTTAGGTGCACACAAATTTAGTGTGATCCCCACTCAACTCTCACATCCATTTTTCATCTTGTCTACGTATCGTGTTAGCCTGAGACCTATTTCGGATGACAGATGAGTGAAGCATGAAAGTCGCTATGATTGGTCTAGGGGATATCGCCCAAAAAGCCTACCTGCCCGTATTAGCCCAACTACCCGATGTTGAACTGATTTTATGTACTCGCAACCCGCACACTCTGCAAGCATTGGCTGCACGCTATCGAGTCAGTGCCGCATGCACTGACTATCGTGATGTGTTGCAGCATGGTGTCGAGGCGGTGATGACCCACGCCGCAACAGAGGTACACAGTACCTTGGCGGCCTTTTTCCTCGCTCAAGGCATTCCAACCTTTGTCGATAAACCGCTCGCGGCGAGCGCGCAAGAATGTGAAACCTTGTATGAGCTTGCCGAAAAGCATCGCCAGCCACTTTATGTCGGATTTAACCGCCGCCATATCCCGCTTTATAACCAACATCTGCCCGAACTGCACCAACAGGAATGCGGTGCACTGCGTTCACTACGTTGGGAAAAACATCGCCATGCCCTGCCCGGCGATATTCGCACGTTTGTGTTTGATGATTTCATTCATCCTCTAGATAGCGTCAACCTTTCGCGTCAACGCAACTTAGACGATATTCATTTGACCCATCACATCAGCAGCGGGCAACTTGCACGCCTTGATATTCAATGGCAAGCGGGCGATACCTTACTGCACGCTTCGATGAATCGTCAGTTTGGTATCACTACCGAACAGGTGACCGCGAGCTATGACAATGTGGCTTATCAGTTTGATTCCTTTACTCAAGGCAAAATGTGGCGAGATAACCAAGAAAGTCGAGTGGCATTGAAAGATTGGACACCAATGCTCGCCAGTAAAGGCTTTGAAGCTATGGTGCAAGATTGGTTACAGGTTGCAGCGGCAGGCAAACTACCCACTCATAGTATTGAACGTAACTTAGCTAGCCACCAACTGGCTGAAGCCATTTGTCAGCACTTGAGTCAGTAACACAAAGGAAGTTCGCATGGCCGACAAACTTTCCACCTCCGCCTTGGCAAAAAAGCGCCAGCAAGATGCCAAACAGCTGTTTCAGGATTTGAAAACCGCGGGTTACATCCATCGTCATGATGAGCAGTGGATATTGACCGATCTCGGCACCAAATTTGGCGGAGAATATGCCCAACACCCTAAGTTTGGGCGTTTTATTGTCTGGCCGGAAAACTTGCTGATCGACTTACACGCCACCTCCGGCCAAACACTCACCGCCACGCAAGTCGGGGAATACTTCAAATTGAACCCGAAGAAAATGAATCAGTTATTCAGTGAATTAGGCTGGATAGCGCGCAGCGAAGCTGGGTGGCACGCCACCGAGAGCGGCCTACGTGCCGGAGCGCAGCAGCGTGAAGAGAAAAGCTCAGGCAATGGGTTTGTGGTTTGGCATGAAGCCATCCTGCGTAACCGCCACTTACGCCAATCCGTGGTGGAATTTCTCGGCCAAGAAGCACAAGCTCACGCGACCGATAAATCATATTCCAGCTTTCGCCAGAAGTTTGCTGCCAAACACCGCACTTTGGATGGGCACTATGTGCGTTCCACGGGTGAACTGCTGATTGATAACTGGCTGTATCTGGCTGGCGTGGTACACGCTTACCAGCGCCCACTGCCGATTGAAGAAGAAGTGACCAGTGATTTTTATCTACCAAGCGGCAAGGTCTATTTGCAATTTTGGGGAACAGATGAAGGTGACATTGCTCCGAGTGAGCAACAAAAAACCCGCGCACTCTATCAAGCACACGGGTTAGGGTTAATTGAGATTCAGCCTTATGAGATCACGCAACTGGATGACATTTTGCCCGCGAAATTGCGTGAGTTCGGCATTAAAGCCTATTAACGAGCGCGATAACGCGCACGCGCGGCTTCTTCAATCGGCACCACGGTTTTACCAATCGGTGCCAATGAAATCACCGCCAGTTTTAAATGCTGCAACGCAAACGGAATGCCGATGATGGTGATAAAACAGGCCACCGCAGACAAAATATGCCCCACCGCTAGCCAAAAACCGGCCAAAATAAACCAAATAATATTGCCCAAAACGCCAAAACCGCTGGTACCAATGTCGGTTTGATCCGTTAATTCATCCCGGGAAATGGCTTCATAACCAAACGGCCAGAATGAGAAATTACCGATCACAAAACAAGCGCGTCCCCACGGAATGCCAATGACGCTAATAAACGCCAATACTCCCACTAGCCACCAAGCCAATCCCATCACTATACCGCCGCATAAAAACCAAATAATGTTGCCTAGTGTTCTTAACATTACGTTACCTCACGTTGTTGAAGGTGTTTCATGCGCCTAACGCTAATTCGGCGACCATGAACAGAAAATGAATGATCAGAAAAATCCATGCCACACCGCAGTCGCACCACTCACCAAACAGAGCGCCAACGCCGCAAAGCGAATTTTTTCTTTTGGCAATGAGTGAGTGGTTTTACGAGCTAACACATAGCCCAGCCATGCGGCGGGGATCAGCGGCACCGTCAGTAGCACATGGTGCCAGGTTAAAAAGCCCGTCGGCCATTGCACCATCAAAGAGATGATCGAGCTAAACACAAAGAAGGCAGACAAATTACCGCGCAGTTGATTGGCTTCTTGATGCTGCAGCAGGAGCGCCATTGGAGGACCACCGATGCCACTGCTGGTACCAAATACGCCGGAGAAAAAGCCCGCAATCCCCATTCGAGTTGGGTTCGGCTCAATACGCAGCGGCAGCAAACTTACCGCTACCGCAAACAGCACCAACAAGCCAAGCCACAGCGCCAACGCCTGCGTGGAAATCCACATCAGTAGCAAACCACCCACAATCGATCCCGGAATGCGCCCAATTAAGGCCATTTTTAAGCCGCCAATCGAAATACTCTCGCGATGTTTCATCGCATTGAGCACCGAAATAAACAGCGCGACTAAGCAGATCGGTGATGGCACATAGTCCGGCGAAATAAGAAACAGCAGCGGCGATGCAACGACCGCGAGTCCAAAGCCGATCGCGGTCTGCACAAAGGAACCCATGAAAACCAATAGCATGGCAATCCACGCACTCGCGCCTAAATATTCCATTTCGCTCCCTTGTACTGCGATATTTTGAATGACACAGACGGTATCAGTTCAGCAATATTTCGCAATAGAAACGTTTCGCCCAAACTCAGATCAACGGCTTACATTCCGTAACGGAACGTTTTGCCCAAATTGACCATGTTACGGTGCACTGGCGCAAGTGCTGTCGCGTAGGCACTCAGTAACGTCATGGTGTATTCACTGCGCGCCTGCATCTGGGGATCCGTGAGCTGATGATCAGCGGTGATGAGCGGTTCACAATCGCGAAAAATCAGATGATCCGGTAAAAAACAGACGTGATTATTCTTGTTGCCCGTCATACGCAGCTCACTGATGGGATACACGCCATTGATACTGGCCGACACACTTACCAGCAACGCGGGTTTGTGTGCCAGTTCGTCATCCGTCGTCAGCAGTAAAAAGTTCTTCAATGCCGGAGTTGCCATTCCGTGCCATTCAGGAGTGATGAAAACAAATGCATCCGATTGTTTCAGCCCCTGCGCAACATTACGCCAAGGCTGCCATTGCTCACTGTTCTGCCAGACGCCTTCATTCCAAAACGGTAAATCCAATGCGTGTAAATCCAATATATCGATCTGATCAAAATGTGGTTCCGCGAGACTTTTTAAGTAGTTCGCCACATTCAAACTTTGTGACTGTGCTCTTTGGCTGCCAGAGACGAGAGTAAGTTTCATATCAATTCCTTTTTAAACTGAAAGAGGCTGTTGTTGAATAAGTGGTTGAGGTGGAACGAGGGATAGCCAGCACGATCGAGAGAAAAATCGCGCTCGCACCTAAAAGCTGTCCCCAAGTTAGCGCTTGATCGAGAATCACATAACCTAATAAGCAAGCCGAGACACTGCTTAAAAAACCAAGAAAGGACACCGTGACCGTGGGCAATTGCTCAATCCCACGAAACCACAGAAAGTAAGCCAACATAGCGCCCACTACACTCAGATATCCGTAACCAAGGTAGTTAAGTGGGGTAATTTGCTCGGGAATACCTTCAATCCACAGCGTGGTAGGCAGCAAAAACATCCCACCAAACAATAATTGCCAGCCCGTAAAGCCGAGTGTAGACATGCCTTGGGGGCGACCCCATTTTTTAGTCAGAACCACGCCAGAGGCCATGCTGAGTGTTCCTAAACAGGCGACTAATAAACCTTGTATGCTCAAGGCTGCGGTTTGGTTAAGCACTAATAACCCGATCCCAATGACTCCGATGCCCCCTGCGATCCACTGTACAGGCGTGATACGAGTGCTCAGTAAAACCCAGCTCATTGTCATCACCAACATAGGTTGGAATGACATCACCAATGCTGCCATTCCTCCCGGTAATTCAGTGGCCGCAAAAAATAAGCAGTAAAAGAAGAAGCCAATATTAAAAAAACCCAATACTGGCAAACGCCACCACCAATTTCCGGTTGGTAAGGATCGAGCAAACAACACTAACAATATCCCTGCGGGTAAAGCTCGAACTAAAGAAGCCATCAGTGGTGAGTGTGGAGGTAGAACTTCGGTGGTTACGATATAAGTACTGCCCCATACGATAGGGGCGATGGCAGTAAGTAGTATCGTTTTGATTCCTGACGTTGTATTCATTATTTACCCTATTTAGCAGAGCTTTACTTACGCGAAAGTATCTTTTATAAAAGATACTTTTTAGAAAATAATAGAAGAATGATTTTTGATCAAGTATCTTTTTGAAAAGATATTTTCAGGGGAGCGACAGCATGTCATCAGAAAACGCGGTGCCAAATGACAAAGTGGATGCCATTCTTGAACAATGGCGCAGTGTCAGGCCGGATCTGGATTGCTCTGCGATGGGCATCGTTGGGCGGTTAGGCCGCGCCCATGGACTTTGGAAGCCTCAATTAGATCAAGTCTTTCAACTCTTTGATTTAAGTCCAGTAGAGTTTGATATTCTGGCGACAATCCGTCGTAACAATACCGAAATCACACCTACAGAGTTGTACCAAACGTTGATGCTCTCTTCCGGTGCGATCAGCACGCGCATTGAGCAGCTGGTGCAACGCGGCTTTGTACAGCGTATCGCGAGCGATCAAGACAGACGCAGCTGTAAGGTAACCTTAACCGAGCAAGGGCAAACCTTGATCGACCAGGCATTAAATGCTCATGTCGACAATATGAATCGCATGTTGGCAGTGCTTACAGAACAAGAACAAAGACAGCTAGAACAGCTTTTGAAAAAAATTCTGCTAGCAGAATAAAATACAAGCGGCCGCTTACAAAGGCGACCGCTTATCTTACATGGCATCCAAATGGTGGAGTGTCGAAACAAGCTACTCTGTGACCAGCGTAAAACCTTCGTCCAACCAACCGGTCACACCGCCGATCATTTTCTTCACTGGGCGACCTAATTTGGCTAAGCGAATCGCCGCTTTTTCAGTGCCATTGCAATGAGGCCCCGCACAATACACCACAAACAATGTATCCATCGGGTAATCGGCTAAGGTTTTTTCGTTCAGGCGTGAGTGCGGCAAGCTGATGGCGAATGGCACATGTCCTTCGGCATACAGGGCTTCACCACGCACATCGAGTAACACAAAATCTTGTCTTTCATTGGTGATCGCGTGGTGAACATCCCAGCAATCGGTTTCAAACTGCAACAACGCTTCAAAATGCGCCAGAGCATCGGCACTGGACGCCGCAGGCACGCGAGATACGGCACTAGACATTCGACTTCTCCTTGTCGGTTAAATGAGCATGCAGTGTGCCACAGCGGTTAACGTGCCGCCACTTCCGTTGCAAAATCATCCAAGCTTCGCATGGCGATGCGGTCGGACAAGGCGCGTAAAGCAATACCATGCACCATCGCATCCACTGAGCTGCAGGCTTGCGGGAGTACACGAACTTGATATGGCGCGGCTTGAGGGGAGAGAGCCGTGTGGGTGATACAGTTCTGGGTCATCATTCCACATAAATAGAGTTGGCTGACACCAAAGCGCTGCAAATACTCAGTTAAATCGGTATTCAGAAAGCTATCAGCGTGTGCCTTGACCACCACAATCCCTTCTGGAGCGGCTGCAACTAATTTAGGATGCAACTCTGCCCCCTCGGTATTGGCATTAAAAAATGGCGCGCTGCCTAACTTTGGGTCAGCAATATGCTGCACAAGAATGATCGGCATTTGATGACGTTGCGCGATGTCGACCGCTTGCAAAGTGTTCGCGAGCACCTGTTCCGCTTGCCATTGTGGGTACAAGCCGTTGGGGAAATAGTCATTTTGAATATCGATGATAATCAGTGCAGATGAGTTCATAGCGTTCTCCTTAGTGAATCTATGGCGTATTTTCTCGGTTTTTCTTCTTACGCTGCAGAGTCTAAAATGACACTTTACGGTTCGAAAACGACAGATCATCGATGACTTCTATATCAATCGCTATTGTGGCTTATCCTGGTTGTTTACTGTCCGCTGTTCATGGCTTGGATGAAATGTTCTGGATGGCGAACAGAGCCAGCCAAGAGCTTAATCAAACATTTAAGTTTGAAAGCCAGATTGTGGAGTGGCCAAATGTTCACTCCGCATTGCTGGAGCAGTCTTACGCCGCTATCGTTTTACCGCCAAGTCGTGAGCAAGTTGGCAACACGATATTCTCGGAAAATTTACTAGACTGGCTGATTGAGCAGCATCAAAAAGGAGCCCTGCTTAGCGCGGCCTGTGCGGGGGTTTTTCTACTGGCAGACACAGGATTACTGCGCCACAAAAGTGTGACCACGCATTGGGGATTGGCACAAATTTTTTCACAACGCTTCCCAGACATAACGTTAAAGAGTGATGAAATTCTGATTAACCAAGGCGATATTATTACTGCCGGTGGCATGATGTCTTGGGTAGATTTAGGGTTGGAGTTAGTCGCACAATTTACCTCTCCAGCCATCATGCGTCAGGTGGGTAAGCTGTTGGTGATTGATACCGGAGCTCGTGAACAGCGTTATTACCAGCAATTTTCACCGAGTATGCTGCACGGTGACGATATCGTTCTCCAACTTCAGCATTGGTTGCATGATCACTATCACCAATCACACAGCATCAGTGAGTTAGCTGCACAAGCTCACGTCACACCTCGTACCTTACAACGGCGGTTTATAAAAGCCGTAGGCTACAATCCGATCCAGTATTTGCAACGTTTACGTATTCAAAAAGCGTGCGATTGGTTGGAATCCTCCACCCACTCTTTTGAATGGATTGCCCACCAAGTGGGCTATGACGATGCGGGCGCATGCCGAAAAACGTTTTCTAAAATTATGGGGTTAGCCCCAAGCGAATTTCGCCGGCGCTTTACTTCACCCTCTCAGATGTAAACGCCGAAATAGCTAAACTCAGAAAGATGCCACGCACCTTTCTGAGTCAACATATGATTAATCTAGCTATGTGGATTAGTACGCTACACCAATGCGTTGGCGAGGATGCTCTGCGTATTCCAGCTCATCAATCAGCGCGACCGCATAATCTGCCACCGAAATACGGCTGTTGCCTTCGCTATCGGTCAGCAGTTGATCGCCACCCACACGGTATTGGCCTTGTTTGTCGCCAGGGAAAATTTCGGCCGCTGGGCTTACGAAAGTCCAGTTCACATCGCTGTTGCTTGCGCGGAAAACTTCCAACGCTTCGCCTTGTGCTAGAGCTTCACCTTTGTACTCTTCTGGGAAACCCGGAACGGTGACTAATTTCACGCCCGGCGCCACTTCCAAAGAACCGGCACCGCCAACCCACAACAAACGAGCAACGTCAGCTTGTGGCAGCTCATTGAGCAGACGCTGCACAGTTTTCGCAACCATTTCATGGTTGCCTGCAGCACGGCCACCGATAGAGGCAATCACGGCATCCACACCTTCGAGCACAGATTTGAGTGAGCTCTCTGGATTTAGGATGTCCAGTTGCTGTACCGCTACGCCTTTGAGGGTGACTTTGGCAGGGTCACGAACGATCGCAACCACTTCATGTCCGCGCATTTTCGCTTCAGCAGCTAAATGACTACCAATCCAACCAGATGCACCTAGAATTGCGACTTTCATTTTTTACCTTCCTCTTGAATCTATTTAGATGAGTGTGTTCAACGAGGATAAGTATAGTTTGTCGCATCACGAGCGATAAATGCGCAAAAATGATGTACATTGTATCTAGTTAGTTTGCAAATGAGAGCACTTATGGATCGCCTAACAGCCATGCGCAGCTTTATCGAAGTCGCGAATACCGCCAGTTTTACCCAAGCGGCGGATAACCTAAACCTCAGCCGCTTACAGGTATCGCGCCATGTTCAAGAGATTGAGGATTGGCTTAAGCAACGCTTGTTGCATCGCACGACACGCCGAGTCAGCCTGACTGCAGCCGGTGAAGAGGCGCTACAACGCTGTGAGCAAATTCTCCATCAGACCATGGAGCTGGAAATGCGCGCACTGGAGCAATCAGGAGCATTACGCGGCAGCATTCGTATTTCGGCACCAATAGGTCTCACGCAAAACATGCTGCTGGATGCGGTGATCGCCTTTACCGACCTGCATCCACAAGTTCATTTTGATGTATTAGCTTCCGACCGTTTTTCACAATTGGTCGATGAACGCGTCGATATCGCGCTGCGCTTTACGCAGCAGCCCGATGAAAATTTGATTGCGCGCCGCTTGCTTGAAGTCGGAATGGTGGTGTGTGCCACTCAGGAATATCTGGCACAACATGCGCCTATCGAACTGCCACAAGATCTGACACACCATAACTGCTTAGTGCATATCAGTGGCAATAAATGGGATTTTGTCAAAAATAACGAGCAGTTTAGCGTTTTGGTCAATGGCAATATTCGCGCCAATGATATGGGCACCTTGTGCCGCGCCGCCTTAAATCATAAGGGGATCATTCGTCTACCCTGTGATTTAGCCAATCCGCTGTTGCAAGCTGGACAACTGCAAGCGTTGCTGCCGGACTATTATCTGCCGAGCAGTTCAATCTGGGCGGTGTATCTGTCACGCAGTTACCAAACACCTCTAGTCAGACAGTTTATTGATTTTCTCGCCGAGCGTTGGCAGGAAGATTTGCTGTGGCCATAAAAGCCAATCCCCGATTTTACAATCGGGGATGCTTTTCTAAAGACTAACTAATAGCGGAACTGCCCAACCCGTTTTCTGAGGCTTTGCGCTTCCTGTGCAAGCTCACCAACAATTTCATCCACATGTCCCACTTGTTGAGAGACGCTCGATGACACATCGGAAATCGATGTGATGTTGGTATTGATCTCTTCAGTCACTTCTCGCTGTTCGTCGGTCGCGGTTGCAATTTGGATGTTCATATCATTGAGCTCATTGATCATCCCCACGATCTGTTTGAGCATATCCGTGTTGCTGTTACACGATGACACGCCGCGAGAAACATTCTGGTTCGCACTTTGAATCGAGCTCACCACAGCCTGTGTTTCACGCTGTAAGCGTTCTATTTTTTGACGAATCTCTTCCGTAGAGGTATGCGTTTTGGAGGCAAGATTACGCACTTCATCCGCCACCACCGCAAAACCACGGCCTTGTTCACCGGCTCGCGCAGCTTCAATTGCCGCGTTTAACGCCAATAGGTTGGTTTGTTCTGCTATCGCTTGAATCACATCCAATACCGATGCGATCGATTGGCTCTCATGGTTCAAACGACCAATGGCTTCAACCGCAGAGGCCATTTGCTGGTTGATCGAACTCATATCGCGTGACAACTCATCCCCCACCGCCACACCTGTTTGGCCTTTGTCGTTCGCTTCTTGCACAAATTCTGCGGCACGCAGAGCAAACTGCGAAACTTCAGCAATTGATGCACTCATTTCATTCACTGCCGTCACTACCGATTCCGTGCGCTCATGCTGATCAGCCACAGCACTTCGGGCATGCGTCATGTTGTCTGAAATAACTTGCGTGTTCGAATTGAGCTTTTCCGTCGCCTGAGCAAATTGGCTGATCGTCTCTTGCAACTGTTCAAAAAGTCGATTGAACGCTTGCGCAAGTTGCCTAATTTCATCGCTGCCTTGCTCTTCTAACCTTCCAGTTAAATCATTATTTTGGCTGATATTTTGCACATCACGGATTGAACGTAAAATTGGACGAGAGATGTTTTTCCCTAAAACTAGAGCCGCGATCGCCGCCACTAGTGCAGACACAACAATGGCTAGAGCGGCTTTAATTGTCACATCATGGTTCAGCGCGACAATGTCAACCAGCGCCTCTTGAGCCTGCATTTCTGTAATCAATATCCAAGATTGACCCAGCGCATGAATCGGGCTGAATGCAGTTAGCATATCGATGCCCACCGAGTTTGTATGGTGCACCACACCACTTTCACCCCGAAGCCCTTTATCCACACCTTCACTGCGGATCGGCATGACACCAATGGCTAACCCTTTGTTACGAATTTGGCTAATGGCATCTTTATTGAGCTTCATCGCGTTCAGAGTATTCATAAACGCTGAAGCATCTTCCAATAATTGACGGGGTTGGCTACGGATCAAACCATCACTACCGACTAAATAACTTTCACCAGTTCGACCTAATCCGTTTTCAACCCATTGATTATTAAAGGTCATGATGTGGTTAATTTCATCAACTGGCATTTGAAAAACCAGCACACCAATCCGTTGGCCATTATCGAAAATCGGGGTTGCGATAAAAGAAGCCGCCGCTTCATAAGAAGGGTAATAAGGTGCGAAGTCGTCTAGATAATATTGGTTGTCAGCGAGGGTTTCCGCTTTAACATAGGCACGCGCTAACCCAGAATCTCTGTAGGGGCCAGTTTTTAAATTGGTTGCATAATCAAGTTCCTTGAACACGCTATACACAACGTTACCAGCGTTATCGATCAAGAAAACATCATACAAGCCGAATTGCTCAAGGTATTTTTTGAAACTTGGGTGATATTTGCCATGTAAACCGTCATAACGAGTTCCTAAGGCATCACTCAGCCAAGCATCTTTCTCTCCAAGTGGATTAGGATTTTCCGCAATATAGCGTGACTGTAGCGCTTTACTGATCGGTGATAACAGTTGCAAACGGCGATCAAATGCGGCATCGCGTCCATCATTCAGCTTTTGGTATTTTTGGCCGAACTGCGTTGCATAGTAGCTTTGCAGCTTGTCCAAAGATTGGCTTGGTACTTGCTCAACGGGATACTGTTGATACGCTTCACTCAACCCGTTCATGGCATCAACCGTTGACACCATATGAGCTAAGGTCATCAGTTGGCCGGCGATTTGTTGCAGATAGCGTTCAATTTCACTTTTTTTCGTTTGTCGAACAGAGACCAACTGCTCAGTAGCCCGATTATATAGGGCTTTTTCAGCAAGGTTCGATGCACTCCAGCCAATCCATTCTCCCGCAACGATCACGGCGACGGTGGCAATAAGAGTCATAGATAACACAATTCGGTTAGCAATTTTCATAAATGGTCCCTGAGGCTTTCTGCCTCTTTAAACGACGTAATAAATGCCAACCGATCATTGTTATTTTGATATGAAACTACACCAATCAGTGTAGAGGGCAGATCGCTGTTGCGCAAAGGATCCGACCATAAAAAAAGCGATGCGGATAACGCATCGCCATAACTATTTTCTAAACCTTTGATTGAACTTAAGGTTGTTGTTTGGTCGGTGCCAACGCAATCTCACGAATGCACACGCTTTGTGGCTGCTGATAAGCAAACAGTACCGCTCGCGCCACATCATCCGCTGCCAACACGCCGCCCATATCCACTTTCCAAGCGTCATAGCCGTCTTTAATTTCGCTTGATGTGGTGTGTGAAAGCAGCTCTGTTTCTACCGCTCCTGGAGCAATTGTGGTCACGCGCACATTGCTGGCGGCCACTTCCTCACGCACGTTTTCAGAAATCGCATGTACCGCAAACTTAGTTCCACAGTAAGCAGCATGATTCGGGAATGTTTTCTTACCCGCAATAGAACTGATGTTCACGATCGTACCGTGGTTGCGATTTTTCATATCGGCCAACACAGCGTGCATACCATTGAGCAGGCCTAGCACATTCACATCAAACATGCGCTTCCATTCATTCGCTTCTTGAGTATCAATCTGCCCAAGCAGCATGACACCGGCATTGTTCACCAGTAGATCCGCAGGGCCATACAGCGCTTCGGCTTTCGCAATCGCAGCCACTAAGGTCGCGGCCTCTGTCACATCCACTTTTTCACACAGTGTGTTGGGCAGGTTCAGCGCTTCTAAACGCTCCACACGGCGTGCCACCAACAGCAGTGGATGACCCGCTTCACTGAAACGGCGTGCGATAGCTTCACCAATACCAGAACTTGCACCTGTAATAACGACTAATGATTTCATAGGATTACCTCATTGATTCTGAGAAAAGTCTCCTGAACACAGGAGTTCGTTGCCATGCGTGCAGTCTAGGCGAAAGCAGATTGTTGATATATAGTCGACAGGTTCACAAACTGTTGCCATATGATGACAAATAAAAGGACTCTCAATGCAACTTAGCCAACTCAATCTGGCCGACATTCGCGCCTTTGTACTGATTGCCAAACTCGGCAATTTCACTAAAGCCGCGGAAGAGCTGGAGGTTTCTCGCTCACATGTTTCACGCCAACTGAACCAGTTAGAGAACAGCATGGGCGTCACTCTTGTCATCCGTACCACACGCAGCCTTTCACTCACGGATGCAGGAGAGATCTTCTATCGTCAATGTGAACAAGCCCTGAGCAGTATTGAACAAGCCGTGTTAGCCGCTGTAGATGATGTGCAAGAAGCGCGCGGTGAGCTACGCATCAACAGTGTGGGCGGGCATATTGGGGAAGAGTTGATTGCCGACATTTGCAGTGCTTTTATGCAGGAAAACCCCGATGTACGTATTCACCTCGATTTCAGTAGTCATCGCGTTGATTTGATTGAAGAAGGCTTTGACGTAGCATTTCGGATGGGCAAATTAGAAGATGCCAGCTTTGTGGCGCGTAAACTCACCGAAATCCGTATGAGCACGCTCGCAAGCCCCACGTACTTTACGCAGTGTGGTCAACCTCAACATCCCAAGCAACTCACCGATCATCGCTGCTTAACGGGTTCGGTAAAACGTTGGAGCTACCAACACAAAGAGACGAAGCAAACTCTCGATGTGCCTGTCGATGGAGATTTACAGTGTAAAAACGGCCGAGTGTTAGTTCGAGCGGCATTGGCGCATAACGGCATCATTCGCGTACCCACTTTCTACTGCCACCAAGAGATCGCCCGCGGTGAATTGGTCGAAGTGTTTCAGGATTGGCATATCCCAAGCGTTGAGTTTTCCCTTATCTACCATAAAGACAAATATCAACCAGTGCGCTTAAAGCGGTTTATTGAGTTCAGTAAGCGTTATTTTGAGCAGGGCGTCATCGAATAAATCGGCGAGTCACGGCTCTCGCAATACGGCAGCATAAAAGACTGGTCAAGTTCGGCGCGCTTAGCGACAATACCGCACTTTAAATGACAACGAATGAGAAATACCATGCGCAGTTTTATCCTTCGAGCTCGCTCTGCACCGACCGATAGCCAACGCCTACTGGACGAAATTGGTGGCAAATGCCATACCGAAATTTTGGCACACTGCATGATGAACAGCCTGTTTACCGCGCAGTCGCATCGTGAAGATGTGGTGATTCATCTGGTATTGGAAAGTACGCGCGATTATTCACGCACCATCACCGTCGAAGCCAATGAAATCAGTGATGTGGGCGGGTTCCATGAAGCGGCGTTGATTGCCCTATTGGTGAAAGCGCTGGATGCCTCTGTTGGTATGGGCAAAGAACAAACCCGTGTGGTTCAGCCGGGATTGACCGTGCGCACTATCAGTTTTGAAGCGCTACTCGGTGAGTTGGCAGAGCATCATTCGCTGTACATGATGGATAAAAAAGGCGATTCCATTCGTGATATTAAGATTGGCCCGAACCCGTGTTTTATTCTGACCGACCATATCCCGATGCCGAAAAAGAGCGGTAACTCGATGAAGCGTCTCGGGGTAGAAAAAATCAGCCTTGGGCCAAAAATGCTGTTTGCTTCACAGTGTGTCACGCTGATCCATAACGAGATTGATCACCAAGAAGCGGGTTGGTAATTCCTGCCCTCATCAATCATTAACAGCCCTGATGAATCTGTTCGTCAGGGCTGTTTTTTCTTCGCTTAAGCCAGTTTCAGATCAAACTGAATGCGGTATTGCACCATATCTTCAATGGTCAACACGGGCATATTGTGCAGTTTGCCAAACTCGATGATTTCTGGCGTTTTTGCCATGCTGCCATCTGGGTTGGTCAGTTCGCATAACACACCCGCTGGCTGCAAGCCCGCCATCTGCATCAAATCAACCGTACCTTCAGTATGACCACGACGCGCCAATACCCCGCCCGCACGAGCACGCAGTGGGAATACATGGCCGGGGCGTGCCAAATCTTCCGGCTTCGCTTGTGGGTTGGCGGCGGTTTTGATGGTGGTGACGCGATCTTGCGCCGAAACCCCCGTGGTCACACCGTGTTTGGCTTCAATCGATACCGTAAAAGCCGTTTGGTTCGCACTATTGTTGTTCACCACCATAGGCGGTAGGGCTAAGCGATCGGCTTGCGCTTCAGTCAGACACAAACAGACGATGCCGCTGCATTCACGGATCATCAGCGCCATTTGCGCTGTAGTAAGAGATTCTACTGCGTAGATAATATCGCCTTCGTTTTCGCGATCTTCATCATCAAGCAGCAGCACACCACGCCCTTCACGTAAGGCTTGCAGTGCGTTTTCTACACGAGTCATTGGGTCGCCGAATTCGGCAAGTAATGAGGACTGATTCATGGTAATACTCCAAAAAATGACCAGAATCAGGGCTTATGAGGGATCAAAATCCAAAACGAAAAGCACTGAAAACCGAAAGATGTAGCAACGCCGCACCTTGAGATTCAGTGTGTTTGTCATTCTCTCTCATCCGGACTGTAACCGTCGGCTCTGGCTTCTCACCAGATCTGCTGACCTCGACGAATCGAGCGCTCGTGGGCTCGCCTTGCGGCATACCACCGGTGGGGAATTTCGCCCCGCCCTGAGAATATTGTTGTGCTTCAGACGATTCTGAAACGCCGCCTAGTGTAGTCAGTTCAACGAGCGGTGAAAAGCGTTACGGACAAACTTGTTTTGAATATCACCGCTTTTGAGCAAGAAAAGTCGATGAAACAGAAGCATCAGAGAGAAAACCGCGCGGATAGAAAAACAGCGCAGACTCGCTGCGCTGTTGACCTGATAGCTTAAGCTTTAAACCCGATCAGGCGTGTTTCATGGGTGTATTGAGCTGTGAGCGAGAGATCGCACCGTACAGCACCCAACCGAAGAAGGTCGCAATCGAACCGAGCATGACCGCAGTTTCACCTGAACTGTACAACGCATAGAAGCTGTACATCGCACCAATAAAGGCCATCACGTTGGCCACTTTCGCTTGGCTGACAGGCACATTGAGCTGCTTTTGCATCACGCCTAGCGCGGCCATAGAGAGGATGTACGGAATAATATTGGTCACGACCGCCAAATTCACTAACGCCTCAAACTGCTTATTGAGTGATGGGCTGATAGTCATCAAACTCAACACCGTTTGAATCGAGACGATGGTCAACATACCTAGCACAGGGGCATCGGCTTTGGTCACTTTAGAGAACAATTTAGGGAAGAAACCTTCATCGGCCGAGGCTTTAAACACTTGCGCAATGGTAAATTGCCAGCCAAGCAGTGAACCGGTACAAGACACGATCGCACACGCCATGACAATCGCGCCCATGGTTGGGTTAAACATCTGTGCGAAAGCCAGACCAAATGGTGCGTTCGAGTTGGCCAGATCCGCGTTTGGCACAATCCCAGCAATCACGTTGGTTGAGATGATGTAAATCACCGCAGCCCCTAAGGTACCGCCCATGACCGCGATGGGTACGTTTTTCTCTGGGTTTTCTACCGCATCAGCATTAGCACACGCCGATTCCAAACCTAAGAATGCCCACAATGTCATCGCAATTGAGCCACCAAGTGCTTGGAAGAATGGCAAACCATGTGGGTTCCATGCTGAGCGATACAAGTCAAAATCAAACCAGTACCAGCCGATGATGGATACCCCAATCACCGGAATGATGATGCCCCAAACGGTGACGCTGGAAACTTGGCCAGTAATACGTGCACCGCCAAAGTTAGCTACAGTGGCTACCCACAATACCAAGATCGTCGCGATACAGGTTTCAATCGGAGTGAGATGAAAACCAAACAGCACATCGGCATAGCCGACAGCGGAAATGGCAATCGCCACGTTGGCTATCAGCAAGGAAACCGCATAGGTATAGTTGGCCATAAAGTTGCCACTGCGGCCAAACGCGTATTCGGCGTAACCACCCATACCACCGGATTTTTTACTGAACATACCGCATTTTGCAAAGGCAAACGCCAAGGCAGTTGAACCCGCGGCAGTGACTAACCAAGATAAGATAGAAATGGTGCCGACTTGGGCAAGCTGAGTCGGGAGCATAATGATGCCCGACCCCATCATGTTTACGATAGTCAGAATGGTGAGTTGCACTACACCAATTTTGTTATTGGATTTACTCATGATATTCCCCTTCTATGGGTCTTTTCGTGTTGTCATCGGGGCAGAAACATCTGCCCCGATGCCCCGATTAACGTTTCAGTACATAGCCCATGGCTTGCACTCGTCCCTCGCCTGTCGGCTCCAGATACACCCCTTGCAATTCAGGCGCAAAACCCGGCAGCAAGTTGATCCCTTCTTCCAGAGCGAGGAAGTAACGCTGTACTGAACCGCCCCATATTTCTCCCGGAACCACACACAACACACCTGGAGGGTAAGGCAGTGCGCCTTCAGCGGCGATATGGCCTTCCACTTCACGCAGTGGGACTAGCTCAACCTGACCACGTACAAAGGCCAAGTTCGCTTCTTGTGGGTTCATTACCGCACGTGGGAAATAACGCGCGCGGAACATCTCTTTTTGCAGCTGTTTCACATCATGGCTGACATACAGATCGTGCATTTCCTGACACAACTGACGGATGGTGTAGCCTTTGTAGCGTTCGCGATTCGCGCGGTACACGTTCGGCAATACTTCGCTCAGTGGTGCATCTTCTTCAATCAAGCGTTCAAAACGAGCAATTTGTGCCACTAAATGCTGCATCTTCGCCATATCTTCGGCTGGGGTGAGCAAAAAGAGGATCGAGTTCAAATCGCACTTCTCTGGGATGATGTTGTTCTCACGCAGGAAGTTGGCCAGTATGGTGGCCGGAATACCAAAGTGCTCGTATTCGCCGGTTTCTGGGTCAATCCCCGGTGTGGTCAGCAGGAACTTACAAGGGTCAACGAAATACTGACCATGTTCGTAACCTTCAAACGCATGCCATTTCTGCCCCGGTTCAAATTCAAAGAAACGCAAATCATCGGCAATGTGCTCGGTGGGGTGAGATTGCCAAGGTTTACCTTCGATCATTGGAGGGATGAACGGTTTGATGTATTTGCATTTTTTCATCAGCAGCTTACGGGCTTCGATACCGGTTTTCACCGCTTCGCGCCATAGGTAGCGGCCACTGTCCCCTTCGTGCATCTTGGCGTTCACATCGAGCGCCGCAAACAACGGGTAGAATGGGCTGGTTGAGGCGTGCAGCATAAAGGCGTTGTTAAAGCGTTTATGGTTGCAGTAACGCTCTTGACCTTTGATGTGGTGATCTTTCTTGTGGATTTGCGAAGTTTGCGAGAAACCCGCCTGCTGTTTATGCACGGACTGAGTCACGATGATGCCCGGATCTTCAGGCTTCAGATCGAGAAGAAGTGGTGAGCAGTCTTTCATCATGGGAATGAACTGTTCATAGCCCACCCATGCAGAGTCAAACAGGATGTAGTCACACAAATGACCGATGCGATCCACCACCTGACGCGCGTTGTAAATCGTACCGTCGTAAGTTCCAAGCTGAATGATGGCAAGACGGAATGGGCGTTTCGCTTCCGCGCGGCTTGGATCCACATTACGTACCGCATCACGTAGGTAAGATTCGTTAAAGCAGTGCGCATCAATCCCGCCGATAAAACCGAATGGGTTACGAGCCGTTTCTAAGTAAACCGGTGTCGCGCCTGCTTGAATTAACGCACCATGGTGGTTGGATTTATGGTTGTTGCGATCAAACAGCACCAGATCTCCCGGTGTCAGCAGCGCGTTACACACCACTTTGTTGGAGGCCGATGTGCCGTTGAGTACAAAGTAGGTTTTATCTGCGTTGTATACTTTCGCCGCGTAAGCCTGTGCATCATGCGGGGCGCCTTCATGGATCAGCAAGTCGCCCAAACGCACGTCTGCGTTACACATATCCGAGCGGAACAAGGTTTCACCAAAGAAATCAAAGAACTGGCGACCAACCGGGTGCTTACGGAAGAACTGACCGCCTTGATGGCCTGGGCAAGCAAAGGTCGAGTTACCCATGTCCACGTATTTTTTCAATGTGCCAAAGAAAGGTGGCAACAGGCTTTCTTGATAACGACGCACGGCAGTTTCCACTTGCTTACCGTAGAACTCCACTTTGGCATCACACAGCTCAAATACCCCGGTAATGTCTGCGCAAAAATCATCTGGAAATTGGTCTTCGCAGCACACAGCAACAAAGATCGGCAGTTTCAAACCGGTCGCATTCATTTTATCTATGATGCCGTTTTGTACGTCTTCGACGGAAACCACCGCCGCACCAATGTCACAGAAGTCGGTTTTCAGTACATCCACCACTTCACGTTGAGTCGTGAAGCAAGAGCGAACCGATAAACTCGTAGCAATTTTTAATGAATTCATATTTAGCCTTTCTTATTTTTTTGAATAAACGAATCCCAAGCCAAATTATTTTTAGCGTGCAGGAAATCGCTCAGCAAAATAAATATTGCAGTAACAAAGGCTGAGATAGAAATAATGGAGAGCCTCAGCCTAAGAATCTGTGAATATTCTTTTGCTTAATAATGATATTTTTTCTTGGGCATACCTGAAAATTCGCTCAGTTACGGTAAGAGCAGGCAAAACCAACATGATCTCACATCACGCCAAAGGGCGTGAAAAATCAATGAATATGCCTTAATACCTCAACATGAGGAAAGCAGGTATAGGACGAATCTTTAGCTGGCAAGCAGCCTAAAGCACTCGTTACAGATGAGATGTCGATTGGGTAAAGAAAGAGTAGTCAAAGTAGTCACGGTGAGACGGCATCATGATGTGCCGAGTCCTACGAATGTGTGCCATGATTTTTGATTTCTTTTTCATATACAACTCCGTTACAAATAATCAAGAAACCAGTTTACGTCGTTTTGCTTAGAAAGCAGGCGCATTCTATACCCCAAGGAAAAATTAAAATTTGACCATCATCACACCTTAATAAGCATAGATATATATTTTAGATTTATTTACCAACAATAATAGGTATTGCCATATATATCTTAAGACTTGAGTAAATTTATAAGTAAATAATACAGTGAATAATTAAATAAACAGAACAACGCACTATTAAACAAGATTAATCCAACAAGATAAAATGCAACCTTAGCAACAAACGCCACATATTTAATTACATTCAATAACACTGCTATTTTTCAATTTGACGTGACATCCTGCTATACCCAAACGACTTGGAGTTGCAGGTAAGCGGCAAGTGAGTTCATCCCCATGCACATACACAGACTTATGATTGGGATCCATGAGCGTAACCAACACCGCTGCTGCTTCAAGTAGGAATGGGATAGCATCAAGCCAGATGCTGTCTGGCTTGATATAGTGATCGATAGTAGAAAGATTAGCGCCCCAAAAAACGAGTAAGGACGCGTAACATCGATTGACGATAAGTCAGCAGCCAGCCATTACGTGGCAACCAAGCGGCTGAATGAAGCACCGTTTTGCTGTGCGAGAAGGTCTTAAACCCTTCGATTCCGTGGTAATGCCCCTGCCCTGATTCACCAATGCCGCCAAATGGCGCATCATCCGCTGCAACATGCATCAAGGTATCATTCACACACGCACCACCACTGTGGGTACGCTGCAAAATATGATTGGCCAGATGGCTCTCTTTGGTCATCACGTACAGCGCCAATGGCCGTGGGCCTTGATTGACTCGTTCAATCGCTTCTTCAATATTGCGATAACCGATCACCGGCAGAATGGGACCAAAGATCTCTTGTTGCATCACCAGCATGTCATCGCTGACTTCGGTTAACAGATGCGGCAGCATCTGCCTTGCTTCGAGTTCTACTGTTTTGCCCACCACAGTATTGAGTTTGGCGCCTTTTTGCTGTGCATCATCCAAACAGTGTTGTAATCGGTCAAACTGCGCTTGGTTAATGATTTGTGTCACATCCATACGACCATAACGGATAAAACGGCGCGCAAAACGCTGCAAATAAAGCTCAACGAAGGTCGCGACTTTCGCTTGCGGCAGCATGACGTAATCCGGTGCAACACAGATCTGCCCGGCATTGGTGGTTTTGCCAAGCATAATACTATCCACGCTGCGCGCGAGATCCGCATCGTCAGCGATGATCACTGGAGATTTGCCCCCCAACTCTAACGTCACAGGTGTTAAATTTTTCGCGGCCGCTTGCGCCACTAGCTTGCCTACGGCGGTTGACCCCGTAAACAGCAGATGATCAAATCGCAAGGCACTAAAAGCCGCGGCAACCTTCGCGTCACCTTGCACGCAAACCGCGATATCGCCCAACGCGGCAATCACACGCGCTAACACCTGATTGGTGGCAGGTGTGTATTCACTCAATTTCACCATCACCTGATTCCCCGCAGCAACCGCGGTGATCAGTGGTGCAAGGCTAAGCAAAATAGGAAAATTCCAAGGCACCATTATCCCCACAACACCCAAGGGCTGAAATTGCACTTCAACACGCGAAGGCCACAGCATCAATCCTGCATGCCGCCGCTGCGGTTTCATCCATTTT
Source organism: Vibrio sp. AH4 (assembly GCF_030710545.1). NCBI lineage: Bacteria > Pseudomonadati > Pseudomonadota > Gammaproteobacteria > Vibrionales > Vibrionaceae > Vibrio > Vibrio sp. AH4. The sequence continues at coordinate 43,051 of NZ_JALAIV010000003.1, forward strand.
TTCAGTTGCTTAGTCGTGTAGTTGAGATGATTCAGCGTTGGCAGTAAATCGCATAAGGCGCTATCGAACCGACTACGGAAACCATAATCTTGATTGACTGCGGCAATCAGGGCTTCATTTTCATGCAGTAAAGCCTGTTTGAGTTGAGTCAATCGCTGCAAACGATGCGTCAAACTGGGATATGAAGCATTCGCGTACTGGGTTTTCAGCCGTGCAAACTGCGTCTGCAAAGTCTGGATTTCAGGAGAAGTGTCAAGTGACTCAGCACGAGAAACGACAGAGAGTTGAACCATAAAAACTCCATGCAACTAAACTCGTGATGGAGCGTTTTGCTCACACCACATCATGTAGGGAGGGTATAAATCAGCTCAGGGTTGATACCAAAACTGGTTTTGTGCTCTTCAATCACAAACTCACTGCGAGTTTGGATCACTCCCGGCAACGAGCCTAACTTACCCGACATAAAAGCCTGATACGCTTTCATATCTCTAACTCGGACTTTAATCATGGTGTCGAAATCGCCAGAGAGCGAATAACACGCTTCAATTTCTGGGATATCCGCCACCGCATGTGCAAAACGTTCAAAAATCGAGAAGCTGCTTTGATCGAGCCGAATATGGATAAAGACCTGCACATCCAAGCCTAACTTTCCTGGATCGAGATCGGCGTGATAACCACGAATATAACCCTCTTTCTCTAACCGCTTAACCCTTTCAGAGCAGGGCGATGTGGTGAGATTCACCAATTTGGCGAGCTCAACAACCGGTAAACGTCCTTTGGTGTGCAAGATCCGCAATATATCGCGGTCAACGCGGTCCAGACTCATACAGCAATATCCTTTGACTGTTTAGACTGAAATACAATACTGGTAACTACAAAACTGCCGAAATGGCATTCCGTAAGCCGTGACCTAACTCACGTAAAAAGGGCATCTTACGATGCCCTTTAGAAACCACGAGTGATCACCAAACTCAACAAGAAATAAAGCTAGAGCTTGAAGCGTGAAATCTCTTTATTCAGCTCCTGCGCCATCGTATGCAGTGATTTGGCCTGTTGCACTGAATCCTGAGCTTCTTGCGCTAATTGATCGCTCACTTCACGCACCGATTCAGTATTCATATTGATATCGGCTGTCACTAATGACTGTTCTTCCGCCGCCGAAGCAATTTGCGTTGCCATATCGCTGATCTGCTGAATCGCTTCACTGATCGCCTGTAAACTTTCGCCGGTTTGGTTAACATCAGCCACACTGGTTTCCACCAACTTATGGCTTTCGGTCATTACCGATACCGCGGTGCTAGTGACTTTCTGCAAGCCAGCAATCTTAGTCTGGATCTCCTCCGTCGAAGCGTGGGTGCGCTGCGACAGCACACGAACTTCATCTGCAACCACCGCAAAACCACGCCCTTGTTCACCGGCACGCGCCGCTTCAATCGCCGCATTCAGTGCAAGCAAGTTGGTCTGTTCGGCAATGCCACGGATGGTCGACAAAATCGTTGAGATTTCGTTGGCATGCACTTCCAGCTCACTGATGATACTCACCGCACCAGTTAACTCTTGGGCAAGCTGGTCAATCGACTGTTTACTTTGTTGCATTTGCGCAAAGCCATCTTCGCCCAATTGCACCGATTGAGTGGCGTTCTTCGCGGTATTTTCGGCATTGCCGGCAATTTCTGCCGTTGCCGATGCCATTTCGGTTACCGCCGTCGCGACCATGGTGATCTCATCTTGTTGAGTGCGAATCCGTTTGCTGGCTTGAGTTGCTGAAGCAGCAGCGTGGTCAGCCCCTTGAGTCAGCGCTACGGAAACTTCACGTACGTTTTTCACCATCTGATGTAAACGATCGACAAATTTATTGAATTTATCGGCCAGCAAACCCACTTCATCTTGGCTGCGAACATCCAAACGACGAGTCAAATCGCCATCCCCTTCGGCGATATCTGCCAGAGCATTAGCGATATTACCGAGCTCATTAAGCTGACGAGCCACAAACCAAGACGTAAGCAGTGCCATCACAAGCAAGATACCCAGTCCAATCCCGATCTGCACCATCAACATGTCATTCAGTGGCTGCTCCAGAACCCCTTTATCCATCACCATGACCAGCAACCAATCGGTATTCGCCACTTCCTCAGCCATCAAGACCTTATCTCGCCCGTCCATGCTCAATTGGAAGAGCGAATGGTCTTTAGCCGCGATATTGAGCTTAGAAATAGTCAGTTGAGCCGACATCTCTTCCGTCGGTTTTAGGATCAAATCTTGAGTTGGATGAGCAACAATTTTGCCTTTTTGGTTAACCAATATGGCGTACCCTTCTCCCGGTACCGCAATGGCCAATACGTCTTTGATGAGCTTATCTAAAGCCAGATTAGACGCAGCGACACCCATTAATTGACCTTGATAACGTACCGGTTCTGCCAACGTCACCACTAAAGTTTGCATGGTGACACTCACGTAAGGTTCGGTCGTGATCGGTTTACCCGCCGCTTTTGCTTCTTTGTACCAACCTCGGACACGTGGATCATAATCTGCGGTATTGAGTGACGGATCTTGACGGAACATTTCGCCCTGCTCATTACCGTAGTAACTCAATCCAAATGAGCCTGATTCTAGGGTTTGTCTTAAATGTGGCACTAATTCTAATTGCGGGTTACGTTCAATTTCTTCACGTAACCCTTTAAGCGCCAATTGTTTACCCGAAAACCAGTCGCCAATCCCTTTTGCATGGGCTTGCAAAGTATTGCGACTTTCACTTTCAATCGCTCGCCAACTGTCTTTTTTAAACGTCTGATAACCCGCAATAACCAAAGCCGCCGCGGTTACCGCAATCGCCACCACCACAGAGAAAACCATCTTTCTCTTTAGACTTAATCGCATCAACAATACTCCACACATATTAAATTGCATTAATATGTGAGCAAAGTATCGAAATTTCAGGTAATTACCTTGCTAAAGCTCGCACAATCGCAAGTCTACTGATAAGGGATCATTAAAATGTGAGATGCTGTCCAAAATGGTGCAACCGAAGATGGAAGGAAGTGAAGTAATCGTAGTCAGCCAGAAAAGCGTTCGAAAACGCACAGCTCACTACACACAATAAGCGTGCAGAGTGGAGTTTAATCAGGGCGGTATTCTTGCGAGCTTAAGAAGCTCTGACCCCAACTAAGATATCGTGCTGTTTTACACGCTCATTCTGCTGGTTGCAGACTCGGCAGAAGTAGTGCTGCTCCATCTGATAATAATGCTGTCCTTGCATCAACCTAGTGAGAAATTGTTGGAAACCTTGCCAGCCTTCGGGTTGTGTCTGCACACGTTTCATCACTACTTTGTGTGCGGTTTGTTTACCACAACCACGACAATAAGCCTTTGGCATCACGGAGCACTCCTGTCGATTTATCACTATTGAGAATTGACGCATTCTGCAGCGATAAACGTTAGAAACATAATTTCTTGTGCAAATTTCGTGACCAGTATTAAAGAATTACTCAATAGGGAAGACGTTAAGCCAAAAGAAAGCCTCGCAATGCGAGGCTTCGTCCATTATAGAGCGCGCTATTCAAGCTCGATCAGATGCTTTTTGAACGTAACATGCTGTGCTTTCACTTTTTCATCTGGCTCACCAGTGAGCAGGCTGATCACAACAATCGATACGGTTGAAAGAATAATTCCTGGTACGATTTCATACACATCAAACCAACCACCCGAAAGCTGCTTCCACACCACGATGGTCACACCACCGACAATAATACCCGCTAAGGCACCGTTACGGTTCATGCGTGACCAGTAGAGGCTCAATACCAGCGCAGGACCAAATGCCGCACCAAAGCCCGCCCAAGCGTAGGACACCAAACCCAGCACTGAGCTATCTGGGGTCATCGCTAAAAACAGTGCAATCAGCGAGATGATCACAACTGCGGCACGGCCAACGCGCACAATCTCTTCTGAGCTGGCATCGGTTTTGAACACTTGCTTGTAGAAGTCTTCCGCGAGCGCCGATGAAGACACCAGCAGCTGTGAATCGGCCGTACTCATAATTGCTGCCAAAATTGCGGCCAGCAAAATACCAGCGATGACTGGGTGGAACAGCGAGTTCACTAATAGCATGAAGATTTTTTCGCCATCATCCAGACCAATCGTGCCCGATTGCGTGACAAAAATCAGGCCGGTTAACCCCACCAGAATCGCACCCGCCATTGAAATGCCAGTCCATATCACGGCAATACGGCGCGCCGTGGTCAGATCTTTATTGGAACGTGAGGCTTTGAAACGCGCCAGAATGTGCGGCTGACCAAAATAGCCCAAACCCCAAGCCACTAGCGAGATAATCGCAATCGCGGACAGAGGTTCACCTTTTGCGTCATTCCACAAAGTCAGTAACTCTGGGTTAATCGCCGCCAAATCGTGATCAAGCTGAGTAAAGCCCCCTTCCATCGCAGCAATCGGCACAATCATCAGCGCCGCTGCCATCAGCAAGCCTTGCACCAAGTCAGTCCAAGATACCGCTAAGAAGCCACCAAACAAGGTGTACGACACCACACAAACCGTACCCACAATCACCGCAGTGGAGTAATCCAAGCCGAATACAGTTTCAAACAGTTTGCCGCCGGCAACCAAACCTGAACTGGTATAGAAAAGGAAGAACAGCAGAATGAAAAACGCAGAAATGGTTTGGATCAGTTTTGAGTTGTCGTTAAAACGGCGTGACAAAAACTCAGGTAAAGTCAGAGAATCCGTGGTGATACTGTAGGTACGCAGACGCTTAGCGTTCACTAACCAGTTAGCCCAAGTACCAACGAGCAAGCCGCCAGCCAACCAGAATGACTCAATACCGGCCGCATACGCATAACCCGGTAGACCCAGTAGCAACCAGCCACTCATATCTGATGCGCCAGCGGAAAGTGCCGCAGGCCATGGCCCTAATGAACGGCCACCCAGAAAGTAGTCGGCTGAGTTTTTCGTTCGCTGATAAGCGTAAACCCCAATCGCCAACATCAAAATGAGGTAGACGATAAAGGTGGTTGTAATAGCGAAGCTATTTTCCATTGTGTTTTGTCCTCTTTTTCAAGATCGCCTTTCATACCCCCTCTTATCCAAAGGGGGCAAACGCAGAAAGGACTAATGAGTATCCACACCGAGCTCCAAGAGCGTCGCGTTTCCACCCACTGCTGTTATATTTATTGTGCGTGTGCGCTCGGTAATAAAGCGCAGTGATAAATGTGGATCATGTGCCACCGGCAAGGTAAGCAGATCCGTTTCTGAAACGAGACTGACAATCGCGCCTGTACGTTTCGCGAGCTGACGGTTGATCGTGGCCTCAACCGACGGGGTTCCGACATATCCAATGCATCTCACATCTGATTCGATCAGTTGGTGATACGCATCGAAAGAAGCAAACTGCAACAAATTTGCCGGAAGGGATGACTGCTGGTAAGCAGCCACTAACGCAGAACTCAACTCTTTATCGTCACTACAAAAAACGACACTGTTCCCCGCTACGAGTGCAGCAGTCAGTTGAGCCACTACGGCTTGTTTGGCTTGAATACCGTTATCCTCTTGGATGATCAGGGCAACACCACGCCCTGCGGTATAAAGCTCATTGGTTTCTCCGGTAGGCCCAATCAGTTGGTGCGTATGCGCCAACAAAGTCGATGCCTGTTGAAGGTGGTAGGAAATCACTTTTGCCACACCGGGCATGCTGTTTTCCAATAAAGATTTCAACGCGAGTAAACACTCACATTTCGAGTCAAAGTCGGTCAGATTCCAATTTTCCCAAGCAGAAAAGGCGTCTGAAAAACGGGTTACTTGATGCACCATGATACGTCTCCTTGCTGTGGGTTATTGGTATTGCACTTGAGTAAAGCGGTAAAGATAGTGAGGCCCGCCCGCTTTCGGACCAGTACCAGACAAGCCTTGTCCGCCAAACGGTTGTACCCCCACCACAGCCCCGACTTGATCGCGGTTGATGTAGCAGTTGCCCACTCGAGCATGTTTTTCAATCCAGCGATACGTGGTTTCGTTACGGCTATGAATGCCCATGGTTAAACCAAAACCAGTTTGGTTGATTTTGTCGACGATCTGCGCCAATTCGCGCGCTTTAAACCGAACAATGTGCAAGATCGGGCCAAACTGCTCTTCACTCAGCGCAGCAATGTCATCAATTTCAAAGGCGGTTGGCGCAACAAAGTCGCCATGCTGGCAAGCTTCACTCAAAGTAAGCTGAGCGATTTTCTTCTGGGTTTGGCTCATGTGTTCAATGTGCGCCAACAGTTTCTGTTTGGCTTTCTCATCAATCACTGGCCCGACATCGGTTTGATGCAGATGTGGCACACCGACTTTCAGCTCTTGCATCGCGCCCTGAATCAAAGTGATCACGCGATCGGCAATATCCTGCTGTACAAACAGCACACGCAGTGCCGAACAGCGTTGGCCAGCAGAGGCAAAAGCGGAACGCAGCACATCACGCACCACTTGCTCTGGCAGCGCGGTACTGTCGACAATCATGGCGTTTTGACCGCCAGTTTCTGCAATAAATGGTACCGGAGCGGCTTCACGTTGCGCTAACATTTGGTTAATGCGCTGCGCCGTGGTGGTCGAGCCAGTAAACGCCACACCCGCGATGGCCGGATGAGAAGTGAGTGCGCTGCCGATATCGGCACCGCGTCCCGGCAAAAGTTGAATGGTTCCAGCAGGGAAACCCGCTTCTTGCATCAGTTCAACCGCGCGATACGCGATCAAACTGGTTTGCTCGGCAGGTTTGGCAATCACGGTATTTCCGGCCACTAAGGCAGCACTGATTTGACCAAGGAAAATCGCCAGCGGGAAGTTCCACGGGCTAATACACACAAATACACCACGACCTTGACGGCTGACACGACGTGTTGATCCATCAAAGCTTTCGATACTGAACTCGCCTAGCACATCGACTTGTTTGGCGTAGTAACGGCAAAAATCGACCGCTTCACGTACTTCATCAATGCTGTCATGAATGGTTTTGCCCGCTTCTTGGTGACACAAGGCCACCAACTCAGGCATATGCAGTTCAAGCAGATCCGCCAGCGCATCCAATTTACTCGCACGCTCTTTGGCATCGAGCGCATTCCACGTTGGGAAGGCGTGTTGAGCAGAGTCGATCGCAGCGGAAACATGATCAAGGTTAGCGTGAAACACCTGACCGACTTGAATACGGCGATCGTAAGGCGCAGTGACGGGCTCTGCACTGTGACCCGCCTTGATCATGTTTTGGTAATAAGAGTGCCCGCCAATGATCGGTGCCGCTTGCCACGTCTTATCTAACCAAGCGTGGATCTTAGCTTCAAACGGCTTCGCTTCACTCTCAATATCAATGTTGATCCCCAATGAGTTTTTGCGCTCGGCAAAAATCTCCGTTGGCAGTGGGATCTTACGGTTATTTAAGGTTTCAAACGCAAGCAGCATATCGACTGGATGCTGAGTCAACGCACCCACAGGACAGCGCGAGTCCACCAAGCGATGGACAAATGAGCTGTTAGCACCATTCTCTAGTAATCGACGCACCAGATAGGGCAGCAGATCTTTATGGCTGCCCACGGGGGCATAAATTCGTACCGACTGCTGATAAGCGGCTTTAGCATGGTGATAAAGCGCATCCCCCATGCCATGCAGGCGCTGGAATTCAAAATCTTTGTGTTGTGCCATCACCGCAATCGCGGTAACGGTTTGCGCGTTATGGCTAGCAAATTGCGGGAACAGATTGCCGCGTACCGATTCACTCAGTAGGAAGCGTGCACATGCCAGATAAGAAACATCGGTCGCTTCTTTGCGCGTATAAACCGGATAGCCAGTAAAACCGCGTTGCTGCGACATCTTGATTTCGCTGTCCCAATACGCACCTTTGACTAAACGCACAGGAATGAGATCGCCCTGCTCTTTTGCGAGTGCCGTGAGCCAAACCAGTACTGGCAACGCACGTTTCGAGTAGGCTTGAACCACCAAACCAAACTTGCCCCAACCACGCAGCGTGTCGCTGCGATAGAGCTTTTCAAACAGATGCAGTGACAGCTCTAAACGATCCGCTTCTTCGGCATCAATCGTGATGGCGACATCCAGCTCTTTCGCACGCTCAAGCAGTTGAATAAGTGTGCTGTACAGCTCGGTCATCACGCGATCGGCATTCGCCACTTGGTAGCGAGGATGCAAAGCCGAAAGTTTGATCGAGACCGACGGCGCAGGGCTGGTCTCCAGACCATATTTATCGCGGCCTACCGCTTCAATCGCCATCAAGTAATCTTTGAAATACTTGTGCGCATCGGCAGAAGTCAGCGCCGCTTCACCCAACATATCAAACGAATAGGTATAACCTTTGTCGCGCATTGGGCGACCATTTTTCTGCGCTTCTTCAATGGTGCGACCAAGCACAAATTGATGACCCATGATCTTCATGGCTTGATGCATGGCTTTGCGGATCACAGGTTCAGTCAGCTTATTCACTAAGCGATTCACCGCTTGCACTGGGCTTGCGGTATCACCATCAGCCAGGCCAATCACTTTACCTGTCAGCATCAAGCCCCAAGTTGAAGCATTCACGAACACCGAATCTGAATTTTTCAGGTGGGATTGCCAATCCGCAACACCCAAGCGGTCTTTAATAAACGCGTCAGCCGTTTCTGCATCAGGAATACGCATTAACGCTTCCGCCAAACACATCAGCAAAATACCTTCTTGGGTATCCAAGCTGTATTCCAAAAGCAGTGCATCAATCATCTGCACCGCTTTTTTATCGCTGCGGATCGCTTCAATTAAGCGCGTGGTTTTCTCCGCCATTGCTGCTTTTTCAGCATAGCTTGGCGTTGCGAGAGGCAATAATTGGGTCAGCCATTGGGATTCGTCCACCATATACAGTGGCGAGATCAGCGACCATAGTTTATCTAGCGGCTGCTCGATAAACGCTGCGTTCAACACATCGGTTGCTGTAAACATGTGGTTTCCTTCATCTCATACCTGACAGATTGAGTCAGGTTTCCTGCAATGGCTGGCAGTGTATTTTGAGCGTGAGAAGAAAACTTGTCAAAAAGTCCTAGTATTTTGTCAATAACTCTGAGTTTTAACAAAACAAAAACAAGATCACACCAATTCAAGCAAGTTTCATCGCCAATTATTTTGCAATTGTTGCAACTCAACAACGACAAAAAGTGAGCAACTCTACATCAATAAGCAGGCAGATGCGTAGTCACTAGGGTTTTGTCATCAAGAGATAAAAGGCTTGAGGATTGAGTCTTCGCGAGCTCAATAAACGAGGAATTCAAGGATCACTCAACATTATATCGAAGAAGAAAAGCGCCGCTTATATTGCGAAGGTGAAATACCATGTAACCGAGAAAAAGTATGCGTGAACGTACTTTGATTGGAAAAACCCGTCAGCTCCGCAATCTGACCCAAATTAAGTCGACCTTGCTCAATCAACTTCTTCGCCATATCGACGCGTTTGTTCAACACATATTGATGTGGGGTCAACCCCATTTGCTCTTTGAACAAGACATGAAATTGGCTTTCACTTAAGAACACACTTCCTGCTAACTGTGCAACGGAAATTCGGTGCGCTAAGTGCTGCTCGATATAGCGATCCACCACTTCCATATCAAAGCGAGACTCTTTATGGACACTGGCCAGCGCGCTGATGTGGCGCTGCAAAAGCGCAACGACCGTATCGTTACAAGCTCGACCAAGCAGAAGGTCGTCAGGACTGGCTTGCATCTCCTGCACCAGCATTTGAATTAAACGTTGGATCTGACCATCCAGTTGAAAATAGACATCGCCCACCGCAAGTTCATTCAGTTTACGCAGCAATAACGGATCATCATCACTCGGAATCGGCATATTGAGCACCAGAATATCCGACTGCCCTACGACACCACCAAACGCATGATCAGAGCCCGATGTCACTACACACCCCTGCCCCGGGCCAACGATATTACCAATGCCACGCACTTCAAATTCCGCTTGACCTCTTAAACCAATCACAATTTGCGTGTAACTATGATCATGGCAAGCCATGTGCGAAGGCAACGTGATCAACTCTGCCGGCTTAGGCGACAAAACTTTGGCTATTTGGGAATGATTGGCTACATTAGGAACGTGCATCTGAGCCATTTCAACCTCACAAGGTGGTGTTTGCGCCGCCATGGTATACCAAATTGGTCCAAAACGAAATCACTCCCATTTAGCCACTCAGCATAACCAATTACACACATAGCAAGGCTGCAATTGGGGTAAATTCTCATCTCGGAACAATGATCAAGTGCACATAAATTACGGTCAATGTGTACTCAATTTAAAAAACGTTAAAGTAGATCGGAAAACTCAGCTTGCATATTTCTCGAATCTGCTCAAAATGAAAATGCTTAGATCTAAAGTTCAAAAAATCAGTCACCTAGTGCACAGATTTGTGATGATTTCTGGCTAAGCGGAATAAAATTTGCATTAATAATTCAGCTATCTACAAAGCTGTCAAAAGTTTGTCTTTCCCACTTTTTGTGGCTAAACGAAAATGTTTGCAGGGACCTATGATTAAACGTCGCATCCCAGCGCTATTGCTTGCGCTATCCCCTTTATGGGTATCTGCATCGGTATTCGCAGAGGAGGTCACTCAAGTTGACCCCGTCGTGACTATCGATGAGAAACTGAGTAACAAACAGAACGAAATCAACGCGATTCTCACCGACTACGAGGTGGAGAGCGGTAAACTGCAACAACTGAAAAATGAGCAGAGCCGATTAATACGTGAAGGCGATGAGTTAGATGCCAAACGTAATCGAGCTAAGTCAGAGTTGGACAAACAGTATACCCGTCTTCTTGAAGATCCTGACACTGACCTAGTCACTTTCCAAAAACGCTACCAAGAGGCGTGGAATGCGCTGAAAGGTAACCAATCACAAAAGCTTGAAAATGAGCAAGCAGTGACTGAAATTGAAATGCGCTTGTCGCAGTTCAAACAGAAACAAGCCCGCTTAAACACTGAGCTGACCAATTTGGAAGAAGCCAAAATTGAAGCTCGGGTGAAACGTTTGGCCGCAGAGCTACGTGAAAGTGATGTGATGGAAACCAGCTTCAAAACGACCTGTTCAACGACAATGACGTTAGGTGAATGTGCCAATCAAGGGCAATATCTCACTAAACAAAAAGCCGTTAAAACGTTTCGTGAGAAGTTGATCAACGACTTAACCGAATCGGTTATTGCTAAGCAAAACCTAAAAGGGGTTGAACTTAACATTCACGTTCAAGAAAGTCAGATGATCCGTTCTGGTTTCGAAGGTAACAATGAATACTTCACGCAGATGCAAGCACAACTGCAAGCGAAACCTGAAGCCGTCGCAGCGTGTAAACTGCTGAACGTAGAAACCCGCTACTGTTTAAAAGGTGAATCAGAACAAGCTGTACCCAAAAAACAGGACAAGCAATGGGCTAACGTGACAGTGCGTTCTGATCAATACAATGACTCAGTGACCATCAATGGTATCAACTATGGTAGTACACCGGTTGAATTAGTATTACCCGCAGGACGCCATCAAGTCACCGTCTCTAAAGAAGGCTATGAAACCTATAATCGTGTGATTACTGTGAATGGTAACGACACGGTATGGGTAAAACTGCGAGCAAATAAGGACAGTTAACGGCACAAAAATCCAACGATTTTTTGTCGGAATTCACAAACCTGTCGATAAAACGCCATTTTGTCACTAAGTTATTGAAAGATGACTTCTGACAAAATGGCGTTTTCGTTTAGAATGCTCATAACTTAGACTTAATTTCCTAACTTGAAGTAGACCACCATGCGACAAGGGATTCCCGCTCTATTATTAGCACTTTCACCTTGCTTAATGGCAGCACCAGTGCTAGCAGAAGAAGTAGCTTCTTCTGTTCTTGCCATTGATGATGCGCTGTTTGGCAAACATACCGAGCTGCAAAATGCCACGGATGCCACCAAGCTTCAGAAAGCGGCTGTCGATAATCAGCAGTCCGAGCTGAATCGTTTGACTCAGCAAGCCAAAGCGTTGGATGCCGCCCTCAAAACCGCCAAAACCAACCTTGAGCGCGACTATCAGAAAATGATTGATGAGCCGGATTTAGATATCCAGCCATCACAAAACGCCTATCAAGCCGCTTGGGCCGAAGTGAAACAGAACCAAGTTGTGCGTTTGGATGCTGAGCAGAAATTGCAAGAAATGCAGACGGTATTGGCACAATACCAAGTTCAGCAACAGACGATTGAACAGAGCATTGCCTTACTGCAACAAGATAAAATGCGCGCACGGGTGGACAGACTGCGTGAAGAGTTGCAACGCTCTGGAGAACAGCAAGTCAGCTTTACCAATGTGTGTAATACAGATATGACTTTTGCACAATGCAGCAAACAAACCACCGATCTTGCATTGCAAAAAGCCGTCAGTCAGTTCCAACTTTGGCTTATCGATGAAAGCAGCGAGTCAAAAACCATCAAGCCTCAACTGAACAATGTGTCGCTGAACATCCATGTACTCAAGCACGCAGTGGCGGATTCAGGCTTCTATGACGGCATGCGTTTTCGCAGCATTGTGAATGCTCAGCTGGAAGCTCGCCCAGCAGAAAATGCACCTTGTAAATTACTGAACATTGACTCTCAATACTGTTTCGCCCCCGGTGAAGGCCAAATAGATCAACAGCAACAAGAAGTGGCATGGATTAACTTATCATTACGTTCTAACCAACATGGTGATCATGTTACGGTTGACAGCGTAAACTATGGCAGCACCCCGGTGGAGGTAATGCTACCTGTAGGTAAGCATCTGATTAAGATTGAAAAAGAGGGTTTTCGCAGCTTCGAACAAGAAGTGAATATCACCTCAGATCAAACTTTGCGCGTCAATTTACATGAAAAGACGAATCCTCTACGTGCAGGGCAAAAGTTTGCCGACTCAGTGAAAGGCAAAGTGAATGCACCAGAAGTCATCACTCTTCTTCCAGGGCAATACCTGTTAGGCGAACACGCATCAAAACAATACAACCTTGATCATGCTTTCGCTCTCAGTGCCACTCCTGTGACCGTGAGTCAATTTGAAAACTTCGTCAATCATACCAATTATCAAACGGATGCTGAGCTGAAAAAGCTCTGCATTACGGTCAATGAATCAGAAGTCGCTCCAGTATCGGATAGCTACTGGCGTAACCCTGGCTTTAAACAGAGTAAAGATTCTCCTGTTGTTTGTGTCAGCCAAAACGATGCAAAAGCCTATGCCCGCTGGCTCTCTAAGCAGACTGGCTTTACTTACCGATTACCCACGGAAGATGAGTGGGAAATTGCCGCGCGTGCAGGCAGCAAAACCGATTATTGGTGGGGTAATAAATTTGGGGCTGGCAAAGCTAACACTGGCTGGGGTGGAACGTCTTGGTCAAACAAAAGCACATCGCCGGTGAAAGCATTTGCACCTAACTCGCTAGGCTTCTATGACATGGTTGGTAACGTATGGGAATGGACAGGCGACTCCCGTGGCTTAGCGAAAGGTGGTGCATGGAGTTTCTCGCCTGAAATGGCCAAAGCGCACAGTGAACTGTTTGTGGGTCCAACCACTGCGGCAAATTATGTCGGCTTCCGCCTGCTACGTGAGCTGAAATGATATTGAATAAAATCATGAACAAAGGGGGGATTTCCCCCCTTTTTCATTTGTATCCTGTTCGGTAAAGTAGGTTTTAAGACATGAGTTGCATGACTGATGTCTGGTATCAATACGATACCTCTGTGTTTTCGGCAGACCCTCGCTGAATTCATGGAACCTCTTCTACACGTCGACAAGATATGTTTCTTGTATTTATGCCAGCCCGTCTTCAGGCTGGCTTTTTTTCGTCCAAACAGTCGTAAATCAAGCAAGATTAGCTTACAAGCCAGCATGCTCTTGGTATCATATCGCCGCTTTTCTAGCGGAGGATATGGTGTGCCTAACCATCTGACATCAGAGCAGATTTCTTTATTTAAACAACTGCCAGGATATTGGGGATGCAAAGATCTCAACTCCGTGTTCGTCTATGCCAATCAAGCTTATGGTCAGCTTATTGGAGTAAACACCGCTGAGGAGTGTATTGGACGCACCGATTTTGAAATGCCAAGTCCAACCACCGCCTGTGCCGCTGAATTTCAGCAACAAGATCGCTATGTGATTGAAACGGGCCATTCGGTGAAGGTGCTCGATATCCACCCCTATCCCGACGGTCACTGGCATGCGCACATTTTTACCAAAACCCCTTGGCGCGATCAGCATGGCAACATCCAAGGTACCATTTTCTTCGGTCAGGATTTAACGGACACCGCGATCCTCGAAGTCGGACATTGGGTATGCCGCGCCACAGGGCTTTCTACTTCCAGCACATTTAAATCAATGGCTGACCGTGCAGCATTGAAACTTACCGCTCGTGAATCTGAAGTATTGTTTTTACTTCTATATGGCAAAAAACCGCAGCATATCGCGCGTGTCATGGGAATTTCGATAAAAACAGTAGAAGGGTATGAAGCAAAACTGCGCAACAAATTTGGAGCGTTGAGCAAAGACCAGTTGATTGATTTGGCACTCGATCGGGGTTTTGGTTCGGTGATCCCCAAAACATTGCTCAAAAAACAGCTTTCGGTGGTACTCAGTGATCATGTGGGTTAACGAAGCCGAAAACAGGAAGTATTGAAGTAACCTCGTCACAGAGGTCACTTCAATCACATCGTCACTGGCTGACAATCTTATGGTGCGAGTCGATCCACCGACCATGTTTCTCCCTCACGCGAGTAGAGAAAACGGTCGTGCAATCGGTGTTCTCCACCTTGCCAAAATTCAATGCTTTCCGGTTTAATACGGTAGCCACCCCAGAAACTTGGCACTGGAATTTCACCGTTCGCAAACTTCTGTTTTAGCTCAAGATATTTACCTTCCAATACACCACGAGCCGAAATTCGGCTACTTTGATGGCTGGCAATCGCCGCGATTTGGCTCTCTTTCGGACGCGAAAGGAAATATTTCATGTTTTCCATCGCACTCAACTTCTCCGCAACGCCTGTGATATGCACTTGGCGCTCCAACGGATGCCATGGGAAGTGAAGGCTGATTTTATTGTTATGCTCAATATGCTGCGCTTTACGGCTGCCCAAGTTGGTGTAAAACACAAAGCCCGCATTATCGACATTCTTCAGTAACACAATACGTTGAAAAGGCTGCCCATGTTCATCGACCGTGGCAACCGTCATCGCGGTAGGGTCGGATAAGTTGGCATCAATCGCTTGTTGTAACCACAGGTTAAATTGCTCGATAGGGTTGGCCTGTAAATCTTTTCTTCTTAGCCCACCATGAATGTATTCGCGGCGAATATCTGAAAGATCCATTTCTGCTCCTCACTTATTTTTGCCCGATTGTGCGCCTATCCCGCTGATAACTCAAGCGAGCAACCCACAAGCAAGCACGGCAAAATAAGATCACAAATTTTAAAAATTGAGTAATTTATTAAAATGCTGAATAGGCCTTTCGCCGCAGATAGCATATCCTTAACAATTATTGGCACACATAATAAAATCAACCGACTAAATATTCCTATACGACTTAGTGTTACCGTGAACACGGCGGTAATCTCTAAAGCTCTGGGATGGTGTGAAACAGGAATTACTCATGAGCAACCGCAGTTATAACAAGCTCACTGCCGAAGAATTGGATTACGTGGATGATAAAACCGCCGCTTTGCTACTCAATACCCCGCACAGCGCGCGAATAATTCTCTGGGTTATGGTGGCTTTTTTCATTCTTGCTGTCACTTGGGCTTCCTGGGCAGAAATCGATAAAGTCACCGTTGGCCAAGGCAAAGTGGTTCCCTCTTCTCAAGTTCAGGTTATTCAAAACTTGGAAGGGGGATTGGTAAAACAAATTCTGGTGCGAGAAGGGGAACAAGTGCAGAAGGGTCAACAGTTAATTCTGATTGACGATACTCGGTTTCGCTCCGACTTTCGCGAGCGCGAACAGCAAGTGGCCAACTTAACCGCCAGTGTATTACAACTGTCTGCTTCGATTTCTAGCGTGATTATTGATGAAAGCTTCGAAGAGAAAAACTGGTCAAACAGTGTCCGACTTGATTACAGCAAACTTGCTTTTCCGCCCGTTTTAAGTGATTCACAACCAGAGTTGGTGGAACGTCAACGTAATCAATACCGACAAGATTTGGATAACCTGCGTAACCAACTGTCAGTACTCTCTCAGCAAATTAAGCAAAAACAACAAGATTTGGTTGAAGCAGAATCACGGGTGGTAAGCCTTCGTCAAGGTTATGACTTTGCAAAAAAAGAGTTGGAAATCACTGAACCACTCGCTAATGAAGGTGTGGTACCAAAGATTGAACTTCTCAAACTGCAGCGCCAAGTCAACGATACTCGTCGTGAACTCACTTCTACCGAATTAAAGATTCCGGTGCTCAACGCCGCGGTACGAGAAGCCATGTTGAGCCGCATTAACGCTGCACAAAAGTTTCGTACCGAACAGCAAGACAAGCTAAACCAAGCGCAAGACAAACTCTCCGCGCTAACCGAATCGGCTGTCGGCTTGGAAGACAAAGTAAATCGCACCGTGGTGGTGTCACCGGTTACTGGTACAGTAAAAACGCTCTATGTGAATACGGTGGGCGGCGTTATTCAACCCGGCATGAACATCGTCGAGATCGTTCCCACTGAAGATACCTTGTTAGTCGAGGCACAGATAGCGCCACAAGACATCGCGTTCTTACGCCCTGAGTTACCGGCTATTGTGAAATTCACCGCTTACGATTTCACCCGATATGGTGGCCTTGAAGGTACTCTTGAACACATCAGCGCCGATACCACTCAAGATGAAGAAGGCAATAGCTTTTACCTTGTTCGAGTTCGCACCAAAGAAACCACCATTGGCCATGATAAAAACTTACCGATCATCCCTGGGATGACGGCCTCGGTGGATATTATTACGGGTAAAAGAACGGTTCTTGATTATCTGCTCAAACCGATTTTGAGTGCGCAAAATAATGCGCTGAGGGAATAGTCCGCCCTATGAAACGTTGGATTGTTCTCTCTCTGGTCATTTGTGTCTCCTCATTCTCGCTGGCGCTCAATACTAAAGAGCAGCAGTGGGTGGATGCGGTGAAAGCAACTTATGGCCCGCGAGCAGGCAAACGCGTAGAAACTTGGCGGCTAAAGATGGCCCAGTTGGCATCGATGTCCGAGAAAGAGCAACTGCAAGAAGTGAATGCGTTCTTTAACCAACTCAACTTTGTGAACGATATTCACCTTTGGGGCGTCAACGATTACTGGGCGACGCCTTTGGAGTTTCTTGGAAGTAATGCAGGTGATTGTGAAGATTTCACAATTGCGAAGTATTTCTCGCTGTTAGAGCTGGGTGTATCAGATAAGAAACTCCGTCTCGTGTATGTTAAAGCGATTGAATTAAATCAATTTCATATGGTTCTGGCGTATTACTCAACCCCGAGTGCCGAACCGGTGATTTTGGATAACCTCAATCCACAAATTAAACCCGCTTCAACTCGCAAAGATTTACTGCCTATCTACAGCTTCAATGGTAAGAATTTGTGGCTCATGAAATCCAATAACGGACAACTGGCGGGTGACTCTTCGAGACTGAGTTTGTGGAATGATTTAAGAGCCAGAGAGCGCTCACTAAAATTGAATAAACCTCTAGTTAGCTATGATGAGTAGGCACTATGACGCTATACAAACAACTGGTCGCAGGGATGATCGCGGTGTTTATACTGTTGTTGGTTTCGGTTTTTACTATCGAATTCAACACCACCCGCAACAGTCTTGAGCAACAACAACGTTCTGAGGTCAATAACACCATCAACACGGTGGGGTTGGCGTTGGCTCCTTACTTGGAGAAGAAGGATAACGTTGCGGTAGAATCCGTGATCAATGCGCTGTTTGACGGCAGTAGCTATTCGGTCGTGCGATTGATTTTCCTCGATGATGGCACCGAAATCCTCCGCTCTTATCCAATTCAACCCAGTGATGTGCCGAAATGGTTTACCCAATTAAATCTTTTCGAACCAATCCATGACCGACGAGTGGTGACCAGTGGTTGGATGCAGCTCGCAGAGGTGGAAATCGTCAGTCACCCTGGGCCTGCCTACGCCCAACTGTGGGAAGCCCTGATCCGCCTCTGCACTGCCTTTGTTGCCATTTTGGTGATCGGTATGCTAGCCGTTGCGTTTATCTTGAAACGCTCACTCAAACCACTACAACTGATCGTCAACAAAATGGAGCAAGTCGCGAACAACCAGTTTGGTGAGCCCTTACCACGCCCAAATACCCAAGACCTGATTTATGTGGTGGATGGCATCAATAAGATGTCTGAACAGGTTGAAAAAGCTTTTAAAGCTCAAGCCAAAGAAGCTCAACAACTGCGTGAACGTGCCTATCTTGACCCTGTTTCTCATCTAGGTAACCGAGCTTATTACATGAGCCAGTTGAGTGGCTGGCTTTCAGAAAGTGGTATTGGCGGAGTGGCCATTTTACAAGCTGAGTTCATTAAAGAACTCTATGAAGATAAGGGATATGAATCCGGTGACGGCATGGTTCGTGAGTTAGCGGACCGCCTGAAAAATTCGATTACCACCAAAGACATTTCGATTGCGCGTATTTCTACTTATGAGTTCGGTATCATCATGCCGAATATGGATGAAAGCGAACTAAAAATTGTTGCCGATAGCATTGTGACTTGTGTCGAAGACATTAACCCCGACCCGACAGGAATGGCGAAAGCCAATCTCTCGCTTGGGGTAGTCAGCAATAAACGTCAATCCTCGACAACCCAATTGCTCTCGTTGCTAGATAATGCCCTTGCCAAGGCTAAGTCAAATCCAGAACTGAATTATGGCTTTATCAGCAGCGATACCGACAAGGTGATTTTAGGTAAACAGCAGTGGAAAACCTTGGTGGAAGAAGCCATCCATAACGACTGGTTTAGTTTCCGCTTCCAAGCGGCGAACAGCAGTTGGGGACAAACGTTCCACCGTGAAGTGTTCTCTGCCTTTGAAAAAGACGGTGTTCGCTACACCGCTAACCAGTTCCTGTTCGCTTTAGAACAGCTCAACGCCAGCCACATTTTCGACCAATATGTGATTGAACAAGTCATCCATCGACTGGAAAAAGGCGAACAAACCGAGCCTCTCGCGATCAACATTGCTCAAGGCAGTATTTCTCAACCAAGCTTTATTCGTTGGATTAGTCAGACGTTAAGCAAGCATCTCTCCATCGCGAACTTACTGCATTTTGAAATCCCCGAAGGCTGTTTTGTGAATGAACCCCATTACACCGCGCTATTTTGTAATGCCGTACGCAACGCAGGCGCGGATTTTGGGGTCGATAACTATGGGCGTAACTTCCAATCTCTCGATTACATCAACGAGTTCCGTCCTAAGTATGTGAAGTTGGATTATCTGTTCACCCATAACTTGGATGACGAACGCCAAAAATTCACCCTGACGTCCATTTCGCGCACCGCGCATAACTTGGGGATCACGACAATTGCCTCTCGGGTTGAGACACAGACCCAGCTCGATTTTCTTTCAGAACATTTTATTGAAGTCTTCCAAGGCTTCATTGTAGATAAGTAACCAAGGCCAAAGGCATGCAAGATACATTACTCAATTCGCTGGTGTACGTAAGCCGCTATTACGGCTTAGCGAATTCTCCTGAAGCTCTGATCAACGGCCTACCTTTGGCTGACGGTAAGCTGACGCCCTTTCTTTTCCCTCGCTCTGCGGAAAGAGCAGGGCTGATCGCAAAAGAAAACCGCGCGCCTTTAGACAAAATCCCACATTTGGTTTTCCCAGTGGTATTGCTGCTCAAAGGTGGGGAAGCTTGCGTACTCAACAGCATTAACCAAGAAACTCAAGAAGCTGAAATTGTTACCGCCGAATCGGGTATGGTTCCGGTTGCCTATCCGATGGGTGATTTAGAAGCCTTGTATATTGGCCGCTACTTCATGGTCAAAAAACAGTTTCGCTTTGATGAACGCTCACCAGAAGTGCTTAAATCGAGAGATGGCCACTGGTTTTGGAGCACGATTTTCAAATCGAAACACATCTATCGTGATGTGTTGATCGCGTCACTATTGATTAATTTATTTGCGATCGCCGCTCCGATGTTTTCACGCATCGTCTACGACAAAGTTGTGCCGAATTTGGCCTTTGAAACTCTATGGGTGTTATCTAGCGGCATCTTAGTGATCTTTTTATTCGACTTCGTATTCAAAATGCTACGCAATTACTTCATCGACGTAGCTGGGAAAAAATCGGACATTTTGATCTCCTCCAAGCTGTTTAGCAAAGTGATGGGCATTCGTATGGAGGCTCGGCCACCTTCAGTCGGGGCTTTTGCACGCCATTTGCAGGAGTTTGAATCGATTCGCGAGTTTTTTACCTCAGCGACCATTTCATCACTGATTGATTTGCCATTTGCACTGCTGTTTTTAGTGTTGATCTGGTTAATGGCAGGACACCTAGTTTGGGTTCCTATCATTGGTGTACTGGTGTTGGTGGTTTACTCAATCTTAATTCAAGGCCCCTTACGCAAAGCCATCGAAGAGGGTTCACGGCTCGCCTCACAAAAATACGCCAACTTAATTGAAAGCCTGTATGGGTTAGAAACCGTGAAGCTGTTTGGTGCGCAAGGTCAATTCCAGTACCGCTGGGAAGAAGCCGTCGCCCACATGGCTAACTGGAACATTAAAAGCCGCCGGATTACCGACAGCATTCAAAATACGGCAGGATTTGTTCAACAGGCTGCGAATATCGGCATGATCATCGTTGGGGTTTATCTCATCTCCAAGGGGGATTTGACTATGGGTGGATTGATTGCGGCAACCATGCTTAGCGGTCGAGCCATTGGCCCACTCGTGCAACTTTCTCTGCTTTCTACTCGTTATAATCAAGCCAAATCATCCATGACCATTATTGAGCAAGTGATGGCGATGCCGGATGAACAAGAGGAAGGCAAACGTTACATTCACCGCCCAATCATTCAAGGTAAAATTGAGCTAGATCGCGTGACCTTCCATTACCCCAACTCCCCAATGGCTTCCGTTCGCGATTTGAGCCTCACCATTAACCCCGGTGAAAAAGTCGCTATCATAGGCCGAATTGGTTCAGGGAAAACCACGCTTGAGCGCCTGATTATGGGGCTGTACAAGCCAACGGAAGGGCATGTACGCATCGACGATACCGACATATCTCAACTGCACCACATCGATATTCGCCGTAATATTGCTTGTGTACCACAAGACAGCGTGCTGTTTTACGGTTCAATTCGCGACAACATTACACTTGGCCGTCCATTGGCCGATGATCGTGAAGTGATGGATGCAGCCAACCGAGCAGGGGTGACGGCCTTTACTCAGCAAGATCCCGCCGGATTAGAACGCCAAGTGGGTGAAGGCGGTATGCTACTCTCTGGTGGACAGCGTCAATCCGTATCCATTGCACGAGCTTTACTTGGTCGCCCTCCGGTACTGCTGATGGATGAACCCACCAGCGCGATGGATAATCGCTCAGAGATGCATATTAAGCAGCAGCTCAGCCAACTAAAACCGAGCGAAACGCTGATTTTGATCACCCATAAAACCTCGATGCTGGATGTCGTCGATCGTGTCATTGTCATGGAAAAAGGCTGTGTGATTGCCGATGGGCCGAAACACGAAGTGCTCAACGATCTGCGTCAAGGGAATGTTCGCGCAGTGCAATAGTTGCCACGGTCAAAAAACCGCGCGATAGCCTGTATTGAGGCATCACACAAAAAGGGAACCTAGTTGGTTCCCTTTTGTTTTTCTGCGGCTTCCTTTCGATTTAAAGCCCGATATCGACCGCTTCTAGCAATGAAGAAAATTTAATCTCATGCTGATTGAACATAAAGGTGGAGGGACCATGAGCGCGTTTCGTCAAAACCCGCTCGTCACCAAACTGGATAGTGACATGCGTAAAGACCTTATTTTTGGCCTCTACCGTGTTTTCAGCTAATTGCTGCTCAAACTCTTCATTGAGCATATCCAAAGCGAGCTTAATCTTCTCCATTTGCGTTGTAGCTTCCACTTTGGCAGCGTCAATCTCTTGCGCCTCTTCATCACTACGTTCCGCTTTGGGGCGCTTTTTAAACTCGATTTCACGGCGGATCAGTTCCATTGTGCTATCTTGCGCCTGTTTATAGAGATCCTTATGTTTATTGATCCGCTCTTTGTAGCTTTGGTAACGAGCAAACGCTTCAACGTGAGTGGCAGTATCCCCCTCTACCCCAAGGTTAAAGCAAAGGATTTTTCCTCCAACTTTCGCACTTCCAGCACTAAGGGTACCTTGGGTAAGCTTGCTGTCTAACACCGTGAGATCATTCCCACAGCGAATAATATTACCCATACTGTGCACCGCAAGGTGAATCGAGTCTGCGGCTTGTAGCTCTGCATATTGTGCATAAGTCGCACGAATACTGGCTCCTGATTTCACCACGCAGCTGTGTTCTTCATCATCCGTCACCGTATGTCCGATAATACCTTTGCCAACTTCAATATCGCCTTGTGCCTGTACGTTGGCAGATTCAATAAATCCCCCAACGGTAATTGAACCCGTCGCGCGAACAATCATCCCCGGTTCAATATCTCCTGCGATCACCACATTCCCTTTGAAACGAATGTGTCCGGTTGCCACACTCACATGATTCAAGCAAAGCGCGCTATCCACTTCGATGGTGTTCTTTTTGATGAGGGGCATGCCCGCTTGGCTAGCAAGCAATAAATTCGGGTCATTGGGAGAAATATGTGTACCTTTGCCTGCCACAAGTACCGATTCTTTACCGGGCTTGGGCGGAATAGGCTTACCCTGAACGGTATAGCCGATTTCGCCTTTCGTGGCGGGTAAACGACGCATCACGGGATCATTTTCTCCTACCGTGATGGTTTCACCCAAATTGCGCATATCGAGTTTGTTTTCACCGGCTTTCTTTTGTGGACGGAGTACCCGTTTCGAGACATCCTCAACTAATGGGACAAACTGGGTATCACGTCCTTGAATGGGTTCTTTGCCACGCGCGACTGGCTGGGTAAACACTTCTCCTGGTTTCAATTGGCTACTCACCAACAGCACTTTTTTTAGCGCCAGTTTGTTGATACCTTTCAACACGCTCGCTTGCGCTAGAGCGTGTACCAGCTCATTGCCACGTAAGCCTCGCCCACCATACGCCCCAGTGACAACCATGCTCGCAAGCATTTCTTTCTCACCCAACACCACGGAAACGGTCGCATTACGCACTTCCGCAATTACGATGCCTTCAAACGCGGCGCGTTTGCCTTCTTTAACGCTATTGATAAAACGAGTGACAGCTTCATCCAATATGAACAGTTTACCCGCTCCAATTTGCGCCAACACCATAGGCAGCTCAGTCCGATTCAGCTCTTTGGCTGCGGTTTGTGCGCCTAATTTGGCAAGCACTTGCTGTCTATCTGGCGTGAATTCGAGTATCTCTTTCCACATAACGTTTTATCTTTTACGGTACAGAATCTCCATGAATTGAGTGTATAAGAAGAATCTCGATTGCTGAACTCTACAGCCTGTAAATTCAGGCTTATGTCACTCTGTAAATAACCAGAAGGATGTATTTGAAAGCTAGACAGAAAGTGTTGTGGCGTAAAATTCCGCCACCAAACAGGCAAAAAGCTACACGGTGTAAAGGCTTTTACACTGTAAACTACCGCAAGGAAAAGCATCGGTTACAGCAAAAGATCTTTCTGCACAAAAGAATAAACCGCCGTGACTCGGCGACCTTGATTGGAGTATTCCAATGATTCGCACAGCTGCTTCGCCAATACTATTCCTCGGCCATACACTCTTTCTGTGCTCGTCACATTGATGCGGTTGCAATCGAATCCTTTACCGCTATGTTCTAAATCGATCTCTATCTGCTGTTTTTCTGGTTGATAGTTCACTTTCAGGATCACCCAGTGGTATTCGGGCAAGTTTTTTAAGCGCTTATCACGCAATTGGTAAAACTCAAAGAAACCATCCGGCGTATCTTTGAGTGAAGAATCCAGCTCCAATAACCCATGTTCAATCGCATTAGCGAACAGCTCGGAAAGCACGGAACACAGCAAATCAAGATGTTCTCCTCCACTAACAATCCCGGTTAAAAAGCGGCGAACCTCATTCATCAGCGATACTTTGCGTAATACATCGGCTGGGAAATGCAGCTCCGTTTGTAATGGGATGCAGCTGAGCACAACTTTGGGCAACGCTTTGTCGCTTTGGTTGCTGTTGGTGATCGGGAAAGTCATGGTCAAAATAGAAAGGTCATCCCCCTTACCACGGTTGGAAAACTTTTTAACCGCATCGTACAACGTTGGGATTAACGCCTCAGAATAGGCTTGGGTCAGTACTTGCTCAAGGCGCTCTTCACCAAAATGCTCACCTTGTTCGTTCATGGCTTCAATAATGCCATCGGTATAGCACACTAACTTTTGGTTGGGTTCCAATTTGAAGTGTTGAACATCCGCTTCAAACTCATCTGAAGAGAGCACTCCCAATGGCATATGATTCGAAACCAAACGACTGACAATGGTACCCTGATGATCAAGCAAATAAGCTTCCGGCAGCCCTCCACCCCACCAAGAGATCTCGAAGCCATTGGCTCGAACTTCAAAAACACTGGCGGCTAACATCATTCCAATCGGTAAAAAACGCTCCAGAGAATGGTTTAACTCAATCACCATTTCCCCTAACGATAACCCTTTTTGTGCCGTGGAGAAAAACGTTCGGGTGGCAGGAATCGTCGAAATTGCGGCGGGTAAACCATGCCCTGTCGCATCCGCAATCATCACATACACACCACCATGCGGCCGATTCGCGACCACGATCAAATCACCATTAAAAATGGTCGAAGGGGTAGAGATATAATGAATACCGAAAATCTGCTCCACTTGATGACACATCTCTTCCATCAAGTTCGTAAAAATGGATTCTGAAATCGCGTAATCGTACTGCACTTGCTCACGAAAATGGCGTAATTCGTCACGCTGATCCATCACCTCATTATGCATTTTCACGATCCGGTAATGAGCCTGAACTTTCGCGATCAACACACTGCGTTCAACCGGTTTGAGTATGAAGTCATCCCCCAACGCTAAGCATTTTTCGAATGAATCTCGATCGTCCAATACCGTAAGAAAAATGATTGGGATATGGTGTTTCACAAACGCTTGACGAATCTCCTTCGCAGTCGCAAATCCATCTTTAATCGGCATCATCACATCAAGCAAAATGACATCGGGAAGCGTCTCCATATTACGCATCGCATCCACGGCTTGCTGCCCATTTTCGAAAGTATCAATGTGGGATGCTAAGTGCGCCAAAATAAAACGGCACAATTCGCGGTTGGTAGCATGATCATCAACAATCATTACTCTCACTGGCACTTCTCCCTACAACTTGGTTATTCGATATCGAATTTTTTATCGAAACGCGACAGCAGTAAGATCTTACGGACTTGCGGCAAGGTGTTGGTAATTCGAATTGCTCCATCCGCCTGCTCTAAATATTTCTGCATGTTGAGCAGCATGCCAAGCCCTGCACTATCGATGTAATCGACTTTCCGTAAGTCAATGGTAAATCGGTGGTCATAGCGCTTCGTATAACTCGCTCGAAACTCGTGCACAAGATTGAAGCAAAAAGCGCCCTCAATCGAAATGGTGATGTGTTTGTTGTGACTATCGATGTCGGTCTGCACACTCATCGCAATCTCTCCTAGAATAACTCTACTTCGCCTTCATCCATGCTGTGTTGATTCGCCGCCAACGCACCACGGTTACGTGAACGGTCTTGCAACGCTGCAATCTTATCTACCAGTTGCTGATTGCTACCTGAGCTACTGTGTAGTGTTTTAAGCAAACCGGTTGCTTCTTGTAGAAAGCTGATTGAGCCCAGCGCATACTCGCCTTGTTGAGAGACGATGTCCGTGAATTGTAAGGCACGCGTGCCTTCACGAACTTGTAGAGTTAACTGTTGCCCTAGCTGCTGAAGTTTGGTGACTTCTTGTTCAATTTCGGTATTAAGCTGCTGTACGCCTCGCAGCATATAATCCACTTTTTCTTTTGACTCAATGGCTTGTGTCATATCGAAAGACGCCATTTCGCCGACTGTTCGGTTGGCGAGTTCGACCGTATCTTGCGCAATCTTCATTTCGGTTTCGATCTGTGTATTCAGATTCGCAGCTTGAATGGAGAGGTTACGCACTTCTTGCGCCACCACGGCAAAACCGCGTCCCGCTTCTCCGGCTCTTGCTGCTTCTATAGCCGCATTCAGAGCCAGTAGGTTAGTCTGTTCTGAAAGGCCACGAACTTGCTGCAGAAGCTTGAAAACCACGTCTAGTTTCAATGACATATCGTGAATACTGTGTACTGCCAAAATACTTTTTTCCGAAACATCCACCAGTATTTGCACAAACTGTTGAATAATCGCTTCCGTTTTGGGCAATACCTCCATTAAGTCAAATTCACTGCCTTGGTTAGCGAGTAAGTTATTGACCAACTGAGTGGAGACTGCGGATTGCTCTTCACTCACACTCTGTAAACCAAAGAAACTGTTGTTAATGGTTTCAGCTGAGGCTTTCACTATTTGGTTTTGCTTTTCCAAAGGGTCAGTTATGCGCTGAATATTCTCTTTTAGGATCTGCTCAATTTGACTTAATACCTGTTTATATTCAGTCGGTAACGTACTTTCAGCAGGGGGACCTGCATCTTTAGGCTGGGGCTGGTGGCTGAAATACGCAAACCAAGGCAATAGCGCCCCCAACGCGGCGAGTAAAACAAGCCACCAAGCCAACCCAAACTGGAAAACAACCAACAGTAAGAGTATTTGCCCAATCAGTATCAGTGTTATTTTGTGTTTTTGGGTAATCATCCTGAACCTCTCGACGTCCAACTTGGGGTTATTTCGGCTTTTTTTGTAATTGTTCTATGATCCATGCCGCCATCAACCCTAAGGGTTTCACTGCGTCGGCCGCACCTAATTCAATCGCCACTCGTGGCATACCCCACACCACGCTCGATTGCTCATCCTGTGCCGCAGTGACTGCACCTTGCTGATGCATGGCTAGCATGCCTTTTGCTCCATCTTGCCCCATTCCAGTCAAAATAATGCCTAACGCTTTACTGCCTACCGCTTGGGCAATCGAATCAAACATGACATCAACCGAGGGTTTATGCCGATTGACAGCGGGCCGATCATCTAACTCGGCATACAATTTTCCGCTTCGTTTCACGACAACAATGTGCTTATCCCCCGGAGCCAAATAAGCGCACCCCATCTCCAGAGGGGTTGTTTGCTGCGTGACTTCTTGCACTTGAAGCGCACTGCTGTCATTGAGACGTTTAGCTAATGATGGGGTAAACAGTGCACTGATATGTTGTGTCATCACAACGGGGGGCAATCCTGCCGGCAAAGCTGATAGCACTTGCTTAACGGCTTCCGTGCCTCCCGTCGATGATCCAATCGCGATCAATTGATATTCGCTTGCCGCCCCTCCTTTCAGGCTTGGCGAAGGTGATGTACTTTGTCCTCCCCCGACATTAGCTTGTGCAGCCATCTTAATTTTTTCATTAACCAAAGCTTTGTAGCTGAGCATTTCTGCTGGGTTATCGGACGAGGGTTTAGGGAAATAATCAACCGCGCCAAGTTCTAGTGCCGCCAACGTCGCCTCAGCGCCATGTTGAGTGAGCGTTGAGATCATAACCACTGGCAATGGATGGAGGCGCATCAGGTTCTTTAGAAACTGTACGCCATTCATTTTCGGCATTTCCACATCCAAGGTAAGAACATCCGGCTTATACAACTTGATTAACTCCCGAGCCTGATAGGGATCTTCCGCACTCGCAATCACTTCCAGAGCCGGATCACTTTCGATAAGTTGTGTCAAAAGAGCTCGAAATACAGGAGAGTCATCCACAATCAATACTTTGATTTTTTTCATTGAAACAACTCCACATCATTGTAGGGGCTTTGTTTATCCATCTTGTGTTGGTAATGCTCTTCATCTTGTTTGATTGCGTGTGCGGCACTAAACCCGATCCGTTTGATCCATGCTTGACCGGTTTTAGGATCAAACAGCAGTTTCCTAGGTTGTGATCCCCCTAAGTCTTGAGCCACCACATGCAGCTTTTCTCGTTTGGCGTATTCAAGAACAAACTCGACATTTTTTTCTCCAACCTGAGATTGGTACCCCAGTAAATGGGCCCCCCCAAACAGCTTGAAATGCAATCTTTCTCGCTCAGCATTCATCGATAACAAACGGTTAATCAGGAGTTCCATGGCATAACAACCGTAGCGTGACGCATCCGATAGCAACGCTTGAGGATGCCAATGTTGGCTCTCAAACTGGCTGTTAAAGGGCAGTAAAAAATGGTTCATACCACCAATGCCTAACTCACTATCCCAAGCACATACTGAAACACAGGAACCTAATCCCGTATGAATAATTTCCTGTTCGCCAGTCGCGTAGACTCCGCCCGGCATCACTTTGACCCAATACCGATGATCGCTAGGATGATTGAAACGATGGTAGTGACCATTCGCCTCTTCCCGTTCAATTCTGCGCTGTGTGGCGTTTTTACTGTCTAACATAAATGGTATGCCCAAGATGATGGAAAAGGGACACACAGCGCCCGATACTCTCCGAATGGCCTAGCATCAAAACACCACCCGGCTTAAGTTGTTCATGAAAACGTTCAATCAATTGTTCTTGGGTCGGGCGGTCAAAATAGATCATCACATTCCGGCACATAATCAGATCCAATTTCTGCTTAAATGGCCAAGCCTGAATCAGATTTAAAGGACGAAAATCAACATAGTGTTGCAGCTCCTGCTTGATTTTCATGTTGCCTTGTTGCCCTCTCACCCCCCGAACAAAACTACGGTGCAGATAAGGCTCCGGAATCGAGGTTTGTGACTCAATGGGATAAATCCCTAAACGTGCTTTTTCTAATACGGCGGTATCCAGATCAGTTGCCCAAATTTTCAAATCTGGGCAAAAATCCATAACCCCCGCATTCTCAAGAACAGAAACCAATGTGTAAGGCTCTTCACCGGTTGAACACCCTGCGGACCAGATCCGCAGTTGATCAACAGGCTCTTTACGCCACTCTTCCACTAGAACTTTTTCAATAAACTCAAAGTGGTGAATCTCACGGAAAAACTCCGTTTTATTGGTAGTCAGCGTATTAATAAAGTGGATGCGCTCCTGATCATCACTTTCAATCAGTTCACGAAATTCTTTAAAACGACGCAGCCCTTTACGGCGCATCTGCCGACTCAAACGACCATATACCATTGCACGTTTGGAGTCGGGCAGATAAATACCCACCGTTTTATGCATAAACCATTGAATGAATTTGAAATCTTTATCAGTGAGTTCAAACTCTTGCTCATTGACCGCCAACATACGTCATCCTTGGATTAGAACTCTTCCCATTCATCACTTTCATCAGCTGCACGAGGTGGCATTTTATGTACCACTTTACTCGCAGGTGCTTTCTCTTTATGCATGCCAACAACGGCTTTACTTTTAGAGGGTGTAGCAGCCTGATGTGCCGTTTTACGCTCAAAAGTCGTGATGTTGTTTTCTGTTACAAAGAAATTCATGAGATTGAGCAGCTCTTTTCCTTCATCTTTGAGGGATTGGCTAGCGGCTGACGTTTCCTCCACTAGCGAAGCATTTTGTTGGGTCATTTCATCCATCGCGGCAATCGCACGATTGATTTCATCAATACCGGTCGATTGCTCCACACTGGAGGCAGCGATCTGCGCAATCAAATCTGAGACTCTCGCGACCGCTTCCACAATTTCTTTCAATGTGGCGCCGGACTCGTTGACCAAGCGTGAACCTTCATTCACTTTGTCCACACTGTCATTGATTAAACCTTTGATCTCTTTCGCCGCGCCCGCACTGCGTTGAGCCAGATTACGTACTTCACCTGCAACCACTGCAAAACCACGCCCCTGCTCTCCCGCCCGAGCCGCTTCTACTGCCGCATTCAACGCGAGTAAATTGGTTTGGAAGGCAATTTCATCAATCACACTAATAATGTCGGCAATTTTCTTACTCGCCGTATTAATGGCTCCCATCGCATTGATAGCCTCTCCGACCACTTCCCCACCACGAGTTGCTTTTTTCGCCGCATCGGTTGCCAACACATTCGCATCTTTCGCGTTGTCTGCATTTTGGCGTACAGTCGCGGTGATTTCCTCCATACTAGCGGCGGTTTCTTCGAGGTTAGAGGCTTGCGCTTCCACTCGTTGACTCAGGTCGTTATTTCCGTCAGCAATTTCTGTTGATGCCGTAGCAACACGAGCAGAAGAGACCGTAATTTTGTCCACCATATTGCGTATGTTGACGATCGAAGCATTGACCGCACTGGCTAATCGACCGAACTCCCCCTGGTACTCTTCCGACATATTGGTGTTTAAATCACCTTCTGCCACACGGCTCATGACCGCAATACACTGCCCAAGAGGCTCAACTAAGGTCGTGAGCAGATTGTTGATGCCATCCCCCAACTCACGCATAAAACCGGTATAGGCACTGGTATTCATCCGATCATGTAAATCGCCTTTGATCGCTTTTTGGATGAGCGTTTCAACTTGGCGCTGACCGTCGCGTTGCTCGGTAATATCTACCCACTGTAACGCAGGGCCTACGTATTCCCCTTTGCCATCACGCATTGCAATACAAGTGAGGTTGAATTCTAACGAGCCGACTTTAATCATTGAGCTGAACGGTAGGCGATCGGGGTTGTTGATGATGGAACGCTGATGCGCTGGATTTTTATGGAAAATATCGATATTTTTCCCCACCAACTCAGCCGCTTTAAACCCCGGAAACGCTTTAGCCAGTTCAGGTTCACGATGGCTGAGAAGCTGTAACAGCGCAGGGTTAAGGTATTGGATGATGCCTTCTTTATCCGCCATCATTAGGTTCGTCGTCATCCCTTCCACAGCTGAAGCTAAGCGGCCAATTTGCTGCTCACGTTTTATCTCTTCCGTGACATCTCGCCATTCAAGAGTATTGCCGATGTAACCCCCACGATCATCGATGATCGCCCCAACATTCAGCTCAATTTTCACCCCTTTAATGTTGATCACTGTGGTATAGGGCAAATTTTTAGGATCCGCGAGCATGCTACGTTGATGACGAGGGTTAATGTGGAAATGGTCAATACAATAACCCTGCAGGAAATCGGCTTCAGCGCGAAAATCAGGCCACACTGAGCGAAATAGTGCTTCATGCTGTTTCAGCAATAGGAGTGTTTGATGATTGAAGTAAGTGATTCGAAAATCACGGTCAATCATCATCAATGCCGTTTGCGCTGCGTTCAGAGCAGACAATAATTGATAATTCGATAATCCGCCGTTTGTTTCTGGTTCTTCAAACTCGCTGATCACACTCTCTTTGGCTGGCTCGACAAACTGCGGCACAACCTGTTGCTTACGATTCCAAAATGCCATGTGTTTTCCCTCATTGCGTGCTTTCGGCAGTGGAGCTTAGGTTCAGCGCCTCAACATCGAACAGCGCATCAATATCAATTAGAACTAAATGTCGATTTTTTATTGCAGCAATCCCTTTGACATACTGATTGCCAATTACCGTTGAAATACTGGGGGCGCGCTTTATTTCTTGTTCGGATAACGCATACACTTCCGCTACCGCATCAACAATTAAGCCTAGCGGCTGCTGGCTAGCCGCGTTAATCACCACAACAACCGTGGTCGCGTTAATCTCAACCGGAACCAAACCCAAGCGGCGTTTGAGATCCACAATCGGAATGTATTCACCACGAATATCCAGCAAGCCGATCACAAAAGGGGGAGCATTGGGAATCACTCGAACAGGGCTCCAACCTCGCACTTCTCGCACTTCCAGTATCGGAATACCGTATTCTTCATCATCTAAAATGAAGCTCAGAAACTCTCGCTGCATCATGCCTGTCCCTCGCTGAGGATCCTGTCCATATCCAGCAATGCATTACCATCAAGCAGAGACATGACTTCATCCCCGACATTTAAAATTCCACTTAAAAAAGGCACTACGAGACTTTCCCCCACCGCGGGGTTTAACACTGCCTCTCCTTGCCCAATCACATCACTGACAGAGTCAACCACCACTCCCATCAGGCGCTTTTGATCTTGCAGATGTATGCTCAGAATCAACACGACTGTGGTCGGTAAATAATCGAACTGTGTTAGCCCAAAACGCAGACGTAAATCGATGATAGGAACGATCATGCCGCGCAAGTTAATCACGCCTTTAACAAAATGCGGGGCTCTTGGAATCGGCGTCGGTGCTTCCCAAACACGAATTTCTTCCACATGAGATAGCGCCACACCATAAAGCTCTGAACCCAAAATAAAGCTTAAGAAGTCAGCGCCCCCCGTTAACCCCATGTCCATAGAAAGAATGGGAACCAATGATGCCGAGAGTGAAGTATCAAGATGAGCTGAATTCATGCCGACTCCTTACGCCGCTTTGCCTTTATTCACAGGCGACGTTGTGCGCTTCATGAAATGCGCAATCAAACCTGGGATATCAAGAATTAAAGAGACGGAGCCATCACCTAGAATGGTGGCGCCAGAAATACCCGCCACTTTGGCATAGTTCGATTCGAGGCTTTTGATCACCACTTGTTGTTGATCCAATAAATCGTCCACCAACAGCCCCACTCGATGTCCTGCCGACTCGACAAAACAGAGTAGCCGTTTCTCTAAACCACCACTTCGCCCCATCGCAAGTTCATCCTGCAGACGCAGAATAGGAATGTTTTCTTCACGCAGCCGATACAGCTCAATACCACCCGCAGCATGTTTAACACTGGCAATATTGATTTGAATGGACTCAACGATGGTCAGCAGAGGAATGACATAAACTTGGTCAGCCACTTTCACAAGCTGGCCATCCAAGATGGCTAACGTTAATGGAAGGCTAATCGTAAAACGGCTGCCACGCCCCAATTCTGACTCGACCTCAATCTGTCCGCCGAGCTCCTCGATATTGCGTTTCACCACATCCATGCCAACACCACGACCTGAGATGTCGGAGACTTGTTCTGCAGTCGAAAATCCGGGGGCAAAAATTAAATTGATGATCTGTTTATCGGTAAGGTCGCCACGTTGAGTGTGTGGCTCCAACACCCCTTTTTCTACCGCTTTGCGCCACAATTTGTCGCAATCAATTCCCGCCCCATCATCACGAATTTCGACGATAATCGAACCACCTTGATGAAAGGCTTGTAACGTAATCACGCCCGTTTCTGGTTTGCCTTTGGCAAGGCGTACATCCGGCATTTCAACGCCATGATCGATACCATTGCGTACCAAATGCACCAAGGGATCAACAATGCGTTCAAGCACCGTTTTATCTAGCTCCGTTTGTTCACCTTGGATTTGTAAATCGACTTTTTTCCCCAAACGACCACACAAATCTCGGACTAAACGGGGAAAACGGCTAAACGCAAAACTCATCGGTAACATGCGAATATTAAGTACGTTTTCTTGCAGATCTTTACTGTTTTGCAGCAGCTGCGCTAAACCGGCTTTTAACTTATCCAACTTGTCCATTGAAAAGTCATTACCCAGTTCAGTGAGCATCGATTGTGTGATAACGAGTTCACCGACAAGGTTGATGAGATTATCGACTTTCTCAATATCAACCCGAATTGAAGAAACACTCGAGTCCATTTTGGCTGGTTTGTTGGCCGCCTCTTTTTTACTTGGCGCAGCTGGATTGGGCAAAGAATTCACTTCTGTTGATGCCGTTGGAAGCATCTGCGACGATTCATGAGCAGCCGAATCATTCAAGACGGTGGATTGAGCGTGTTCCTGCGCTGCTATTGGCATAGAAGGCAAAGAAAGGTTTTCGGTCTCGCCGCCCATTTCATCAGACTCTGCCTGATTTGTGGCAAGCCCCGACAAAGGAGTCATCTCTAAGTCACACTCATCAGCAACCCAGTCAAACAGTTCACGAATTTCACTTTCTGAAGCATTACCGGTTAGATCAATGTTCCAACTTAAATAGCAAAGTTCTGGATCCATTTCGGCAAGTTCTGGCAGCGTTTGCTGATGTACTTCAATTTGGTACTGAGAACCTAACTCACGGACCTCGCGCAAGATGCGCAACGGATCATTACCGCTATAAAACAAGGTTTGGTGAGGTATAAACCGAATGCGCCACCCTTCTATTGCTGGCGTCATTTGCGGCGCCTCAGCAGCACAAGCTGAAACGCTTTCTGATGGTATAGCCACTTTAACTGTTGAGGTATCTGCGAGTAATGTTTGTAACTCGGCACTCACCTGCTCTTTCAACACATTATCAATATCCGTCTGCTGTTCACGGCTATCTAGCATGTTACGAATCACATCACAGCTTTTGAGTAGAGTATCAATACCTTGCGGTGTCAGCTGTTTTTTCTGCGTGCGGATCAAATCAAGATACGTTTCCACAGCATGGGTGAACTCACTGATCTCATGCAAATTGAACGTACCCGCGCCTCCTTTAATCGAATGAGCGGCGCGAAAAATGGTGTTCAATACTTCAATGTCTACTTGGGAGGGATCTAGTTGTAGCAACTCCCCCTCCAAAGTCTCAAGATTTTCACGACACTCGACATGAAAAATCTTGCGCAGTTGTTCCATATCTAAAGCCATAACTCACCCGCCAACTGAATAATTTTGATTATTTGAGAGCTCAGCTTTTATAAAACGCGCTGTAAAGTTTTTAGCAAGGTTTCTGGGTTAAAGGGTTTGACTAACCATCCGGTGGCACCCACCGCTTTACCTTCTTGTTTTTTTTCTGGGCTGGTTTCGGTGGTTAACATCAAAATAGGAGTGAATTTATATTGGCTTTGTAACCGAACCGCTTTCACAAACTCAAAGCCGCCCATAACTGGCATATTGACGTCAGAAATAATCACGTCGAAACGTGACTTTTGCGCCTTGGCCAACGCATCACGCCCATCCGATGCCGTTTCAACTTCATACCCCGCATCTTGAAGGGTGTGGGAGACCATTTGTCGAATCGAAATTGAATCATCTACTGCCAAAACTCTTGCCATAGTGTTTCCCTCATTCACTCTTCATTTGCATCAGGTCTGCCATCCCTAACAGGGCTATTCCTTCTGCTAACACGTCAGATAATTGGTCAAAGTAAATCTCAAGCTGGTTGTGTTGAGCCGTCATCCATAGTGATGCCAGTAACTGAATACCTGCTGCATCGACACGCACCACGGCTGAACCGTCCACCGCAATAGGTTCGTGTTGACTAATCCACGGCAAAAATTGCAGCTTACACTCCTGCACATGCGCGATATCTAGTGCTTCATTTAGTATCAACATGGAAAACCCAAACTTTAAGATGAATAGAATAATCAACCATTTTCTTACTGCTCGTATTTGAGTTTAGGAGGGATTAGCCAATTATCAAATGCAGCAAGAAATGTCTCACCAGCATCAGTGTGTGATCCCCTTTCAGCAATCGGCAAACATCAGTGGATCCCGAGTTTCAAGATTGTTTCTTTTTTCAACCAGACACATATGGACATGATTTTCATTCTCATGATTTAATTAATTGTTATGTTATAACATTTTAATTAAGGACATGTTGATGAAAAAAAGGTTGTTGTTCGGTTTGATTCTTGCGCTAGGAGGCGCAGGGATTTGGTTGACTAAAACGGAGCCTGCACCGAGTTCGCTAGAGATTTCAGGCCCCTTTGAGTTTAACAGCCAAGATTTGGCCAAGGACGGATTCCTGTTTTCGCGTCTACAAGTGGTTGAATCCTTGGTTGGCATCAATGAGAACTCACAACCATACCCTTTGCTGGCCAAAAGCTGGACGGTAAGTGATGATGGATTAGTGTGGCGTTTCCAAATACGTCCTGAAGTACAATTTCACGATGGCAGCCAATTGACGGCACAAGCGGCGGCGACGGCTCTTAATCATGCGCTAGGTAAGCCGGGAGTAATAAAACAAGTGCCGATCAAGGCGATTACCGCGCAAAACGACCAAGTAGTGATTGAACTTAATACTGTCTATCGTCCGCTCGCGGCGGTGCTTGCTCACTACTCGCTCGCAATTGCCTCCCCCAGCTCTTATGATGCCAGTGGTAACGTGATTCGGCTCTTAGGCACGGGCCCTTATCAAATCGCACAGTTGCAAGCGCCTCATAAAGCCAGTGTTACCCGCTTTAACGCTTACTGGGGTCAACCCGCCAGTATCGAGACCATCAATTATCTGGCAGGCCACCGCTCAGAAAGCCGCGCTTTGTTAGCACAAACTGGGCAAGCCGATCTGGTCTACACCCTTGACCCTATTAGCATTCCGAGTTTGCAACAGAGCCACAATCTGGATCTCTACATTGAGTCGATGCCGCGTACGGTTCTGATCAAACTCAATAACGAACACCCTTTGCTTAATCACGCCGATGTTCGTCAAGCAATCAGTTTGGCAATCAATCGTGAAGGTATTGCTCAATCGGTACTTAAGTTACCGGGATCAGAAGCGCATCAACTCTTTTCTCCCGCACTCGGAGCTTGGCACTTAGCAGAAAAATCACAGCCGCAACGTCATTTAGCGACCGCGCAAACCCTGCTAGCCAATCAAGGCTGGACGCTCAATGACCAAGGTTTACTGGAGCGAGAAGGCCAAGCGTTCCGAATTCAATTGCTGACTTATGCTGATCGCCCTGAACTACCTTTGATTGCCACCGCGCTACAAGCCCAGCTCAAAGAGATTGGCATTCAAGTGGATATTGCGATTGATAACTCAAGTGCCATCCCCGCCAAACATCATGATGGCACCCTAGAAATGGCCTTGATTGCCCGCAACTTCGGCACGATTGCCGATCCTCTGCCACTGCTTTTGAGTGATTTTGCAACGCATCAAGGATCGGATTGGGGCCCAACCAATTGGTCATCACCTCAGTTTAGCCAACTATTGGCTGAGCTTTCGACCGAATCAGACAATGCGCGTTATCAGCAATTGGCCGCTCAAGCCTCTCAATTACTGGCCGATGAGATGCCGCTCATCCCTGTGACTTATTACCGCCAGATTGTGTCGGTCAATAAACGAGTTGCTGGATTTTCGTTTGATCCCTTTGAAATTAACTACCGCGTCGCGCAGATGAGTTTCAATGACTAAGATTCTTGTTCACCGTTTTTACCAGGCCCTCTTTGTGGCCTGGTCCGTCGGCACACTGACCTTTATTTTGATGCGCTTTATTCCGGGTGATGTGGCTTATCGCATTGCAGCAGGTCGCTATGGCTATGATTATGTCAATGCCGACGCCGCGCTTGCAGTGCGTGCTGAGCTAGGACTGGATCGCTCCGCTTTTGAGCTTTACTTGCAATGGCTATGGGATTTACTGCATCTTAATTTAGGCCATTCTCTGGTCAGCAGTGAACCCGTCATTAATGCGATTATGCATAATCTCGGACACAGCCTTTTACTTGCAGGTGCTGCAACACTGCTCTCGCTGTTTATCGCGATCCCAATTGGGGTTTATTGCGGAAAACGTACCGATCAGTGGGCAGACAACCTTGCCCTGCTCGCCTCAATCATGATTAAAGCGCAGCCAGTATTTTTGATTGGTCTGGGGCTTGTCATCCTGTTTGCTTTACAACTGAATTGGTTGCCTGTTGCTGGATTTGGTCATCCCAAATTTCTTATTCTGCCTGCACTAGCTTTAGCGCTGGGTATGGCAGCAATGTCGAGTCGCATGATCCGTAACTCGACCGCACAAGTGCTGCAATCCCCTTATTACGCTTTCGCGCGTTTGAAAGGTTTGAATCACGAGCAAGCTTTTCAGCGCCACGCACAGCTTAATATCGCCCTTCCTGTTATGGCGTTTGTCGGCATTCAGGCGGTGAGCTTAGTAGAAGGGATAGTGATGATTGAATCCCTGTTCTCTTGGCCCGGCGTGGGGCATGCCTTGTCACATGCGATTTTCCAACGCGATATTCCAATGATCCAAGGCTCTGCACTGGTGATGGGATTATTGTTTGTCGCGCTCAATACGCTGGTCGACTTAACCCAATACGCATTAGACCCTCGCCTACGTTTAAGCCGACATGTTCAACCAGAGGCCTAACATGAAACTGCACTTATCGAAACCACAATGGCTTGGAGTGAGCCTGCTGATTTTGCTCGTAATGCTCGTGCTGATCGAACATCTGCTGTATGGCGGCGATCCGGCCAAACAAGATCTCAATCGCGCTTTAGCCGCCCCCAGTTGGGGTGAACCGCTGGGTACCGATCACTATGGGCGCAGTAACTTCGCACGTTTAAGCTCTGCAATTGCGACCTCGTTAACCATGGCCGTCGCTTGCGTAAGCAGTTCCGCGTTACTGGGGTTAGTCACTGGCGTGGTCGCAGCATGGAAACGCGGTTGGTGGGATAGAGGCTTTTCTTGGCTACTCAACATGTTGCTGGCCATGCCCGGTTTAATCCTGGTGTTACTGTTTGGCGCTATGGTGCCGGGCTCTTTTTTCATCCTCTATCTCGCTATTGCCTTAATGTTATGGGTGGAATTTTTCCGCGTAGTGCGCAGCAAAACCCTCTCATTACTTGAACAGCCACAAATTGAAGCCTCACGATTGTATGGCTTCAATGCTTGGTATCTATTTCGCCGACATCTTTGGCCTGAGCTAAGGGAAGATCTCTTCACGCTGGCCTGTTTTGGTGCGGGTAACGCGATTTTAGCGCTCGCCTCCATCGGCTTTCTTTATGTTGGACTTAAGCCACCCCAAGCGGAATTAGGCATGATGATGGTGGAGCTCTTTCGCTACTATCACCAAGCCCCTTGGGTACTCGCCCAACCCATCTTAGTGGTGTTTATTTTAGTGTTAAGTTTTCAACTGCTGGCCAAAGGAAAAATATCGTGACCGCGCTCCTCTCAGTACAACAACTCGCGATTTCTACTGCGCAAGAAACCTTAGTTGAAAGCTTGTCCTTTGAACTGCATGCTCACCAAGCGCTGACGATATTAGGTGAAACGGGCTCGGGCAAAAGCTTGTTGGCGAACGCGATTATTGGCAATTTGCCCGCTGGGCTGCGTAGCCAAGGTAAGATTGCGTTATTTGGCCAATATCAACATCAGCGAACTCAAGCAGAACGTGAAGCGCTATGGGGAAAACAACTTGCCGTCTTGCCCCAAGAGCCTTGGCATGCACTCAACCCGATCATGCGCGCAGGCGAACAAGTGGCAGAGGTGCATCGCTTGGTGATGGGCAATCACGCCGCTAGCGCAGCATTAACCGACTCCGCTTTTCAGCAAGTGGCGCTTCATCAGGATCAGAGCAAGTACCCACATCAGCTCTCTGGCGGCATGGCGCAGCGCGTCGCCTATTTGTGTGCCACCCAAACGCAGGCGCCTTTGCTTATCGCCGATGAACCAACCAAAGGTTTAGATGCCAGCCGCCG
This sequence comes from Vibrio sp. AH4, assembly GCF_030710545.1. NCBI lineage: Bacteria > Pseudomonadati > Pseudomonadota > Gammaproteobacteria > Vibrionales > Vibrionaceae > Vibrio > Vibrio sp. AH4. The sequence goes on from NZ_JALAIV010000003.1 coordinate 82,553, forward strand.
CGATCAAATCATTGCCTTATTGCAAGCACAATTAACTCGTGGTGCGTTATTAACCATCACTCACGATATCGAAGTTGCCGAAAAGCTCGGTGGAACCATCATTGTGATGCGCAAAGGTGTTATTCAAGAGCAAGGGCCAGCCCAACAAGTGCTGAGTCATCCTCAATCAGATTACACCAAGGCGCTGATTAGCGCTGACCCCAGATATTGGCCAACCACACCGCAGAGTAAAACAGGAGAGCCCTTGTTGACCGTGGACAATATCGCCATGCATCGCGGGGAGAAGTGCTTGTTTGATTCGCTGAGTTTTACCCTCAGCGCCGGAGAAATTCTTGGCATCAGTGGTGATAGCGGCTGCGGAAAATCTACCCTTGCCGACCTATTACTCGGGTTACTTAAACCCAGCCAAGGCCGTATTCATCGCCCACAAGCGATCCCGGTCGGTAAAGCACTAAAACTTTATCAAGATCCGCCTAGCGCCTTGGCGAAAAGCGTCACCTTACAAACACTATTGGAAGATGTGTGTCATCAGCATACGGTCGAACGCAGCCACATTCCTCGTTTACTGGAACGCCTCGCTTTGTCACCCAACTTACTGTCACGCAAAACCAATCAAGTTTCAGGCGGAGAATTACAACGATTTGCGATTCTGCGCGCTTTACTGACGCGGCCAACTCTCTTAGTCGCCGATGAGCCCACCTCGCGACTTGACCCCATCACGGCAGCGAGTACCTTGCAGTTAATCATCGAGTTAACTCAAGAGATCGGCTGCGCTTTGGTCTTGATCAGTCACGACAAGCTCGCCCTTGAGAAAACCTGCCATCGTGTACTCTCTTTGTAAGACGAGTCTTGTCATTCATGGGGCCGAATGGCCTCATGAATTCGTTTGTTTCACCCTCGTTTACAGTGTAAATACGATTACCCCAAGCAACTTAAAGTGGCTGATAAGCAGCAAATAGGAAGGGATACACAGTCAATGGTGCAGGTAAACCGATAATCCACATGGATTAACCCTTTGGTTTATCTCATACCGTTTTCTTAAGCGAGTATTAAGAAACCCCATTTATAAATGGCTTAACGTTCACAGAATTTAGCGTGGTCATCATGCCGACATTCAACATTAAGCCATTCTCCTATCTTCAATTAGTCTTTTTGCTGGCTGCCTATTTTGCGCTGCCACTCAATCTTCCGGTTTACGCTCAATTAGCGCATATTTTCAACCAATCTACGTCCCTTGATTGGGGATTCGCCCTCTCTATTCCGTTATTTTTCCTGTTTGCACTGAATTTTATCTTCCAGATTTTCAGTTGGCCTTACTTGTTCAAGCCCTTTTTTGCTGTGTTACTTGTGCTGTCGGCCTTAATCAGCTTCGCTGGCTTTCAATACGGTGTGATTGTCGATCAAGATATGTTAGTGAATGTGTTGGAAACCGACCGCGGCGAAGCGGGATCTTATCTCACAATCTACTCTGTACTTTGGTTGCTCGGGTTTGGCCTCGTGCCTGCGCTAGCTCTGCTTTTTACCCCAATCCGCCCAGAAAAAAGTGCCCTGCGTTTTTTGATGAAAAAAGGGCTATCCATGCTGGTTTCCGTTGTCGTGATTGGCGTGATCGCTGGGCTTTATTATCAGAATTACTCGTCTGTTGGACGCAACAACAGCTCACTCAAAAAAATGATCATCCCGACCCATTTTCTCTACAGCAGTTTTGGGTTAGTCAAACAGCGTTATTTCACGGAGCCAATGGTGTATCAGGAGATCGGTCAGGATGCGCAGCAAAAGCCAAGCGCCATTCGTCAGGCACCCCAAAAGCCGACCTTAGTGTTTTTTGTGTTAGGTGAAACTGCACGAGTACAAAACTACCAATACTTGGGTTATCCGCGTGATACCAATGCTTATACCGCCCCTTTCCAGCCGATCTTTTTTAAAGATGTGGCGAGTTGCGGTACAGCAACCGCCGTTTCTGTGCCTTGTATGTTCTCCAACATGAATCGCCAAAATTTTGATCGCTCTCGAGCGGACAACCAAGACAATGTGCTGGATATTCTGCAGCGTGCGGGCATCAGTCTGCTCTGGAAGGAAAATGACGGTGGCGATAAAAATGTCGCGAAGAATATCCCGCTTAAAGAGTTAGCTAGAGATAACCGAGAAGGGATTTGCGATGGCGACACCTGTTACGACATTGCGATGTTAGAGAATTTAGATCAGGAGATCTCCACGCAGCAGGGTAACCGAATGATTTTCATGCATTTCATCGGTAGCCACGGCCCCACTTACTTTAAACGCTACCCAAAAGAGATGGCAGTTTACCAGCCTGACTGCCCAAGAGCAGATATTGAAAACTGTAGCGTCGAGCAGATCGTGAACACTTATGACAACACCATCCGCTACAGCGACTATGTGATGTCGCAGCTCCTCGCCAAGCTCGACTCACTGCAAGACCGATATAATACCGCGCTGATTTATATCTCCGATCATGGTGAATCATTAGGTGAAAATGGCCTGTTTTTGCATGGTATGCCCTATAGCCTAGCGCCTGAGTACCAGACTCGAGTCCCTCTCCTTATCTGGATGTCCTCTGGGTTTAGCCAAAGTAAAGGGATTGATGTTGAATGCCTGCGCAGCAACAGTGAATTACCTTATGCGCACCAGAATCTGTTTCACTCACTGCTCGGCGTGATGGATGTATCAACCAAAGCGTACCAAGCCAATTTGGATCTGTTTGCAAAGTGTAGAACCAGCCAATCTTAGCCATACCCAAACAACTTAGCCTTAGGTAGCGGGCAAATGAGTGCATCCCCAAGAGCATAGGCAAGCTCTATGGCTTGGGGTAAACGAACGTTGCCAACACCGCGACAACGTTAAGCAGGAAGGGGATAAAGTCACATGATAAGTTAGGACGTTATTAGCAATTGCGAAAACGCACAACAAAGGTATTGCGCTCATCAGTACGTGGCAGCAAGAGCACTTGACCGCCATGAAGCGCTGCAATATCACGACAGATCGACATGCCAAGCCCTGCGCCATCGCCTTTTTGGCTGTTGGCACGGTAGAAGTTATCAAACATTTTTTCACGAGTCAGATCGTCAATCGCAGACCCCGAATCCGACACACGCACTTCAATCTCACCATCGTGGTCACTAAGCTCTACCGCTATCTGGCTAGAGTGGCCGGAATAACGAATGGCATTATCCAGCAGATTTTTAAATAAAATGCCTAGGAGTAACTCATCTCCCCATAAACGCGAACTTTCGCCATCAAAACTCAGCTGCTGATCCTGCTTAAAAGCGATAGGCGCCAAATCCGCTATCACTTGTTTAATGAGGTTTGCCAGCTCAACCGGCTGTTTCGCTAAGGTTTGTGTACTTTCTACTTTGGCCAGCATTAAGAGCTGATGAATCAATCTATCGGTGCGCTCTATGCCTTTGAAAATACGTTCTAAATCTTGCTTTAACTGTTCCGGATTGGTGCTACGCAGGGCATTTTCGGCATTCACTCTTAAAACGGTCAGCGGGGTTTTTAACTCATGTGCCGCCATTCGAGTAAAACGTTTCTCACGCTGCCATGCTTGCTCTAGCTCATTGAGCAGTTGATTCAACGTCTCCACTAAAGGCAAAAGTTCCACCGTAGGCTTTTCGACATAAATTCGATCTAGCTTATGGATGCTGCGCAGAGCAATCGCTGCTTTCAGCGCTTGGATTGGCTGAAAGCTACGTTCAATCAGCACCACCAAAACCACAATCAAACACAGAATTAAGATTAATTGCGGAAGTGCGGTGGATAAGGCGATCTCATTAATCGCTTCATCACGAATGCTCTGCTTTTCTGCAACCAAAACATACTGTTTACCCTTTTCTTGATCAGGGAGACTCAACTGGAAATAACGCCAGCTTTCGCCATTGAGCGTGATATCACTAAAACCATTCGCATCACGGCCGAGACTCAGCGCAGGCAAGTGAGTATCAGAGCTAAAGAGAAGCTCACCCTCTTGATAAAACTGGAATAATAAATACTGCTCATACGGGTGACCAAAGAGTGTAGCGGCATCATCATTGGCTTTGGAGAGGCGCTGAATATGCTGCATCCACAGATCGAACTGCTCATGCTGATTGCGATCTGCAAATTCATTGGCCGAAACAGAAGTAGCGATCAGTAATAATTTGGCGGACTGCCCAAGACGGGCATCGTACACTTCTCCCACTTCATGTTGGGCGTTGGAATAACTGAATCCAAACGAGACCAGCATCAAACCGGTACTCAGCAGAACAGAAGTCAGGGTAAGCCGGCGTTTAATGGAAAAGAGAGGTTTATTTTTCAATCATGTACCCCACACCTCGCACGTTCCGGATCAGGTTATCCGGCAATTTTTTACGCAGATTATGAATATGTACTTCAATTGCGTTATCACTGCTGCCTTCATCCCAGCCGTGCAGTGCTTGCTGCAATAGCTCTTTACTCATCACTCTTCCCGCTTGGGTCATCAAACTGGCAAGGATTTTGTACTCATTCCGCGTTAACTTCAGAGGTTGCTGAGCGTAGTAAATTTCTTGTTTGGAGAGAGAAAGGTCGAGATCGCCTACGGAGATGAGTTCCTCTGCACTCCCCGAGCTTCGCCGAATAATCAGCCGTAAGCGTGCGAGCAGCTCTTCAAGAGCAAATGGCTTACCTATGTACTCATCTGCACCGCCATCCAACCCTTTGACCCGATCTCTGATATCATCCCGTGCCGTGAGTATCATGACAGGCAATGTGTAACCCGCTCGCCGAATTTGGCGCAGGACTTCCAAGCCATCCATATCTGGCAAGGTGAGGTCCAAAATCAGTGCCGTAAATTGCTCGGTTTTCAGGGCGGTCACGACACCACCACCCCGCTCCAGCCAGTCAACCGTATAGCCTTGTCGGCTTAACGCTACTTGCATTGATTCACCGAGCAACGTGTCATCTTCAACTAATAGTAAACGCATAAGGTTACTTGATGCTCTCCAATAAGTGCGCAATCTCTCCCTGACGTCCCGCATCCGCAATTTCTCGTTTCGGTCTTGCGGGTGCATGCTGAGCTTGCAGCAAATAGCGCTTTGCCTCTGCGCTACGGCCTTCTTGCAGCAAAAAATCTCCGTAGAAATAGTTGGCATCAATGCCATTGGGATTCACGGTCAAGGCTTGTTTAAGCAGCTGCTCTGCTTTTTCTTTATCCCCAAAGGCGACAGGCCAACCCGGCACTTTATAGTATAGCGTGCCCAAACTGGTCAACGCGGAGCCTTCCAGAGTATTTGGCGCTTGCGCGATGACCTCTTCAAATAAACTTTTGGCCTCTTTCACTAACGAGAGTGCACCTAATCCCCCTCTAACGCCAGCTAATGAGGATTCATTGATCGCTAACCATACTTTGAGTTCTGGGTTATCTCCTGCCAACTTTAGCTCAAGCCGAGTGCGGGCAATCGTACGTTCAAAACAACTTTCTTGCTCATCGCCAGACGGCGTTTGATATTGGCATTTTGCCCAGTCCGCCTGCACTTGTTCTAAAGGGGTAATCGCATACGCCGACGCCGTATAACCCACCAATATTGCGCTGATACTTATCCATTTAAACACAGTGTTCATGCCTTGATCTCCTTGAACTCTCACGCTTTAACGATTTAAAAATGACAATAGAATGTGTTGTTGTTTTTTAATGGCTCCCGAGACAAGACTCGGTAACAGCTGATTGAGACGAACAAACCATTTTTCAGGCCAACCCAACCACATCACACTTTGTTCGGTTTCAATCATCTTCGCCACTTGCTCGGCCACAAATTCAGGTTCATCACTGTGATGCCCCAATGCCTGATTCAGCTGTTTGACTGATTCACTGTTCAGAGCAGTATTGGTTGCTCTAGGTGCCAGATAGAGCACTTTGACGCCTGTACCATCCAATTCTCGGTTCATCGCTTCACTGAAGCGATGCAATCCCGCTTTCGCCGCGCAATAGGTCGAGTATCCGGGGTACCCAATCGCCCCAAAACTTGAGCCAATATTCACGATGAGTTCCGGTTTAGTGACCCAATGTAGTGCCATTTGGGTAATCTGGATGGGCGTCATTAAGTTTAAGGTCAATTCACGCTGTACCGATTCGATTGATCGCCGCGCGAGTAAACAAAATTGATTTGTTCCAGCATTGTTGATCACAACGCTGATCGCTTGATGCCGCAGGCCAAACTCCTCAGCGAGCGCTTGAAGTTGCGCCACGCCCTCTTCACAACTCAAATCAGCACTCAAAATGGTGTGCTTTTCTGCTGTGGGTAATGATTGGCGTAACACTTCGAGCTTTTTACTGTCACGTCCAACAAGAATCAACCATGCTCCACGTGCCGCCAAGGCACGAGCAATTTGCTCCCCAATTCCACCAGACGCTCCCGTCAACAACACATATTGGTGTTTAATGTCCATTGTAGGCTCCTAAGCCGCCTTCTGATTGGTGAGCGGCACTAACTCACGCAGCATCTGCCCATAAAGATAAAAGACTTGATTTGCTGAATGGATGATCGCTTGCTGATCTTCTTCTTTGGTGATTTTATCCATCAGAGATTCAAAGAAACGGATATGGTCTTGATCCAGTTCACTATGAGATGTGAGATAACTCATCGCTTTATCTGGCAAATTAAGCTGCTGTTTAACCAAACGTGCAATGTTGCCACCCCCCCCAACACTGGTGCCTTCCAGCACCCAGACCATTCCAAATAAACCCAGTGGATTGGCACGATCAATCTGGTGATACAAATAAGCCACCATCAATTCGATTGGCGTACTCACACCGCCTTCCCCTTGATTATTACGTACCGCTTGCGCATCACCACCACAGGCTCGAATGTCATTCAGTATCCATTCTTGGTGACCTTTCTCTTCATCAATATAATCCGCAATGGCAATTCGCACCCATTCATAGCGGTCACTCAAGCGACTACCACACGCCATCAGCAGTGGTACCGTATGTTTCACGTGATGATAGGCTTGAGTCAGAAAGCGTAAGTACATATCCAACGTAATTTCACCCCGAGCACAGGCTTCAAAGATGGGAGCTTGTAACATATGTTGTTGCGCGGCTTGCGTTTCAATTTTTAAACGTTGAAAAAATGAAGTCATGATCATTCTCCTAGCAATAAAGAGGAAGAAAGGGGAAACGATAGGCGTTGCCAGCCAGAATCTGGAGCAATAACACCCATGCGGTACTGTCGTTGTGCCTGTTCAATCAAAGCACGCTTCGGTCGACCATTGGCGGTTAACCAGGTTTGCCAAACGTTCGGCTGACTCACTAAGAGTAGATGCTGAATCTGGGCGTAGTCAGGCAAACTACAATTAAGTTTTCGAACCCGTTGTTCAAGTTCAGGTAACGGCCGATCAATGACGGCGGTGAGTCCGGCTTCATCATCACCGACCACGACGACTCGGCATTCTGGCATCCAAACTTGAGCATGTGATTCAATCCATTCTGGGGCGATATTGCGCCCAAATGGTGTAATGATGAGATTTTTTTTGCGCCCGACAATACTCAGAAAACCCTCGGCATCGAGTGTCGCAAGATCGCCTGTAGCCAACCAGTCATCCAAAAATGGCTCTCCGATATACCCAAGTGCACGATTGCCACGAACCCACAATTCGCCATCATCAGCCAGTTTGATTTGCAGATGGTTTAGCGGCTTGCCACAGCTACCCGGTTGATCATGTTGTGGGGTGTTCATACTGACCACGGAAGCACATTCAGAAAGGCCATACCCTTCATAAGCAGGAATACCAAGCGCACGAGCGGAGTGAATCAATTCGGCAGCAACGCTTGCCCCACCTACCGCAACCCACTGTAACGGTTGAGCCAAAATCGGGGCTTGCTTGACCACATGGATTAACGCGATCAACAAGGCTGGCGTGAGTACCAAACTCGAAGGAGAATATTGACTGAGGGCCTGAGCAAAACAAACGGGGGAGAACTGGCTAGAGCCTGATAAGCCCACTTGTTCACCAAACAATACTGTCGATGTCACCCCTAATAATAGCGGCACATAGATGCCTGTAATATTTTCGAGCAAGGTGGATAGCGGCAACATGACTAAGTGCAACTCAACTTGTGCGTTCATCTGCTCTGCGATAGCCACTGAAACCCGCTCTAAATTTTGTTCACTAAGACAGACGCCTTTAGGAGTGCCAGTCGAACCTGAAGTAAAAGTGATTTTCTGCGTATCTGGCAAAACACGACCTGATTTATCGGATTGATACTGCCAAGCGGAAAACCGACCTAACGGTGCGATGGGCTCGCCCAACTCCGGCCAATCGCCAACACAAAGATCCACTTCAGCCGCCTTCAGCAGATGTGCCACTTGTTCATGCGTAAAAAACGTGGGAACCGGAACCATCACAATATGTGACCACATCGCAGCCAGATCCATCACAACCCAATCCAAGCTATTTTCAGCACGTAGCGCAATACACTTTACTTGCCATTGCTGTAACTGCTGCGCGGTCTGCTTAACTTCGTCTAGCAACTGTGAATAATTTAAACTCGCTGGTTTTTGCTGCGCATCATGACCAACAAACGCCAGTTTTTGTGGTTGATGTAGAGCATGTTGCTGTAACGCGGTGATAATTCGATTCATCATTCAGACTCACGCTTGTTTTTGATTGAGGGATAATTGATTTAAACGCTCGCAACCTTGTGCCAAATTCCCAGCCAAAATCCGGGGGCTGTGTTGATAGTAAGTTCCCCAAACTTGGGACGCATTGGGAATACGAGTAGAAGAGGCTTTGGCAATCAAAGTCGGTTGTAAACCAAAGCGGCGCATTAACGCGTGCAGCGGATCTGTCGCGGTAAAAATGCACCACTCAAACCCCATCGCCACTAATTGCTGGGCGATCAACAGAAAATGGAAGGCCGATAAACCACGGCCAAATGAAGCAAGATGACCAAATTCAATTAATTTGCCACGAGGAATTGAGCAGGCAAAACGTTGAGCCAGAATTTCATCAGCGGGCTGATCGAGATACTGCTCAAGAAAGAGAGACTCTTGTTCGGCAATCCGAAAACCACACACCGATTTCATTTCATTGTGATCAAGCAGAGCTAAATAGGCGGGCATATAAGCCGTGAGGTGAGCATCAAAAGCTTGTTGGTAACGCTCGCGTACCAATGCTGTCGCCTCATTCCAACGCGGGTGCATTGGGTTGATCACTTCTAATGTGAGATCCGATAGACAAGGTAAGTGTTTCATCAGCGTTTCCCTTTGCTTACTCTCTAAGCCAAAAGTAATCCACTTAACTTAAGAATCACTTAGTCACTAATTAAGGAACGCAAAAATGAGGCACGCTGAATGCCTCTTATTGGAGCCACCCAAACGAAGATATCGCGCAAGATAAAATGCTCAATCATAAGAGATCAAGAAAAGACAACACCAGAGCGGCTTCTCCATCCAATCGCCGAAACAGGCTAAATCTGTAACATCACACTGGTCAGATTAAGAAGAGGGTTATTTACAGTGTAAATTGCTCAGCAAAGCGGAAAGATCATCACGTAAGGCTTGTTCAACTTGTCGTTTACCCGTAAGTTGAAACTGCTCAGCACACTCTCCCCAGTTTTTGCGTTGTAACACTTTACTGATCAACAAAGGCGAAAGAGTCAGGTTTAAACCCGATATTTCCAGTAACCAAGCAAATAACCAAACGGCAACACTTTCATAGTTAGAGCCGCCTTGCGCGTAACGCTCAATCAATCCAACACACGGCCGTGTTTTGTGGGTTGGTGCACATAGAGGTAACAACTGCTGAATAATTTCAGGTTCTAGTGCTTGCAACGAATCACTGAGTTCAAAAATCCAATGCGCGGTAAATTGTTGTTGAGCTTGCTCCAGCCAACTCAACCCACTTCCCAGTACCATTAAAATGGAATAACAACCGCTGGCTTGATCGCGATGTGAGCCAAATTTCACCGGAACAAACCCATTCATCAGCCAAAATGGCAGCAAATCTTCACTCACCCCGAAGCTAGTCGCGTAATAGTCAGCCTCATAGTGCTCAATAAATTGCTGGAGTAATTGGCTACCAATCCCCTCACGCTGGCAAGCAGGATGAACGGCAATCCGCAAAATTCGCCAACAAGACTGACGCGCCGCTTCAGTAATCCCTAGTTGATTGGCGAGTGTCACAGGGGCTAAATGTCCCTTAGGGCGACGAGTACCACGTTGTATGGCATCAATCAATGCGTCATCTAGCTCCCCTTCACGCACCGCCCACACACATCCCACACAAACATCCCCTTGATAAGCGCCAAACAGCGTCATCGCATCATCATTCAGTAGAGAAAACAGATCATTGGGAGAAGTCTGGTAGTGTGCATTGACCAACAATGAGAACACTTGTGCCAAACGTTCAGGTTGATGGACGGCCATTCCTTGAGTCAAAGGAGAGAAACTTAATGCATGATGTGCTGATGGCGGCAATTCCGTTAACTCACTTTGCAGTAAAAACACTCGATTTTGCCACTGCTCCAGGGTATCTCCCGCCGCCCAGCGAATCGGTTGGTCAAGATGCAATGCGCGCATCTGCGGGCGCTGCTCTCGTAACCACTGCTGGAATTTGAGCGAAAAACCACGGCCACACCCTTCATAACCATGAATGGTCGATGAAAAAACTATTCGGTGATATTTCTCTACCAAGCGTTTTAATAGAGGTAATGGCAGTGCAGCCGCTTCATCAACCAGCAATAAATCGCACTCGGGTTGGCTGCGAAGCAACTCATCAGGAGCCATAAAATTTAGGCTTGATTCTCCCGATTGTATATGACCGCGCTTAACACTCGCATGCGAGAGTTTACGCTGAGCATGGACAAACAGCGGTTCGACAGACGCTAATGCTGGCGCGGTCACAATAATCTTCATTGTGCGTGACGGCATCAATTGCGCCGCAGCCATCCCAAGCGCACTGGTTTTGCCACGTCCACGATCCGCAGTAAGAACAAAGGGGCGCTTACGATGCCCCGTCGCGACTTTGATAATCCCCTCAATCGCCTGTGCCTGTTGTTCATACGTTGGCACAGAGGAAATTTCAGCACAGTTTGGCAGAGCACATATCGACTGTGGAGCAATCTGAATTAACTCACCTAATGCAGACTCCAACCAATTACGAGCAGCCCAATTCAGCGAACAAGGTTCGCCTACCACTAAAAGTAATCCGCCACCGACTAACGTACCAAGCGCTGCGTTAAAACTATTGGCATCCCATCCTTGGTTTAAATCACAAATCAGCCACTGGCACTCTTTTCCCAACCACTGTTGACCTTGGCGATAATCGACACAAGTCACACCATCCAACTCAGTATTGCCTAACATAAATATCGATTGATCGGTAAAGTGGCTAATCAATGAGTTGAGTAAAGAGGACTGCCATTGTGGATCACCGCGTAACCAGCATCCAAAGCGAGTATGGTGCTGTTTAGCCAGTTGGTGAAGACGCACTAAGTCGGTGAGCGATTGAGTCATAACAAACGAATTTCCAAAGGTGATGCGCTATGTTAGCACATGCGGACAAATCGCTATAACGCCTTGAAACACATCACAAGCAACGCCGCTATTTGTTAATAGAAGGCTAAAATATTTTTTCTTAACGACAAATTATATTTGCTTTATCCGAACAAAGAATTCACTAATTATGCACTCGAATCCCGGCATTGGGCTGGGCTAAAAAGGAATCAAAATGCAATGAAAACTTTCATTAAAGGATTGGTACTTTCTGCAGTTGTTGCGTCATCTCAAGTCTATGCTGAACAACCTACACTTAACGTGTATGCATGGGGCGGTTATTTACCAGAGAAGTCGCTGAAAGCTTTTGAACAACAAGAAGGCGTAACTATTAACTATTCAACCTTTGAGAATAATGAGTCAATGTACACCAAGCTCAAACTTCTGAAAGGTACCGGTTATGATGTTGTGTTTGCGTCTGCTTATTTTATCGAAAAAATGGGCCGTGAAGGGCTGCTCGCAGAAATCGATCACAACCAAATTCCGAACATGAAAGATGCAATGCCAACGGTACTCGGTTTGGCACATGATCCTCAAAACGAATACTCGCTCCCCTACATTTGGGGTATTACCGGCCTTTACTACAACTCAGCGACACTGCCAAATGGTATCACCAAGTGGGCGGATCTGTGGGACAAGCAATATGAACAGCAAGTTATGCTGATCGACGATATTCGTGACGTTTTTGGCATGGCTCTGAAGCTCAATGGCTTTAGCATTAACACCAAAAATGAAGATGAAATCAAAAAAGCGTACGAATCGCTGGTAGCACTAAAAAATAACGTACTGCTGTATAACTCAGATGCTCCACATGTGCCTTACGTTTCAGGTGAAGCAACACTGGGTATGCAATGGAACGGTAACGCGTATCAAGGCCAAGTAGAAATGCCTGAGCTGAAATTCGTAATGCCTGAAGAAGGTGCAGTTCTGTGGATGGATAACTTTACTATTCCTTCTGGTAGCACAAATATCCCGTTGGCGCATAAGTTCATCAACTTCATGTACCAGCCAGAAAACCAAGCAGAAATTGTAAAAAGCCTAGGTTACGCTTCTGCCACCAAAGGTGGTCGTGCGCTGCTACCGGCAGAACTGCGCGATAACCCGACTATCTTCCCATCCGATGAAGATATGAAAAAAGGCGAGTTCATCAACGATGTTGGCTCAGAGACGTTGGCGATCTACGAGAAATACTGGCAGCGTCTAAGAAACCAATAAGACTGACAACCAAAACGTACAAAGCCCGCTAAAGCGGGCTTTGTTATTAGCGAGCACAACTAATTGAGCTTACGCTGTACAAAATCAAGAATATCTTGCATCAATTCATCATCGATTTTCTTCAAATTCAGCACTAAGTTATTGCCTTTGCGCGCATAGCTTGCACGCCCTTTAATCCATTCAACTTTGGGCGTTTCAGTGCGTTTCGGCGGTAGTACATCTTGAATCCAACTTTCGATGGTTTCTGTCACATCTTTGGTAATTCGCGCTACACCTTGAGCTTGGGAAAGCTGCCAAACGAATCCTTGCTCCTGATGGCATTTTGCCAACAGTTGGTCACGCTGAGCCTCATTCAGCTCATTAAACTGCTTATGCAATTTCACAATTGTTGGGCGTCCTAATTCAACGACGCTTGGGTACGCTTGTAGAAGCTCCAACGGTAGTGCAGCGGCTTTTAGTGCACCACTCACTAAGGCTTCACTGCACTGAAACATTTTGGCGAGTGCTTTTTGATCTTCTGCTTCCCCACTATCGAGCTTCGCTTGCATCTCTTTGCCTTTTTCATACAGCGAAAGAGGTTTATGCGCGTTCGCAACATCGGATAAGAACTTGGCATGCTCGGCATTAATATTTTCGGCCACATAAACCAAAAACTCTTTACCCGCTAAGATACAAGACATACGACGACGGCTACCATCGAGCACTTCAATCTTGCCCTCTGCGGTTTTACGGCCAACAGCAGGATATTGCTGCCCCCGTTCGCGTAAGGTTGTCAGTACATCAGAAAGCGCATGTTCGGTTAAAAAGGCCTGTTCACGAGCATTTTGAGCAAACACAACCGTCTTTTCTGCTACTTCATCAGCTGGGATGCGCATCAGCTCAAAAGTGACGATCTCTTCCCCCGCCACAGCCAGTTCAATCATCTGCGCCTGTGCTTTCGCCGCCGATTGAGCTTCAGCTGGCGTAGTTGCGCGGCGTTTATCCGCCTTCCCAAACAGTTTTGCGTTGAGTTCAGAAGTTTTAATTGCCATAAGTTACTTACCCCTGATTAAGTGAAGGCCAATGAGAATGAAGCACACGTTCAAGTTCGAGTGCACTTTTTTGAACGGCATCTTGAGCGGTGGCGAGCGTTTTTTTACCGCCTTCAAAGTCATTTACCGTGAGATCAAACACGGTACTGTACGTATCAGCACAAGTTTCAAAAGCTCGGCTACGTGGAATGGTGGCCATCATCACTTGATCGCCCAACAAATAATTCATTTCAGTTAGTACTGAAACTTGCTTCTTGTTGTCATCCTCAAACATCGTCGGCATCAAACGGACAAACTCTAACCCTTTCCAATCTTCGGGGAACATCTCATAAACCGTTGGCAAATGTTGAAAGAAGTTCACCGTTGAAGCCCAATCGAGTCGTTTCGCAGCACAGGGGATCAGTAATGCATTTGATGCGTACATAGCGTTCCACACCAGCGGATCAACGTGTGGCCCTGTATCAATCATAATGATGTCAAAATCACCCGAAATCTTATCAATAAGCTTTTCTTTCAATAAACGAACGATATCCAATGATTGGTTTTGTGATAGATACTGCCATGCCTCGGCGTTAAACATCGCATCCTCAGGGAAGGCTGAAATGGTTTTCAAATTCGGGTATTGCGTCGGTAACATCACGTTTTTACGCAGGAATTCAGCATCCACTTGTACATCATCTGGCACGTTGTCCAACATAATATCAACAGCAGAATAGATATTGGTATGCTCCGCTAAACTGATTTGTGGATTCAAAAATAAGCGCAGAGAACCTTGAGGATCCAAGTCAATCAAACAAATACGGTAGCGTTTATCCAAGTTGAGCGCCAAGCAAGCCGCCAAATGGACAGCCGTCATCGATTTGCCAGTCCCGCCCTTTTGGTTCTGCACATTGATAATCCAAGGCTTATTTTCATTGTTCTTTTTACGCTCATGAAACTTAGCTACACCCGCCGCATCCATAAGCATATGGGCTTCAGAAAGAGAGATAGAGTAGTGGTTGGCATTATTTTTCGTAAATTGATGCCCTGCTTCTTCCATTTTCGCAATCGCTTCATCGAGCTTGCGACGAGTCAGGCCAGAGCGCGTTTCCATCAACGCTTTTGACATCGGAGGGAAGTGCTCATCACGGCGCTCCTCTAATACAATCTCAATACGATCCGCCTGCACCTGTTGAGTCAGTTGTGCAAGTTGGTAGAGATTCTCTATCGTTTGTTCTCTTTTCATTGCCAATTTCCGTTATTAGGACTTAAACCCAATTGTACAGCATAAATTACACAAAACAACAAAAAGGTGAACAGTAAACTCTGTATTAAAATCACATATATTAGAGCTCTAACAGAAAATTGATATTAAATAGACAAACTAGCTCAACAAAATGAAGATTTACTAAGAAGATAATGCATCAAAAACCACAATAAATTTTAAATATTACAACGTCACTTATTTACAATGTAAAGCCAACAAAAATAAAGTAAGGTTCGGAACGATTGAACTTACCAACTAACTTACGGTTAATGCAATTTACACTTGGAGTATGAGATGAATTAAAGGAAAAACGCACATCACTCCCCACTGAGTCAATATCGAGATGGTGTCGAAACGATGATCAAGAAGGTTCGCATGATCATGCTTCCGTAAGAAAAGAGATAAACCGGAAAGATGATCAAGTAGGTTAATCTCTACGAGATTGAAGAAAGATGATCCTATCAACATGATCTTTTTACGGATCGATGATCAAGAGTCTATTACTGGCGGAAGCATGTAAATTTAATCTTAATTTACGGATGATGTCAGACAGAGTAAGGCTTTGACCCTCAATCGATGAAAAATACGAAGCACATAATAAGATAAGTTTCGGTGCAACAAACAGAACCCACACCATGATCATGCTTTCATAAGCAAATCACCAAACAATATAGGGCGTAGGAACTGAGATACACTGCTCATCGAACATCGAATCGGAAAGCGTTTATCCAATTAGGACAAAATTCAGCCTACTCTTGATCATCTTTCCGAGACGAAAATGATGACCTCAAAGCTGGAAAGATGGAAAATGCCTAAATTCCAAATTCGATCTGTGGATAAGCTGTGTCGCTACCTTGATCATGCTTAGTCAATCACGTTGATCATTGATACGAGTGGCATTTGATCATGCTTTAGGAGAAAAATGATCATGCTTTCGATCTCATATTGATCATCGTTTCCTTAGGTCTATGATCATGCTTCTATCAGGCTAAAAAAAATAGTCTTATTTTACAATAAATTAAACCAAAATAAGCGCCCAGATCATAAGATCACTCTAATCACTATTAATCATTTAAATCAGAAAGATCAGTTATTTAAAAACAATAAATTTTTCTTTATTTATGATCTCTTTTTCTTTATTCTCTTGGAACTATAGTGATATTACGGTAAGTGTGATACGGATCTAACCATGAGCTCAGAAGAAAAACTCTTGATCAAATTGCCAAGAACTCACAAAGATGGTCATCTTTTTGAGGTCTCTGAAGCTGCAATCGACTGGATTGAACAGTATCAACACTTTAAAGGGGTGACCAAAAGTATTGTTGAGCTGTTGAATCTTATCTCACTACGCGGTTTGCGCAGCAAAGATGGATTAGTTTCAACCACAGAGCTAATTGATGCTACGGATGGCCAACTCACTCGCGCTGCAATTCAGCAACGTCTGCGAGCAGCAGTTGCTATTGGGTTATTTAAACAAATTCCAGTGCGCTTTGAGGAAGGGCTAGCCGGTAAAACCATGTTGCATTGTTTTATCAATCCTAACCAATTGATCTCCGTGTTAGGATCAACCAGCTTGGTCACAGAGTCTGTAAAGCAAAGTGAAAAACAAAAACGTTCAAAAGCACTAGCACAAACACAAGTAAATCAACGTTTGCTGCATGAGCATGGCTTAAATACTCCACCAGCAATGAAAGATGAAGCCGATCAGTTTGTGGTATCACCCACCAATTGGGCAGGGATCATTGATCAAGCGTTAGCGCCACCCAGAACCCGTAAAAGTTATCAAAAATCAATGGTCTCGATTTCCGGTACTCGCGCAGTGATCGAAACACGATCGTCTAAAAACATCATGACTGTCGATGATCTGATGACGTTGTTTGCGCTGTTTACGTTAACCGTTCAATACCATGATCACCATCAAGATGACTATCACTTTAACGCCAAGCAAGCTCCCAACAAGACGCCACTGTACATCACGGATATTCTTTCGCTACGTGGCAAAAAAGACAGTGGTCCGGCGCGTGACTCTATCCGTGATAGTATTGATCGCATTGAATTTACCGATTTTCAGTTACACGAACTGACAGGACGTTGGCTAAGTGAAAACATGCCAGAAGGTTTCAAAAGCGATCGTTTTCGCTTTTTAGCTCGCACCATTACAGCGTCTGAAGAGGCTCCTGTCGAGGGAAGTGATGGCGAAATTCGCATCAAACCGAACCTGTACATTTTGGTATGGGAGCCGTCATTTTTTGAAGAATTGCTCACACGTGATTATTTCTTCTTGTTCCCACCGGAGATCTTAAAACAGCATACATTGGTGTTCCAACTCTACTCCTACTTCCGTAGCCGCATGTCGCGTCGGCATTCAGATGTCATGATGCTCAGTGAATTGAACCAGAAACTCGCCAGAAATATTGAATGGCGGCGTTTCTCAATGGATTTGATCCGCGAGCTGCGCCGTCTTTCAGAAGGGAAGGGGAGTGAAGATCTGTTTGTCGTCAACTTGTGGGGATACCATCTCACAGTGACCACAGTGCAAGAAAAAAGCAAAGTGGTGGATTACCAAGTAGACATCAAATGTGATGTAGAGGAAGTTCTGCGTTACTCGCGTGCCAAAACGACCAATGCCGGTAAACGTAACATGGCTCCAACCCTGCCTAACCCACTGCGTAACGAACTGGTTTCTAAACAAAAATTGGCAGAGCTTTCGAGCATTATTGATGGTGAATTTGAGCCAATTCAACGTAAAGCACCGTCGCCACGAGGTCGGTTGGGTCGCCGTGTGAAACTGCGTAAACATCTGGTTGAGATCAATGCGGATGAAATTACGATCACTTTATCGCGTTATACCTCTCCAGAGGCGCTAGAACGCAGTATAACGGCTTTAGCGGCCATGACTGGACATGCCCCTTCATCAATCAAAGAAGAGTGTGTGGAGCTGATTGACAAGCTTGATTGGCTACGAGTTGAAAATGATGTAATTCAATATACCACTTTGAGCAAGCTCCTTGAGCTTTACAACAACCAGAATGAGAGCAAGCACCTTTCGATTGAAAAACTGATTGCAGGGCTAGCCGTACGCCGTAAAGTGTGCAAGATGGTTCAAGATGGACATGTTGATGAAACGGTATATCGCGCATTAGATGAAATGGCAGCCGGTGTTTGAGTGTGAAAGGGGCGTGAATTTACGTCACTTTTGTGACTTAAACCTGACAAGCCGTTGACATTTTGAGCGTAGGCGATGGATACACTGCTTCACGAATAGACAACCTTTTGTCCTATCTGATGAATTGTAGATTGGCTCATATATTTTTAGCGAGTTTAACCACTCGCTATTTTTTTGTCTGCAATTTGCCTATCCGCAACAGAGATCCTTGTTATTGCTCGGGTGTGCGATGCGTTACTCCTTGATCATCGTTCCATGCATGGAATGCCATGAATTTCACATGAGCTTCGAGCAGATCATGAGACAGAGCTTCTCCATCTGTTTGTTGATTGAGATGCTCAAGGCTGAGCACCATCAATTGCTGCATCCTGCGCATACACCAAGATTTTAACGCCAAATCGCCCCCAGATTGAGCAACGCAAAACTGAAAGCGGCTGTATGCGAGATTGAGATATTGCAGAGCCTGAGATCCATTGCTAGTGCGATAAAACTCAAATTGACGTAGACATGCATCAAGCCAACAGGCGATGGCTTTACTTTGAGTGGCATCTAATGGCGAACCCCAAAGTTGGGGCGGGACATTAAATATCAATGGCTGTAACTCAGTCACAGGAGTGCTATTGCGATTCTGATACCAGTGATGAACGTCATTCAACCAATCTTGCAACTCATTCATATAGGCAGATCCGATGATCAAAGAAATGAAACGGAACACTCAGTGAATACCCGTTTCTCTACGTTCAAGTAGTGTGGTTGAGGATCGATCTCTTTGCCAAATACGCGTTGTAGGAAAAGGTGTCTTGATGGGACTTTTGCGAAATAGTCGGCTAATTTAACGAGGAACTTGGGGGTTGGCAAAAAGAATATCTATAGTTTTAATGATAAGGTTTGTGAAGTATTGCCACAGTCACAATACGGATTAAATCTACTTAACAAAGCATCGCCCCTTTGCTACAGATGAGTTGTTCCTAGCATGGTTTTTCGGAGGTATTTATGTCCATTAATTCAATTGACCATGATGATATGACGAGCATTACCAACAAATGGGATTCAATTGAAGAAATTGAATCCCAGCGACCCACAAAAAACGTGAAGTCAGCGGAAGCAAGACGCCGTATTGAAACCTTACGTGAGATTCGTGAGAGCGGTCTGACGATAGAGGAAGCCAAAGAGCTTGGATTGCTACACTAGCGCTTGGCATCAAACAATCGATTAAGGGTGACTTGGGTCACCCTTACTTATTTTTATCGCTTTAGTTGATTTTGAGCACTCAAAGCAACATTTTGACTCTTAATTTTCTACATTCCTATGTTATATTTCGCTCCACGATTTTACTGACTGTGGGCTTACTAATGTCTTTCAACCTTGCATTACTGACTGCGGAAGAGAAAAACAAAGTAGAACTTGATAAACAAGCTTCTTATCTTGTTTGGCGACTTAAGCAGGTAAAATCAGGACCGGAAGAGATCACTAAGCAGATGACCAAGATTGCTTCTGAAAGCGAAAAACAGTGGTTTCAACAGTCGGTAGAGAAGTACAAAAGAGTGATGGGCGTTGCGTAGCGTCTATGCTCTGTAGGTGGCAAATTGCAAACAGCAAGCCTTCTGCTAAAATCCGTCGCAACAAATTGAATTAGAGAGAACATCCCAATGGGAAGAAGTTTTGAAGTGCGCAAAGCCTCTATGGCGAAAACTCAAGGCGCAAAAATTAAAGTTTACTCAAAATACGGTAAAGAGATTTACGTTTGTGCGAAAAACGGCGGTACTGACCCTGACATGAACTTATCGCTTCGTCATTTGATCACGAAAGCGAAAAAAGACCAAGTACCAGCACACGTTATTGAAAAAGCTCTGGATAAAGCCAGTGGCGGTGCGGGTGAAGATTACCAACCAGCACGTTACGAAGGTTTTGGCCCAGGCGGCGCAAGCGTGATCGTTGACTGTTTGAGTGACAACGGTAACCGTACTTACCAAGACGTTCGCCAATGCTTTGTTAAAACTGGAGCAAAAATTGGTACTCCTGGTGTGGTTGCACACATGTTTGATCACCAAGCTGTTTTCCAATTCCAAGGCGATGATGAAGAAGCGATTCTTGAAGCGCTGATGATGGCTGATGCGGAAGTGACAGACATTGAACTAGAAGATGGCGTGATCACTGTGTTTGCACCTAACACTGAGTTCTTCAAAGTCAAAACCGCTCTGAACGAAGCTTTCCCAGATCTGACTCTGGATGTGGAAGAGATCACTTTCGTTCCACAAAACCGCACGGTAGTCAGCGGCGAAGACGCAGAAAAATTCCAGAAGTTCCTAGATATGCTGGATGACTGCGACGACGTACAGCAGGTTTACCATAACGCGGATATCGAGTAATCGTTATCTTAAAAGCCGAGCGAAAGCTCGGCTTTTTCTTTTAGGAAAAGAACAAAAACAATAAGGAGAACAAAATGAAAGTCAGCTTCATTGGATTAGGCGTGATGGGCTATCCCATGGCGGGGCATTTGCAAAAGGCTGGTTTTGAGGTGACGGTGTTTAACCGTACTCAAGCGAAAGCCGTGGCGTGGGCGAAACAGTTTGGTGGGAAATACGCTGAAACAGTCGCTGAATGTGTTAAGGATGCGGATGTGGTGCTGACTTGTGTCGGCAATGATGATGACGTACGCAGTATGACCACGGCTCCGACAGGGGCTCTACCAGCTATGAAAGCGGGTGCGGTATTGATTGACCACACCACGACTTCCGCATTGCTTGCAGAAGAGCTTTCAGCGGCTGCGCAACATGCGGGTTTACATTTTATGGATGCGCCAGTTTCTGGTGGGCAGGCCGGTGCCGAGAATGGTGTTTTAACCATTATGTGTGGTGGTGACGCCGCGCTTTTTGCCAAGATGCAGCCGATTTTTGCCGCTTACGGACGTTCTTCGGTTCTGATGGGGAAAGCAGGGCAAGGACAGCGCGCTAAGATGGTCAATCAGATCTGTATTGCCGGTGTGCTGAATGGTCTGTCCGAAGGGCTTATGCTGGCAGAGCAAGCTGGGTTGGATATTCCGAATCTGGTTTCGTGTTTGAAAAATGGTGCGGCAGGGTCTTGGCAGATGGAAAATCGTGCGCTCACCATGAGCCAAGAGAAATTTGATTTTGGCTTTGCGATTGACTGGATGATCAAAGATTTAGGTTTCTGCCTTGATGAAGCGGCACACTTGGGGCTGACATTGCCAATGACAGAAAGTACCATTGCGGCTTATCAACGCCTTTCTGGGCAAGGTTTAGGCCGTATGGATACTTCGGTTCTGATTAAAGCAGTGAAAGAGTCGGGCAAAAAATAACGATGTTTACAAGACAAAGCGCCTCAGTTGAGGCGCTTTGGGTAATCGATGACGTTGAGTTTATCCGTTGTATAGCGGTGCAATTTACACTGTAAACAACTCACACCTTAAAGCGTGCTACCAACTCATACAGTTCATGAGCACGTCCATTCAAGGCCTGGCTACCTTGGCGATTTTGGTTTGCCAGAGATGCTGATTCGCTACTTTGATCAGAAATCACCACAATACGTTGTGAAATTTCTTGTCCTACGATGCTTTGTTCCTCGGTGGCGGTCGCAATTAAGGCGTTCATATCCATAATGGTTCCGATCGAGGTTTGGATTTTTTGCAGTGCTTCTGCGGCAGCGTTCGCTTCACGTACCGTGGAAATACTGCGTTGTTGGCTTGATTCCATGGCTTTGACTGCCGCGTCTGAACCAGATTTTAACTGCTGGATCATGGTATGAATTTCTTGCGTACTCTCTTGGGTTCGGCTGGCAAGTTTACGAACTTCGTCGGCGACAACGGCAAAACCACGGCCTTGTTCTCCTGCGCGAGCCGCCTCTATCGCGGCGTTGAGTGCAAGTAGGTTCGTCTGTTCCGCGATATCTTGAATCACTGCCAATGACGAGGTGATGTTATTCACATCGCCTTCCAGTTTACCAATGACGTTGCTCGCATCCGCGACTTCTTCGGCTAATGACTGAACGGAACGCGCCGCGGCATTCACGATTTTATGTACATCGGTTGCGTTGTCTTCCGCATCTCTAGCGGACTGAGCGGCGTTATTAGCGTTGTTGGAAATTTCTTGTGCAGTGGTGGTCATTTCAGTCATCGCCGTTGCCACTTGCTCGGTTTCTTCCCGTTGGTTGGAAGCCAAATGATCTACCTGTTCAGCACGTTGACTCATGGCGTTAGTCTCTTCAACAACTTGCTGCCCAACCTGATTGACTCGCTTAATGATATTTTGCAAGCTCTCAACAAAACGGTTGAAGTTTTGACTCAATTTCGAAAATTCGGGGACACTGAAACGCTCCATTCGCGCGGTGAGATCGGCATCTCCACTGGCAAAGGAGTTGATGGAGCGATCAAACAGTTCAAGCGGGTGCATGATGCTACGGTTGATCAAAATTGCCATCACACTGACCAGAACAACAATCACCAACGTAATACTGGCAATCGTGTAGAGGCCTTGTTGCAGTTGTTCTTCTGCCCGAGCTTCCATTGCAGCAATTTCGGCATCCACGTCATCGGTATAAAAGCCAGTACCGATGGTGAGATCCCACATCGGAATGTAGACCGAATAACTCAACTTGGGTAACGGCGTTTGCTCACCCGGTTTCGGAAAGTAGTAAGTGGTGAATTGATCGAGCTTGGCATTTTTAATCAAATCTCGGATCAGGTAGTTCCCCTGCGTATCTTGCATATTCATAAAGTTATCGCCCAACCCATTAGTGGATTTTCCCAGCAATAGACGAGTCCCTTTTGAATCGTAACCAAAGATATAGCCGCTTTGCCCAAACTGAATTTCACGCAATACAGTGAGGGCTTCTTCTAGTGAGGCTTGGCGGGCTTTGAGTGGGGTGAGTGCGGTGTCCGCGATTTGCAAATAGGATTTCAGCTCGGCTTGCTTCATTTCCATCATGGCTTCACGGGTATTGTGCATTTGCTCTTGGCTGAGTTGGCGAGTTTCGCTGAAGCTAAAGTACATCATACTTACCGCTATGGTGAGTAAAGGCACCAAGGAAAGGATGTATAGGCGTTGTCGAATAGTTAGGCTCATAGTAGTGACTCACAGAGTAGTGTCGATGGGAGCTTTCTTACTAAGCCTAGTTCAAAAGCAGAGCTTGTGTGGTCAACAATTGGAAGTTGTTTGGGTATTCGCCCATTTGCCGTGCTATACTCTGCGCCCTTTCTGTTCGATAGAGCGACAATCATGAACCTTAAATCCGATATTCAACAACTCAACAATCGCATCGATACTTGCCGTCGTAAGTTGGATGCCGCAAAAAGTCGCGCCGATTCAGAGATGGTCAGCAAGTTTACCGACGAATTAGAAACGCTCACCAAGCGTTTGAATAGTGTGAAAGGCAAGCAAGATTACGATCTGAATAAAATGCGTAAAACCATTGCTGATATGCCTTTCTCACGCGAAATCACGAAACTTGAGCAAGCGGATTTGGGTAAGCTGAAAAAGTCGGTAAAAGGCTTGGTACTCGTACACCCTACCACCAAAATTGGTAAAGCATTGCGTGTCGAAGTGATGACTGGGTTTGCACCTAAGCCATTCTAAATTCGGTAAAGAATTGAAATAAAAAGAGCCAGCAAACGCTGGCTCTTTTACATTTGGGATAGGCAATGTTAATAGCCCATTAATTGCAATAACTGCTCGGCGGTTTGCACGGCTTCTTTACGATTGGCGATATTGAGCTTTTGATACAGATTCCGTATGTGGGTTTTAATCGTGGTTCCTGCCACATCCAATTCATGGGCAATTTGCTCATTGCTGAAACCAGAGTAGATAAGCCCAAGCACTTGCCATTCACGCTGCGTGAGCGGGCTGGTGCGCACCAGTTCTGGAATATTTGGATGATTGACCAGCTTTTCGACAAACTCTTCGTCAAAGTGGATTGAGCGGCTGCGTTGAGTGGTCGAGATCTCTTTGAGCAGCAGATGGGCGCGATGACGCTCCAAATCCCCTAGCTCACCTTTGTGCACCAGTTTTTCGAGCAAGTGGCCAATTTTGCCCCCATCGATCAGGAAGTTACCAATCATGCCCGTTTGGTTGGTTAGGCGCAGTGCTTGTTTTAACTTGTCGCTAGCTTGTTGGTCATCGCCTGTTGTGATAGCCAGCAGTGCTTCCACAATCAAGTTACGGTTGGTATCAGTGACTAACTGATATTTCTGCGCTTGCTCCTGAATAAATTCTAGAGTCGCACGCGCCTCATTCAGTTCACCCAATTGGATTTGCGCGCGGGCAATATTGCGCCACTGCAGTTGAAGGAAGTGGTTACACGCTTCCTCGGGGCGAATGCTGGATTGCAGCCACTGGCGGATTTCGGTGCTGTTCTCTTTGGCTTGCCAATAGAGTAGTAGGGAGAGTGAAGCGTTCGCTGTCCAATCCACATGGTAAGTCGATTGCTTAAGCAGGTGCTGGATCTGCTCTATGAAGCGTCCGGCTTTATCCAATTCGCCGCGGCCGATGGTGATTCTGGCTAGCATCGAATAACAGTGCAGGTGTTTACTTTGCGAATGGTTTTCTAGCACACTCAGCCCCTTATAAGCGGCTTGTTCGGCTTCATCCAAGCGATTCCAACACCATAAAATTTGCGCGCGAATTCGCAGCAAAAATTCATGCAGGGGGACTTGATGCAGTTGCTGCTCTTCAATCAATTTAAACGCGTTATCCTGCACCTCGTAAGCCGCTTGTACATAGCCTTGCGCCAGTAAAATTTCGCTCTGTTGCAGTAATGCCCATAAGGCTTGGTGATACACCTGATATTGGCGCGCCAGTTTCTCGGTTTGTTGCATCATTGAGAGTGCACGGCTGAGATGCCCTAACACGTGATTGACTTCACCGACGACAGAGGTCGCCACTATGCGGCTACGATACGTGGTGTGGTCAAGTTGACTTAAAGCCAATTCGGCGAGTTCCAGCGCTTTTTCTGGCTCGTTTTGGTTAATCGCAACTTGCGCACGTAGCGCGTTAAATTCCCCTTGTTCTTTGGTGGAGAGCTCAACATTCAGTGCCTGCATCTCCTGCGCCGCTTTGGCAAGCAACGCACCCACATCGTTATAGCGATGCTGACTTTGTGCCAACCACGCTTGCAACATGCATAATTTAGGTTCGCGATACAGTTGAGCGGGAGTCAGCTGATTGATTGCCGCTTCCAACACTTCAAGCTCGCCTTGGTTAAACATCTTCCATCCAAACTGGCTCAAAATGCTCGCCAGCAGCTCGCTATCTTGCGCCAAACGCGCATGACGCAGCGCTTGGTGAGGCGTTGCCGCTTCCAACCATGCTTTGGCGGCAGCGCGTTGTAAATCTTGCTCTTGCTGTGGAATGCGGGCTTGGCGTTGATGCGCTAAAAATTCGGCAAACAGATTATGAAAGCGATACCAGTTGGTTTCCCCCTCCAGCGGCGAGATAAATAAGCCAAAGCGGTTGAGAGATTCAATCATCGCCAAGGCATCGTCACGCCCAGTTAAACTGCTCACCAAGGCATCGTCAAAATGGTCGAGTACCGAACACTGCATCAAGAAATAGCGAGTTTCATCATCAAGCAGATCAAACACTTCTTCGACCAGATAGTCCCAAAGATGCGCATGATTAAAGTGCGAAACCGATTCAATGGTTTGAGCGAGTGTGCGGTGCTGATGCTGGGCTTGCAGGGCGATAAGCTGCATGGCCGAAGGCCAACCTTCCACATAATCGCGTAGGTGATGGGCGGTCAGTGCATCAATCCCATCGGAAACCCGTTGGTTGAAAAAGCGTGTTGTCTCTTCGGTATCGAAAGCCAAAAGCTCATTGCCGATCTCAATCATTAAATCACGCACGCGCAAGTTAGCCGTACCCAAAGGTGGCGTTGCACGACTGGTTACCACCAGCGTTAAGTTATCGGGCATGTGTTTTAAGAAAAAGCGCATCGCTTCGTGAATGGTTTCATCGCTGATCAGATGGTAATCATCCAGCACCACATAGCATTCGCCGTGGTAGTCGGCCATCTCGGCAAACACTTCACTAAACAGCGAATGCAATGACGAAAACTGACGCTTCTCTGCCAATTTTTGCGCATTGGGGCAGGCGTTATGGGTTGCTTTATTAATCGCTTGCAGCAGGTAGTTCATAAAGCGAAACGGATCGTTATCGCTGTCATCAATGCTGTACCAACCCAGATTCGGCTTATCGGCAAGCCACTGCGCGGCCATGGTGGTTTTGCCATAACCCGCTGGAGAGCGGAACAGCACGAGTTTGTAGCAAGTCGCGTGTTGCAATAATTCCAGAACACGGGGACGGACGATGGCGTTATGCAAACGTCCTGGGCGAGTCAGTTTCGAAGGGATCCACATCTTCTTTCTCTCGTCTATTCCAATCAGAGCTTCATGCTCTTTTAACTTGGAACACCAGTTCCAAGGGTAGGGTGGCAGTGAATACGCGAGGCATATCACGCTCAGATGGACGAATGTTACTTGAAGTCATTCTGCGCGTTTATTGATCCATACTGAGTTTTCTGTGTTCTTCACGTTTCGCTCACAACTACGCCCTATATTTGTGATTTCCGTCACTAATCAATCTGCGCCTGAGCAAGGATATTGTCTCAGCCTCTACGAAAATAAGTGAAAAATGGGTAACGGAAACGAAATTATAGTGATCTATTTAGCAGAGTGGACAAATGTTTAACCTCTTGTTTTCCGAACTTTCATAAAGCCTAGCTATGGTTAATCGGCGGGGGGTGTGATCAGAGTCACTGCTATCTGTTCATGAGCAGAGAATTGATGCGAGCCAGATCACTAACCACCAGACACCTGCGTCTCTACGCCTTAGTTTCTCCTCCCAATTGATGAGAAAAGTAGGAGGATGTTTTGCCAAAGTCGTAAAGGCAGGATAGAAGTCAGATGGATTAGAACCAAAAAGTGAGAGTTCACAATGAAACCTACTCAACAGAAACAGTTTGACAAGAAGTCGTTCCAAGAAAACGTGAAGCGCCATTTAACCGCAACCTACGCTACGACAGTAGAGCATGCTTCGGCGCGTGCATGGTACTTGGCAATGGGACGAGCCCTTGCTGAATTTACCACCTTTGATTTGCTGCAAACCGAGCAGGATGAACGCATCCTCAATAGTAAAAGTTTGAACTACCTATCGCTGGAGTTTTTGATTGGCCGCTTAACCGGCAACAACTTGATCAGCATGGGTGTGTACGAAGCCGTTGCACAAGCAATGGAAGAGTTGGGCCAAAACCTGACTGACCTACTGGAAGAAGAGCGAGATCCATCATTAGGTAACGGTGGTTTGGGCCGTCTTGCCGCTTGTTTTATGGATTCTTGCGCGGCGCAAGAATTCCCAACCGTAGGCTACGGTCTGCACTACGAATATGGTTTGTTTAAACAGTCTTTCGAAGAAGGCCGCCAAAAAGAAGCCCCCGATGCATGGTGTGGTGTTGAAGGCTACCCATGGGAAGTGGCGCGTCCTGAGCTGAAGCAAGAAATTGGTTTCTATGGCCATGTTGAAGTGGTCAATGACAATGGCAAAGAGCGACGTCGCTGGGTGCCGGGCATGTTAGTGCAAGCGATGCCGTGGGATTTGCCGATAGTAGGCTACCAAAGTGATACGGTTTACCCGCTACGTTTGTGGGAATGTCGCGCAATCGCGCCTTTCTCACTGGAAAGCTTCAACAACGGTAACTACTTTGAAGCGCAGCACGCGTTGATCGATGCTGGCAACATCACCAAAGTTTTGTATCCAAACGACAACCACGAAAAAGGCAAAACCCTACGTTTGATGCAGCAGTATTTCCACAGTGCAGCATCGGTGCGCGATATTCTGCGTCGCCATGAAGCGGTAGGTCATGCGTTGGCCGATCTGCCGAAGTACGAAACGATTCAGCTTAACGATACGCACCCAACCATCGCGATCCCTGAGCTGATGCGCATTCTGATCGATGAAAAGCAGATGTCTTGGGAAGCGGCGTGGGCGATCTGTTCACACACTTTTGCGTACACCAACCATACTCTGCTGCCAGAAGCATTGGAAACCTGGAGCGAATCGTTGATCCAACGCTTGCTGCCACGTCACATGGAGATCATTTACGAGATCAACCACCGTTTCTTGCAACAAGTGCGTGCCAAATGGCCGGGTGATGTGGCGAAACAGCAAAAGCTTTCGATCATCGAAGAAGGTTTCCATCGCATGGTGCGTATGGCCAACCTGTGTGTGGTCGGCTCTTATGCGGTGAACGGCGTAGCGGCGCTGCACTCTGAATTGGTGAAGCGCGACTTGTTCCCTGAGTTTGTTGAGCTCTATCCGAGCAAAATCCAAAACGTGACCAACGGTATCACGCCGCGTCGCTGGTTGAAGTTCTGTAACCCAGATTTGTCTGCGCTCATCTCCGAGAAAATTGGTCACGAGTGGCCTGCGAAACTGGATCAACTGACCAAAGTGGCGCAGTACGCGGAAGATGCCGCGTTCCAAAAACGCTTTATGGAAGTGAAAAAAGCCAACAAAGCGCGTTTGGCCGATTGGGTGAAAGATCACATGGGCATCGAGCTCGATACCAATGCGATCTTTGATGTGCAGATCAAACGTCTGCATGAGTACAAGCGTCAGCACCTCAATATGCTGCACATCTTGTCGCTCTACCATCGCTTAATCAACGACCCAAGTTTTGATATGCATCCACGTGTGGTGTTCTTCGCAGCGAAAGCAGCGCCGGGCTACCACTTGGCGAAAGAGATCATCTACGCCATCAACATGATCGCGCAAAAAGTGAATAACGATCCGCGGGTCGGCAACAAACTGAAAGTGGTGTTCATTCCGGATTATCGCGTCAGCATGGCCGAAATCATCATTCCAGCGGCAGATGTGTCTGAGCAGATCTCAACCGCAGGTAAAGAAGCATCCGGTACTGGCAACATGAAGATGGCGCTCAATGGTGCGCTGACCATAGGTACGATGGACGGTGCGAACGTGGAGATCCGCGAAGAAGTGGGCGATGACAACATCTACATCTTCGGCTTAGAAGTGGATGGCGTAGAAGCACTGAAAGCGCGTGGCTACAACCCATACGATTTCTACCATGCGGATCCGCTATTGAAAGCGTCACTGGATCTGTTGGTGGGCGAAGAGTTTACGCCGGGTGCTGCGGGCAAACTGCGCGCGACCTATGACAGCTTGCTCGATGGCGGCGACCCATATCTGGTGCTGGCGGATTTCGCCTCTTACGTGAAAGCACATGAAGCGATCGACAAACAGTATCGTGACCAAGCGGGCTGGGCGAAGAAAGCCATCCTCAATACCGCGTTAGTGGGCAAATTCAGCTCCGACCGCAGTATCCGTGATTACGTGAATAACATTTGGAAACTGAGCGCGGTTCAGCGTTAAGCCCCTTTGGTGAGTCAGATCTTTCTGGCTCACCTTTTTCTACATACCCTACATAGAAGGGTAAAGCAGTCCCTTCGGAGAGAGCGATGAATCAAGACAATGCATTAAAACAAGTCGCTGAAATGGCAAAAATTGCCGATCGATACGTCAGCGCGTGGGGCAGTGAAGCTCAAGTAGAAGATGACACAATCCGTCATCTTTTGGCGTCTCTTGGCTATGACACCAGCAGCGATGATGCCCTGCTGCAATCGGCTGAGAAAAAACACAAGAAAGATGTGGTGGATCCGGTACTCGTGGTGCACCAAGGTGCGGCGATTGAAGTGCCGCTTTATCTCGGCGTCAGTGCGCGCGAAAGTGAATTTGATTGGCGCTTGCAGACCGAGCAAGGCGAGGTGCTGGAAGGTTATCTGCAATCACAAATTGTACGTGATGAGCGCGCTGAAGGCGGCCCATTAGTGTTTGCGTTGCCTAATGATCTACCGCTCGGTTATCACACCTTATTGATTGCCCGTAAGCGCCGCAAAGCACCTTACCAAATGACGTTGATTGTTACGCCACAAGCTTGCTACAAGCAACCCGCCTTGGCACAAGGCAAAAAGCTATGGGGACCGAGCATTCAACTTTATACCCTGCGCACTCAGCACAACTGGGGCATGGGTGACTTTGGCGATTTGAAACAGTTGGTGGCGGATATCGCTTCGCGCGGTGGCGATTTTGTCGGGTTAAACCCGATTCACGCACTATTCCCAGCCAACCCTGAGGGCGCAAGCCCGTACAGCCCATCCTCTCGCCGTTGGTTGAACATTCTGTACATTGATGTCAGCTCTGTGCCTGAGTTCGCACTTAGTGCCGAAGCGCAGCAAAAAGTGGGGAGTCCAGAGTTCCAGCTGCGCCTGCAAAAAGTGCGTGATGCCCATTGGGTGAACTACAGCGAAGTGGCTGAGCTGAAAATGAGCGTGTTACCGCTGTTGTTTGCTGAGTTCAAAAAGCGTCATCTGGATAAACATTCTGATCGTGCTCATGCTTTCTTGAATTTCGTGGAACAGGGCGGTGAGAGCTTACTGCATCAAGCGGCATTTGATGCGCTGCATGCCGAGTTGCATGCGGAAGATGCTTCAGTGTGGGGTTGGCCAGTTTTCCCTGAGAAATACCGTCGTTTCGACAGTGCTGCGGTACAAAAATTTATTGATGAGCAGAAAGATCAGGTTCATCTCTACATGTATTTGCAGTGGATCGCTGATGCGCAGATCCATGAAGCGCAATCATTAGCGGAAGAGAAAGGCATGGCCGTTGGCCTGTACCGCGATCTCGCGGTTGGCGTGGCCGATTCTGGCAGCGAAACGTGGGCCGATCAGGGCAACTTGCTGCAAGATGTCAGCATTGGTGCGCCGCCAGATGTACTGGGGCCTTTGGGGCAGAACTGGGGTTTACCGCCACTCAATCCGCAAGTGTTACAAGCGACGGCGTATGACGCTTACATCAAACTGCTGCGTGCCAATATGAAGCACTGTGGCGCATTGCGTATCGACCATGTGCTTGGTTTGCTGCGCTTATGGTGGATCCCGAAAGGTGAAAACGCCACCAAAGGCGCGTACATTTACTACCCAGTCAAAGATATGTTGGCGATTTTGGCGCTTGAATCTCATCGTCATCAGTGCAGCGTGATTGGTGAAGATTTGGGGACAGTGCCGGATGAAATCGTCGAGCTGCTGCGTGATGCGGGCGTGCATTCGTACAAAGTCTTCTTCTTCGAAACCTCGAAGGAAGATGGCGGTTACGTTTCTCCGGCGCATTACGCGG
Organism: Vibrio sp. AH4; assembly: GCF_030710545.1. Taxonomy (NCBI): domain Bacteria; kingdom Pseudomonadati; phylum Pseudomonadota; class Gammaproteobacteria; order Vibrionales; family Vibrionaceae; genus Vibrio; species Vibrio sp. AH4. The sequence goes on from NZ_JALAIV010000003.1 coordinate 113,941, forward strand.
AGCAATCGATGGCGGCACTCTGTACCCACGATATGCCAACCCTACGCGGCTTCTGGCACTGTGATGATCTCAAAATGGGGCGTGAAATTGGCCTTTATCCGGATGAAGAGCAGCTGCAAGGCTTGTTTGATGATCGCCTGAAATCCAAACAAGGCATCCTCGATTCGGTGGCGTGGCACGGTTATTTGCCTGCCGGAGTGGGGCGCGATGCCACGCAGGTTCCGATGGATTCCTACCTAAGCGAAGCGCTGCAACTGCATGTTGCGGCAGGTTCCTCCGCGCTACTGAGTGTGCAATTGGAAGATTGGCTAGAGATGGATAAGCCGGTCAATATTCCGGGAACGGTGAACGAATACCCGAACTGGCGACGTAAATTATCCATGAATCTGGATGAGATTTTTGCGCGCGAAGAAGTGAACCGCATTGCGGCTCGACTGACTGAAGTGCGCAGCAAAGCCAGCCAATAAGGAACTCAGTGACCAATTTCTTAACTATGACCCAAAGAAGTTGAGGGTTGGTCACTCTTTCCTCCTTGAGAAGTCCGGTAAGATGGACACACGCTTTGCCCGCGGTTTGCGGGCTTTCTGCTATACCCAAACAACTTAAAGATACCGATTCAAAACGACATAAATCTTTAAGCCGGAAGGGAATGTTTCGCTAGCTAGGTTAGGAGTTAGGTTTGAAAATCACAAAAAAAACATCCAAGGTTCAACAAATTTATGATCAGTTGGCGCGTGCTGCGTTTGCTGATCCCTTTTCATTTTTAGGCCCTTACATTCCCGCAGAACAAGGCGCATTGCGAGTCTGGATGCCGGGAGCCAATAAAGTGGAGTTGGTGGTTGAAGGGCAACCGCGCGTTACGTTAGAGCGTGAAGGTGAGAGCGGCTTTATTTTGAAAGATGGCCGTAACCTGCGTTTTACCCGTTACCAATTGGCTGTTGATTGGGAAGGTACAGAGCAGTTACTGGATGACCCGTACCAATACCACACCATTTATGCTGAATACGATGATCTGCACACACCGAAGCAGATGTATCACCACATGGGTGCGCAATTTGTCACTTTAGAGCGCGATGGTGAAGCGGTCTCAGGCGTGCGCTTTTTGGTGTACGCTCCTCATGCTGCCGCGTGCAGTTTGATTGGCGCATTTAACCAGTGGGATGGCCGCCGCCACCCGATGCAACGCCTTGATTACGGCATTTGGGGGATTTTTATCCCCGGCTTACCGGAAGGCACCCAATATAAATTTGAGTTGAAAGGCCCACACGGAGAAGGCTTACCGCATAAAGCCGATCCTTGGGGATTTTATGCCGAGCAATACCCTTCTTTTGCTTCCGTCACATACGATCATCAAAGCTATCAGTGGCAAGACAGTGCATGGCAGCTGCGTCCCGTGACGGAAAAGCGTAAACAAGCGCTCTCTTTCTATGAACTGCATGTCGGCTCATGGAAGCGGGGTGAAAACGGCGAGTTCCTCAATTACCGTGAATTGGCCGATCAATTGGTGCCTTATCTGGCTGATATGGGCTATACCCATGTTGAGCTAATGCCCGTCGCGGAGCATCCGTTTTATGGCTCTTGGGGCTATCAACCGGTTGGTCTATTTGCACCGACTAGCCGTTACGGCTCGCCAGATGATTTCAAATATTTTGTCGATTTGTGTCACCAAGCGGGGATTGGTGTGGTGCTTGATTGGGTACCTGCACATTTCCCATCAGATTCTCACGGTCTGGCCAATTTTGACGGTACGCCACTGTTCCATGATCCGGATCCGCGCCGCGGCTGGCATCAAGACTGGAACTCTTACATCTACGATCTTGGTCGTGAGCATGTACGCCGTTTCTTAGTTGCTAACGCACTGTATTGGTTTGAGATGTTCCACATCGACGGTATTCGTGTTGATGCGGTGGCTTCGATGCTCTATCTCGATTATTCGCGCAGTCACGATCAATGGATCCCGAATGTTGACGGTGGACGCGAAAACTACGACGCCATCGCCACCTTTAAGTGGATGAACGAAGAGGTGTACAAATACTTCCCGAATGCGATGACGATTGCTGAAGAATCGACGGCGTTCCCCGGTGTTTCTGCACCGACCTTTATGGGCGGCCTAGGGTTTGGTTTTAAGTGGAACATGGGTTGGATGCACGATAGTTTGTCGTACATTAAAGAAGATCCGGTTCATCGCAAATACCACCACAATACCCTGACTTTCCCGCTGATTTACGCGTTTAGCGAAAACTATGTGCTCTCTTTGTCACACGATGAAGTGGTGTATGGTAAGCGCTCACTTATGTACAAAATGCCGGGCGATGAGTGGCAGCAAACGGCTAACTTACGCGCCTACTTGGGCTATATGTATGGTCAGCCGGGTAAAAAGCTCAACTTTATGGGCACCGAGTTAGGGCAGACCGCCGAATGGAATCACGATGGTCAGTTGCAGTGGTTTTTGACTCAGTTTGAACGCCATGCTGGGGTTCAGCGCCTAGTGCGTGATTTGAACCATCTGTACCAATCGCAAACTGCGCTGCATCAGCTTGATTGCGATCCGCGTGGTTTCGAATGGCGTTTACAAGATAATGCCGATCTCAGCGTGATCGCCCATGAGCGTATGGATGAAGCTGGCGCTCGTGTGTTAGTGATCACCAACTTCACGCCTGTTCCGCAGCAGGAATTTCGCTTAGGCGTTCCCAAAGAGGGACGTTACCGCTTGCTGCTCAATACCGACGCCAAGCAATACAATGGTAGCGATTACTCTGTGTTGCAGGAAGTCAGTAGCGAAGCCGTGGGTAGTGAAGGCTTAGATCAATCCCTGTTATTGCGTGTTCCTCCGCTCGCGACCCTGTTTTATCAGTGGATGGCGGAGTAAGTCACGCGACTTCTCGTTATCTCATCATAAAACAATCAACCCGCTGCGGCGGGTTGATTGTTTATCGCCGATGGTGGGATTTTTCAGAGAGATCGGTTTTCACTGCGCCGACACTTTTTGCCCACCAAGCAAGATCTTGCTCAAGTACAGGCAGCTTTTTGCTTTATTGATGGAGGTAATTGAATAACACATTGATTTTTAATGGCAAGTAAGTTGGCATCGACCTTGCTCTTTCTATGGCGACGGTGCGCTTAGCGCGTTAACGCTTTCATTATTTAATGATTTTTTAGAAAGGAAATAGCCATGCCAACTCCATGTTATATCTCTATCGAAGGCCAAACTCAGGGTCTTATCACTGCAGGCGCATGTACTGCTGACTCTATCGGCGATTCATTCGTTGAAGGCCACGAAGATGAGATGCTGGTTCAGCAGTTTGACCACGTTGTGACCGTACCGACTGACCCACAATCTGGTCAGCCTTCAGGCCAACGTGTTCACAAGCCATTCAAATTCACTGTGGCGCTGAACAAAGCGGTTCCTCTGCTGTACAACGCGCTCTCTTCAGGTGAGAAGCTGAAAACCGTTGAACTGAAATGGTACCGCACGTCTATCGAGGGCAAACAAGAAAACTTCTTCACTACTAAGCTGGAAAACGCGTCTATCGTCGATATCCACTGTGAAATGCCACACTGCCAAGACCCAGCAAAATCTGACTTTACTCAGAATGTAACTGTGTCTCTGTCTTACCGCAAAATCACTTGGGACCACGTTAACGCGGGTACTTCAGGTGCGGATGACTGGCGTAAGCCAATCGAAGCGTAATTTACGCTGCGAGTATGTCGCTCACCTTCGGGTGGGCGGCTGTGAACCTTAAACCCAGAGTATCGTTTGACGCGGTATTGTGGGTTTAAGGTTTTGCCATTTTTAATGTAGGGGAAGGAAAGACAGGATGGCGACATTAGCGTACAGCATTGAGGTGGAAGGGCTGGAAGATGAGACTCTGGTAGTCAGAGGCTTTCACGGGCAGGAGTCACTCTCCAACAGCGTCTTTTTAGGGCAAGCCTGTTACGGGTTTCGCTACGAAGTGCAATTGGCGAGCCGGTTATCCAACCTGACCGCTGAGCAGATGGTCGATAAGCGTGCTGAGCTCAAGCTTTACCGCAATTCAGAGCTGGTGCAGCGCGTGCATGGCATCGTGCGTGCCTTTAGCCAAGGCGATATCGGCCATCACCATACTTTCTATGCACTCACCTTAGTGCCGGCCTTAGAGCGCTTATCCCTGCGCCACAACAGCCGCATTTTCCAAAAGCAGACTGTCCCTGAGATTATTTCTATCTTGCTGCAAGAGATGGGCATCAACGATTACGCTTTTGCGCTTAAGCGTGATTGCGTGCAGCGTGAGTTTTGTGTGCAGTACCGTGAAAGTGACATCGACTTTCTGCACCGCCTCGCCGCTGAAGAGGGCTTGGTGTACAGCTTTGTCCATGAAGCGGGCAAACATACCCTCTATTTCAGTGATGCCAGTGACAGCCTAAGTAAACTGCCGGAGCCTATCTCGTACAACGCTTTAGCGGGCGGCACGATGGATACACCGTATATCCACGGCTTAACCTATCGCACCCAAGCAGAAGTCAGCGAAGTTCAGCTCAAAGACTACAGCTTCAAAAAGCCAGCCTACTCCTTTTTACAAACCGTGCAGGGTACTGAGCTGGATTATCAGCAAACCCGCTACCAACATTTTGATGCGCCGGGGCGCTACAAAGATGATGTGAACGGCGCCGCCTTTAGCCAAATTCGTTTAGACTATCTGCGCCGCCATGCCCACACCGCGACTGGGCAGAGTAACCAGCCGCTACTGCGTGCCGGCTATAAGTTTGACCTACAAGAGCACCTTGACCCCGCGATGAACCGCGATTGGGTGGTGGTGTCGGTGAATCACGAAGGTAAGCAGCCGCAAGCGTTACAAGAAGACGGCGGCAGCGGCGCTACCACCTACAGCAATCAGTTCAGCTTAATTCCAGGGCATCTCCACTGGCGCGCCGAGCCACAACCTAAACCGCAAGTCGATGGCCCAATGATCGCCACGGTCGTAGGCCCTGAAGACGAAGAAATCTTCTGTGATGAACACGGGCGCGTAAAAATCCACTTCCCATGGGATCGTTACTCGAATGGCAATGAGCAGAGCTCCTGTTGGGTGCGGGTGTCACAAGGTTGGGCGGGCAGTCAATACGGCTTTATCGCCATTCCGCGCATCGGCCATGAAGTGATTGTTTCTTTCTTAAACGGTGACCCAGACCAACCCATTATCACCGGACGCACCTATCATGCGACCAACACGCCGCCATACACCTTGCCAGAGCACAAAACCAAAACCGTGCTGCGCACCGAGACGCACCAAGGGGAGGGGTTTAACGAGCTCAGTTTTGAAGACCAAGCGGGCAAAGAGCAAATCTACCTGCATGCGCAGAAAGACTTCGATGGTTTGGTGGAAAACGACCACACCACGGTCATTCGTCACGACCAACATCTGACCGTTGAAAACGACCAGTTCACTCAGATTAAGCACAATCAACACCTGACGGTGGAGGGGGAGAGTCGTACGCTCGTCAAACTCGACAGCAGCAGCGAAATCGGTGGTTCATTGCAGCAAAAAATCGGCAGCAAAGCGATTTACGATGCAGGCACAGAGGTTCACCTTAAAGCGGGTAACAAACTGGTCTTGGAAGCAGGCAACGAGCTTACAATAAAAGCGGGTGGCAGTTTTATCAAAGTCGATGCCGGCGGTGTGCACGTCGTCGGCTCTGCTATTAACCTCAACTCCGGCGGCAGCGCAGGCAGCGGCTCAGGCTATGGCGGTAAAATGGCCGAGTTGCCATTTGGATTAGAGGCTCTAAGTGCGCCAGATGAGATAGATTTTATCTTACCGACAGCAAGCCTAATCCAGCAGGTCATTGCTGATGTAAAAATAGAAATGCCGATCACTCAGGTATGTCAAAAGCGCTCTGATGGAAGCTGCCCGTTAAGTGATTGCCCTTGTGGGAACAATAAATAATGTTAGTTCTCGATAGCCATTGTAATGGAGTTAAAGTTAACTGGTTCGCTCTAGTTAATCATTATCATAATATGCACGCTGAGGTTTATAACAACATCTCTGGACATTTGGTTGAGCCGTTATATTTATCGACATCAGTTGAGTCATTACTAGATCGTAGCCCTTTGTTGATTGCATTGTATGAGCAAGATCCAATGACAAACATCTTACCTAAAGAACATACACTGTATTTTTCTGCACCACTTAATGTCTCTTTTAATGTTGCCTTAGCTCAACTAAGGAATCGATTACATATTCAATTCTCAGGTAATCGAAGAGGGCTGTTTCATTATTATTGTCCTTCAGTGGCAAGTTATTTTTTTGAGCGTTCATATACGAACGATACTGGCAAATGGTTGGGATGTTTCAGCAGCCTTTATTTTTATCGTCAAACATACAGTGATTTAGCTAAATGGAGCAAAGTCGTTGGTGAGGGGGGGGAGCTTGCTTTAAATCTTTGGCTTCTTACAGAATCTCAGGAAAATGCGCTCAATGATAAATATCATGAAAATGAGATCGTGCAGTGGGCTACAGAAAACAATATTAAAGAGTTGAATTGGCAGAAACAGAAAATGGTTCATTTATTCTGCTCACAACACCAGATAACAGAGCCTAAAATTTCTTCTCGATTACGCCATTTAATACAGCGCTATGATGTTGCCCTCAATGATCTTAATTTTCATTCGAAGTCACATCAAACATCAGAAAATATCGTCGAACACATAGAATACTTAATGTCTAGGGAGAGCGCATATGTCTACTAAGTTTGCTTCAAGTCCGAGCTGTGATGGTAAAAAGTTTTTCATTGAAGTAACGGGTATACAACATGGCTCTGAACAAGACTTTGAGTTTTATGACTTAACTGATATGTCACAGCAGGCTGCTCTAGAAGCGAAAAAGAGTATTGATCCTGAACTTGATGAAAGTACGGTATACAGTTGGGATTGGTGTGATGAGAGTGCCAATCGAAATGTTTGGCTGAAAATTGAAGCGGAAGGTGATCCAATCAAATTACCGCTTTTTCAAAATGTAGCAGACATACCAAGAAAGAAAGACGAGCAAGATTATTTGGTACATGCAGTTTTACCTTTAACGCTTTTACCTACTTATCAATCATCGTTAACTTATAAAGAGAGAATTGCTCCTGTTCGAGCCGGTTTTATTTATATCTTTTACAACCATAAAGTATGGCGTGAAATTCAAATTAGCCCAGAAGATAGCGGTGATTACTCTCTTAAAGATGTCAATCTTTACCAATATCGTACTGGTAGAGATAAACCGTTTAAAGATGAAGCTCGAATCGCAACTGGTGTGGCACTAAAAGAGATTTGGATACCGGCTAAAGAGAATAACAAGGGTGCACGGATCCATCTTGCCTTTTCAGAAGTTCAGTGGAGTGCACAATACCTTAATTATCTTGAGGCGAATCAAAACGAGTTAGTTCAACGAGCTGTTGCATTTCATCAGTTGAATGTGGATAGCAATGTCGATGTATTGAAAGCTAGCTTACTGCCACCAATGCGAATAAGAGCGCCAGAGTTGGAGTTGTTTCTTGCTGAGCCAAGTAATCTCAACCGTGATCTCTCTGGGGAGTGGGTAACACGCACTTACCAAACCATTAAAGAGGAAATCTTATCCGCGAATGACGACGGTGATAAGGCGGTACAGGTTTTTAAATATGCTCAACCTCATCGATATGAATATGCTATTAAGCAAGCCGCACTGATTGAGATTATCAACTCAGATCCAAATCAAGCTAAGTTGTGGACTATTGATGACTCGAAAGATTTTTTAGAAGATGCAAAAAAGCGTCATCTGAGAGCAATTGTATTGGACGATCCTCTTTTTGACTTAAGACATCACGCTTTTCTTACTCAATCTGCTGTTGGGTATTTACAGCAAGTCTATATCGATATGAGTCAACAAAAGTACTATCGCACTGCAGAGCTAGTGCAAAAATTGGTGGTTCCAGCCAAGTTCGGACAACAAGAAAACCCTTACTATCAATATCGTAATGATATAGACAATTACTATGGAGGCGTTTTCCACAGAACATTACGTACTACTGAGCGACAGTTTTGTTGCCAAGATGTAAAGGTATTGCAAGAGAAACTCCAATTGCAGGTGAACCAGAAGAGATTGGCTCATGTGCTGCGTGATATCAGTTCAATGAACGATATTAACGCATCGGCTGCGCATGTGATTGTTGGCTATGCGCTGAGTGCTCTGAGCGTGAATATTGATAAATTGGATCAAATGTCAAACCCTGAAAGTGACGTTCGTTCACCTTATTTAGAAACCGCTAGACAAATCCTCTCTCCAAAAGATAACCATCCTTTGCACCGAATATTATTTCCAGAAGAAGGTACGATAAATTTGGAGCAAGCTAGCTATAGCGCACCACCGCCATTTAACTCGGGATCTGGATTTGCAACGCTTGAATCGTTAGCTTTGTGGTCGAAAGAGGAGATGCTCATTCAAGATGAGCAGTTACAAGTGATGGATCTGGCTTTTATGTCGCCTTCCAATTGTAACCAGGAAAAGGCTTTTAACCTTGAACGGCGTATTGCCAGTATCATGAATGATATTTTAAAGGGTTACTTTGATACGTTGCTGAACCTAAGCCAAGATCTCATCAGTGAAGCGAAAGTGATCCAATTTAACGCCGCTTATGCCCCTGTACTCGGTTTAATGAAAGCCACTAATGCCAAAATGTGGGGAGATATCACTTATGTACCCGTCAGTGGTTCAGAGTTGAAAGGTATTGTCGTTGGTGTACACGGTCATGGTTTGAGCTATGGGCTAAGTGCTGCTGATCGTGAATTTGTCGACTCGAAAAAGAAATCAGCGTTTGGTCGTTTGTATGATCGTTCGGGTAAATTGGTGGTATCGACCAATAAAAATGCTTTTAGCTCCAGTGATCTGATTTCAGAAAATCGAGGTTCAGTCGGGGCTAAATCACCACTTAAAGTGGTGGTGGTCTCTCAAGAAAGCCAAATGGCGGCGGCCCTCAATCAAGCGAATACGCAAAGAGCGTTACGCGATATGAATCGTACGGATCTCAACGTCAGTAATGCTTATGAAAAATTCAGAATTCCTTACTTTATTGCGGTAGTGGAATTGATTAACCTGAGAAATAATCAGCAGCATTTTGAGAAAGCGTTTAAGCGCACAGATACTCTCTACTCTTCTGCTAACGCGCTAAGTGCCGCGGCGGATCTTAGTATTGCGCTCACTCATGCTTCAAATCTGTATACAAAAAATGCCTCTGCTTTGGCGACAGCCTCACATAAACCAGCGATTGTTATGCCTGAATTCCTTGTGGAAAAAATGACGTTTGATGAAGGAAAGGTGCGTTTGGTTTCCAGCATCAGCCGATTACAATTAGCAAGTATTGGCGCTGGTTTTTTAACTGCGGGTATTGCTGGTTGGGATGCGATGCGCCGTTGGCAAGAAAATGATCTTGATGCCAGCGTTGCGATGGGGATGGTGGCGATAGGAACACTGACCACCACGGTTGCAACAGGTTTTTTTACCGCCAGTGCTCCGGTGTTATTTGGTATGGGACCGGTGGCATGGTTAGGGATTGGGTTGTCTGTTGCAGGTTTCGCGCTCTACATGCTTTGGAAAGATACCCCAATGGAGGCGTGGCTGAAAAATGGTCCGTTTGGTCAGTCACCCTCGGCGACTTACGCACATTTGCAAGACCCGACGACGGCGTTTGAGCGGTTTATTGGGTTGATTTTCAATCTATCGGTTAAAGCGTACCGATTAGGCCCACAGACCGAATTCCCCGAGGTGTTTACTCAGCAGATGCAAGCATTAGGTGCTACCCATGTTATCCATGTCAATACCAATTTAGCGGCGTTACTCAATTCTCAATCGGTCAGAGTTGAGTTTTATGCTCGGCAAGCGATTGAAAAAAAGACCATAACAAGTAGCCGAACGGGCTCAAGGGAAAGTAGTGAACTGATTAACCTAAGCTCGCACAATGTTACGGTTATCCATCAAGAGCAGCGTAATGAAGGCACTGCCTATTTTGTTAAATATGATTTAACCGTGCCTGAATACAATACCGATTTTAGCCTGCTGATGATGCGATCTTATCAGTATAGCTACCAGCCCGTTTTTGTGCTCAGAACCAAGCTGCACGTTGAGCAGGCCAGCTTTCCGACATTAGCATTAGAAGAGCATGATGATTCGCGCGCTGTGCATGTGGTTCCAACGTTTGCTTTAGATAACAACAGTGATCAAGATTGGGCGCACAATACCGTATTAGCGTAAAGCGTAGCATCGGTCATCAAAAACATTAGGAATGATAATGGCTTATAACTCAGAGCAATTCACCCTCCAACCACCAAAAGAGGCGCAAGGTTTTTTACGGCGTGTCTTAACCAAAGGGCAGGTATTTCCTTTTACGAAAGCCAATGAGACCATTGCTCTCTCTTTAGCTGGGGAAATTACACCTTCATATCATCAGAAGCTCGGAAAAAAAGAAGGCAAATCGTCTTATTGGAATGAAAAACGTTTAAATAGTGAAACTTTTTCGAATTGGACTCAGTTGTACTTATTTATTGTAGGCTTAGCTAAAGTAGCATTGTGTTTTTTCTTACCGCTTCTCTACCTGATCATGATTTCTGGCATGATATTTGGCCCGTATGGATGGAAAGATTGGTCTGGCGATTTTGGCACTGTTACTTTGTATACAACACTTCCTTGTTTACTTATTTATGGCCATTTTAAGTTGGTTAGTGCTGGGCTTCTTTTTCTGGCGCCCTTTTTAAAAAGTAAACGAGTGTATAGCCTCAATCGCCAAACTGGCATGGTAACGCTGTTTAAAAAAGGCAATAAAGAGCGTTTTAGCCATCCATTTATTGAGTTTGATTGTGTGCTGATGTCCGCTCCTAGCCCACAAGGGCACTTAAATTACAACCTGATGTTGGTGCATCGATACAATGATTATTCCGTTGGGGTGCCGATCGGTAATCTAATTGGCAGTAATGAGATGGTGGCAGAGTATTATCGGTTGTGGAATATGATCCAACGTTACATGGATATCAGCCAACCCATGCCCGATATTTTAGTGCTTGAGCCTGCACGTGAAAGAGACCCAACCACTGCCGCCTATGATAAGCAGACTGGACGCAATCCGCGATACTGGCGTGATATGAGTGATGAAGAATATCAGCAAACCCTGAAAAAAATCGCAGAGCAGCAAAAAAATCAGCCAGATAGTGGCCCAGTATTGAATGTTTTTTCACCATCTTAGTGATGGGTACTGCCTTTATCTAAACGAGGTTTATTGCTTATCGTTTGTATAGTTTTGAGCGCCGCATTGCGGCGCTTTTGCTTTTCTCTGATTTGCACTTACACTCATCGCGTCAAGCCAATAAGAAATAAGGATAGGTTATGGTCACAACAGGATATGCCGTCGTGCTGTGCGGCTGGTTGATTTATTTAGCCGTACAGGTGATTCGTCAGCGGCGTAAACATCAGGTGCTGTTTGCCGATGGTGGTGTGGATGCCTTAGTTCGGGCGCGCAGTGCGCAGAGTAATGCGACGGAATACATTCCCATTTTCCTAATCCTACTCGGTTTAGCTGAAATTAATGGGGTTAATGTGTGGTGGATTCACGCACTCGGCGTGGCCTTTGTGGTGGGGCGGGTACTACACGCTGATTCGATGTTTAAAGCCACCATTCCTAATCGTGTGCGTGGTATGCAGCTCACTTTTGGCTGCTTAGCGGTACTGATGGTGTTAAACCTATGGGCATTGCCTTATAGCAAGTTCTTCTACCCCCTTCCTACTTGAAGCTGCAGCGGTGTTGGCTTCGCTCGTTCACCCTAATCACATAGTTTGTCTATGCTCATGGGGATGAACTCATTTGCCGCCTACCTGCAACTCCAAGTTGTTTGGGGATAAGTACTATTTCCGGTAAACAGTAAAGGGAGCCATGGCTCCCTTTGTGGTTTCACGTTTATTGCTATCGAAATAACAGGTGCTTAAGTGGTGTACGTTCTAAGCCTTTTACGAGCAGATAAGTGGTGAGCAAAGTGCCAAATAGAACCAGTGTGTCTTTTTCTAATCCAGTAAGCCCTAAAAATCTGGCAAGGTTCATCATCATGATCACCACTAACAAGTGACTGACGTAAAAGCCGAGGATGCTTTGTGATAGTGAAAATACCCAAGGCTTTCGGCCTAGATCGGGTTTGGCGAGTAGGAAAAGAAACAGCCCAATCGCCCACAAAGCGGTGCCAAACAGATAGTCATTGGTGTTAAACACCTGTCCGTGTTGATGTAAGCCATAGGCTTCGACGAAGTGAAAAGCCATTCCCAGCATCGCTAATAACAGCGCAGAGCGCGCTTGCCACAGGATGTGCCTTTCACGAATCAGATAACCGACCACCACAAACAAGGTGCTGAAAAATGGGCCGTTACGAGTATAGATGGGCGCGCTCATGCCAGTGACGACGGCGCTGCTTCCTGCAAATTCACCGTAGAGGTATAACCCGATGGCAATCGGTAGCATCCAGTGTGTTTTTTGTTGGCGGATCAACATTGCCATGATGGTGACCGCAATCATGAGAGCTGGCAAAAACCAAAGATGTACTAGCCCGCCTTCAAGCAGTGAATTAAGAGGGTTTTGTAGCAAAAATCCCCAATAACCAGAACGTTCTGCAAGGTAGCCTTGATTAGCCACGATATCGAGATTAAATGGCATCAGTAGGCTAATCACACTCCAAATCACCCATATCCTCAGTAATGGAGAGCAATAATTACGCAAGGTTTGCATCGGGCTCAGGCTAAGTTTGGGTTGGATCAAATAACCTGAAATCAGGAAAAAGAGTGGGACTGCAAAACGAGTGGACTGGTTAAATAAGTAGGCAACCCATGGTTCTTCATTGGTGAGCCAATAGGTGGTAAATAGTTGGCAATGCAAAGCAATAATAACCAACATGGCGATGACGCGCCCCAGCTCTAAGCTGGCGATTTTTTTGTGGTTTAGCATAACGACACCCAGAAATTGGAAAGCGCCGACCTTACGCCATTCAAACTGGGATTCTTTTGACTTAAGTCGCTTTTTACCTATGCTCAGAATTTGAAATTTAAATTTGCGATCCAGTGCTCACCTGTGGTGATTAGATCAATCCAAAACTAGAAAGCAAGAAAATACCAAGTGTACAGGTAAAGAGTGAAAATACGGTGGTGAGGGCGATTATATTAGCGGCAAGAGCTGAATTCCCTCCCATCGCTCGTGCCATCACATAACTAGCTGCTGCTGTGGGGGCTGAAGTCATTAAGAAAAGCAAACCAAGATCTAAACCTCTAAAACCGAATAACCAAGCTCCTCCTGTGATCAGTAAAGGCGAGAGAAGCAGCTTATAACCGGTCGCAAACCAAGCGGAGTTACGATCATCCTTCAACGAGTTGAGATTCAGCGAACCTCCTGTACAAAGCAGGGCTAATGGCAGGGTCATATTGGCAAAGTAGTGTCCAGCATCCGTCACAATTTTAGGAACAGGTACACTGGCGAGATAACATAGAAAACCAAGCACGATGGAGATGATCAACGGGTTTTTGGTCAGTGTTTTAAACATTAATTTTCCTGCCTGCCACCCGTTGTGTTCTCCTCGCGGGGTGAGGGCAATCACCGCCTGAATGTTGAATAAAACTGTGGTTGAGGCGACGTAGATAGCCGCCAGAGCAACACCCGCGTTGCCATAAGTGTTCGCGACATAAGCCAAACCAATAATGGCGGTGTTGGCTCGAAAGCCACCTTGCGTGATCACTCCCCAATCATGAGGCTTGTCGATCAGTTTTCGAGTACTAAATAGGGTGAAGAGAAAAAACAGCACATTAGCGATTAAGCTGTATATCACTAAGGAAGTGCTTGAGGAAAAATCGTGTTTTGAACTGACGATGCTCAAAAACAGCATTGCAGGGAGGGTGACCTGAAAAACAATCCGCGATGCGACTTCAATAAAATTCTCATTGATCAGGTTAATCCGTTTAAAAAGCACCCCCAAACCGAGCATAAGGCAGATGGGGCCTGTGATGGTGGCGGAAAACTGTAGTTGAGCAATGATGTCTGTCATATCAATCCTTTGGATATACGCTCGCAAGCTTTGCATTCTTCCACAGATCGGTATGAAGGCAAATTGGAATTTGCGGCAATTATCAGTCTGCGACTTTTGTTGCGTTTATATCCAAGTGGTGAATGAGTTTTAAACACTCGTATAACTCATCTGATTACTAAGCGTGCTCCTGATTAATCTCAAATTATTTCAATGTGTTAAAATTGTAATCACGCCTTTGATGTGGTTAACAATTTTGTAATGACAATTGTCTTTTCTGTTTGAATCTGTGGGATCATGGCGTCGCCTAAAGGCCCTCATAAGGAAAATAATAATGAACAGAAACGATAGTGTCCCTTTGCCCACCAATACCCGAGAATGGTTTCTTCATCGTAACAGCCTGATTGTTCTGGCGGATGTTGCACTTTTTCTCGCGCTCTACCATTTCCTCCCCTTTGAACACAATGTGGTATTAGGGATCAGTATGCTCGCCTTCATTGCGGTGCTTTGGTTAACTGAAGCGCTGCACGTCACTGTCACCGCGATTCTCGTCCCCGTGATGGCGGTTTTTTTTGGTATTTTCGAAACCCAAGCGGCGCTGAATAACTTCGCCAACTCGATCATTTTCCTATTTTTAGGTGGTTTTGCACTGGCGGCAGCCATGCATCATCAAGGACTGGATAAAGTGATTGCCGATAAAGTCCTCGCAATGGCACAAGGCAAGATGAGCGTGGCGGTTTTTATGCTGTTTGGTGTTACTGCACTGCTCTCGATGTGGATCAGCAATACCGCCACAGCTGCGATGATGCTGCCTCTGGTGTTGGGGGTATTAAGTAAAGTCGATGCAGACAAACAACGCAGCACTTACGTGTTTGTTCTGTTGGGTGTCGCTTACAGCGCAAGTATTGGCGGTATCGCGACTCTGGTTGGTAGTCCTCCGAATGCGATTGCAGCGGCTGAGGTCGGACTCTCGTTTACTGACTGGATGAAGTTTGGTTTACCGACGGCGATGATGATGTTGCCAATGGCGATTGCAATCCTTTACTTCCTGTTAAAGCCAACGCTCAATGGCACGTTTGAATTAGATCATACTCCTGTTAATTGGGATAAAGGCAAAGTTGTTACCCTTGGCATCTTTGGCTTAACCGTATTTTTATGGATTTTCAGTAGCCCAATCAACGCTGCGCTGGGTGGTTTCAAAAGCTTTGATACGTTGGTGGCGCTAGGGGCGATTTTAATGCTCAGCTTTGCACGTGTGGTGCATTGGAAAGAGATCCAGAAAACCGCTGATTGGGGCGTCTTGCTACTGTTTGGTGGCGGCCTGTGTTTGAGTAACGTGCTGAAACAAACCGGAACCAGTGTATTTTTAGCCAACGCTCTGAGCGATATGGTTTCCCATATGGGGATCTTCGTGGTGATTCTAGTAGTGGCAACCTTTGTGGTGTTTTTAACTGAGTTTGCGAGTAACACCGCAAGTGCGGCTCTGCTGATCCCTGTTTTTGCCACTGTGGCGGAAGCGTTTGGCATGTCGCCAGTGCTGTTGTCGGTATTGATTGCGGTTGCGGCCTCTTGCGCCTTTATGCTGCCAGTGGCAACCCCGCCGAATGCTATTGTGTTTGCATCAGGCCATATCAAGCAGAGCGAGATGATGCGGGTTGGGCTTTATCTCAATATTGCGTGTATTGGACTGCTCACCGCGATTGCGATGCTGTTTTGGCAGTAAGTCACTAGTTATAGAGCGATAAAAAACGAGGCCCTTGAGGCCTAATGCCGATCAGTTAAGACTTTAATCGGCAGATCAGTTGAACGATCCTGCCTGTATGTAAAAATCCGGTAGACCCTGTTTATCGGATTTTTTTATGCACGTTTCTCAAGCCCTCGACATCATCAACAGTTATAAACCCAATCACGTTGAAACACTCGCAGACCTCCTGCCCATTGAACTCATCAATAGTGCTTATCAGCTTACGGATACCGTGACTCTAAGAAAACGAAAGCTCACTTTAGAGTCGATGGCATGGTTACTGGTTGGCATGGCTATCTATAACGATAAATCCATGGCTGACATTGTAAATATGCTCGATATTGTTGACCGCACAGGCAAGCCATTCGTTGCTCCAAGTGCATTAACACAGCGAAGAAAAAACCTTGGTGAGTCAGCGGCTAAAGCGCTCTTTGAGTGTACGCAACGTCATTGGTTCAAACAGGCTAACTTACCAAACTGGAACGGACTTACGTTACTGGGTGTTGATGGGGTTTTATGGCGAACAGAAGACTCAAAAGATAACGCTGAAGCGTTTGCTAAGCCCACTAATCGGGATGGTAAAGAAACACAGTACCCACAGGTACGTATGGTCTGTCAGATGGAGCTGAGCAGTCACTTAATCACAGGCAGCGCTTTTGGCTGTTATACCGTTAATGAAATGAAGCTGGCAGAGCAGCTTATCGACACAACCCCCGATAACAGCTTAACGCTCTTCGACAAAGGCTTTTACTCCCTAGGTTTACTTCAAGCATGGTGTTCGCAAGGCATCAATCGACATTGGCTTATCCCCATGAAAAAAGGGCTGATTTATGAAGTTGTTCAGTCTTTTGGCCGACAAGATAAACTGATAAAACTGAAGAGTAACCCGCAAGCGCGTAAGAAATGGCCAGAGCTAGAAGAAGAGGTAGTGGTACGTTTAATCACGAGAGCTAAAGAGGGGAAACAATACGATGTTCTCACCTCAATGGTTGACCCGATGCGTTATCCGAAATCAGATATAGTCGGTTTATATGAATACCGTTGGGAAATTGAACAGGGGTACCGAGAGCAAAAGCAATACATGCTTGGTAACCGTCTTACACTGCGAAGCCGACTCCCAGAGCTGGTGAGACAAGAGCTCTGGGGAATACTCCTGACATACAACTTAGTCAGATATCAAATGGTGCAGATGTGTAATACGTTGAATGGAGACTACTTGCCATACCAACTGAGCTTCAATGGAGCCTTAGCCCACATCATGCGCCTAATAGTGGGACTTCCCTACTCGTCACCAGGAGCAATACCAAGGCAACTGCAAAACTTCTACGCAATGAGTGGAAGCTTAATACTTGAGCCAAGGCGAGAAAGAGCCTTCCCTAGAGTCGTGAAGAAGAAGCCAAGCCGATACCCTAGAAAATACAATGCCGCTCACCTTAAGTGAACGGCATTAGGCCCTTGAGGCCTCGTTTAGTTTTGTATTCCGCTTTGCGTAGAGCAATCAGCAGAAAAAGAGCGTTTACTGTTGGTTAACAAAGGCTTTAAAGCGAGCTTTAGTCTCTCCATCCGCTTTGCTGTACCAAAAATGCAGCATCTCTTCTGCGGCTGCCATGGCGGTTGCATTGGAAATCTCTTGCTGGGCAATGGGTTGAACCGCGATCGAGCCCGTTAATGCCGCAACGCCGCCTTTTTTATTATATTCCGCGGCTTCAAATTCAAAATTACGTCCAATCTGCATACCATCTTTGATGAGGCGATCCTGACGCAGCTCAACTGCTTTACCCTGTTGGTCAACCAGCCGCCACTGCATGTTTTTGATCGCTTTAGTTGCCTGTGGAGCATCACGATACTTGGGCATATCAAAATTGAGCTCTTGGTTAGCCGCCTCAAAAGTGGCAATCACTACTTCACTGTCAATGATGATGCGATCATTACCTTGGCTGAAATATGGCGCATAACGAAAGACGATTTGCTGCTCACCATCTTCTAGTTCAAGCTTTTTCGTGGCGTCAAAAAAGCCGCCGGAGAGTTTCGGGCTTTCTCCGTTTACCACCAGTAGATCAATCGTATCGGGAATATCCATAGTGACTTTGGCGCTTGCTGATGCGGCAAAGCAGAGGGCGAGCAAACAAGTGAGACGCTGCATAGGTTTCATTTATCAATCCTTTTTGTGTATTTCGTTCTGTGACGAGTGCGGCAAAGGGTGCGCTCTTCAGGAGTAAAAGGCAAGGTTTGACCTCCACAAAGCAAAGCAAATTCACTGAAACTTAACAGAAAAATCAATCAGAATACATTTCGTACAATATAAGGTAAATGTTCTGTAAACGTGCAGTCTGATAGCGTAAATCAATAATGAATGCCAATTTGTTTTGTCAAAATTCTGAATTCTTGACTCAAGATTGCTTAATTTCTGCAACTTCTCGCTGATTTCGGAAAATTAGCGACTTATGACTCGAAAAGTGATTAATTTTTTTTCGCAAATAAAAAAGTCTCTCAGATACTGACAATCGATGCCTTCATGCCATGTATAGGTGCGCTGGCAGTCATTGATAAAAGTGAAACATCTAAGGAAAGAGAGATATAACTTATGAATCGAATTACTCTGTGCGCCGCAAGTATTGCCTGTGCTCTTTCGGGCATGGCAATGGCAGCACCCTCGGCTCCTAGTGTTGACGTGTATGGGTCGAACAATCTGCAATTCTCGAAAATTGAACTCGCGATGGAAAGCACGGCGGGTTACAACCAGATGGTGAAATATCACGACCAAGCACCGATCACACTTAAATTCAATCAATGGAGCGGTGAAACGGGCAACACTTATAAGATTTATTTTGATGGTGCAGAAGTGGCTTCTGGTCCAATCAAAGGTAGCCAAACTACCGCTCAATTTACCTACCCTAAAGGCGGTGTATACCAATTGGTAGTTGAAGCGTGTGATGCGAATAGTTGTACTAAGAGTGCACCAACGGAAATCACGATCGCCGACACCGATGGTTCACACCTCAAGCCATTGAAAATGAACGTTGACCCTAACAACAAGTCTTACACTACGCCGCAGAATACCGTGGTTGGGACTTATTTTGTTGAGTGGAGTATTTATGATCGTAAGTTTACGGTGGATAACATCCCTGGTCAGAATCTGACTCATATTTTGTATGGCTTTATTCCGATCTGTGGTCCAAACGAATCGTTGAAATCGGTTGGCGGTAACAGTTTTAACGCTCTGCAAACAGCGTGTCAGGGTGTGCCTGATTTTGAAGTGGTCATTCACGATCCATGGGCTGCTTATCAAAAGAGCTTCCCGCAAGCAGGTCATCAGTACAGTTCACCGATCAAAGGTAACTACGCCATGTTGATGGCGCTGAAAAAAACGTATCCTGATCTGAAAATCATCCCATCGATCGGTGGCTGGACACTCTCTGATCCCTTCTTCAGCTTTACCGATAAAGCGAAGCGCGATGTGTTTGTCGCTTCTGTGAAACGTTTCCTGAAAACATGGAAATTCTACGATGGTGTGGATATTGACTGGGAATACCCGGGCGGCGGCGGCCAAGCGGCTGATCTTGGCGATCCGATAAAAGATGGCCCAGCTTACGTAGCCTTGATGGCAGAACTGCGAGCTATGCTCGATGAGCTTGAAGCGGAAACGGGTCGTAAGTATGAACTGACTTCGGCTATCGGTGTTGGCCATGACAAGATTGAAGATGTGAACTACGGCCAAGCCGTTCAGTACATGGATTATATCTTCGCAATGACTTATGACTTCTACGGCGGCTGGAACAACGTATTGGGCCACCAAACCGCGCTGTACTGTGGATCCTTCATGCGTCCTGGTCAATGTGATGGTAAAGGCGTGGATGAAAACGGCGAACCGTACAAAGGCCCCGCGTATACGACCGATAATGGTATTCAACTGCTGTTAGCACAAGGGGTTCCACCAAGCAAACTTGTCGTGGGCGCAGCAATGTATGGCCGTGGTTGGGAAGGCGTAACTCCTGCTTCTCTAAAAGATCCTAACGACCCAATGACGGGCGTTGGTAATGGCAAGTTGAAAGGCACGACGGCGCAAGGCGTATGGGAAGCGGGCGTCATTGATTACAAAGGCGTTAAGAACTTTATGCTTGGAGCCAATAAAACCGGCGTGAACGGTTTTGAATACGGCTACGATGAGCAAGCAGAAGCGCCTTGGGTGTGGAACCGTAGCACAGGTCAATTAGTTACGTTTGATGATGATCGTTCAGTGAAAGCAAAAGGGGCGTACGTACGCAACCTTGGCTTAGCCGGTCTGTTCTCATGGGAAATCGATGCGGATAACGGCGATATTCTGAATGCGATGCAAGAAAGCTTAGCGGGAAGTACTCCTCCACCCGTCAATAAGGCCCCTGTTGCCAATGCCGGTGCAGATGTCTCCGTGACTGGCCCTGCGCTAGTAACCTTAGATGGTAGTGCTTCAAAAGACAGTGATGGAACCATTGCAAGCTACTTGTGGGAGCAAACCGCAGGCACCGCAGTGACGTTAACAGCAGCAAATAGCGCGAAAGCAAGCTTTAACGCTGCGGAAGTGGCAACCAAGCAGACTTTCACTTTCAAACTGACAGTCACTGATAACAAGGGGGCTACAGCAACCGATACTGTGGTGGTTACCGTCAATCCGAAATCCACGACACCTGTCAACACCGCACCTGTCGCAGCCGTTTCTGCCCCTGCATCAGTAAAAGCAGGAACGACAGTGGTGATTGATGCTTCAGCGTCGAGCGATGCAGAACAAGATCCGCTGAGCTTTACTTGGGATCTACCGGTTGGTTTAAATGCAACGGTGCAAGGAGCAAAAGTGACCTTTGTGGCAGGAGAGTATACCCAAGACACCACACTGGACTTCACGGTGACAGTGAGTGATGACAAAGCCACAAGTAAAGCCTCAACCTCCGTATTGGTGGAGAAAAAGGCAGGAACAGGTGGTGATGTGTGTACCAACTTGTGGAATGCCGAAAGCATCTATACTGGCGGTCAGCAAGTGACTTGGGCTGGAAAAACGTGGGAAGCCAAATGGTGGACACGTGGTGAAGACCCAAGCAAGTCAGGCCAGTGGGGGGTATGGAAAGACCTCGGTGCTGCGAGTTGTTCGACTAACTGATTTGTTCGAAGGCAATAAAAGTCCATTCTCAATGGATAAGAGAGGCTCTGCATGTGCAGAGCCTCTTTTTTCTGGTTATATCGGAAGGTTTTAAGCTTTGGGTGCGATATTTCAAACTGAGAATGTTCTTATCTCTTAGTGATAATTACCCCGGATGATCCACGGAGCGTTTCACGCCATGAACCGTAAATCATAGGGTTGTGAGCACCATGAATAGGTGGATTACGCTCGGCTCTTGCGCTTTTTATCGGTTAATTTGTTCAATTTCTCTTTCATTCTCACTAAATGGGAATGCAATCCTTTAATTCTTATCTATTTCTCGATATACAAGAATCAAGATTTGAGGTGCCAACCATTAAAGGCTAAAAAGCACACATGAACGAAACAAAAATGTCAGCAAACCAAGTTAATGAAAAATCACTGCAATTGCTGATGCAAGTTGCAGTCAATCCAGAGCCTGTATCGGCGAAAGGACTTAGTGAACAGCTTCAAGTTCCGTTAAGCAGTCTGTATCGCCATTTAAAACTGTTGAAAGAGTGGAACTTGATTGAAGAGAGTCCACACGACAAAACCTTGATCATCGGTCCAGCTGCGTTGCTGCTGATGAGAAGCTATGAGACCAGTCAACATAACCTTGATGCGGTTGAAGCTGTGTTAAGTCGTCTACAAAAACAGACTGGGGAAATGGCCGCGTATATGGTGCCTGTCGGTTATCGAGCCCTATGCGTTAGCCAAAAAGAAAGTATGCAGGCGCTTCGATGCAGCTTCGTCCAGGGTCAAAGTCAACCCCTGCTTCGAGGTGCCTCATCTAAAGTAATGTTGGCGTATATGCCTGCTGCTCGTTGTGAAAAGATCCTGCGCTATTTTGGCGAAGATCCGACGTTAGACAAGTGGCAGAGCGAGTTTGAAAAAATACGTCGTCATGGATATGCCGTGAGTACCTCTGAAATTGATCCCGGAGTTTCGGGGATCAGTGCTCCGGTAATGAAAGGGAGTAAGTTGATTGGGGCAATTTCGGTGATGGCACCTGCTCATCGAGTCGAAAGCAACAAACAACGGATAATTTTACATGTACTGCAAGCCGCACGCGCGTTGCCACCAGAAAGGTAATTGATCATGCTTAGCTTATTCAAACGCTACCGTTTACATCGCACACCTAGCCATCCTACGTCTACGTTTGGTTTTATGACGGTGTGCCAACGTGTAAAGCCGATGTCACTGGTCGAGTTTGAATTTGCGCAGCAAAGCTTAGATGTGGCTTCCGATTGGTTGTACCAACAACAATCTGGTATGAAATATGCCGATGCAACCCATTATGTGCTTGAGGGAAAAAGCGATACGCACTACCAACAAGCACTTAGCCAATCAGTCGCAATGGGAATAATTCCGGTTGCTTTTGTTAACTGCCATGAAATGGTATTACATACCTTACCCGTGTTGGCACAAGACAATATGAATATCGGCATTGTTCATATCGGACATGGTTTCGAGTTAAAGCAAACCTTGGATTTGCAAGTGGGGAGTGCATTTCATTTTGCGTTATCTCGCTTTGCACAAGCGAAACTGTTTTGTATCGGGATAGATACAGAACATGCCAATACACAAACCCGAGAGTATGCCGAAGATCTGGGATGCGATTGGGTAAGCCATGAAGAGTGCGGTTTTTTAAATCGTACGCAACTTAAAAGCCAACTGAGTAGCTATATTGAGCACAATGAACAATTAGTGATTAACATTGATTTAGCTTCTTTGGTTCCAGGTAATGGTTTGGAAGAGCACAAGGTTTTGGATAACCAAATTGTGTTGCGTGTACTGCGCCAAATGGCGCTGTCTGGTAAAGTGCGCTACATCCAAGTTGTGGGAGCGAAAGATAAGTTGATTTACTCAAAACAGACGAAAGAAATTGTCGATGAGTTGATGGACTTAGCACCTCATTTGGTGCAAGCCGCGTAGTTTACAAACCTGTTATCCCATTCTATTGCTGAATTTGGCAGACGTGTTCATCGTCTGCCATTTGCGTTTTTATGCTTAATGAGAGAGCTGATTGAGGTTGCTACGAGTTTGGTTGGCGGATTTCATGAGTTCGTGACTCAGTTGGCTCATTGTCGCGCTGTCGCCTAATAGCTCACGCGCATGTTCATCCAGCAGGCTCAATTGTCCCAACAATTGTTCAACTAAACGATGCTGCAGCTGACTATCATGCACCGCATTTTGGTTAGTGCGGTTAGCTTGATTGACATCGATAATCGCTTTATCTACGAGACTTGAGCCACTTTCTATGGCTTGAACACAATTTTTTGATGCGACTAAACTTTCTTCCATATACACAATCAGGTTTTTGGAATAACCCGAGAGCTGAGTCAACAGAGCCTCAACTTGGTTGGTGGACGCAGAGGTTTTTTCTGCTAAGTGGCGCACTTCATCCGCAACGACGGCGAATCCTCGCCCATTATCTCCCGCCCTTGCTGCTTCTATCGCGGCATTGAGGGCGAGAAGGTTGGTTTGATCGGCAATGCTGCGGATCATTTGTAAAATATCGGTCACTTTTTCAACTTGAGTATTTAACTCTGCGGCAGTTTTGGTGGTGATCTCTGCTTTTTCGACTAATTGCTGATTTTGTGTTTGTGCTTCACGTAATTGAACTTTACTGTCTTCACTACTGGTGACCGCCTGTTTTAAAGACTCGGATGCCGCAGAAATACTCTCGGTTACCGCTTGAATGCTGTTTTGGCTTTGATGCCCAATATCCACTGAGCTAGTGATCTCAGTTTGCTGGTTGTGGATATTCCCCTCCAAGTTTCGAATTTGCTGTTCTACTTTATGGCTGATATCGGTGACTTCCACAATCCGATTTTTAATGGGGGCAAAGGTACTTTCTACTTTGGCAATGAAATTATCAATCGCGTTTGCCAATTGCCCCAATTCGTTCTCTTTACGAAAGTTAATCCGCGAGCCAAGGTCGCAATTGCCGCTGGCTAACGCATCACACAATACTCTTAGCTCATTTAATGGCATTAATAATGTTCGGCGTAGTAACCAATAGAGCGCAACGAGGGTAAGAACAATAAAAATGAGGCTGAGCATAAAAGCTTGATTACGAAGCTGGCTAGCCACTTCTTGAACTTTATCGAATCCCCATTCAGTCATGAGGTAGCCGACTAAATCTGCATTTTTTCCGGCTTTTAAGGGGACGATAATAAATAAGCCATTGCCATCGGCCGAGTTTTTTAATTGGGTGCCTTCGGTAGGTAGCTGAGAAAACCACTGAGCTAAATTTGAGGAGGTATCGTTGGTGTCTTTAGCGTTATAGAGCACTTCTCCTTTGCTATTAAAAGCGTACACATTCTTGAGTTGGACTGGGTTCGCATTGAGCTCAATCTCCACTCGTTCGGCAAGTGCATTGGTTTTATTAAAACGTACGGCAGTGGCAACATTATCCGCTAGAGAAAGAGCCGTTTTTTCAAAGGTTTCAGCGCTGATGGCATTCATTTCCCGTACGCTTTTTGTCCATGTTAAATAAGTCAGAGACAGAAGAGCAAGAGAACTGAGAACAGACACGCTGAGCAAGAGAATCCGACTAATACTTAATTTCATAAGTTCAACCACCTAACCATGCTGTAAGGTTCAAGCCCACTTAAAGCTGCCAGAAATCTCAGCTTCAAGTGGGTAGGAGAGGGTTTGGGATCACAGTGCATCGACATTGATGCCGACGGTAATCGCCCCAATCGCTTCCCCTGAACTGGGATCGGTCACCGTATAGCTCACTTGAGCTTGGAACATTTGAGTTGATTCATCTTCCTCAATATCACTGATATCGAACGCCCCTGTACCTTTAGGGTACGTGTTTTGCCATTTTGCTTCGTCGCCTTGCCAGTAATCAGAAGTGACCTCACTTTGTGCGACATTGAGACCTTTGTTATCCATCACAAACACTTCAGTGATTTTTCCATCACTCCCATTTTGAATGGTCAGCAGTTTTTGTGATGCAAGGGTGCCGAGAATGGACTGAATCATGGGTTGATCGGTTTGGCCGACTTCTGCACGCCACTTTTTGTCGAGCTGATCAATATCGCCCTGAGTGAGGTTGGCATTTTTCGCATTCTGCGCTTTGACTGCATCGATGATCATGGGATCGGCGGCGATCTGTTTGACCTCTGTTTGGACGTATTGCGTGAGCTGAGCTTGATAATCGTTAGCCAGAGTTGGGAGGCTGACGAGAACCAAAAGAGCCAGAGATTTGTACATAAAAACTCCTTTTTGCTTGAAGCGGTAAACTCAAGTCATTGGATCGGATACAGGATGAAAGTCTATACAACTGATTGATTAGCAGTAGGCTAATGAATGAAAAATAGTACAACTTAGCGCTGAATGCGTAATTCAATAGTTAAATTATGATTAAACCTTTGGTTTTCTTTCTTGCTTTGTCATGTTTTAGCAACAGAAATTTCACCGAGCAGTCATCTTAGGTAGCTACTCTTGCGCAACATTTACTTAACCTGAATCATCAGGATATAAACATAAAGTCAAGGAGCCCCCAATGTGGAAGCGTGATGAGCAAGAATCCCAATTTAGTGAAATGATCGAAGCGCAACTGTCCCGACGTCATTTCTTGGCCGGAAGTGCCGCGGTGAGTGCTGGTGCATTTCTCGCACTTAACCCAGTAGCGCAAGCCGTTGCCTCGCCAGCCAAATCCAAACTACTCAATTTTTCTCCGATCCCAGTTTCAACAGAAGATACGGTTATTGTTCCTAAAGGCTACAAAGCAACACCGTTGATGTCTTGGGGCGACCCTATTTTTGCTAAGGCTCCAGAGTTCGACCAAAGTGGCAAACAGGATTCCAAAGCACAAGAGATGCAGTTTGGTGATAACACCGATGGTATGAGCTTTTTCCCGATCAATGAAGATCGTGGTGTGCTTGCGATCAACAATGAATACACCAACTACGAATATTTATTTGATCATCAAGGTAAAGCGATGACGGCTGACGATGTGCGTAAAGCACAAGCGGCTGTCGGCGTCACTGTGGTAGAAGTGGTTCGTAAGAATGGTCAATGGATGATTGATCGTCAAGGTGAACGAAACCGCCGAATCACTGCATATACGCCGATGTTAATGACCGGCCCCGCTGCTGGCCATGATTTGCTGAAAACGTCCGATGACCCAAGCGGCTTAAAAGTACTTGGTACGTTTAACAACTGCGCGAACGGTCAAACGCCGTGGGGTACTTACCTGACTTGTGAAGAGAATTTTGATGATTTCTTTGGTGCAGATCAGGAAGGCAGCGTGGATGCGGATCAAAAACGTTATGGTATCGCAGCGGCACCCAGTGACTACCAATGGCATAAACACGATGCCCGCTTTGATGTAACTAAAAACCCTAAAGAACCGAACCGTTTTGGCTGGGTTGTGGAGATTGATCCGCACAATCCGAATTCCACGCCTCTGAAACGTACGGCCCTTGGCCGTTTTAAACATGAAAATGCGGCATTAGTTGTCAATAACGATGGTCATGTTGTTGTCTACCTCGGTGATGATGAACGTGGCGAGCATCTGTACAAGTTCGTTTCTAAAAATCGTTATCAAGCGGGTAATGATGAACAGAACCGTCAATTGCTCGAAGAAGGCACGCTGTATGTGGCTAAGTTCGAGATGAATGATAAAGAACTCAAAGGCAGCGGTCGCTGGGTGGAGCTGAGCTTTGGCAAGAATGGCCTCACTCCTGAAAACGGATTTAAAGATCAAGCCGAAGTGCTGATTTTTGCACGTCGTGCCGCGACTCAAGTGGGCGCAACAACCATGGATCGTCCGGAGTGGGTAGCCGTTCATCCAGATAAAAAGCATGTGTTCTGTACGCTCACTAACAACAAAAACCGTGGCAAAGAAGGTCAACCTGTTGGTGGCCCTAACCCACGCGAGAAGAATAACTACGGGCAGATCGTTCGTTGGATGCCAGCACAGGGCGATCACACCAGTGACGTGTTTGCTTGGGATCTCTACTTGATTGCAGGTAATCCAATCGTTCACAAAGGCACCCTATACGCGGGTAGCGAAAATATTTCGGCAGACAACATGTTTAACAGCCCAGATGGGATTGGTTTTGACGCTGCAGGGCGTTTGTGGATCCAAACTGATGGAAACTATTCGAATGAAGGTGATTTTGCAGGGCAGGGTAATAACCAAATGCTGTGTGGTGACCCGATTACCGGAGAAGTGCAGCGTTTTCTGACGGGGCCAATTGCTTGCGAAATTACTGGTTTAACCTTCAGCCCAGATCACAAAACCATGTTTGTGGGTGTGCAGCATCCTGGTGAAGAGGCTGCGCCATCGCATTTCCCGTACGGTGGTAATAGCAAGCCTCGTTCTACCATTATGATGATCACTCGTGAAGATGGTGGGGTGATTGGCGCATAAGCGTTTTTAACCTCCAAGTTTCATCCCAAGAAGCGATTAACGCTTCTTGGGATTTTTTAGGCTGCCATCATCTGTGTGGCTATCTCTTTGCCATTACCGCGTACACCGTCAATGGTGGATTGGAAGGAAGCGGAAATGTTGAGCAAGCGTGAATCTGGGTGATCGGCTAGATAGACCGACTTATCTTTAGTTTGTGCAAGTTCATCCCAGTATCGATGGATATCACGAGCAAAGTGGATCGCTACGGCTAATTTCGGTGAGATTTCTGCTTCGCGTGGTTCATCAAAATGCTTTATTGCATCAACCATTTCTGATGGAAATTTCCACTCTTTTGCCAACATGGCTCCAATCCGAGGAGCGGAAATCCCCAAGATCTCTTCTTGAGCGGTCAGCGGATCAACCCCTTGGGCAATTTTTTGTTCGATCAATTTCGCTTCACTTGGCATTAACGTATGAATCATCAGCTCGCCAATATTATGCAATACACCTGTGGTGAAGGTTTCTGCTTTGTCTAAGCCGACTTGCTCTGCAATTTTGCTGGCGATCAGCGCCGTTTCAAAAGTATTTATCCAGTAGTCATTCAAATTGAGCGTCTCAATTTTCGGAAAGGTACTCGAAAGGACGGAAGCCACAACCAAGGTACGAACCGAATCAATACCCACGCGGATAATGGCATCATTCACTGTCGCAATATGACCATTACCTCCAAAATAAGCCGAATTTGCCATGCGTAGTAAACGCGCGGTGAGGATCTGATCTAACGTGATTTTTTTACTGAGCTGATGAAAATCTACATTCGGTTGATTGGCCAAATCTAACAACTCTTGTAGAACTTTAGAGAGTCTGGGGAGTTCATTCAAACGTTTAAGCAAAGCATCTTTGACCATGTTCCTTCTCCTTATTGAGTGGCTAAATCAAAATATAGGTTATGGATTTTTACTAATACAACTCCCGAATGAGATAAAAGTGGAACCTGATTGTTAAATCCTTGTTATATAGAATTGTAAAAAGAGAAGAGGTCGGTGAGTATTTTTTGCCAGCAAATTGACAGGATATTGGCATTGCAGAATAAGGTTTTTTTACAATGCTCATCCTGTACTGGGATGGGAGTAGATGAT
Source organism: Vibrio sp. AH4 (assembly GCF_030710545.1). Classification (NCBI taxonomy): domain Bacteria; kingdom Pseudomonadati; phylum Pseudomonadota; class Gammaproteobacteria; order Vibrionales; family Vibrionaceae; genus Vibrio; species Vibrio sp. AH4. The sequence goes on from NZ_JALAIV010000003.1 coordinate 142,381, forward strand.
GAAAGCGCGGATTATAAGTTGCAAACGTGCCCTAATGTTACTGTTGATGTTTGTCTTTCTATTGGTTCCTTTAACCATTTTGTCGTTGCAACTGGATTTTACTCAACCGGTGAATGATACGGTGGGTAAGATCATGACTTATCTAACACACTCGGCAGGTAAAGAAGGTTTTTTATTGTCGCTACTGTTTTTGTTAGTGTGGGTCGGATGGCGCTGCAAAATTCCTCGTGAGCAATGGTTAAATAAAGCCATTCAGTTAGTGTTATTGCTTGGTTTAGCGATGGTGATGAAAGTGGGGATGAAAGCGGTAACCCAAGAGCCAAGGCCATACACCGAGTTGATGACACAATCTCTACTTCTTCCGAATGCGGGACATTTTTATAAACTTTCAGAGCCCCGACAAGAAGCCCTGATGATTGCGATGGAATCTAAAGTCAGCCCGTGGCGAGTGCAGCATTGGCAGGGTGAAACCGATTACTCTTTCCCTTCCGGGCATACCGTGTTTGCGATGGTCTGCTTACTCTACTTTGGTAGCCTATTAGCCGAGAAGAGACATTACTTAAGTTTGGGGTTCCTGATCACTTGGGCAGCCAGTGTTGCGTATAGCCGCCTTTGGCTTGGAATGCATCACCCCGTTGATCTGTTGGGGGCGGCTTTACTGGTGGGCGTGTTGTATTTGATGGTACCCCAGACATACCCGTTACAACATACCCGTTGGCAGCCGTGGTTGCAGCGTATGCATTTGGTATAAAAAAATGGGCATTACGCCCATTTTTTATGTCATGCGAAAGCATTATTTCATAGTGACTTCTGAATCATAACGGTTTGCTGAACTCGTTGCCTTTTGCTCTTGGGCTGCTTGGCAAACCGCTGCCGTGAAAAGAACGTCGGTTGAGCTGTTCAACGCCGTTTCTGCTGAATCTTGAATCACGCCGATGATGAAACCAACCGCAACGACCTGCATCGCGACATCGTTGGAAATACCAAACAGACCACACGCCAGCGGGATCAACAGCAGTGAGCCGCCAGCAACGCCAGATGCACCACATGCCGATACGGCAGCAACTACGCTCAGGAGCAACGCTGTCATCAGATCGACCTCAATGCCCATAGTATGAACCGCAGCGAGAGTCAGTACCGTGATGGTGATGGCTGCGCCAGCCATGTTGATGGTGGCACCCAGAGGGATTGAAACTGAGTACGTATCTTCATCGAGCTTCAGCTTTTCACACAACGCCATGTTCACTGGGATATTCGCGGCGCTAGAACGAGTGAAAAATGCGGTCACGCCACTTTCACGTAAGCACTGTAAAACCAGTGGGAAAGGGTTACGACGGATTTTGTAGTAAACGATCAGCGGGTTCACAACTAATGCGATAAAGGCCATTGCCCCGAGCAGTACGGCGAGTAATTGAGCATAACCGGCCAGAGCACCAAAACCTGTGGTCGCGAACGTTGCGGCTACTAGGCCAAAAATACCAAATGGCGCGAGACGAATAATAAAGCGCACAATTTGTGAGATGCCATGGCTGAGGTCTTCAAATACCGCTTTGGTGGTTGCAGAGGCATGATGAAGCGCTAAACCTAAACCCACCCCCCAAGCCAAAATGCCGATGTAGTTAGCGCTCATCAGAGCATTCACTGGGTTATCGACCAATTTGAACAGCAGCGTGTTAAGAACTTCTGCAATACCTTGCGGTGGTGTTGCTCCTTCCGCACCGCTGACAAGCGCGAGTGTGGTTGGAAACAGGAAGCTAAGAATAACGGCGGTCAGTGCTGCTGAAAAGGTGCCAAATAGGTACAGCACAACGATCGGACGCATGTAAGTGTGTTGATTTTTCTTTTGGTTAGCGATAGAGGACGCAACCAGAATAAACACCAACACTGGTGCAACGGCTTTCAATGCACCTACAAATAAATTACCTAGTAATCCCACTTTTTGGGCGTTTTCTGGTGAAAAAATAGCTAGGGCAGCACCTAACAGGATGCCAGCTAAGATTTGTAATACCAGATTTCCACGCGCAAAACGGGCGAAAAACGAGTTGTTTTGCATAGTTATCCCTGCGAATCATAAAAGATTTGAATTATTGTTACTTCAGTCATAAATCCTGAAGGTCTCCAATATTAACCGCACAAGATAATGTGTCTACCGATAATTGATAATCGGCGTGATAAGTTGTGGATTTTGAGAGGAAGTGATGAATTTGTTGCCAAGTGCTGAAAAAGCGTAGCTTGAGGACTGTGCATGCGACACAGATAAGTAAAAAACGTAATAAAAAGAGGGGAAAACAGAACGATGGATAAGGCTTGGAAAGAGGTGAGAGGGTAGTGGTGAGGGGAAGTTAGTTGAGTAAGCCCTGCGGTACAGTGCTTACTCATCAAGACGCTAGTGAGAGCTGTGCTCAGCCATACCGGACATCACTTTTTTCACCGGTGCCGTAATCATTTGCTTCTCCCCGTTTTTAAACGTGATTTCCACTTCGATATTCTCGCCCTCTTGCAGTGGCTTTTTCAATTCAAGCAGCATGATGTGGAAACTGCCTGGTTTTAACACTAAGGTACCTTTGGCAGGGATAACAAATTCAGGCACTTGGCGCATTTTCATCACATCACCTTCTTTAATGACGTCATGCAGCTCCACTTTGGCAGCCACTTCGCTGCTGGCGGAAACAATGTAGCGCTCCACATCACTGTGGTTCATTACTTCACCAAAAAAGGCGCTATTGACTGCGGCAGGAGGAGTCGCACGCGCATAAGCTTGGTGAACCATGATGTCTGATTGAGCTAAGGCTGATGTGCTAAGCAGTAGGCTAGCAAGAAGCATGGTTTTCAGTTTCATCAAATTATCCTTTTGAATGTATGACTTTTTGTATCGCATCCACGATCGGTGCGGGGTCTTGGGTATGCGGCACTTTATTGATCAAGGTGCCATCTGGCTGCAAGAAATAGAAATAAGAGCTGTGATCTAAGGTGTATTTCAGCTCTGAATTGGGTAATTCCGTTTTACGAAAAATGACACCGTATTTTTGGGCAAGCTGTTGCGTGGTCTCGATTGAGCCTGATGCACCTTCGATCATGGGATGAAAATAGTGGGCGTATTGAGCCGCGAGCTTGGCATCATCGCGTTCAGGATCAAGCGAAATAAACATCGGACGTAATTGTGATTTAGCGTTGTCATCGACTTGGTTTAAGGCCGCCGATAGCATGGCTAAAGAAGTTGGACAAACGTCTGGGCAACGCGTAAAACCAAAATAGACGATGCGGATTCTGGGATCTGCTGGATCAAAGAGCTGTACCGCTTGTTGGTTTTCACCCAATAATGCTAGCGGAGCAGTGCTTTCTGCCGCCAGTTTATGTTGGCTATCAAGATACGCTTTCACACCAAACCCGAGGGTGAAAGCCACCACTAAAATCAGTGACCAATTCTTACTCATCGTTCCATCCTAATTGCTGGGTAAACGGTTTGTTGACCATCGCTCAACTCGCCAATCCAAGTCATCGCGTCAGCGGTACAGACAGGCAAAATAATGTCTGCGACGTAGGTGCCTTCTTCGTTGGGGGATAGCGAAAATTTTGCGCTGCCCATGTTCATTTCAAGACCTTCTAAGGTCAAGATCAGGTTTTGTGCGTTGGTATTTGGCCAGCGCACAGTGAGTCGATTTGCCATCAGCGGATGAGCGTTATCTTGGGCAAGGCGCATAGTGACTCCCGCTTGCTGACAATCACTCGTCGAAAGTAAGCAGTAATCACTGAGGTTTCGTTGGGGTTGTTGCAACCAGGTGAGGAGGTCATTGGCAAAAAAACCTGCGCAGAGCGCAAGGAGGAGCGCAATCCCTTTGAGTATATTCTTCACATCAGTAATCCCAAATTGAGTGAGTGAGGTGATGTTAGCATGAGCCGACTTATTTCAGGGTTTATCAACGGGGAAATGTGCAGCGGCTCTTATAAAAATCAAGGCGATATGATCGCCTTGATGTGATTCTGCTGAGGATGACAGAAAGTGCTATCGGATCAGAAAACTACTTTTCTGCGTATTTTTCTAGCCCCAATACCAGCGCAACCGCGGCAAGCATGAGCACAATTGCCAATACCCATTGTGACGGCTGTGATGTCAGCGCTTCAAACTCAAAAGGAGAGAGATTGCGTTGCAGCAACGGAACTTGTTCTCCGCTGGAATTCACACGCCAAGAGAGTGTTTCTTTCCAAGGCCAGATTTTCGGTAATGTGCCGAGCATCAGACCCGTCAGGAAAGTTAAGGTGATGTCTCGATGGCGTCGTAATAACCAAGAGAGTACATGTGAGAAACTGAGCAAGCCCATCACGCATCCACTTAAAAACAGCAGCAGAATATCGATCTGCAGTGTTTTTACCGCACCAAGTACTGGAGCATACATACCGATCAGCAGCAAAATAAAGCTGCCAGAAATACCGGGTAGGATCATGGCACAAATGGCAATCGCTCCGGAGAGCATGACATTGAGGTAAGTGGGCTCTAAGTGTAACGGCTTTAGCACGGTAATCCCGTAAGCAAATAGGGCTCCGGCAATCAGCCACAGTAGGCGCGAAAAGGTTTTTTGCTCAACCTGGCGCAGCATATGCCACACAGAAACCACAATCAGACCAAAGAAAAATGACCAGATTGGCACGGGATGAGCCACAAGCAGCCAAGAAATGAGTTTGGCCAAGGTAGCAATACTGGTGAAGATGCCCCCAAATAACGTGATCAAAAACCAGCCATTGATATGACGAAAGGCACCGGCTACGCCTTGTGCTTTTAGCACACCCACTAGGCTAGGGTTGATACGGCGAATGCTTTCAAGCAGAGTGTCATAAATGCCGGTAATGAAGGCGATGGTTCCGCCAGAAACGCCGGGAACAACATCGGCGGCGCCCATTGCTAGCCCTTTGAAGTAGGTGCTCAAGTAGTTCATTGTTTTTCCTGCCAATTGAATTAGGCGGATAGTATACCCGTTCTTTTTTCACTTGTAGTTAAGCGCTAAGCGGTTGATAGGTTTCTTCGTTGCAACTCCGGTAGATTCGGCGAGCGATAACATTACCTGATGCTCAACAATAAGGTTCATATTCATATTGCGGTTTCATTGCAAATTGCAAATTGCAAATTGCAACAAATCGGGGTTTGAGTCAGAATTTTCTGACAAAGCATCACAAAAATAAGGGTTTATTAAGTTGGCACAGTTCGTGCATTAGTTTATGTGACCCTTGTTAAGCCGAGGGTCACCTAGCCAACTGACGTTGTTAGTGAATAGAATTGTTCACACCATATATAAGCCAATCGCGGTTCTTGCGATTGGCTATTTTTTTGTCTTTTGGGTATGATCGCCCGCTATTTTCACTAATTTTTTGCTAGAAATTAGCATTAAATGGAAATTTGTCCGTTCAATATCATTGCTTTATATGGTCGTTTGGCCGTTTATTAGAGGATAACTATCGCACTGGAGTGATGTTGTGTTTTGGCGTCGCCAAATGGTTTTGACGCCCGCTTATCAAGGAGAGATGAGCCTGAAAAATAAAGAGGTACTATGAATCAGATCATTTCAATTGGAGCATTAGAGTCTTTCCTGATTGCTATCAGCGTCCTGTTCTTAGGGCATTTTATTAATGCCAAATTGCCCATTCTAACGAAGTTCAATATTCCCGAACCGATTGTCGGTGGATTAGTGGTTGCTTGTGTGATCACGGGATTACACTTTCAGGGCATCGATATGGAATTTTCACTGCCACTGCAAAACGTTTTCATGCTGATGTTCTTCAGCACTGTGGGGCTCGCCGCGAACTACACCCAGCTTGTGAAAGGTGGGGCGAAAGTATTTCTATTTTTGGCGGTCGCTTCAGTGTTCATCATCATCCAAAATGGGGTGGGGGTTTCGCTGGCTGCTGGGCTGGGCTTGGATCCGTTATTGGGGTTAATCGCAGGCTCGATTACGTTATCTGGTGGGCATGGCACAGGTGCCGCATGGGCCAATACGTTTGCGGAAAACTATGGCTTAACGAACACTTTAGAAATCGCGATGGCATCAGCCACGTTCGGTTTAATTATTGGCGGTATCATTGGTAGCCCTGTTGCGCAGAAGCTGATCGATAAACACGGTATTGAATCTGAATACGGGCGCGGTACGCAAACGCACTCGCGTTTTCCTGAGTTAGTGACGTATAACGAATATGAAGAAGATAAAGTCACCGCGAAAAAGGTGATTGAAATTCTGTTTATCTTGCTCATATGCGTTACAGGGGCGAAGTACCTTGAGGCTTGGGTTAAGACATTTGAGATCCGCTGGTTGATGATCCCAGATTTTGTGTATGCCTTATTCATTGGGGTCTTTATCACTAATCTGCTGGAGGTGACTAGGTTACGCAAGGTGGATGCTGAAACGGTCGATATTTTGGGGACGGTTTCTTTATCGCTATTTTTGGCCATGGCTCTGATGAGTCTGAAATTGTGGAATATTTTTGATTTAGCACTGCCGTTTCTGGTGATCTTGGCTATTCAATCTGTGGTATTAGGGATTTTTTGCTACTTCGTTACGTTTAAAGTGATGGGAGCAAACTACGATGCCGCTGTGATCTCTGCGGGGCATTGCGGTTTTGGTTTAGGCGCAACCCCTACTGCCGTGATGAACATGGGCTCAGTGGTGAAACGCTTTGGCCCTTCACCACAAGCGTTTATGGTGGTACCGATTGTGGGGGCTTTTTTCATCGATATCGTGAATTTGATCATTCTCCAAGGGTACATTTCCTTTTTGGGATAATCTCTTGATTGATCGCGCGCTGTTTCATTAACAAAAACCCCCAGTCGTTATAGTTCGACTGGGGGTTTTCTTATGGTCATCTCACCATCGCTATTCACCGTGGTGCTTTCAAAGGGTTACGCTTTCTTGTCTGTATTGAGTGTTAATTTGGTGCCATTAAACTTCAATTGAGCGAGCAAGTTTTTAGCGTTAGTTTTGCCTTCTTCATTAAATTCCAACCCATAGCGCGCATGATGTAGCGAACGCTGTAAGTTACAAATTTTACCAGTCAAAGGTGGGAAACTTTGGGTCCCCCGTAAGTCAGAAAATATCTCAAGAGCCACAAGGTCGCCGACTTGGTAAGTTTTGCCTAAAGGTGGCGTAATGAAACGACAGCCACTACGGGATAAGTCACGTAGCTCACAATCACCACGGTGTTCATCAAACACGACCTTACCTGCCAAATTCAGCTCAAACCTTGGCTCTTTACGCAATTGCGAGACTTGCATCGTATTCGGGATCGATAAAAAGGCGAGTGGAACGGGCTCTTGCAAGATGTGCATCAATTGACTACGGAAATGAATCAGTGCGCCTTCTCCTCTTGGTGAGATGGCGCGAATGTTCATCCAGAACCCTTCTTGAAAGAAGAATTGCAAATCGTCAGCAGAAATTTTGGGCATTTCAACGAGCAAAAATTTGTCGGTATGAGTCCCAATAAACGGGGTCCGGCAGACAAATTTTGTTCCCACTGGGGTGGTAATACTTAAAGTCAGTTCACTACCGTGTTCGACCATCGCCAGCGCATCCGTGCTGTTTATCGTCGAAACGGTCTTGCTTCGTTGAGTCTGCAGTTGCCCATTATTATCATCAATTTTTTCAGCGGGCCGTGAATTCATTTAACCTCTCCGTGTTGCGATACGACTTATACATGTCGTTCAGTCCATTGAATTCTATGGTGAGATAAGTGTAGATTCAATTCAGAGAGTCTCCAACAAATTTGATCTATCTATCAGAAAAGGATTCAGTATGACCCACGTTGTGCAACATGATGCTGCAAATAACTGCTATCGAGTGACACTGGAAGGCGACTATCAAGCCGTAGTGAAATATCAGCAACAAGATAACGTGCTGCATATTACTTCGACTAGAGTGCCTGACGAGTTACAAGGCAAAGGGTACGGAAAAGTGATGATGGAAAGTGTATTACCTGAAATTGAACGTGCAGGGTTCACGGTGGTACCGGTATGCAGTTATGTTGTGCACTACCTTGAACGCCATCCTGAGTGGCAACACTTACGTCATCGCGCGGTGTAAATCGCTCATTTCTCGCCAATATAGGTTATGAGGGTGGGGCAATCGTCTTTATCAGATGAAATGATTTAGACGTTCTTATCGAGTTAGGGTAACGTTTCATTTTAAAAAATGATGTATGCCAATCTACTGATAAGGAAAAACGATGCCCTTGCCCCGTTTCACTTTGCGTTCTGCGTTGCTGTTGGCTCTGTTTATGAATGCCCCAATGGTGGGCATTGCAAGTGCAAATCAGCAGCTAGAACCGTCTTATTCACATCCCACGTGGTTAAGAGATATTGCGCTTTCACCGAATGGGCAGCAGATTGCGTTTACTTATGCTGGGCAAATCTGGTTGGTGCCGGCACAAGGAGGAGAGGCTATCGCCTTAACTGAAAGTGGCGTATACAGTGAGATGCCGGTGTGGTCTCCTGACAGCCAATCTTTCGCCTTTTCTGCGAACCGTTATGGTGAAGGCGATGTATTTATTCTTGCAGTGCAAGGCGGTGAAAGCCGTCGTTTGACTTATCATGGGGCTAAAGATACTCCCTACGCTTTTTCTGCCGACGGAACACAACTCTATTTTGCATCACGCCGATTGGGAGATGATAAAGCCGATGCCAATGTCAAACAGGGGAGTTTCACCGCTCAGCTTTATTCCATCCCCGTGACGGGCGGGCGTGAACGAATGGTTCTGCCGATTGCAGTGAGCGATCTCGCAGTCTCACCGACACAAAGAGATATTCTCTATACCAATCAACCCTCAGATGAACAGCCGTGGCGCAAAGGTGCAATATCAGATGCAACGCGGGACATCTGGCGATGGTCGCCCCAAACCGGGCAACATGTTCAACTGACTTCCTTCCGAGGTGAAGACCGTAACCCAGTTTGGGGCGCCGATGGTTCATCGATGTACTATCTTTCGGAGCGGGGCGGCAGCTTTAACGTATGGCAACAGCGATTTGATGGTTCCGAGCCCGTCGCCATCACCGCACATGAGAAGCTCCCTGTAAGGTTTTTGAGTGCCAGCTTACAAGGCGACTTGGTATACGGTTTTGATGGTGAGATCTGGCGACTCCAAGCTGGAGCGAAACAACCTCAAAAAGTTGCCGTATCGATACGCCGTAGCGCAATGCCGGATGGTCGTCATTCGGTGAATTTTAACCATGAAACGACCGAAATGGTGGTATCACCCAGCTCTCCTGAGGTGGCGATTATCGCACGGGGAGATGTTTATGTGGTCTCCTTACTCTCAGGGTTAACCAAGCGGATCACTGATACCCCAGAGGCAGAACGTAACATTACATTTTCGAGCGATGGTTATCGATTGATTTATGCCTCAGAGCGCGGTGGGAGTTGGGATATTTACCAAAGCTACGTGAATGATGGCGGAAAAAGCTTCTCCACATCGCTCGATATTGTGGAGGAACCTTTGTTGACTGCGACAGAAGACCTGACACAGCCTCTTTACTCTCCTGATAGAAAGCGAATTGCCTACCGTGAAAATAGCAATACGCTCAAAGTGTATGATATTGAGGAAGATAAAACGTATACCCTGTTAGATGCACAAACGTTGTATTCCTATATCGATTCAGATCTTGATTACCAGTGGTCTCCTGACAGCCAATATCTCGTGACGCGAGATCGTGCGGCTTTTAATAGCGATGTTCAGCTATTGAAATTTGATGGTAGTGAAGCCCCTATCAACCTGAGTAATAGCGGATTTTCTGAGTCGGCTCCGCAATTTAGTGTGGATGGGCAATGGGTCTATTGGTTAACGGATGCCAAAGGATTACGTGATATTGATGACCTGCCTGTACAGTTTGATGTGTACGGTGTGGCGCTCAATCGCCAAGCCAAATTTAATTTTGGTAAGACCGCTGAGCAGCAATGGCTTGATGACGAACAGGCTGCCGATCATGAGCACAATGATCGTGAATCGGTCCCCATCACTGCGACTATGGTTGAAAGCCAAGGGCTGAAATTACGCACCATGCGCATGACGCCGACATCACTGGATATCATTTTTAAACACTTAACCCGAGATAACCACCATTTGATCATTGCTCACCGTGTCGGCGATTCTGTACAAATTTCGCAGATTGATTTGGGCAGTGGGGAAATGATGACGCTGTTTAGTCGGTTTAGTGAAGATGCCATGTTGTTGGCGATGGCGGCGGATGACGAAAGCCTACTTATTATTGGTGAACACGGGATCGAAAATCTCAATGTGGTGACCCGAGAGACAGAGTTTGTACGTTATGAAGCGAATGCTTATTTTGATTTTCGTGCGGAAGTGGCTTACCTGTTCGAACATGCTTGGCGGTTAACACAAAGCAAATTTTATGACTCCCAAATGCATGGTGTGGATTGGGCTGGCTATGGTGAACAGTATCGTAAACATCTCCCAAGCATTCGAACTTACTCCGATTTTGCTGAGTTATTGAGTGAGATGGTTGGTGAGTTGAACGTTTCACATACAGGGGCTTCCTTTGCTGCCAGCAACCCAAGCTGGGAAGAGCCTGCTTCGCTTGGGCTTTATTATGATGATCGTTACCGGGGCAAAGGGATCCGAGTGAAAAGCGTATTACCGGGTAGCCCTGCCGATACCTATCAATCCCCCATCAAAGCGGGAGCGATTATTTACTCGGTTAACGGTAAAGAGATTTCTGATCAGCAAGACATACACCGTTTTCTCAATTTTACCCAAGGCAAGTTGACTCGGCTGAGCGTGCTGGCTCCCGGTGAGGAGAAAGCCCAAAACTTCACTCTAGTTCCGATTGGGCTAGATGAAGAAAGCGAATTACTCTACCAACAATGGGTTGAACAGCGACGCGCTTTAGTGGAAAAACTTTCCGGTGGACGTTTAGGTTATGTGCATCTGGCCGCGATGGATGCAGCCAGTTTTGAACGAATGCAGAACGATATGTTTGGACGAGAAAGAGATAAATTAGGCTTAGTGGTTGATGTACGCTTTAACGCAGGCGGTTGGCTACATGATCAAATTATGGAAATTCTTTCCGGAACTCGGCATTCATCACTTCAGACACGAGATGGGTATGTCGTTTCTTCATTCCCTGAGCGTCGTTGGGCAAAACCGAGCATTATGCTGGCGAATGCTGATAGCTACTCCGATGGCTCTATTGTGCCTTATTTCTACCAACGAGAGGGGCTAGGTAAACTCGTTGGCGAACGTGTTCCCGGTACGGGAACTGCTGTGATTTGGGAGCAGCAACAAGAGCCGGGTTTAATTTATGGAGTGCCACAGTTGGGTCTGAAAGATGATCAAGGGCGTTGGTTTGAAAACCAAGAGATCGTGCCAGATATTTTGGTGTATAACGACCCAGAATCGATTGTCGCGGGAGAAGACCGCCAGCTCTCCGCTGCAGTTGAAGCGTTACTCATCGAAATCGATTCGCAGTAAACGGAGTTTTGAAAGTGAAAAGCCGCTCAAATGAGCGGCTTTTTTGATATCTCGGCTTACTCCAAACACACTTGGTTGCGACCATTTGCTTTCGCGCGGTATAGCGCTTTATCAGCCCGATAAAAAGTACGTTGCGTATTTTCACCCTCGCGATGTAGGGTGATATCGATACTGACCGTTAAGCCACGTTCACCTAAAACCTCTTGCCATGGGAAATCAAAAATGCGCTGACGATAGTTCTCGGCGTGCATTTGTGCCATTTCACTGGTCACGTTTTCTAAGATCACCAGAAATTCTTCGCCACCAAATCGCACACAGGAAGCGCCGCGAAATTTAAAATAAGTCGCGAGCTCACTAGAGACATTCACAATCGCTTTGTCACCGACTAAGTGGCTGAGCTCATCATTGATTGATTTAAAGTGATCAATATCCACCACTAAGAAAGCAAACGACGTTTCGTGAAGGAGTAAATCTTTGAGCTTCACATCTAACCAGCGACGGTTATGCAGTTTGGTTAGTGGATCGGTGAACACATCTTGTTGTAACTGCAATACGGTATTTTTCTGGTTTTCCGTGGTTTCTTTAAGCTCTCTATTCTCTAGTTCGGAGAGGATCAGCTTGAGTTGTAACTCAAAACGCGACAGGCGACGTAGCTGGATTGCACCTAATTCACTGATTGGGATCCGCTTCATTAAGTCGCTTTCAATACGAAACACTTTCTTTTCATACTGCAGGGCGGTTTTGAAGAGGCCTTCTAACTCACAAACGTCGCTGAAAGCTTCATAGAGGCACTTTTCCAGAAAGGGGGATTGGATGTTCTTTAACCGCTTTTCGGTGCTACTAAGCAGCAAAGTCGCAAGGTGCGCTTTACCGGCTTTAGATAAACAATGTGCGAGCTCAATACGCAGCATGCTTGAGAGCCAGTCTGATGGGGTGAGGGATGAAGAGTACTGCGCATTGGCTAACGTCATCATCGCCTTCTGGACTTTGCCTTGTTGTAGATAAAGCCGAGCTTGATAGAGCATAATTTGCCCCGTCAGCTGTTTGTCACTCACCAGAATGCTGAGTTCTTCACACTCTTTGATCAGGTCATTCGCGGCAGTATAACGTCCAAGGCTGATGTAACAGGCTAACATATACAGCTTGTAGCGCAGACGCAGTGCGCGGCTGGAGATCGCATGATCTATGCTGTCAATTTTCTGGTAGTAGCGTAATGCTCGGTTATGGTCGCCATAGGCATCACATAAGTTGCCCATACCAAGAACGGCCAACACATAGTCATCAATCATGCCATGCTCAACGGCAATATTGGAGATCGCAACGTATTCGGAAAGTGCAGCGACATAATCGCCATGATCAAGCAAGCGCTCGCTTAGGCTGTGTTTAACCGAAAGGAGTAGCTCCAGATCCGCGGGTAGCTCTAAGAGTGACAGTGCCGCTCGCAGCTCTTCAATGCTGGTTTGCCATTGTTTCATTTCTCGGCGGTACTCAGCGCTGATGATATAACTTTGCGCGCGCTCTTGAGCGGTCGTCGCCACATGCTGTCTGACATGGTTCCAGAAGATGATCGCCTCTTCTCCAGCGACGGCGGCCGCGTCTAGCCCCGCTTCTTTAACCTTACTGAGCAGGGTTTCCATACGATGCTTCCTGTGCTTGGCTATCAATCAACTGTTCCAACGTAAACGGGAAAGACAGAATATCTTGGAGAGTGATTTTGGGGAGTGGGCCATCTAATCCTTTACGGTGCCACGGGTAAATCTCAATCATTTTGGCCATAACTTGGAATATTTCTAAGGCGGCTTCGCCCTTTTCTGCCAACAGCAAACCGAGGCGGTCACTGCTGAGCCGTGATAGTAAATCTTGCGGTGCGCACAGAGAGTGGATGACTTCGGTACACACATCAATGTATTTGGCGCTAGGGTGTTGGATCACCACAACAGCGTGGTTCGATTTTTTCAGCTCGGTTTTGAACAGCACCAACTGTTCCCACCAATAGGTTTCAGAGACCACATTGGAAAGATGTTTTTCAGGATCAAACTCGTGTTGGCCACGAATACGATTAATCAACTTACGTGCTCGTTGTTCGAGTTGGCGCTTTGAGGAACGAGCTTTGTCCATCCCCACGCGCATGGTTTGTTCACGCAGCATCATAACGGTATAGCGGCGGTATTTTTTGAAGGCGATTAACGCGGCCTGCGCATCACCATTTTCTTCTGCCACGCGTGATTGCTGGTAGCAGATTTGCGATAAGAGTTCACCATTATCAAAAGACGTGGCAGCCTTTTCTGCGTTGCTTAAAAGCTCTGCGGCCACCGCAAAATTTTTGCGCAGTAGCTCTAGGCGTGCACGGCTGATGAATGAGTGGGCTTTCATCCAAGTGAGATTATTCGCCACAGCCAGCTCATGGGCTTTGCGGGTGGCTTCTTCAGCATCTTCTATTCGCTCTAGCCCAAGCAAAGCTAAACCACGGAAGTCCCATACTTCGGCTTGCCAAGTCACATTGCTGTTACTTTGTAGCACTTCTTCTGCCCCATCAAGCACAGTCAACATATCGACATATTGATTGAGATGGTAGAGATCCCATGCCCATAAAATGCGTGCTTTACCTTCAAGCCAACCAATGCGCGTATTGTTAGCCACTTTTACGGCTAGCTCATGAGTGGAGCAGGCGAGTTTATACTCTCCTGTGATACGCCAAATATTACCAAGGCCGATCAAGCACTCAATTTCGGTTTCTGGTTCATCCACCAATGCGGATTGTTCTAATGCGTTAATCCAAAACTGCTGTGCGGTGTAATACTTGGCTTGCCCCCAGTAATGTAAGGCATGAATATGCAGAATTTCAGGCAGAAAATGATCTGTATCGAGGTTACTCTGGTTCTGATTCGCTTCTTTGATGTATTTGAGGCCTGAGCGGTAGTCCATTTTGCACCAGAGGCAGCGGGACATGATGATCAGTGACTCAATAATGGCTGAGGTAAAGTGAATTTGCCGAGCACGAACTAAACACTGTTCTGCTTGGATGAATACCTTATCAGGCTCAGATTCAATACGGGATCTGAGCTGTTCGATTTCCATTTCAAGAAGATATTGGCTTTTGTCCAAAATACAGTCGTCCTTGGGCGATTTAATGCTCGTCATGACTTGCCCATTATAAGGACAAGGCGTCATTAAACACGAATTCATGTGAAAAAACGGACACTTTTATCAAGTCATTCGACAATAATTGGTGCTATCTCACACTCTGTTCTTCTAAGCAATTTAGGACAAAAGTTCCTTTAATGTTAGAGGGTGCTGCGATAAACCTAAGTTTTGTGCTGCCGTGAATCCGTGTTTATCTTGATAGCATAAATTATGCCATGCACGGAAAATATCCAATAAGGGTTGGATCCCTCCCGGACGTAGTTTGCGACGAGGTTCATTAACAAACGATTCAAACAGTAACTGGAACCGGTTTTGATAGTATTCGATTTGTCGAGTAGAAGCGTGCTGTAACCAGTGCTGTGGGTCAGGGTTGTTGCCCGCTAGGTAGCAGACCCCTTTAGCTTTACTACCAGAGTGGGCGATGGCCCAGCGATCTCGCCACCACCCCATATGCACGATATCGGTCTTGTCGAATGAGGTTGGAGCTTGCCAATCTTGGTCTTCTTCTACGTACATTAGGTCAACATTTTGACGTTGAATCCGCGATAGGCTGACGCTCAATGCTGCCGAACGTAGTAGAGGATCTTGCGGCATGAAAATCGAAACCCGTTTTTCAGGATCACACATATCCAACACATGTAAATAATGGGCATAAGAGGTGTAGGGGGGACGGATCACCGCGCCTTTCGATGGGTAGTGGAATTGAGCCATATTACCTAATGGGTCTTCCACATTGCCTCGTGCCAAAATCAGTTGATAGCGGTTATCGATACGTTCACGCAGTGCTGCGCTCTCTTTGTGAGTGAAAGCTTGTGCTTCAACCAAATACTCACGGGGTACAAAGCGAGCGGGGGTTTGGTAGGGATCGTGATCCACGCTGCCGGTTGGATCTTCATTGGCAGAGTAGTTGAGATGCTGGCACAGGATATAGCCCGTTTTGGCATCCCCAGTCGCTACCCAAAATACTCCGTTGCCGCTGTGTGCTTGTAACGGTTGATAGTGAGAAGCAAATTGGTAAGTGTTGGCATGATTGACCCAGCGGGCATCAATCATGGCGAGTTTACGCCGACAGCGGCTCGCGATATGGTCAAGGTGATCGTAAAACGTTTTCGGATTAATTGAGAGCTTACGGCAAATTTCACGTACCGAATAACCTGTAAACAGTAACCCGAGCAGAGATTCTTGGAAGTTGAGTTTATGATTGGCGCCTGACCATTTATCCACAAACGTCGAGTGACAGGCTTTACAACGATAACGTTGGCGATCGCCGCTATAACCGAAGGCATGATACAACTGCTTATGAGTATGTACGGATAAACTGGCATTGACGCAAGCCGGATTATGGCAAGCGGGTAGCCCTTCGCTGTGCAGTTGACGCAAGCGGTGCAGTTCATTCACCACTTCGTGATTATTAAGTAAGGGGGGGAAAGCTCCACATTCACGACAAACCATCGCTGGCCGTTTCGGGTTTACGCGCTGCAAAACGTAATGCTTTGCCTCACTCAATCCAAAGTTGTCACACGCCAATGTTTTACAAAAGTTGAGTTGTAAACCTTCTGCGTCCGGTGGTAGTTGGTCGTTAGGCACGATCTCCCCCTCGGGGTATTTCTGACCGTCAGGAGTATTTCAGCCTGACGGTGATGACAAGATAAATTAGATGTTGATTGCGGTTTCAAGCGCCACTTTCATCATGTCGTTAAAAGACTTTTGACGATCTTCAGAGCTGAGTTTTTCACCACGTAAGATGTGGTCAGACACCGTCAGAATGGTCAGCGCACGTGCGCCAAGATCAGCGGCAACACCGTAGATGCCAGCCGCTTCCATATCCACACCTAAAATGCCCAGCTTCTTCATTTTTTCGAAGATTTCTGGCTCTGGGGTGTAGAACAAATCGGCTGAAAATACGTTCCCTACTTTTACAGGAACTTGTTGAGCTCGCGCTTGATTTACTGCGGTTTCTAGCAAGTCGTAATCGGCGATGGCGGCAAAATCATGACCACTGAAGCGGATACGGTTTACTTTTGAATCGGTGGATGCGCCCATACCGATCACCACATCCATCAGTTTGACATCGTCACGCACGGCACCACAGCTACCGATACGGATGATGTTTTTCACACCATATTCAGCAATTAATTCATGTACATAGATGCTGCATGATGGAATACCCATGCCATGACCCATCACCGAAACTTTTTTGCCTTTATAAGTGCCGGTAAAGCCAAACATACTGCGCACATCGCACACTTGCTTCACGTTTTCCAAGAAGGTTTCCGCAATGTATTTCGCACGCAGCGGATCGCCTGGCATCAGTACGGTTTCAGCAAAATCACTGGGTTGTGCGTTAATGTGTGGGGTTGCCATGGTTATTCTCCAATTCAATTCAGCCAATACATTGATTACGAATCCTGTTGGCTGAGGATTTATCTGTTGCGCCAATACTAGCCACTATGGATGGGGCTCCTTGAGAGCATCGTCACAAATTACTCTCTTTGGCTCCGGATATCTCCAATTGATAACCAAATATGTTGAAACTGATAAGGCAAGCGTTGAGCCAATCGTTTGGTTTTATGTACCTGTCTTTGGTGTACAAAAATAATATTTGTACAGCACAAAATCACGTGCTATAGATCTTGTACATAAATTTTTATTGTACAGATAAGTGTTGGAGACTCGTATGCCGACCACACCACTCAAAATTGGCATCAGTGCTTGTCTTCTCGGAGCCAAGGTTCGCTTCGATGGCGGGCATAAAATCAGCCATTTCGTCACGGATGAACTTTCACGCTACGCGGAGTTTGTGTCTGTCTGCCCTGAAATGGGAATGGGTCTACCGGTGCCACGTCCGACGCTGCGGCTGTTTTCAGAAAATGAACGTATTGCATTGGTGGAAACCAAGGATGGAACGCGTGACCATACCCAAGCGTTAGAAAGTTACTCACAACAAAAAGTGGCAGAACTTAGCAACGCGGAACTGTGTGGCTATATCGTCTGCGCGAAATCCCCCAGCTGCGGTATGGAACGAGTCAAAGTGTACAAGCGCAATAGTGCCGAAAAAGAAGGGGTGGGGATTTACACTCGCATCTTAATGGAGAAAATGCCGTGGTTGCCGGTTGAAGAAGATGGTCGCCTGCATGATCCGGTATTGCGTGAAAACTTTATTACACGGATTTACTGCCTACATGATTTTTATACCAGTATGGGGGAAGCTCCGAGTGCAAGGAAAGTGGTTGAATTTCATTCACGCTACAAATTGAGTTTGATGGCGCATCATCCCGAGTCCTACCGTGCTTTGGGAAAATGGGTGGCCAATGTGAAGCAGTACCCATTGGATCAGTTTATTGAGGAATATCGTTTAGGTTTAATGCAAGCGCTCGCGCACCCCGCGAGCCGTAAAAACAACACCAATGTGTTGATGCATTTACAAGGATATTTCAAACGCTCACTCAACAAGCCGCAAAAAGCGGAGTTAGCGCAGGTCATCGAAAGTTACCGCTTAGCTGAACTGCCTTTGCTCGCCCCCCTGACTTTATTGAAACATTACCTCGCGTTGTACCCCGATCCGTATCTGGATCAGCAACGCTACCTCAATCCTTATCCTTCGGAGTTGAAATTACGCTATGGCTTGTGATGAAAAACACTACGCAATACGTGAAGTGGCGGAAATAACGGGCGTAAAACCAGTGACGCTACGAGCGTGGCAGCGTCGGTATAACTTGGTACAACCTGATCGCACTGAAAAAGGCCATCGCCTATTTACAGAACAAGACATCGAGATGATCCGCCAGATCCAAAGTTGGCTAGCAAAAGGGGTGGCGATTGGCAAAGTGGGCGCTCTATTACAAAGTGGCACACCAGAGGCGGAATTTCTCCCGCAGTCAGTGACGCAGTTGGAAGAGTGTGAGGTGCTATTGACCGCTTTGGCTGCGTTGCAACGCTCTAAAGCTGAGCAGGTTATTGCCACTGTGCTGAAAGAGTATCCGCTAGAGGTGATGCAAAACCAATTTATACACCCAGTGTTAGAAGCGTTAGAACGGGTGAAAGGGCCGCTGCGCTCACTGCAAATGGGGTTATTCCGCACTCTTATGCTCACTAAATTGGCGTTTGTGCTGGATGCCGAAAATAAAGCGGCCAGTAAAGGCAAATGTTTGTGCCTGAGCTTGGACGACGCCGGATCTCTTAACGCATGGCTGTGGGCGCTGACATGGGCGGAAAAGGGCTACCAAGTGACTTTGCTTGAAGCCGTTGACGATATTCGTGGCTTACAAGACCATGTTGGATTAGCGCAGTTTCATATACTAGCCCTACATGCTCATCGCCCGTTACCCGCTATTCAGCAATCGGCATTGACGCATTTGCAGCAGCAGTTTGGTCAACAATGCGTGTTATCTGAAGTATTACAGCAGCTTCAACAGCAGTAAGGTATCCGTATGAAATTAGTTTGGTTTCGGCGCGATTTGCGTAGTTTGGATAACACAGCGCTAAGTGCCGCGATCGCGAGCGGCGAACCTGTCGCCGCAGTTTATATTGCAACACCGGCACAGTGGCAACAACATCATGTAGCGCCGATTCAAGCCGATTTTATCTGGCGGCGGTTAGGCGAACTGCAACAAGAACTCGCCGCACTTAATGTGCCGCTGTTATACCAACAAGTGGCGGATTTTAAGGCCGCTGCAGAGGCGGTGAGTCAGTTGGCAAGCAAGCTGAATGCCACGCAAGTCTTTGCCAATCGTGACTATGAACTCGATGAGCAGCAACGCGATAGACATACAGAGCTGTTGTTGGATGAGCGAGGCATTTCGTGGACTACGTTTGATGACAAATGCCTCCTTCCCCCCGGTTGCGTTCGTACCAAGCAAGGCGAACACTTCAAAGTGTTTACTCCGTTTAAACGCGCTTGGTTGAGTCTGTTTCAGCCGCCTATCATTGCCAAAAATCAGCCTGCGGAGCCATGGACGCTGTCAAGTGAATGGGCAAGTTGGGTTTGGAATTCAGCACAAACATTCGATTACCCAAGAGTCGATAGCCAATCATGGCCAGTCGATTTTGAAACCATACGTAATCAATTGCGCGATTTTTGCCGAGAGCAAGTGCAGAATTACCATCAGCTGCGTGATTTTCCAGCGCGCGAAGGGACGAGTGTGCTCTCGCCCTATCTGGCGATTGGTGCGTTATCGGCACGACAATGTGTGGCTCGTCTGTATCGAGAATCTTCGATGGGGGCGCTTAGCGAGGGGGCGCAAGTCTGGTTAAGTGAGCTGATTTGGCGTGAGTTCTATCAACACTTAGTGGCGATTGAACCCAACATTTCAAAAAGTCGTGATTTTCATGAATGGGGTTCGCGACTTGAATGGTGGAACGATAACGAAAAATTCCAACGTTGGTGTGAAGGAACCACCGGTTATCCGATTGTTGATGCCGCGATGCGCCAGCTTAATCAAACGGGATGGATGCATAATCGGTTGCGCATGATTGTGGCGAGTTTTCTCACTAAAGATCTGCACATCGATTGGCGCTGGGGCGAGCGTTATTTTATGAGTAAGCTGATCGATGGTGATTATGCGGCCAACAACGGTGGCTGGCAGTGGTGCGCTTCCACGGGTTGCGATGGACAACCGTATTTCCGAATTTTTAACCCAGTCAGCCAGGGGGAGAAATTTGACCCACAAGGTGAATTTATTCGGCACTGGGTACCTGAGTTACGCTCAATGTCGGCCGCGTATATCCACCAACCTTGGACTTATCCTGCGGTCAATAGCGTGTCATATCCTGCGCGACTAGTTGATCATAAACAGGAAAGAGAAGTAACCTTACGCTTGTATAAAACAGCGAAGGGATAATCAGCAGTATGTGGCAGAAAGTTTGGGCAATCGGTTGTGCGTGGGTCATCAGTTACGGGGTGAATGCTGCTGTGTTTGAGTTGCCGGTTGAAGGCAGCAGTATTGTCGGCAATACGCAGTACCATGAAATTCAAAAAGGACAAACCCTGTCGGACATTGCTAAACAGTACGATATTGGTCTGCTAGCGTTGATGGCCGCC
The DNA here is from genome assembly GCF_030710545.1 of Vibrio sp. AH4. Classification (NCBI taxonomy): domain Bacteria; kingdom Pseudomonadati; phylum Pseudomonadota; class Gammaproteobacteria; order Vibrionales; family Vibrionaceae; genus Vibrio; species Vibrio sp. AH4. The sequence continues at coordinate 163,025 of NZ_JALAIV010000003.1, forward strand.
AATCGTGGGGTCGACCCTTTTTTGCCACAAGAAGGCTTCGTTCTTGCGATTCCTGCCCAAATTATCCTGCCTAAAGTTCCGTATGAAGGGATAGTGATTAATCTGGCTGAGCTGCGTCTTTACTACTTTCGTCCTGATGAAGGGAAAGTGCATATTTTCCCCGTTGGTATCGGTCGGATTGGGCGTGATACCCCTGTAATGCAAACGTCCATCAGCAGTAAGCGCAAAAATCCGACTTGGACACCGCCGGAATCGATCCGTAGCGAACATAAAGCCAAAGGGGATATTTTACCCGCCGTGGTACCAGCAGGACCGGATAACCCACTGGGGGATTATGCGATGCGATTGGCTTATGGATCGGGCGAGTATTTGATCCACGGCACCAACAAAGATTTTGGGATCGGTATGCGCGTGAGTTCAGGCTGCATTCGTATGGATCCGAAAGATATCGAATGGTTATTTCAGCAAGTGGAACGTGGTGAGAAAGTTCGTATTATTAACGAGCCGATCAAAGTCGCATTAGAGCCGGATCGCAGTGTGTTTATTGAAGTGCACGAACCTTTAACGCGCAGTGACGGTGTTAAACACGCCTTAGTGATGCCACAAGAACTGAACTGGTGGTTAGACGAAAATAAAGTCTCAGATGCTAAAGCGCGTGCCGCTATTTTGGCGCAAAATGGTGTGCCGGTCGAGATTGCACCGCCCGTTTGGGAGTCCGCCGAGCAGTAATGGCTATTTAACCTCAGAGAAAAAAGAGCCAGCAATTGCTGGCTCTTCAATTCGGTCAATGACTCAGAAATTACTTGGTGTAAGACTGAGCAATGTTGTCGATACGTTCATTTGCGCGAGCAGCTTCTTCTTGAGCAGCTTTAGCTGCTTCAGTTGCTTGATCCACTTTTGATGTCAGTGCAGCAACTTGCGAGTTCAGTTCGCTGACCTGATTGCTGATTTCGTTCATTTTTGCAGTGGTAGCTTCATCAGGACCAGAGGCGCAACCCGCTAGTAGAAGTACGGAAGACGCTGCTGCTGCGATTAACATCTTGTTCATAGAGAACTCCTTAACTTGGTAAAGTCGGTATCAGTTACGTCCTATACTTATGAGAAATTAAAATATGGACGCTTCAATTGTAGTCGCTATTTTGCGCAAAACTAGCCCTCAAAAGTTAAAAAAATCCAAGAATTTGACAATGAATCAATAAATTGTCGGGCATCTTATTTTTTAGATTATGGGTTGAGGTTTTTGTATTGGATAGACTTATTCATTTTGGGATTATTTTATCCCTCGACTATCTATGAACGGGTGAGTTGCGTTATCATAATGGGCTTTTTCGTGATCTACTTCGTACTTTTAAACAGAACCAAAGATGGAGAATACTTTGCAATTTAAAGATTTAGGCTTAGATAATCGCTTACTGAAAAATCTAGCGCATTACAATTTCAAACAAGCGACAGAGATTCAACAACAGGCGATTCCGTTAACGATTGCCGGGCGCGATTTGTTGGCTTCATCTAAGACAGGTTCGGGCAAAACGTTGGCCTTTGTGCTGCCGATGTTGCACAAATCTTTAAAAACCAAAGCATTTTCGGCAAAAGATCCTCGCGGCGTCATTTTGGTTCCAACTCGTGAACTGGCAAAACAAGTGTATGGTGAACTGCGTTCTATGCTTGCAGGTCTTAGCTATACGGCGACATTAATCACGGGTGGTGAGAACTTTAACGATCAGGTAAAGGCGTTAGCTCGTGGTCCTCGCTTTATTGTGGCTACGCCGGGACGTTTAGCCGATCACTTAGATCACCGTTCACTGTTTCTGGAAGGTTTAGAAACGCTGGTGTTGGATGAAGCCGACCGTATGCTGGACTTGGGTTTTGCCAAAGAGTTGCGCCGTATCCATAACGCCGCGAAGCATCGTCGTCGTCAAACATTGATGTTCTCTGCAACTTTGGATCACGCCGATGTGAATGACATGGCGATGGAAATGCTCAATGAGCCAAAACGCATCGCGATTGGCATTGGTAGTGAAGAGCATAAAGACATTACTCAACACTTCTACCTGTGTGACCATTTAGACCATAAAGAAGCCTTGTTGGATCGCATTCTCGCAGATGCAGAGTACCGACAAGTGATCATCTTTACCGCAACGCGTGCTGATACCGATCGCCTGACAGAAAAACTTAATAAGAGTAACCTCAAAGCGGTTGCGTTGAGCGGTAACCTAAACCAAACACAGCGCAACACCATCATGAGCCAGTTTGAGCGCACCGTATTTAAGATTTTAGTGACCACCGATGTGGCTTCTCGTGGGCTTGATATTCCGTCGGTCACCCATGTAATCAACTTTGATATGCCAAAACATACGGAAGAGTACGTTCACCGTATCGGCCGTACAGGTCGTGCGGGTAACAAAGGCGATGCGATGTCACTGGTTGGGCCTAAAGATTGGGATAGTTTCAAACGAGTAGAAGCTTTCTTACAACAAGAAATTCAGTTTGAAGTGCTGGAAGGGCTGCAAGGTAAGTTTAAAGGCCTAAAACCACGTCAAGCGATGCCTAAAGCTGCGCCAAGTAAACGTGTGAACAAAACGAAAGCTCCGGCCAAAGCGAAAAAACCAGTTTCGCGTGATAAGAGTTTCTATCAAAACGTTGCAGTGGGTGATTCGGTATTTATTCCGAAAAAGAAAGTGGCACCGAAGCCTGAACTTGATCAGGAAAATGAGATCGAATAATTGCTCGAACTTGAGCTAAGCTTGAATAAAAACCGCCTTTCTGGCGGTTTTTTTATACCGAAAAAAGCCTATCTATTGAGTTGGGGTTGACGAATAGACGTTTTACTCTAAATTAATGCAAATGATAATTGATCTTGTTTGTATTTGTGCTAGAGTGGCGACCGATTTTTATTTCTTATAGTAATCACTATTTCGATGAAACTGCTCAATGTATTGGCGCTGACGACATCTCTGTCGGTTTTTTATGCCTACGCAGACAATTCCTACCAATGGCTTCGTGATGACTCCCGTTCTGAGCCTCGTGTGCAACAGTACCTGCGCGATCAAAATGCGAAAGCCGATCGCTGGTTTGAACCGCATAATTCTGAGATTCAGGCATTGGTCGGAGAATGGCAACAAACGGCGCAACATAAAGCGCCATCTCCGGCATTGATCCGATCGCATCAGCAGTACAACGATATCCAATGGAATGGCGATAGACAGTTGGTCAAACTCAATGCACAACATGAGGTAAAACCACTTCTTAACCTCTCAGTGCGTGCTGATGCCTTTGATTACTACCAATTAGCCGCGTGGATGCCGGATACCTCAGGAGAGTGGATTGCATTAGCGGAAGATACCCGCGGTGACGAGCAGTTTAGGATCACCTTAGTGCATGTAACCGATCGTACCGAGCGAGTTATCTCTACAACTGCGAGCACTTACTTTGCTTGGGCTCCTGATGGTAAAAGCCTTTATTACTTATCCAATTTGAATAGCACCACTCAGTTGCAACGTTTTGAGTTAGCGAGTGGCGAATCCACTCAGCTTGGTGAGTGGCGATCGGCTGAGTGGCTATTTTCGCTCTATTCTGCCAGTAATTCGCGTTATATCGTGATACAGCAAAATAATGAAAACGCGACCCAACAACGTCTTTTGGATACGCAAACGGGTCGTTTGATGCCATGGTTGCGCAGTGCCGAAGAGGGTGTGGAGTATTACGTCGATGTGTTGGGTGACACGCTTTACATCAACAGTAATCATCAAGGGACATTCCAGCTTTATCGCCAACCATTACCGCAAGCGGAGCTGAATTGGCAACCGTTCATCACACACAAAGAGATAGGCTCACTGAGCAATTTTTATTTGTTTGATGCAGGAATTGTGTTGGTGGAAGATCAATCCTTAGCACCGAAAATTTGGGTTCTCGATTACCAAGGCGAAGTGCGTACTCACTTTGATTTAAAAGCGTTGGGACAAGTGGCTTGGATTTCCCGCAATGGTGATGCATCTAGCAATCGCTTGCGAGTGCGTGCGATGTCGATGACCGAGCCAGCCAGCTGGCATGAATTGGATGTAGCACAGTTACAGTGGCAAACGTTAAGTCAAGATAGCTACGCGGGGTTTGACTCTGCTCAATATCAAACTCATACGGTTTGGGTTGCGCAAGGCGACATTAAGGTTCCTGTTACGTTGGCGTATCGGCGAGACAAGTTAACACCAAGCAGCAGTGTGGTGCTGTATGGCTATGGTGCTTACGGCGTGACGATGAAGCCCTATTTTATGCCGCAAATTGTCAGCTTGCTTGATCGCGGCATGATCTACGCGATTGCTCATGTGCGTGGCGGCGGCTATCTCGGTGAAGCGTGGCATCAAGCTGGCGCTGGACTGAATAAACAGAACGGCATTGACGATTTCCTTGCGGCAGCTCGATTTTTGACGAATTTTGATCAAGGTACACGAGCCATTTATGCCATCGGCGGGAGTGCGGGGGGGACGTTAGTCGCCGCGGCGCTCAATCAGCAACCTGACGTATTTGCCGGAGCTGTACTGCAAGTACCGTTTGTCGATGTGCTCGCCAGTATGAGTGATACCAGCCAAACATTGACCGCCCAACAGTATCAGGAATGGGGTAACCCTACGCTGCCGGAACAGCGCCAAGTCATGGCCGCTTATGATCCGGTGAGCAATCTGCGCGCGGTGGCTTATCCACCGACATTAGTCAATGTCGGATGGTGGGATAACCGAGTGCCTTATTGGGAAGGGGCTCGTTATCTCGCTCGTCTGAGTGACTTGTCACAAGGAGCGGGACCTTACCTTTTATCCACAGATTTTCAGGCGGGTCACGCCAGTGATCGGCGCCAAGCGCTCGAAAAACAGGCGCGTGAATATGCTTTCTTTCTCACCTTAGATAAAAACAGAAAAGCGGGGCAGTAATGAAGCTTTCTCCAGTATCAGCTGCGGTACTTAGTGTACTCGCGGCGGGGTTCGCTCATGCCGAATCTGAGCCTAGTCACTACGAAGAAGTGGTGGTAACGGCCAATCGAATTGAACAACCGTTGTCAGAAGTGGCAGGTTCAGTCGCGGTGCTTGAAGGGGAAACTCTTGAAAAGCAAGGCAAGACTGAATTGTATGATGCACTGAACCAAGAGCCGGGCGTGAGCGTCACTGGCGGCGCGGGGCGTCCACAAAATATTACGATTCGTGGTATGACCGGCAACCGCATTGCGATTGTACGCGATGGAGTACAAAGCGCTGATGGCTATGGCGCAGCCGATATTAACGACAAATATGGTCGCAATACCTTTAGCTTGAGTCAGGTCAAACAAGTCCAAGTCGTGAAAGGGGCAAGCTCAACGCTATATGGTTCTGGTGCGATTGGCGGAGTCGTGATTATTGAAAGTAAAACGCCGGAAGATTATCTGCATGGTCGTGACTATTACGTCGATGCCGCGTTGACTTACAGCGGTATCAGCAATCGTTACCAAGGCAGCCATGCGTTGGCGATGCGCCGTGGCGATGGCGAAACTTTGTTGACGGTAGACTATTGGCAAGGTGAAGAAACGCGTAACTTTGAGCAGGATTTGTATCACCGTGAAGTGGAGGGTTACAACCTCGCACTTACTCACCATTACTGGTTGAACGATGCGTTGCGTTTGAAAACCCGCTTAGAATATTTTGATGATAACGCGCAACGCCGTGAAGGTTCCGCTTCGATCCAAAAAGACGATAAATGGGATTTAGTGACGTTTAATGAATATCAACGTAGCCAGACGCGCCTGATAAGCGTCGGCGCGGATTATGATGCTTACTTGGCTTGGATGGATACGCTGGAAGGGAAACTTTACTGGCGCAGTACAAATAATATCACCCAAACGAACCGTTTAATGTCGAACGATCTTTCTGGCTCGGGCATCCTTTCCTATCGTCGTGAATTACGAGATGAAGGGTTTGACGATGCCGCGTTAGGGGCCACGCTCAATGCGCAAAAAGAGTGGCAACAGGGAGAACAGTTGCACCAGGTTGCTTATGGAATGAGCGTTGATGGGCATGATTATCAACGTCCCAAAACCATGCGTGTGATTGAATCGTCGGGCGAGCAGCAGCAACCGGACGAGCCTTTTGCGCCCGCACGCGAGTATCGTTTTGGTGTGTATGGGCAAGATCACCTCACGCTCGGTGATTGGGCGTTGACGGCAGGTCTACGCTTTGATGCACAAAAACTGACCCCAAAAAGTGCCGATCGCATTCAAGGTTACAAAGTGGTGACGATGGGCAGTAGCGAATGGTCGCCGAGCGCTTCCATTGCCTATCAATGGCATCCAGAGTGGAACACGTACCTGAGCTATAACCACGGTTTTCGTGCGCCAAGTTACGATAAGGCCTATGGCGCAAGCGATCACAGTTTCGTTCCCCTGACGCCATTTATGATCAAACCCAACAATAAGTTGCGCGCTGAAACCAGTGACAGTTTCGAGTTGGGCAGCAAATACGACAATGGCCAGACTCAGCTCTATGCGGCGGTGTTTTATTCCCTCTTCGATAACTTTATCGATGTTAAACAAATCGGCTATGACGACACCACGGGTTCAGTGATCCAGCAGTACCAAAATATCGCTGGAGTCAAAACCTACGGGGCTGAAATGTCGTTAGTTCATCGCTTAGATGAGCGTTGGAGCTTTGAAAACAAACTGGGATATGTCAACGGAAAAGATGGCCAAGGCCAATATGTTCGTACCTTGACACCCTTAGAAGGCAATGTGCAGATCAACTACCAACGTGAGCAGTGGGATGCATACAGCCGCCTGAACTGGGCGAGTGCCATGAACCGAGTCTCCACCTGCGTCACAGAGCAAGGTAGTGAAACGGAATGTGCGACTACTGCCGGTTGGGTGAGTTGGGACATGGGGTTCAACTACCAATGGAACGCTCAATGGAGTGCCAGCTTCAACGTGGTCAACCTACTTGATAAGGAGTACATCCGCTATCAAGACGTCGCGGGCGTGGCGCAAAGTGACACGCGTTATTCCACTGAGCCGGGACGCTATTTCACCCTGCACGCTAAATATGTGTTCTAGGAGTTAACGATGAAATCAATACTAACTCTAACGTTAGCCAGCCTGTTCGCACCGCTGACACTGGCGGCACAGTGGGATTATCCAGCCACAAGCGATAAGGTGCTTAACGATGCGGAGGCATTAGCTTTTGTGCAAAAGTATTACCCGCAAGTTGGGCAAGCTGCGCTGCGTTACCATAAAACCAGCTTGTTAGGCACACACTACAACTTTGATTTGACCCAAAATGGTGAGCCACAAGGGCAAAAGACGATTGTGCTGTCCACCGACAAGCTGGGTAACGTCACACGAGTGTTTAAAAGCTTAAACGATACCGTGTTGGTTAACGGCGTGCCGAGTGTGGCCGCTGAATTGGTTGCCCCACAACGTTTAACCGCGCTTCAACCACCAGAATTAACGGCGGGGACTTTGGTTAAGGTTCAAGTCTCGATTGTCGACCCGGATCTGCGCACTATGGATGGTTTGGCGGCTCCTCTGATCCCTTGGTCAACGATAGAGGACTACCCTAACCCCGCACAGTATGTTCGAACCCAAGTGTCATTGCTTCAATCGGGTGGTCGCTATTATCTTGCTAACGAGCAAGTAAAGATGGTCGATGCGCAAGCGATCCAAGAGAAAGCAGCTGACAGTGCGGTTTACACCGACAGTGATGTGAGTTTGTTAGAGGCGAAAGGTGTGGTGAGCTGGGATTCGATTGCGTCACTACAAGCGACTCAGTTAGCCGATGAAGGCTTTGCTCACCTGATGGCGTTTGTGCATCTGGATCGCTCGTTGCAGTATTTGACGTCACTAGGTTATTCACTCTTTGAGAAAGCCGATGGCTCCGGTTTGCAACCTGTACTGTTTGATGCCGCGGCACTGTCAACCAATAACTCGTCTTATTATGTGGGACCGAATGCCATTTTATTTGGACAAGGAGGCTCTCCCGATGCACTGGATGCCGACATCATCTGGCATGAGTTTGGTCACGCGATTCATTACCAGATCGTGCCAGATTGGGCGTATGGACACACGGGGGCGTTAGGCGAAGGCTTTGGCGATTATTGGGCAGGAGCGCATAGTTACCGCAACCAATTTGAGCAGGGCAAAGCATTTGAAGTTGATACTCTTTTCAACTGGGATGGCTATTTTGGAACGACCATTTCCACTCGCAGTCTGGCTAACTTAGCGGCGCGTTATTATTCAGCCGGTGATTATCGTGCTCATGAACATGAAGCGGGTTACTTGGGGGATGAACTGTGGTCAACACCGCTGTTTCAAAGTTTGAAGCAATCGGTGGAGCAGTATGGTGTGGGTGCCTTTGATGAATTCAACACGGTGGTGTTGGAGTCGATGTTTGGTGTCGGGCGTGGGGTGCTGATGCACGATCTTGCGCAAAACATGCTGTATGTCGCTAACGCACTTTATCCAGACAAAGACTATCAGCAGATCTTACAGCGCAATCTTCAGCATCATGGTTTGCTTAAAGCACCGTTTAAGGTGGCTTTCGCTAAGCAATATCTTGATCCGCAGGCAAGCCAAAACATCTACGTGAAGGCGGCTGAACGTTCTGCCAGCACCCAAGCAACGGTGGTGATGGCGGGTCAAACCCATACGTTCAGCCAAGAAAATCTGGCGAGTGCGGTGTGGCGCTTGCCTGCTCCAAGCCGTTATGAATGTGGTGTTGCGACCTCGGTGCAAGTCGATCTCCGTTACCAATATGCCCAGCATTTAAGCGCACAAACTTGGCAAGCAGAGTTACCGGTAGTGTTTGGTATTCCACAAATGGATCACACCTTCACTGCGATTGACTCAAAGTTGCGTGATGCGCAGTTGGGTGACGATGGCAAACTTGCTTCCGGCTTCAAAAGTTACAATTTCTTCGTAGATGGAGAAGCTCGCACGGTTGGCGACGATTTTGCACTGCGCTTAAAACTCAATCACAGCAATATGCAGGATCTTCGTATCACCTTGATTTCGCCTCAGGGTACTCGGGTGGAAATCCTCAATAATCAAACGACGCCTGTTGCGCAATTGGATGACTACTGGGTATTGGCTCACCAAAAGGCGCTACAAGTGTTGCGCGGTGAGCGGTTAGATGGCTATTGGCGTTTGGAAATCCTCGACAATGTGGCGGGCAACACCGGCACCTTGCAGCTGTGGGGAGTAGGACAAGTTAAACGCTATACCTGCGATAAAGCAACGCAAGAGCAGAACAAACCGTTAGAAGAGGAAGACATTGCCGCAGGCGGCACGTCCTTGAGCGGCGTATTGCTGCTGTTACTGAGTGTTTTTCACCGTCGTCGTTTGGCGAAAAAAGGCAATCAACAATGAAATTTCACAACACTTTGATGTATAGCGCGCTGCTGTTGGTGGGCTGTGGTGGTGGTGAGGAAACCACGGATGTGAGCTTACCGGAGTACGTGGTCTCTGGGGCTCTGGTCGCACAGCAAATCGCCCTGAACAGTAAAATTTGCTTAGACCATAATCAGAATTTTATGTGTGATGATGGTGAGTTAACGACACAAGCCGATAGCGATGGCCGCTTCACTTTGCGCAGCGTGGATAAATCTCTCTACTCGCTACCGATTTTGGCCGAGATCAGCGGGAGTGCCGCTCGCTCCACCCACCCAACCTCATCCCGCATGGTGTTAGCCGCTCCTGGGCTCAATCGTGCCGGAGAGCGAGTGATTAATGGCGTGAGTACGCTGTTCGCCGCATTAATGCTCGCCGGTTACACCGAGCATGACGCACTCACTTTGTTTGTTGGGCAATTAGAACAACGTGGCATTGTGGCCACGCGTGATTTGCGCTCCCTGTTGACTGACAATGCTTTGGCGCAGCTCGAAGCCAATATGTTGGACATGTTGTCGCTGATCGAACCTGAACTACGCCCACAAGTGTTGGCTGCCTTGGCACAAACGTTTGGTGAAGAGGATCCGGGCATTGTGCACAACGCTTTGGATGACGCGCAATTAACGCAGTACGTTGCGCAGTTGGCGAAACGAGTGCCTCGCCAAGTGCCGTTAAATGACACAGGGTTGATCACCTTTTATGAAGAAGGGGGCGTAGTCGGTTATGTCCCCAACAGTGATTATCCGGAGCAGGATGCCGAATACGGTCGTGATGCCCAATTGGGCAAAGCTGGCTTTACGTTCAGTAAGCTAGACGCGGCAGGGAAACGGCTGAGTGAGAGTGCGAGTGAGTGGTCTTGTGTGCGTGATGAGGTGACCGGATTGGTATGGGAAGTGAAAAGTGCGGATCCGGCCTCGACCAACGACAAAGAACGGTTATTCGCCCTCGAAATTCCCGGCCGCTTTAGCCCTTATGCTGACGATTTGGCCGAAGCGAGTTGCAGCAGGGTCGGTGATGCTTTGTGTACGACCGCACAATACATTGAACATTTGAACCAAACCGCGCGTTGTGGCATTCGCCAGTGGCGTTTACCCACGAATACCGAGCTATTCAATCTGTTTGATTTTGGTGATATGGGCGAAGACGCGCAGGCATTGAGTGTGGCGTATTTCCCGCAGCAGAGCCAAAACCAAGATTACTCTGGGCATACATGGACTTCGGCACTGAGTCATACCAATTACGCACTCTCTTTGAGTGAAGGTGTGAAGAACTATAAAATTATCAGTCACTTGGGCTTGAATAAGGGAGAGTTAAGCATACTCGAGGTTTATAACCAAGATCAGGCAGCCGATGCGGGCTCCTCCTTGGTACTGCCTGTGCGTATGGTGGCGGATGTTGTGGAGGTAGAAGAATGAGAACGTTCTCAATCGTGACGATGTGGCTGACATTGAGCCTGCCCGTTATGGCGCAAGAGTGTGCCAGTGATATTCCGCGCAGTGCGCCCAATTTGCGCTATGTGTACAGCACTCAAGGCACCGTGAAAGATTTGTACACTGGGTTAACTTGGATGCGCTGCACCTTTGGCAAAGAGTGGAATGCCGCGCAAGGGCGCTGTACGGGGCAGGTGCAACCCTTGCGTTGGCAAGCGGCGCTGCAAGAAGTGCAAGCGATCAACCATCCCGATAGTCGCCACCGTTTGCATCAGTTTGCGGGGGTAAAACAGTGGCGTATGCCCAACATCAAAGAGCTTAACAGTTTGACCGAGCACGCCTGCTTTGCACCTGCGGCGAATGAAACGGCATTTGCCTCTGGCTTAGTGACCGAAGTTGGCAATTTATCGGGTTATCTGTGGAGTAACACCATGCGTATTGAGCGTGAACAAGCTTGGGTATGGGATGCGATCAATGGTGAACTTTACGCATACTCGATTCACGGTTATGAAATGGGGATGCTACTGGTATCGGAAGACGAATAAACCCAAGTGCGAAACGGATACGCTGAAAAGTAACAAGGTCTGGGTAAACCAGACCTTTTTTATGTCATAAAGAGCAGCGAGTTATTTACACGCGGAAATACTGAAGCTGCTGGTGTTGCTGCTCAGCGAGATCAGAAAGCTCATGACTTGCCGCAGCGGATTGGGTGATACCCGTAACATTTTGGCTAACCAGCTCATAGATGTTGCTTAGGTTACGGTTGATGTCTTTGGTTACTTGGCTTTGCTCTTCCGAGGCGGTCGCGACTTGAGCGTTGATCTGCCCCAATGCGGTGATCGCGTGATTGATCTCGGTCAGCGATGCACTGACTTTTGCCGCCAACGCTTGGTTTTGCTCAAGCAGGCTTAAGCTTGAGTGCATACTGCTGTTGGCAGTGTTGGACTGGTTTTGCAGCTCTTCAATAATGGTTTGGATCTCTTGCGTTGAGGTTTGGGTGCGAGCAGCCAACATGCGCACTTCGTCGGCGACCACGGCGAAGCCGCGTCCACTTTCTCCTGCGCGCGCCGCTTCAATCGCCGCATTCAAAGCGAGCAAGTTGGTTTGCTCTGAAATACTGCGGATCACTTCGGTCACGTTACCGATACGCTCCGACTGATCTTTGAGTTGATTGACCACTTGCGCAGCTTCTGTAAGCTGATCGGCCATTTTGGCTGTGGCGCGATTGCTCTCTTCAAACATGCGCAAACTTTGTGAGGCAAGCTGGTTAGCTTGTTGGGCTGCACCATCCGCACTGTGCGCATGGTCGGTGACACTTTGCGCGGTACTTTGCAGCTGATTGACGGCCGAAGCGACTTGCTCGACTTCTTGCTTTTCTTGATCGGAGTTAACACTGGCTTGCGTCATCACCGTCGCTAATTCGGTTGAGGCAGAAGCAACATCGGTACTGATGCGCACTAAGCTCTCTACCGTTTGGCGCAGTTGAGTCACCGTGGCGTTGACATCACGGGCCAGAAGGGTGATTTCGTTATTGCCCTCTTCTTGGGCTTTAACCAGTAAATTACCTTTTGCGATTTCACGTACAGTTTGTTGCAACTGACGAATCGGAGTGACGATGATGCCTGCCAGTAGCCAACTGCTTAGCGCGGCGACCAGTAAAATACCGATTAAGGCAAATGTGGATTGAGACATCACCGAATCGTGCTCGTGTTCACTTTCATCAATCGTATTCATGGCCACTTGATTTAAGCGATTGGATAACACATCGATGGCTTTAATCATCTCATTGCCCACCTTGCGATACTCGGCGGTGGCCTGTTCATACTGAGCGGTAAACCGCTCGTCTTTCTCTTGGTCACTATGCTCGATATTCAGTAACGGGATCATGGTTTGAATCGAATAATCCACATAACGCTGCATCGTTTGTACGAGCCCTGCGACTTCATTTTTTAGTTCGGGATTATCATCAAGGCTGCGCAAGAGCGCCAAGTTTTCAGTTTGTTTTTGCTTGAGAACATTAGGAAGGGCGGTGACTTCTGCGGGGCGGAACAGGCTATAAATGGCGCTGATGCGCATCGCATATGTGTTATCAATCAAGGTGGTGAGATTATCTTTATCGGTAATGAGTTGTTCGGTGGAGACGGTAACTTGGTGGAAGGCGGTTTTTAAGCTGGAGGTACTGAAGGTAATGCCAATGATCAGTAACAACAGAGTGAAAAATACCGGTACTACAACCTGCAGCTTGATGGACAAGCCACTGAGTAACTGGCGCATGGTGATCCTCTTCTAAAAAATGTTAAGAATAATTATCGTTATTTGAAATAAATGCCCATCGATAATAAGCATCGGAGGTGAGATTGCAATCGCTTGCAAACCTTAAGTTGCCACAAAAAGTTGACTAAAATCACGCTTTTAATCTCTGCTTGTCGATAGAAGAAATATTTAATTTCCGTGGTTAATTTTTTGTTTCAAGCCTGATAAAAACTGGGGTGAAAACGCTATGTGTGTGGATTTTATGAACAATAAGTAGGAGGTGTCATAGAGGGTTCAATTAACTGAAACATAATTGTCATATTCGCAGCCTAAAGTGAGCCTCGTTCAAGTGAAACACAACGGCAACAAAGCCACTTATAGGAAATTTGTGATGAAAAAGACAGTAATCGGTGCTATCGCTCTTATGGGCGCACTTGCAGTAACTCCAGTTATGGCGAAAGAGACAATCTCAGCAGTGGGCTCAAGCAGTGTTACTCCGCTGATGGAAGTGTTTTCTGAAACTTACGCAAAAAAGAATCCTGAAGTTTTCATTGAAGTACAAGGCCCAGGTTCTTCTGCGGGTATCAAAGCCGCAAAAAATGGTAGCGCGGACATCGGTATGTCGTCGCGCAATCTGAAAGATTCTGAAAAAGAAGCAACACTGGTTGAAGAAGCGATCGCGCTTGACGGTATCGCGGTGGTTGTTCACCCAAGCAATGCAGTGAAAGGCTTAACCGCTGAGCAAGTTTCTGAAATCTACAAAGGCGAAATCACCAACTGGAAACAAGTCGGTGGTGAAGATAAGCCAATCGTTGCGATCACTCGTGATACCGCTTCGGGTACTCGTGGTGCTTTCGAAGACATCATGGAACTGAAAAAGAAAATTGCAGATAAAGAAGTATCAGCCATTTCTCAACGTGCTCAAGTGGCAAACGGCAACGGCGCACTGAAAACTATGGTCGCTTCTAACCCTTATGCGATTGGTTATATTTCGCTAGGTACTGTTGATACTTCAGTTCACGCATTGGCTGTTAACGGTGTTGAAGCGAGCGTAGATAACGTGAAAAACGGTACTTACAAAGTCTCTCGTCCGTTCCTCGTTCTGTACAAACAAGACAAGCCATCTGCGGAAGCGAAAAAATTCCTAGAGTGGATGCTGTCTGCTGACGCACAGAAGATTGTCGCTGACAAAGGCTACATCGCAGTTAATTAATTTGTTCCACACTCTTTTCCCGACCCAATTTGGGTCGGGTACTTTGTTTACATCGACCTTAGTTCGATAGGTGATTTTATGACCATCGCAACAAATAGTGACAAGCTTATGGATAATACCTCTATGCGTAGTCTGCGTGAGCAACGACGTGTTGACTGGAAAGAACGTATCTTTCACGGTTTGTTTCTCACCAGTGCCGTGATCGGGATTGTTTCCCTTGGCATCATTGCTTACTTCATTGTTCGTGAAAGTATCCCTGCTTTCCAAGAGGCTGGCGTAACCGGCATTGTACTTGGACAAGACTGGTTACCCCCTGCGCTGTACGGTGTCGCGACTATGATTGTCGCTTCTGTCGTCTCAACCTTTGGTGCCGTAATTGTGGGTGTTCCGGTTGGCGTACTCACTGCGGTTTTCATTGCCGAAGTGGCTCCTAAACGGGTGGCCGATGTGATTCGTCCTGCGGTTGAGCTGCTTGCTGGTATCCCTTCTGTGGTGTACGGCTTCTTCGGTTTGGTGATCATCGTTCCGTTGATTCAAAACGTGTTTATCGTTCCTGCGGGTAACACGATTCTGGCTGGGATTATCGTACTGGGTGTGATGATTCTACCCACGGTGATTACGGTGTCTGAAACGTCGATCCGCGCGGTACCTCGTGCCTACAAAGAAGGCTCCCTGGCTCTCGGTGCATCAAGTATTTACACCATTTTCAAACTGTTGGTTCCTGCCGCTCGTTCGGGGATCATGACGGGCGTGATCTTAGGTATCGGCCGCGCTTTGGGTGAAACCATGGCGATCATTATGGTGATGGGTAACGCACCAGCGATGCCAGAAGGCCTGCTCGATTCAGCACGTACCCTAACGGCCAACATTGCGATTGAAATGTCATACGCGAGTGGCGTGCATGCCAATGCGCTTTACGCAACGGGTGTGGTGTTACTGGTGTTTATCATGATGTTGAACGCGGCATTGTTGTATTTGAACCGTGAGAAAGCGAGGTAATGGCTATGGATCGCGTAAAACTCAAACAAGCGCGTGTATTGAAAGACAATATCCTGCGTGCTTTTATCTGGATTTCTGCGGCACTGACGGTGGGTTTCCTGTTCTGGATTATCTGGTACATCTTGTCGAACGGTTTGCAGCACGTTAACTGGAAATTTATTAGCGATAACTATACCCACACGGGTGATGAGCACGGTATTTTCCCGATGATCATCTCCACCATTTACATGGTGGTGGCTTCCATTGCGGTGGCAGCGCCAATCGGCATTATGACGGCGATTTACTTAACGGAATATGCCAAAGTGGGCAGCCGTTTAGTCAAAATTATCCGTTTCTGTACTGAGTCACTGGCGGGTATTCCCTCGATCATTTTCGGTCTGTTTGGGATGACCTTCTTCGTGGCAATTTTGGGCTTAGGCTTCTCAATTCTCTCCGGTGCATTAACCCTGAGTATTTTGATCCTGCCAGTGATTATCCGCACCACGGAAGAAGCGTTAATGTCGGTACCACAAACGTACCGTGAAGGTTCTTACGGTGTCGGCGCTTCAAAAATTTACACCATTCGTCGGTTGATTTTGCCAAGTGCAATGCCGGGGATTTTAACTTCTGTCATTCTGAGTATTGGTCGTGTTATCGGGGAATCGGCTCCGGTATTTCTGACGGCAGGTATGGTGGCACGTATCCCAGATTCTTTGTTGGATTCTGGTCGTACCCTAACCGTTCACCTGTACAAACTGACCACAGAACTGTTCACCATTGAAGAATGGAATCAAGCGTATGGCACCGCCACGGTGCTGATTGTGGTGGTGCTGCTGATCAACATGGTCACCAAACTCATCGCCAAACGATTCAATACTGCGACGTACTAAGTCATTGACAGAATTTAGAGATAACACAATGAAAACGACCAAATTCAATATCGAAAATCTTGACCTGTTTTACGGTGAGAACCAAGCCCTCAAATCGATCAATCTGCCGATCCCAACCCGTCAAGTGACGGCGCTGATTGGCCCATCAGGTTGTGGTAAATCCACCCTGCTACGTTGCCTGAACCGAATGAATGACCTGATCGAAGGGGTGACTATCACAGGTAAACTGACCATGGATGGCCAAGATGTGTATGGCAATATCGATGTGTCAGACCTACGCATCCGCGTTGGCATGGTTTTCCAAAAGCCAAACCCATTCCCAATGAGTATTTATGAAAACGTGGCGTATGGTTTGCGCGCGCAAGGGATTAAAGACAAAAAGCATCTTGATGAAGTGGTTGAGCGTTCACTGCGCGGTGCCGCATTGTGGGATGAAGTGAAAGATCGCCTCAAGTCTCACGCGTTTGGTTTATCGGGCGGCCAACAGCAGCGTCTGTGTATTGCGCGCACCATTGCGATGGAACCCGATGTGATTTTGATGGATGAACCGACTTCGGCACTTGACCCGATTGCGACCCACAAAATTGAAGAATTGATGGAAGATCTGAAGAAGAACTACACCATCGTGATCGTGACACACTCGATGCAGCAAGCGCGCCGTATTTCCGACCGCACCGCTTTCTTCTTGATGGGAGAGTTGGTGGAGCACGATGACACCCAAGTGATCTTCAGTAATCCACGTGACGACCGTACTCGCGGTTATGTTAACGGGGATTTCGGTTAAGCCTTATTTGATGGAATTATAACTATAAGCGATGGTAAATTTTGCCCCTCACGATGAGGGGCTTTTTTGTAGGAATTTCATTTCATACATGTTTTTATCGGCTAAAAAGATCAGCTGACTTAGGTTGGTGGTATCGAGCGGGTAAGTGCTGACTCCGATACTCGTGTTGAGCTTGGCACGTAAAGAGCCATTTAACTCAAACTCTTGTTCAAAGCATTGTTTGATCATGCGCTGCATCATCATTTGCTCTGTGGTGTTGATGCTACTGAAGATCAAAGCAAATTCATCGCCCCCCATCCGAAACACACGATAATCGAACGTAGGAATTGAATGACTCAAACGATACGCGACCTGTTTGAGCACCGCATCCCCCATCTGGTGGCCATAAGTATCATTAATCTGTTTAAAGCCATTGAGGTCGAGCAGAAACAGTGAGAACCCTCCGCTGCGGCGATGGCGTTCTAATTCGCTGAACATCGCAGTGCGGTTTTCTAATCCGGTTAATGGATCGGTTAGGGCTAAAATACGGTGGAATTCGGCCTCTTTGTGCAAAATAAAACTCACCAACCCCACACACCCAAACATCAATAGCATCAGCATAAATTGGATGCGGCTAAGGTAGTTAACCTGCTCTTTCTGCGCGGTGTACATCGGGCTTTGTACCCCAAAAGTACGGTTAATAAACTGGATGAAAATATCGAATTCTTGCTCGGCCGCTAACATAAAGGTTTGTAAGCTGTCGGGATCTTTTGCTGCCAACAGTAAAGGCTCAAGCTGTTTAAAACGCGCGAACGCCGCTTGGAAATATTCACGAGTGTGAGACATTCCGATGATGCCATCCGCTTCTGGGCTACTAAGGATGAGATCAAAGCGACTCCATGTCAGCTCGTATTTCACCATGACTTGTTGGCGTGTGCTATTGGACTCCAGCAAGTAAGGAGACAACGCAAGCATTTCGGTAAACTCTTTGTTGAGCTGAAACAAAAACCAAATCGCTTGATTGGTTTGCGAAGAGTAGGACTTAGACAGATCGCGCGTAGTATTCAGTAAATACAAATTAGCCAGAATTAGGATCGCCGACATGACGATCAATAGCGTCTTAGCATGCAAAATCAGGGGATGCAGCGTTTTCTGGGTTTGTGTGTTCATGGCTTCTTATGAATCAGAATATGACTTATCTGCCAAACCATATGAGTATAGTAAATCGGATTGTTTAGCTTCGGATTTTTGTCTAGGTTGTACACCAACCAAAAGGGGCCTTTGTTGCGAATCTTCATTTCTGTTCCGTCTAGGTAGTAAGCCACAATCGGTTCATATTGCTCAATGTCGGCTATCGAGATATTTGCAGCATAGTCATTGAGCGCGATAAAGGTGACTGAGCTGACTTGATCTTGTTGCAAATAACTCAGAAGGTCACTCACTCTGAAACCAGTGAATTGATGCTCACCTTGTAGCCAGGGTAGTTGAGTTGAGAAAGAAACCTTGGGTAAATCTGTGCTTAACTGCTTGAGTGAAAAAACCTCAGGCGGGTCATTTGCCAGCTGTATCGATATGTCCGACGAATAAGCAAAAGAACTGCACAATAAGGTCAATATCAGCCACATCCATCTCATGATTCTTTATTCCGTGCTGTTTGACAGAGCTCCCAACGCTTCTCCATACAAGGCTTGGAGAGTGGGAGTGATGTTAGTCGCGTGCCATTTCACCTTGAGTTGCTGATGGGTGAGCAACGTTGAGCGTTGGAGTTATGACAACACGATGAGTTAACAACCATTATTTGGTTGAATTATAGGCGGAGTTGGATGATATGAAAATCACTGATATTAATAAAATTGATGATAAAAAGACTCAATGTTGAGACTTAAAATAAGAAAAGCGCCGCGTTAGCGGCGCTTCTTAATAAAGAGACGGGTTAGAACAGTAAATGTGCTACCGCAGTAATGACGGGTAAAGTGATAAGGGTACGCAAAATGAAGATAACAAACAGCTCGGCAATATTGACTGGGATGCGGCTACCCAGCAGCAGAGCACCCACTTCAGACATGTAGATAAGCTGAGTAACCGACATCGCCGCAATCACAAAGCGTGTCATCTCGTTATCGATGGATGCTGCTAAGATGGCTGGGATAAACATATCAGCAAAACCGACCACAATCGTTTTTGATGCCGCCACTGCTTCAGGTACGCCCAGCAGTTCTAAGAATGGAATGAAAGGCTGACCTAACAGAGAAAATACCGAAGTATACTCCGCAATTACGAGCGCAATCGTACCAAGCCCCATCACCACAGGCAGTACGCCAAACACCATATCGACAGCATTACGCACACCTTCACCAATCACCGATTTTACTGAGCTGACTTTTGCCGCTTTTGCTAACGCCAGTTCCATGCCCCAAGAAAAAGCGGTATGCCCTTCAGGGATAGCATCAGCATCTGGGTGTGGCTTAGTGCCATCGATGTAGGTATCTTTCTTCCATGACAGCGGGGGCAGGCGAGGGATCACTACCGCAGCAACGAAACCCGCTAAACAGACCGCACCATAGAAAGGCAAAAACAGGTGCTCCAGCTCCACTTGAGCAATCACCACTAAGCTAAAGGTAATTGAAACCGCAGAGAAAGTGGTACCCACGACCGCGGCTTCACGCTGAGTATAAAACTTTTCTTCGTATTGCTTACTGGTGAGCAGGATCCCCACGCTACCATCCCCAAGCCAAGATGCCATGCAGTCAATTGCGCTGCGGCCAGGCAAGTTGAAAACAGGGCGCATTACTTTGCTTAGTAGGCTGCCAAACAGTTCTAACAAACCGAAGTTAAGCAGCAATGGCAGTAGTAAGCCGGCAAAAATAAACACAGAGAAGAGCGTCGGTAGCAAACCTTGTAACACTAATCCGCCGGTGTTTTCTTCCCAGATCGCTTTCGGACCGATTTGGAAGAAGGTCATGATGACTGCAGCACCGCCAATAATACGTACGGTTAACCAAAGCCAAGAAGGATTGAGCAAACTGTTTAGGAAAGGACGGCTCGTGATCCCACTGGGTTGGAATAATTTTGTCGCTAAAGACGCGACAGACATAAACGCAATAATTACCGTGACAACGGTGACCAGAGAATCACCCAATAAAGCCTGTACTGATTTGGCTAATACGGCGACAGGAATGGTCAAGGAACCATCGTAACTGATGGGCGCCATAAACAGAAAAAGCCCGATCAAAGAAGGGATCAGGAACATCCACAGATTAGCAGAGTGGCTCTTTACTGGCGGCTCTAAGGTTTGCGCGTTATCTTGCATGGGTTTATCTCTATCATTACTGCATTGACGACTGCGTCCTTCAGACGCGCGGTTCGGTCTTTTCACCCTTCCAAGGCATAAAAATTCACTGATCATCCAGATTGATTCAGCGGGCGCAAGAATAGCTATTTTTCACACTATTCGCAATACTATTCAATTATTTTGGGTATGCATTCAAATTAATTTCCTGATGTTTCAAAGAATGACGGATTTTTGTATGTTTATTGTTAAATTTGTCATCGGTGAAATGGCGAGGATGAAGACGCTGAACCGCGAAGATATGCGATTCGAAAGCATAAAGATAAAAAAAACGCCCTCTGCATGCAGGGGGCGTTTTAAGCATTAATGATGGGTGTTAGCGATTGACTCAGCCGTGGTGAGTGTCAACGGGGGCTGTTGCGTCAATTTCCGTTAATGCCGCATGGAGCGCACTTTCAAAAACTGGGAAAACATTGTTTTTTCCCACCAAATCGACGATCCCGGCTTTAATCAACTTCTGTGAAACGCGTGGATTCGCCCCTGAAATCAGAACTTTAATACCACGCTTGTGGAAGCTTTGAATGATCTCTTCCAGTGTTTGAATGCCGGTAATATCCATAAATGGCACCCATTTTAAACGTAGGATCAGAATGTGTGGCGTTTCCTGAATGCTACTCATGACTCGTTCGAAAGTCTCAGCAGCGGCAAAGAAGAACGGACCTTCTAATGCGTAAACCGCTAATTCACGAGGCAATGCGCTTCTACCTTGTTGGGCGAGTTCATAGCTCATATCTTGTGAACCGTTCGCTTTGACTTCGACACTTGAAGCCATACGTTTCACGAAATGCAGCATCGCGATGATCACCCCGATATTGACCGCGACCACGAGATCAGCGAAGACCGTCAAACCAAAAGTGAGCAAGAGAATAGCAACATCAGCACGTGGTGCGCGTTTAGCCAGTTGTACGAAATGAGGGGCTTCACTCATATTCCACGCCACGACAAACAGAATCGCACTGAGGGTGGCCAGAGGAATATTGACGGCAAGAGGCGCTAAAACCAGCAGAATGATCACTAACGTCAGTGCGTGCATAACCCCTGCAATCGGGCTGTTACCACCGTTACGAATGTTGGTCGCTGTACGTGCAATCGCGCCTGTTGCCGCAATGCCACCGAATAACGGTGTAATAATGTTGGCGATGCCTTGGCCGACCAACTCTTGGTTAGAGTTGTGCTTCGTGCCTGCCATACCATCGGCGACTACCGCAGAAAGTAAAGATTCGATTGCGCCCAGCATAGCAATGGCAAAAGCGGGACCAATCAACTGAATCATCTGACTTAGGCTTAAATCCGGTAAAGCAAACTCTGGTAAACCTTGAGGGATACCTCCAAACGCAGAGCCAATAGTTCTTACCCCTTCAAACCCAATCACATATTGCAGTGAGGTTACGACAACCAGCGCCAACAATGGCCCCGGAATTTTGGACAGCTTCGGAATTTTAGGTCCGAAAATAACCAAGGCCAGAGATAAGAGTGCTAGCAAGGTTGTCGTGAGGTGGAATTGTGGGAATGCGTGGAAAATCGCGATCAATTTCTGGTGGAAATGTTCACCTTTGATTTCAGGTAAACCGAAGAAATCGCGCCACTGACCGACCCAAATGATCACACCAATGCCTGAGGTAAAGCCCACGATAACCGGATCGGGAATATAACGGATGATGCTGCCTAAGCGAGCTAAGCCAAGAATAACCAGAATAAAGCCCGCCATAATGGTCGCAATCTGTAATCCGGTAATACCGTGCTCAGCGACAATGCCGGCAAGAATGACAATAAACGCGCCGGTTGGGCCAGCGATTTGTACGCGTGAACCACCAAACAGGGAAACAATGATCCCCGCGATGATAGCGGTATAAATTCCTTGTTCTGGTTTTACGCCGGAAGCAATAGCAAATGCCATCGCCAACGGCAGAGCAACCACCCCAACTATCAACCCCGCTGTAATATTGTTGACCCACTGTTTGGGTTGCAACTGACCGGCTTTATAGGATTCATAGATGGCAAACATAATTGATCACCTTAACAAAAATAGGGAAATGAAAACGCCGTGGATTCTACGCTCATTTTATAGGCTGTAAAGGGATACTTCCCGCAAGATAAAAGGGGGTAATGGCGAAGTGTTGAGAAAATTAATCTTTTAATTTCATGTGATTAACTTTCGT
This sequence comes from Vibrio sp. AH4, assembly GCF_030710545.1. Classification (NCBI taxonomy): domain Bacteria; kingdom Pseudomonadati; phylum Pseudomonadota; class Gammaproteobacteria; order Vibrionales; family Vibrionaceae; genus Vibrio; species Vibrio sp. AH4. The sequence goes on from NZ_JALAIV010000003.1 coordinate 185,451, forward strand.
TAACCTCAGGTTTCCTTCTGGTTAATCTCGGTTGGCTGCGTTAATCGGGATTTCATGCGGAAAACCCCGGTTACCCTCGACGTAGAGATTATGCGTTTAATTGAATGACAGTTAGGTTGAGTATAGGGAATAAATTACCTATCATGCCTTGAGTTGGTTGTTTTTTGTTCGAAGATGGAGTTTGACATGATTAACAAGAAGTTCCTTAAAACAAAAGATGAAGTGGAAGTCACTTTTGAATGCGATGCACCGCAAGCAGCATCAGAAGTGGCGATCGTGGCGGATTTTTTAGGTTGGCAGCCAGAGCCAATGAAAAAAGTCGCTAAATCGAACACCTTCAAATTTAAAACACGTTTGCCGAAAGATAGCGAATTTCAATTCCGTTATTTGCTTGATCAGCAACAATGGGTAAATGACCCCGATGCCGATCAGTACATCGCGAATGGTTTTGGGGAAGAGAACTGCTTGCTCACCACCTATCAGTGATTTCGGTAGCATTTTTGCGCGAAAGCTCAAAAAATCACAAAGAACTAAGTTGCTGCTGACACACTAAATCTTATATTTTTGAAAGGCACATACGTGCCTTTTTGCTTTAAATTGACGAAAGCGTAGGTGACAAGCCGCGCTGAAACCCTTACTCTTGGCCGAGTTCTGACTTTTTTCCACAGGTAAATTGGTGATACATAAATCTATTGTTTTGCGGTTTTCTGAGCTTTCAATGCGAAAGAAAGCGACACTGGTAGGTTTGCCGCTTTTGGCTGTGGCTGCGATCTCGTCTTCGCTCAACAGTCCAATACGGCAACAGCGTATTGAGTTATCTCTGCCTGATTCTCCGGTCGTGCAATTTTCGTCTGCTGAACATACAGACGTAGTGAAAGTGGGGTATCCGGATTATGAGTATGAAATCAAACCGGGCGATAATCTAAGTACGATTTTTAGCCAGCTTGGGTTTCCTTACACAGAACTGATGAAGATCATGGAGACGGATTTAAACTATCTGGCTCTTGATACGCTAAGACCTGGCAACGTGCTGCGTTTTTGGAAAGGCAGTGATAATACGTTATCTAAGATGGAGCTTGAGTTTAGCCTTGTCGATCGTGCGGTATACACCCGCCTTAGCGATGGCAGCTATGAGTTTGAAGAGCGAAAAATTCCCGGTACGTGGAAAGTTGAACCGCTGATCGGTGAAGTGGATGGCAGTTTTTCTCTCTCCGCAAACCGTGCGGGTCTCGGCACTGCAGACGTTGATCAAATCGTGACTCTGCTGAAAGATAAAATCAATTTTGGTCGTGACTTGCGTCGTGGTGACCGTTTTGAGGTCGTGCTGTCACGTCAGTTTGTCGGTGAAAAACTCACAGGTAACTCTGAAATTCAGGCGATCAAGATTTTTAATCGTGGTAAAGAGATCACGGCGTACTTGCACCAAGATGGTCAGTACTACGATAAGAATGGTGATAGCTTACAGCGCGCCTTCCAGCGTTATCCGGTCGATAGTAAATGGCGTATTTCGTCAAACTTCGATCCAAAACGTTTTCATCCGGTAACCAAACGGGTTGCACCACACAACGGTACCGACTTTGCGATGCCGATTGGTACCCCTGTGTACACTTCGGGTGATGGTGTGGTGGTGATGACTCGTAACCACCCGTATGCGGGTAACTATGTGGTGATTCAACATGGCAGCACCTACATGACTCGTTACCTACACTTGAGCAAAATTTTAGTCAAGAAAGGGCAAAAGGTGTCCCGTGGGCAGCGCATTGGTTTATCGGGTAATACAGGTCGTGTGACCGGTCCTCATTTGCATTATGAGTTAATCGTACGTGGTCGTGCGGTGAATGCGATGAAAGCGAATATTCCGATGGCGAGTTCGGTGCCGAAGAAAGAGATGGCACAGTTTATCGCGAAACGCAAAGAGCTCGATCAGATGCTCGCTCGTCAAGAAAGCATGCTTGCTGCGCAATAGCGTCAAGTTTTCACAACAAAGCCCCTTTCAGGGGCTTTGTTGTTTCTGCATATTAGTGATTCGGGTTGACTGGAGTTTGCGGGGTTGAAGGTAACTGTCGTTCGACCATGACACTGGGTAAATCGGGTTTGCTGAAGTAATAGCCTTGTATTTGCTCACAGCCCATTTGGTAGAGTTTATCTAAGGCTTGTTGGTTCTCTACCCCTTCAGCGACTAGATCGAGCTTGAGTTGGTTCGCGAGCTGAATGATTAGCCACACGATGCTTTCGGAAGTTTGGTTGGTGAGTAAGTTACGCACAAATGCGGCATCGATTTTGATGCAGTCAATCGGGTAGCTATGAATGTAATTCAAGCTTGAATAACCGGTACCAAAGTCATCCAAGGCAATTCTAAAGCCAAGTTCACGCAATACCGTTAACACACTGCATACTTCGGCTGCTTTGGAAAGTAGGACGGTTTCAGTCAGTTCTATGGTGAATTCTGTGGGTTGGAAGCCATAGGTTTGGATCGATTTTAATAAGTGTTCAAGATAGCGATTGGAGTTGGTCAGTTCATCGGCAGAGCAGTTGATGCTGAGGTGCACTTTTCGCTCTAGTCCATGCTCTAACTCCATTTTTGCGATGCAAGCGAGCTCCAAAATGCGTTCACCCAACTCGATGATTAGGCCAGATTGTTCTGCCGCCTCAATAAACTCAAGGGGAGTGACAAAACCAAGTGAGCTGCTTTTCCAACGCGTCAGAATTTCAAAATAGTCCCATGTCTGTTGGTTTCTTTTCACAATCGGTTGCACAACCACATACAACTCGGTTTGATGTATGGGTTTACTCAATTCGCTGCGCAGAGCATCGATAATTTGTGTGCGTCGGTAATACTGGTTGCTTAGCAACGTGTCATAAAATCGGATATGCGTGTTGTGGTTACGTTTGCACTCTTCCAACGCTAGGCTGGCATTGAACAGGAGTTGATCAGCGGTGAGCCTTTCTCCACTGTATTTGGCAATACCAATGCTGACGCTGACTTTAATTCGACGATCTTGATCAACATAGTCTTGTGAAAGCTTATTGAGGATGGTTTGGCAGATTTTCATCGGTTCATGATCGGTGGTCAGAAACGCGAACTCATCCGCGGCGATTCTAAACGCGTGGTGCTCCTCAGGTAAGGCTTGTTCTATCGCGTTGGCAACAAATTTGAGTACCGCGTCACCGAGAAAATGTCCGTATAAGTCGTTGATTGAACGGAACTCATCAATATCAAGAAACGCCAAAGTGAAATGATGTTGTCCACGTTGGATCAAAGCATCGAGTTTCTCGGCCAAATCATTGCGGTTCATTAGTCCGGTTAAGTTGTCGTGAGAAATTTCATGGCGTAGTTGATTGACCAAACTTTGGGACCTCGCCGCCATCTGTTTGCATTCCAAATCATGGGCAATCATCTGTGCCAAGATCTGGTGGATTAAAACGAGGTTGGCAAAATCGTCGAGTGGACGAGTAAACGTCGAGATCAGAACGCCGTAGTTTTCACCACTCGAAAAATAAATCGGGATCCCCAAATAGGCTTCAATACTGTTTTCTACCAGATAGGTGTCCGATGGAAAGAGCTCCGCCACTTTGTTTGTGAAAATGCAGTAAGGTTGTTGCTGTAACCCTACCTGTTCACAAGGAGTGCCTTGGAGCTCGTAATGCTGTTCTAGGCTGCTTGGTTCAATACTGGCACAGCACAAGTTGTGAGCTTTATAACGCATTTTATCCAACTCAATGACCATTGAGCTGTGGCTATTAAAGGTTTTATGTAGGAACTGGGTCACTTGCGAGAGCAACTCTGGGCCACAAAGCATGTTGAAATGATGTATGGCGTCCAGACTCAGTTTTTCTGCTACCAATGGACTGTTAGTCATACTCTGATCTCTCTAGCCGTTTCTGACAAAATGAATCTCATCACCGCGAGATACTCTTATATGCATGTAGTTACTATTGTTGAGATCGCGGTGATTTTCCAGCCGTTCGAGGCAGAGGATAGGGCGTTACTTGAGCTTGCTTTTTGAATTCAACCGTTTAGTCGAGCAAAAAAAAACAAAAAATTCTGATTGCGAATTGAAATTCCCAATATTTAATTGATAGATAAGTTAACTAAGATGATTTGGCTTGGGCTAATTTTTGTTTTAAATGATCGAGGAACAGTTGAGTTCGAGTGTGCTGATACTCCAATTTAGGGTAATACGCGAACACAGTGGTTTGATCTATGGTGACATCGGGCAAAATGCGTACCAGCGTACCCTGTTTGAGTTCCTCTTTGATCATGATATGTCCCGTGACAATGATGCCCATTCCGGCTTTTCCTGCGTAGAATAAGGCTTCTGGGTTGGTGGTGGCAAAGTTACCTGTGAGCGTAATACGCTTACCTTGCGAGGTTTTTACTTCTCGAAAAGTATTTTCCCCCCAGCACAGAACATTATGCTCAGTTAACTCTTGTAAAGTTTGCGGTGTTCCTTGCTTAGCAAGATAGTGGGGAGAGGCATAAAAGCCCGCTTGATACTCAAACAATGGGGTTGCTTTAAAGCTGAGTGAATTGAGTTGATCAATTTCGCGGCTAATGAAGAGATCAAGATGCAGCTCTGGTAACTGTCCCGGAGTGGTGGTGATGAGCTGAATGCGGATATCGGGGTAGCGTTGCAAAAACTCATCAAGATATTGCATCAAGAACTTTGAACCGACGGCCAGTGTTGCGCCAATTCGAAGTAGCCCAGCTGGGGTCTGATTGACCGAGCGTGTTTCATCCACTACTGATTGCCAGCTTTCTAACTGGGCTTTTGCCCGCTGATAGAAGAGTGCACCGGCTTCCGTTTGAGTGACGGAGCGTGTGGTACGCTTAAGCAGCTGTACACCAATGCGCTCTTCAAGCCAATGAATGCGCTTACTAACAGCTGAACTGGTGGTGTTGAGTTTGCGCGCCGCTCCATTGAAGCTGCCTTCCTCAACGACTTTGATGTAAGTTTTTGCGCTCTGTAACCAATCCATCCCATGACCTTATTCATTCTTTATTGGAACTAATTTATTTCCAATTTGCGAGATTATCAAATGAGAGTTGCCAATATAGACTCTCCGCCATGAACGCACAAACTTCCTCTCGTTTTCGCCGCACCCCAATGCTACTTGCGATGATGATCATCGCGACTGGCCAAGTGGGCGTGAGCATTTATTTACCCTCACTGCCTCTGATTAGCCGTGATTTACAGGTGGATCAAGCGAGTGCGCAGATGCTTGTCACGCTGTTTTTGCTGGGTTTTGGTGGCTCGCAGCTGTTTTATGGCGCCCTTTCTGATGCGGTAGGCCGACGTCCCACTTTCTTGCTCGGTCAAGGTATTTACCTTATTGGCACGATCGTGTGTGTGATGATGTCAGATCATTTTCAGGCGCTTGAGTTTGGTCGTTTACTGCAAGGGTTGGGGGCGGGAAGTGCTTCTGTGCTTGGGCGTAGCGTATTACGCGACAGCTATGATGGTTTCCATCTCACTAAAGCACTCTCCTATTTGTCGATTACTGCGTCGATCATGCCGATTATTGCGCCAGTGCTCGGGGGCTGGATGGCCTATCATTTGAGTTGGCAGTCCGTGTTTATGTTTGTGCTAATTTATATCGGGGCCATTTTTACGCTCGGTGTTATGATTTTGCCGGAAACGTTGCCTTACCCGAAGCGGCGTGTTCAGTGGCGTGGCATTGTGATGAATTATGCGAAACTACTGACCAATCACCAAGTCACCAGCAGTGCCAGTTATAACTGGCTGAGCTATTTAGCCAGTTTAGTGACATTGTCGATTCTTCCCTTCTTGTTGCAAAAACAGCTCGGAATGACGGCGGCGGATTATGGCTCTACCTTAATCATACCTTCAGCCGGTTTACTGGTAGGAAGCCTGTTAGTGAATATGTTGACCTCCCGGTTTTCCTCGCGCCAGTTACTTGCCTGTTCAATTAGCTTGATGGTGTTTTCTGGGCTGTGGTTATTGCTTACCGAGTTTTCTGTTTTTAATCTCATTTGGGCATTTACTTGGCTGAGTATCGCGCAGGGCATCTCTTTTCCGCTGGCAACCACGCTTTTGTTATCACCTCATAAATCACAAGCGGGGGCCGTTTCTGCGCTGTCGGGTTCCATTCAAATGGCGATTGCGGGTTTATTAGGTGGTTTTTTGATTGAGCATTGGGTGACTAACCAACATGCAATGGGTGTGTTTTATATTCTGGTCGGTATCACGATGTTGAGTGTGTTGATCGCAACGAAAAAAGCCCACGTACCAGAGAGCGCAGTACAAACGCAGGCATGAGAGCGGGTGTGAAAACTCTGTTCAATCGGCCGTAGGGCAGGGAAATGCAGGTTCCACTGCCGCTTGCCGTGAGAAGTGTATATAATCGGCGCTTATTTTTACGGGAAAGCACTCTCTACGGGGATCATCATGCAACAGAGTCAATTTGAAGCCTTAATTAAACTTTTATGTGAGCAAACCACGTTACCGGCAGCATTAACGCTACTGAAAAATAGCGAAGATGAAGCGATTGCAGAAGCGGCACAGTCACTCTCTGGCCAGTTTGCTTTAGCAGAAGTGGAAGGTGAACAACGTATTTACCATGTGACGACTGAAGTGGATGAACAGGGCGAAGAGCAAGAATATGTCGAGCACATCATGAACGAAGGTGATGATGTGGTGAAATTTGTTGCTTGGTTTTTTGATGGCTTCTTCGATATCAAACAGAAAGATATCTACCAAGCGGCTGGAAAAACGTACAAACAACCCAAACGTAGTTAATGTGTAATTTAATTACGCAAAAATTGTGATCTATATCTTGTTTTGTTGGTTTTTGCTGTTATATTGAGCGAAAATTGTCATTCAGCAACATAGAGGCGTGCGTTATGAATAATGAACTCGGTTCGGTTTACCTTGGGCAACTGATTGCTAAACAAGCGATGCATCAAGCTCAGGTTGGCAAAAGCAAAACGAAAAAGCGCTCTTTTCTACAAAGAATTCGTCAAAAGCTCAGCCAATAAGTCTGATCTCATCTAAGAAAACATCGGCCCACTCAATGAGTGGGCCGATGTTTTTATGCTTTAGAATCTCGACACGCAACGCAACCCGCTCGCCATCAGGTGGTGCGTTGGCGGAGTTATTGTGCAACGCGTGTGGTTTCAATCTCCACCACATTATCCGGTACGCGTTGTGGGTTCTCTTTCAGCCATTTTTCCAATGAGTCACAGCCCCCAATATACTGTCCATTCAACCAGATTTGTGGAACCGTGACGGGAGTTTTTTCACCGATGATCGCTTTCACTTCAGGGATCATGCGATACAGTGCGGCGCTCTCTTTGACCACATCGTGATAGCGATAGTCAATACCGGCATTATCCAGCAACTGCTTGGCTTTCACACAGTAAGGGCAGGTGGCTTTCCCAAAGACAATATTGCCTTGCAGCGTGTCCTGCTTTGTCCACTCTTTGATGATCGATTGTACTAGTACTCCTCGGTTGAGGGCTTCACCTTGGCTGATGACTTTACCAGCAACGACGACGATAGGGGCGTGCCATGCACCGAGCTTTAAGGGTTCCCACCAATATGAAAGCCAATCTTTGATTTCCAGTTCAATGGGGACGCCGGCCAGTTCGTTGGCAAAGGTATCGGCTAAAATATCTTTCGTCAGCGTGCATTCGCCACAGGGAATGTTCACTTTAAATGGGCCAAAACTGCCAGCCCAGCGATAGAGTGTGACTTTAATTGGCGTGGTCATCAGGTATTCCTCATACAAATCTTTTCATTAAAAGATAGGAAAGGTTCTAGACAATTTTTCTTTCGCGCCGTGATTTTTTTGTTTCCCATTGAGTAATAAATGCCACAGAAAGCACAATGATCGCCGCTCCAAGCCATAAGCGTCCTGGAGGAACCCAACCAAAGACTAGCCATCCGGCCAAGACGTTGAAAGGGAGTTTTGCGTGATCAAACGGTTGTACAAAAGATGCATCAGCAACCGCGTAGGCTTTGGCAATCGCCCATTGAGCTAGTGCTGTCATGACCCCTGCGCCAATCAGTAATCCCCACAGCATTTGGCCGCTTGGCATCTGCCAGTCGGGGAGCGCAAGGAGCAGATTGAAGGGGGTGATCAGCAGCAGCAGGTAAACCACCATGGTCGAAGGCGAATCATGAGCGGAAAGCTTTTTCACCATCAGCGAGTAACATGCCCAGAAGAAGGCTGCTCCCACCGGCAGTAGAGAGGCGAGATTAAAATTGTCCGCCCAAGGCCCCAAGATGATCATCGCACCGATGAATCCTGTGACAGTCGCGAGCCAACGTGCCATGCCGACTTTCTCACGTAGCCATAAGCCAGAGCCGATGGTGGCAAACAGGGGCGAAGTCATTAGCAATGCAATACCTTGCCAGATGGGAACTGGGTAAGCCAGCGCCCACAACCAGAGTTGAATACCGATTACTGCTAAAAACACGCGCAACAAATGTGCACCAAAGCGCTGAGTACGCAGTGACTGACGAATGCCAAGGGTTTTGAGATAAGGCAGGATAACCACAATCGCAATCGCGTACTGCACTAAGGCTACGGTGGTAGAAGGTAGACCAAATTCGATACTGGCGTATTGGGCAATACTGTTCACGACAGCGAAAGATAAGCCGGCTGTCAGCATCCAAAGTGCACCTTGGAGTGGGTGGTGTTTTATACTCATGAATCAAAGAGGTAGTCAAAAAGTTGGCTGAATCATACGTGGTAATGTTGAGAAAACCAATCGCTACGGTTGCTGATGATGTTCGAAACTTTCAAACAAAAAAGGCCAAGCAAACGCTTGGCCAAATAAGGACAAATTCAGGAGTGATGGGTGAGATTAGAAATCGTAGCGTAAGCCAAGACGGATAGTGTCTTCGACTTTGTAGCCGGCGTCTTTGTCATCCAAACCATTCGCTTTGTAAGCGATGTAAGAACGGAAGTTTTTCGTGAAATCGTAACGGCCAGTGAGCTCGAAGAAATCCGATTTGTCTTTGGTGACATTTTTGGTTTCTTCTTCTTGGGTTTGGTAAGCCGCAATCAGACGGAACTGCTTGGTAATTTTGTACTGTGCAGAGGCTTCGATACCCGTAAACTGAGTATCGGCTTTGTCATCTTTGTCGCCAGTGGTGTAAGTGGCACCAAAGTAGAGATCACCCATGGTGTAACCTAAACCGGCAATAATTTGATCTGCTGAACCGTTATCCGTACCAAGGTCGTTAGCGGCATAGCCTAAGCCGAGATCCAAACCAAAAGAAGCTGAATAAATACCGGAAATACCAAAGCCGTCGGCATTTTTCTCATCATCCGCAATGTAGCTTGCTTTTAGCTTGAAGCTTTCGAAGTCATAACCGTAAGCAATGGTGTTGTTGATTTGTTCGTTACCTGCGCTGATGAACGCTTTTTGATCGCCGGTGAACGTGCCGATGTCTGACATATCAGAAATCTGTACACCCGCGGTGTTTTGACGGCCAAAAGAAAGGCTACCAAAATCGCCTTTCATACCAACGTACATATAGCGCTGTTTGAACGTGGTTTCTTGTTCTGTTGAAGCACCTGCAGACGATTTCACGCCTTGTTCTGCTTCCCAGAAACCGAAACCTTTCATGCCTGCGCCAATATCCGTTTCACCGGCCACATTCAGACGCACACGGCTCTTGTTGAGCATGGTGCCTTCAATCTCTTTGCCTTTGTCGTCACCATTGAAGTCACCACGGAATTCCAGACGCCCGCCAACTTTGAGTGAGGTGCCTTCTGCATCATAAACGGTTGCGGCTAAAGTAGAACCTGATACCAGTGCGGAAACGATGGCGAGAGCAACTGCTGCCTTTTTCATTTTACTTACCCTATTTTAATGGATGGGCTTAACTGCCCGACGTTTGATGCCGCTAAGGTACTGATTAAAAATGAATAATGCGTTTCTATTTGGTGACGTTTTGATTGAGTTTTTATGGCTTAGGGATGATAAAGACAAGGCAAAAGCATGACAGAGCCCTAGACGCACAGCGAAGCCCGAAACTCCTGATGATCCTCCAAGTTTGATCTGGGGGTGAGTAAGGGGCTTCACCGTGGTGAGTGATGGGGAATCGAAATTACAGGGCTAAGCCATTGACGCTGACTTGCACATCAATATTGCCTCGCACGGCATTGGAATAGGGGCAAACTTGGTGGGCGATAGTGACTAATTGCTTAGCTTGGTCCTCTTCTAATGCGATGTGTGCCGCTAGGGATACACTCAGTGCAAAGCCGCCTTGACCATTTGGACCAATACCGACAGTGGCAGTCACAGGCGCTTCTTTTAACGCGACTTTGGCTTCACGAGCGACGTGCAAAATGGCATTAGAAAAGCAGGCCGCATAACCGGCTGCAAACAGTTGCTCTGGGTTGGTTGCTGTGCCGCTCCCACCCATCTCTTTTGGGTAGCTGAGATTGAGCTCAAGCAGTTTATCTTCGGTACTGACTAAGCCATTGCGCCCTGCAGAAGCGGTCGCGGAAGTTTGATAAATCGTACTCATGTTTTATGCCTTAATTTAAGTTGTGTGCAATTTAATTGCTTGCAATCTTATATCGAGTCTTTTGTTGTTTGCAAGTATATTGTGTGCAATTTATTTTTTGAGGCTAAACCATGACGACGTCCCCAAGCTGTCAACTTCCTGCTGGTGACCCACTATTGTTGGAAAATCAGATCTGTTTTCCCCTTTACAGTGCAGCGAATGCCGTGATCCGCGCTTATCGTCCACTGCTTGAACGGTTGGACATCACCTATTCGCAATATTTGGTGCTGTTGGTGCTGTGGCAACAAAACGGGATGAATGTGAAAGATCTCGGTGCTAAGTTGCGTTTGGACTCCGGCACGCTGACTCCGCTACTGAAACGGTTGGAAGCGAAAGGGATTGTGGAGCGGCGACGTGGCAGCAGTGATGAGCGAGTGCGCGAGCTGTTTTTGACTCAAGCCGGATTTGATTTACAGCAGCAAGCCCGTTTAGTACCAAATGAAATGCTGTGCAAATTTGATCTCAGCTTAGAGGAGCTGATTACGCTAAAAGCGTTGTGTGAGAAGATTCTGCACACTTTGAATGAGTAATTGGTGAGAGATGGGCTGCCGTGCGCATTTTCCACAATTGTGTGATTCATTTCTGCGTAGTTTCTCAGCGGTTAGTTTAGAATCGCGGCTTTGTGTCTGGTCAAGGAAGAGAGATGAGTCATATCCAATTTGCCAACCGAAACCTATCCGTCGGTAAAGTGCTGTGTATCGGGCGTAACTATGTTGAACATATTCAGGAACTGCAAAATACTATTCCTGAACAAATGGTGCTGTTTCATAAACCCTCGTCTGCAGTCACCAGTCATCTACGTGCTTTTCATCAAGAGCCTTTGCATTATGAAGCAGAGATCTGTTTCTTGATCGAAAAAGGGCAGTATGTGGGCGTGGGGATCGGGTTAGATTTGACCAAACGCCAAATGCAGAGTTATCTCAAATCCAAAGGCTTACCTTGGGAGCGTGCTAAAGCGTTTGATGGTGCAGCAGTCTTGAGCCGATTTGTGGCACTTGACGGGCTGGATGCCGCCGATCTTAATTTGGAACTGCTGATCAACTGCGTACGTGTGCAAAAAGGACATGTGAATCAGATGCTGCACTCGCCAGAGGCTGTGCTACAAGAGCTAAAAAGCTACCTGACTCTGGAAGATGGTGATGTGGTGATGACAGGCACCCCGCAAGGCGTAGGGGAAGTGCATGTCGGCGACCGCTTTGTCGGCCGCCTTAAATGTGGTGAACATACCTTGATTGAAGTGGAATGGTTGGCTGAGTAGCCAGCCATTCTTTTTTGTGTCGCGATCATCGGTAGGTCAAACGTTACGCAAAAACGACTAATTTCAGCAGCAGGAAAGATCCCATACTCACGACTGTGGTGAGTAAAACGTTTTTGCTCACCCAAGCCAATAATCCAGCAAGCAGTGCGGCGAGAAGATAGGGGTTATTCCATTCTAGCCACAAGTTTTTTTCAGGCATAAACACAATCGGAGCCCAAATCGCGGTCAACACAGCAGGCCCTGAGTAGCTGAGCAAGCGTTGCAAGGCTGGGCTGAGGCGTAGTGGCAGCTTAGGCTCAAGAAACAGATAACGGCTGAGAAACACCAGTGCCGTCATGGCGAATATCGAAAGCATGATCATGAGCGAGCTCCTAATAAACGTTCAGCACCATAGCCGGCGAACATGGCGCCAATACTGGCGAACATTAAGCTACCTTCAATGCCCGCTACCGTGAGCGTCACAGATAACACCAATGCGGTGAGTACCGAAATCAGCACTGGCCAGCTTTTGATATTCGGGATCACAATCGCGATAAAAGTGGCTGCGACCGCGAATTCTAACCCCCACTGATTGAGATCGGGCAGATAGCGTCCCGCGACAATCCCAACCAAACTGGCCAAATTCCAAATCAGGTAAAAACTTAGCCCTGCACCTAATGCATACCAGCGATTAAACTGCTTGTCGGTTTGTGAACCGCAGATCGCGAACAATTCATCGGTGAGTAGAAAGCCCAAAGTAAGTCGCCAACGCAAGGGCAGTGGGCTAACTTTGCTGCGCATCGATACGCTGTACAGAAAATGGCGCGAAGTGATGAAGAAGGTCGCGAGCAGCAAGGTGATAAGACCGGCTCCAGTTTTAAACATACCAATGGCGACCAGTTGCGCTGCACCTGCATATAACACGGCGGAAAGGGCTTGGCTTTCGACTACCGAAAGACCGGCCTCAATGGCGAACGAACCGGCCAGTAAACCCCAAGGCAAAACTGCAATGCTTAACGGCAGCATGGCGACTGTACCTTGCCAAAAAAGTTGTGCGGGGGTGGGAGAATCATCAATCGTTAACACTTGGCTATTCATACTCTTTCCAACTCATAGAAGAAAACCATATACCTTTCCTAGCGGAAACTCCATGTTGTTTGGGTTCCGTTCGGGGTTATCAAAGCATAGGGATAAGCGGGTCATCTTGGATAATCTTGCGCGGCTTGCTTAAGGTTTGGCGTATTGTTTTGGCGTGATGCCGAGTGCTTTTTTAAAGTGACGATGCAGATGGCTTTGATCGTGAAAGCCACACTCTTGCGCAGTTTCCGAGATACTCACGCCTTGCTTTAACAGGGTTTTCGCGAGGCGCAAGCGGGCTTGGATTTGATAAGCGTGGGGTGGCAAACCAAACTGTTTTTGAAACGTCCGCACCAGATGAAAAGGACTTAATCCCGCCAGTTGTGCCAGCTCTTCGAGTGAAACATCGGCCTGCGGAAAATCATCCAGAAACTCTTTAACTAGCAATAATGGGCGTAGTGCAGATAGCGGTTGATCGGCCTGTGGTGCTGTGCGGCCGTGGCGTGTCATCAGTTTGACTAAGCTGGCGTAAATCAGGGTTTCACGTAGCAAGCGGTTAGTCGATTTCTCAAGGGTTTCAAACACTAAGCGCAGTTGGCTCGCGAGCTCGGGATCATACACCACCGCTTGTGGAAAATAAGGCGCGCCGGTATTGGCACCGATCTCTTTGGCGACCGTGGCAAATTGCTCGGGCAGCGGGTACATGGCTTTATACGCCCAACCACCTTCGACGGCGGAGTGTCCGGTATGCACTTCATCGGCGTTGACCAAAATAATGCTGTCTTGCGGCGCAATATGGTTGCCGCCGGTGCGGTAGAAAGATTGTGCACCGCGCTCAATCACACCCACGGTATACCCTTCATGGCTGTGGCGAGAAAAATTCTGTGTTTCGTATTGCGCATCAAGCAGCTCAAGGCCGCCAAATTCTTCGGCAATCTGAAATTTTGCTTGTTCTTTAATTTTGCCTGCTGAGTCGCTCATCACGCTTCCTTGTGCTTTTCCCTAATGAGTCTACTGCAAAGTGCAGGAAAGTTTTTGTACAAAATTGCGCTTCTGTACTAATCGAAATCCACACTATTTTATCTCTGGCTAGAAATGAGTTTATTTGGATTATCTTTCATATGGAAATGGCGGTATGTCTCCTATAAAATCCGCCGCTTTCCAGCTTTAACAAGATTTTCAACATGATTGATGTTTCGGTATTACCGGTTTATCTCACCGCGGTATTGGCGCTGTTGCTGATCCCTGGGCCAGATATGCTGCTGATTGCGAGCTCTAGTATGAGCTACGGACGCCGAGTCGGTTTGTTTGCCAGCTTGGGCAATGCCACATCAGGGATGATTTTAACCTTACTCGCGGCGCTCGGGGTTTCTGCACTGATTGCGATGAACCCGTTGGCGCTCAATGTGCTGCATTTGTTGGGGGGAGCATACCTGCTCAAAATGGCGTGGGATTGCCTGCGTGCCGATGCAGCGCAAGCGCCCACCTTGGATGAGGCACAAGCGGTAGCAAAAACCTTTTACCAACGCGCTTTAGTGAGCAATTTGCTGAACCCAAAAGCCTTGGTGTTCTTTGTGCTGTTTTTGCCGCAGTTTGTTTCAACCAATATCGCGGCCAGCTCCGCCGAACAGATGTTCGCACTGGGTATGGTGCTGAATGTGTGCGGCTTGCTGTTTAATCTGCTGTTGGTGGCTTTGATTGGCGTGTTTGGTCGCTCGCTGGTCGACAATCAGCGTTTTCGCACTTACCAGCACAAAGTGATGGGCGCGGTGTTTTTGCTGCTGGCGCTCTGGATGCTCAGCGATTTTGTGTGATATCGCCAAAAAAGTGAAAAGCCACAGACCGCATCTGTGGCTTTTTTGTAGGAATTACCAACACTGGCGGATCAGCGAATCGCGTCCAACAGTTTATCGGCGAGCTTTTTGAGTAAGCCCTTTTCCGGCCGAGTGTGGGCAAACGAGCGCAAACCATAAATGCCCATCACCAAATATTCGGTGAGTAGCACGCAGTCACTGTCTGGGTTTATCTCGCCGCGCTGCTGTGCTTCTTGTAATTGCGCAAGCATGCCTTGCTTCCAAGTACCGACGGTTGCGCGGATCAGCGTTTCGACTTCTTCATCCTGACAAGAGAGTTCATTGAGTGCTTTTTGCAGCAAGCAATCTTTGATCTCATCGCGTTCACACTCATCCACCACCATCGCCATGTACTGCTTTAATCCCGCTAAGATGGTGGGATGTGCGGCGAAAATCGCATTAAATTCCGAGACGCGTTGTTTGGTGTATTGCTCAAGGGCGGCAATCAGCAAACCGCGCTTATTTTCAAACGCGCAGTAAATCGAGCCGGGGTGTAAACCGGTCACGCGTTTTAAATCTTGCATACTGGTTTTGTTGAATCCTTTGGACATAAATTCATCCATCGCGGATCGCAACACCTGCTCTCGGTCAAATTCAGCTACTCGCACAACACAATCTCTTCATCGAACATGGCGCGATTCTAGCGCTAAACCGAGTCGATGACAAAGTATCTTGAACGTTCATTCAAAAAAGTTCTTGAACGATTGTTCAAGAATGATCTAGCATAAGCGCAACAGACAACCACAGGACAACTCAAATGACCGATATTCTTTTTCAGCCATACGCGCTCAATGATGTGATTACTTTAAACAACCGAATTGCGATGGCGCCACTGACGCGCTGCATGGCTGATGATGATTTGGTGCCGACCGATGCCATGGTGGCGTATTACGCACGCCGTGCCGATGCTGGGCTGATCATTTCCGAAGCCACCATTATTCGCCCCGATGCTCAAGGCTACCCGAACACTCCGGGGCTGTTTACGCAGGCGCAAATTGCCGGTTGGAAAAAAGTAACGGACGCCGTGCATGCCAACGGCGGTAAGATTTTCGCTCAGTTATGGCATACCGGACGCGTAGCTCACCCTGCCTTTTTTGCGGGTGAATACGTTCTAGCGCCTTCAGCTCTCGGTGTCGAAGGCAGTGTGCCACGCCGCCGTGAATTGCAGTACACAGTACCGAAAGCGGCGAGCCAAGCGGAGATCAAGCAACTGGTGGCCGATTACGCACAAGCGGCGGAAAATGCACGCTTGGCGGGTTTTGATGGAGTCGAGATTCATGGCGCGAACGGCTATCTCATTGACCAGTTCCTGCATTTTGATTCGAACCAACGCAGCGATGAGTACGGTGAAACGCCGGCCAATATGGCGCGTTTTGCTTTGGAAGTGGTGGATGCGGTGATCGCACGTATTGGCGCAGAGCGCACCGCGCTGCGTGTGTCTCCGGGGGCGTATTTCAACATCAAAGCGGACCCGCGTGATCGTGAAGTGTTTGATTATTTACTGCCTGAGTTGGAAAAACGCAATTTGGCCTATCTGCATGAAGGGATGTTTGATGACAGTGTGACCTTTGATTTCTTAGGTGGTCGAGTGTCGACTTACTTGCGTCAGCACTACTCAAAAACGCTGATGGGTGTCGGTGGTTTTAGCGCAGAAACGGGTGCGACTGCGATTGAAAATAATGAGTTTGATCTGCTCGCGATTGGTCGTCCATTTATCGCTAACCCAGATTACATCGCCCGTGTTCAAAAGGGTGAAGAGCTAAAAGCGTACCAAGATTCGATGTTAACGGAGCTTTACTAACTCGGTGTTTTTCCTGTATTGATAAAATCAGCCCCATTATTGGGGCTGATTTTTTAGGTTTACAGTGCGGATGTTTAAACCAAAGCCGCGGAAACAAGGCCAATCACGCCACCAAACACACCGCCCCAAATCACCAGCCAGCCTAGATGCTCTTTGATCATCTTCTGCACGATCTCTTTGACCAGTTGCGGAGTCAGCTCATTTAAGCGCTGATCGATGATGCCTTCGATATTGGCTTTGATTTCATCCAGCATCGCGGGGGATTCGAGTTGCCCTTTTAGGGCTTCACGTACCGACTCGCTTTGGCTCATATCGACAAGCGCCGTTTGCATCTTCTCCACAAAGGGCTGTTTCAGTGGCTCAAGCGCGGTCGCGCCGCCAAACATCGCCAGCATGCCACCGAAGGAGGATTGGCTTATCACTTCGACAAGCGAATCAAAGGTCGGGTTGAAATCGACTTTGGCGATCACCGGTTGCAAATCAAGGTTCAACGCGCCATTCATCTCTTTATTGAGGAAGCGGTCGATATTGGCATCGGTAAAAAACTGCTCCATCATCAGATTTTTGATGGCGGCTTTGAAATCTTCAAAACGTGCGGGAATCACGCCGGAGCCATACAGTCCCGGCACTTTTTCAAACAGCATATGGATGGCGAGCCAGTTGGTGATCGCGCCAGAAAAGGCAAACAGCCCCGCATAAAAGGCATAGTGGTTAGGCAGGAAATAGCCGACACCCATCAGGGCCAGCGCCACTACATTGGTAATAAGGCTTTTATTCATAGTGTTCTCTAAGTTACTCAAAGTCTTACCTTGGCATAGCGGCCAAGTGCTTTTCGGTTAATGCATGGAAAAAGTAGCGAAATTCTAAGTCAAAAGCCCAGAAAGAGGAAAGCCCGCGAATGGTCGCGGGCTTATTCAGTGTTGATTGGAATTATGCCAGTATGGCTTCTTCTACTTCGTCTTCATCACAGCCGATAAAACCACCGGTTTGATGCGCCCACAGGTGAGCATAAATGCCGTTTTGCGCAATCAACTCTTGGTGAGTACCTTGCTCAACAATTTGGCCTTTATCGAGCACGATCAGGCGATCCATCGCTGCGATGGTCGACAGACGGTGGGCAATTGCAATCACAGTTTTGCCCTGCATCAGCTCATTGAGGCTCTCTTGAATCGCGGCTTCCACTTCAGAATCGAGCGCGGAAGTTGCTTCATCCAGCACCAACAGTGGCGCATCTTTCAGCAGTACGCGAGAGATCGCAATCCGCTGACGTTGTCCACCAGAGAGTTTGACGCCACGTTCACCGACCTGTGCATCGTAACCACTGTTGCCATGCGGATCGGTCAAACCGAGGATGAACTCATGAGCGTGGGCTTGCGCCGTTGCTTTCAACAGCTGCTCCTCGGTGGCGTTCGGATTGCCGTACAAAATGTTGTCGCGAATGGAGCGGTGCAGCAGTGACGTATCTTGTGTCACCATGCCGATTTTGCTGCGTAGCGATTCTTGGGTCACTTCTGAAATGGGTTGACCATCAATGAGAATCCGGCCGCTCTCTACATCATGAAAACGCAGTAACAGGTTCACCAAGGTCGATTTACCGGCTCCCGAACGTCCCACTAAACCGACTTTTTCACCCGGCTTGATGTTGAGATTGAGATGGTTGATCACGCCTTTGTTTTCACCGTAGTGGAAGCTCACATCATCAAAGGTAATGCCACCATGTTTAACCACCAAGGGTTTAGCGTCAGGTTTATCGGTGACGGTGATGGGTTTGCCCAGCATGGTCATGCCATCCACAACGGTACCGATGTTTTCAAACAGGGCGCTGACTTCCCACATGATCCATTTAGACATGCCGTTGATACGCAAGGATAAACTGACTGCAACTGCAATGGCACCGACGCTGATGGCGCTGGTGGTCCACAGATAAATCGATAGGGCAGCAATGGTAAACACCAATAAGTAGTTGGCCATTTCAACCCAAATATTAAAACCGGTCACCAAACGCATTTGGCGATGGACGGTGCCCAGAAAATCTTGCATGCCTTCTTCGGCGTATTGCGTTTCACGTTGACTGTGCGAAAACAGCTTTACAGTCATAATGTTAGTGTAGCTATCGACGATACGGCCACTCATCAGTGAGCGGGCATCGGCTTGCTCGGAAGCCACTTTTTTCAGCTTAGGCACGTAATACATTTGCACCGCAACGTAAATCGCCAGCCAAATCAGCATAGGGATCATTAAGCGCCAATCGGCCTGCGCCAAAATCACTACAATCGCGGTGAAATAAACCATCACATACACAAACACATCGAGACTTTTCATCACGGTTTCACGTACCGCGAGCGCCGTTTGCATCACTTTGGTTGAGATGCGCCCTGCAAATTCGTCTTGATAAAACGACACGCTTTGCTTGAGCAGATAGCGGTGTGCCAACCAACGGATCGACATCGGGTAATTACCGAGGAGTGTTTGATGGATCAGCAACGAATAGAGGGCGATGAGCATCGGCATACCAATCAGTACCAGCAAACCCAGTCCAATCAATGTGCTTTGATTCTCCGCCAAAAAGGTTTCTGGGTGGCTAGTGGAAAGCCAGTCCACCAGTTGGCCCATAAAGCCAAACAGAGAGACCTCGATAATCGCGATCGCCGTGCTGAGTAACGCCATCACGATCAATGGTTTTTCAAAGCCGCGAGTGTAGTGGCGACAAAAAGCCCACAAAGTGTTGGGTGGGCGTTGGGGTTCACCTTTGGGAAAAGGGTCGGTGAAACCTTCAAATAGCTTAAACATGAACAAGATCCTTGCTGTGATAGGGCGGCAGTGAGGGAGAGAGCACGCGTGCGAGCGTCCGCCAAAATGTGATTTTCTGTTAAAACGGAAGCAGTATAGCGTTATCCATTGGTGACTTGAAGTTATACCCTTGCGAGTTGAAGCTACCACACCAAGTCGTTTGGTTTCGGTTGTGCGAGCCAATCCGCTTGGCGTGTTATTTCTAAGCGAATCCAGCCGATGTCATCCATAACGCCAGCAAATTTGACTGCGATGAGCCATTTTTTCAGTAAAAAGATAAAATTTATCGATTGAAATTCATCAAAATCAGCAAATCTTTAGTTAACATTCTGTTTACACTTTTGGGGTGAAATCGGTGATGAGTGCCTATTATGAATGTTCATCTACAACCCAATATGTTGATTCCGCGCTCTGCTGCGCAAACGGCTCGCGCTGTCGTTATGGTGCCGCCAAAAGAGTTCGGCTTTAATGCGCAAACTGCGCAAGATAATGCCTTTCAAAACCCGTTGGCACTCAGCGCTGAAACCATTTTGCAGCGCGCTATGAGCGAGTTTAACGCCATGGTAAACGGTCTTCGCCAAGCGGGTGTTGACGTTGTGATATTTGATTACCCCCTAGGCCAAGGTGCAACGCCGGATGCGGTGTTCCCGAATAACTGGTTTAGTACCACTGAGGCGGGCGAGCTATTTTTGTTCCCAATGGCGTGCGCCAACCGCCGTTTGGAAGTACGCCCTGAAGCTTTGATTGATACCTTACAAAAGCAAGGCTTTGCTGTGAAAAAACAGCACTCTTTGCTGGCGTTTACTGAGCAGCACGCTTTTTTAGAAAGTACTGGAGTGATGGTAATGGATCACCCCAATCGCACCATTTATGCGGGGCTTTCACAGCGCTGCGATCGTGAAGTGTTGGAAGTGTATGCCGAACAGATCGGCTATTCGCGCGTGGTGTCGTTCCAAACTCGATTGCCGTCTGGCTCGCCGATTTATCACACCAATGTGATGATGGCGATAGGTGAGCATTTCTGCGTTATTTGCGATGAAGCGATCCCCGAATATGAGCGCCGATTTGTCGTAAAATCGTTGGCTAAAGATAAACAGGTTATTTCGATTTCGATTGAGCAAATGAACCGCTTCTGCGGCAATATTTTGCAATTAGAAACTTGTGACGGGCAGAAAGTGATCGCCATGTCGCAATCGGCTTATGAGGCATTTACACCCGCTCAACTCAACCAACTTGCCACCCACGGTAAGTTGCTGCCATTTTCTGTGCCTATCATAGAAACCATTGGTGGCGGCAGTGTGCGCTGCATGTTGGCCGAGCTGTTCTTACCCAAAGGATAAACCTGTTTCCTTACATTCAGAGCAGAGTGGTTTAACTATGAAGCTGCGGGTTTTTCGATGCTTGAGTTAACCGATAAATGGTCATCAGGTTCGTCACAATAAAGGTGCTTTCCACCAGTGTCCCGCCGATGGAACCAAGCCAGATATTGTGGCTAACCCAACACAGCGAGTTAAATAGAATCAGACTGCGTAGGGTGACCCCTCGTTTAGAAAATAGTGCCCAAGTTGCCACTGACGATCCAAACACAGTCATAAACTCGAAAAAGTGGGTGATGTTGGGCAGCGTCATCAGCCACATCAACGCGATAAAAAACCACATGACTCTGCGTGATTGTGTTTTGATCGAAGCAAAACTGCGCATGCCATTGATCACCACACCGATGGCGGCAACGGTTGCACCTAGCAAGGCAAAATGAACGCCCATGATGAAGCAAAATGCGACCATCTGATAACGAAAGCGTATATCGTCTTTTTGCCAAAAGGCCATCACACCGACCAGAAACGCAATACCACCTATGCCTTGCGCTAACGCGTTGTCCATTGTTGTGCCTCTTTAGTGAAAGCGCCCCTCAAAGTGAGGGGCGTCAAGATGGTTAAGCTCAGTCAGAGGGTTAGTTGACTAACGCAACGGCTTCACGAGTCAACCGAGCCAGTTCTTCCCAGTTTCCAGCTTCAATCAGCTTTTTATCCACCATCCAAGTACCGCCGCACGCTAACACGCGTGGGATCGCTAAGTAATCTTTGATGTTGGCAGAACTAATACCTCCAGTGGGCATCAGCTCAATATCGGTATATGGCGCGAGCAGGGATTTCACCATGTTGATCCCGCCAGAGGCTTCGGCAGGGAAAAACTTCAACGTGGTTAAGCCCATTTCCAGTGCTGCTTCAACCGTGCTCGGGTTATTCACGCCCGGTACGATATCAATGCCGATCTCCTGACACGCTTTGACGGTATTAGGGTTAAAGCCAGGGGAGACAATAAAGGTCGCGCCTGCTTCTTTGGCGGCAATCGCTTGTTCACGATTGAGCACCGTGCCTGCGCCGATCAGCATGTCCGGTTGTGCTTGGCGCAGCAGACGAATGGCTTCGACCGCCGCTTCTGAGCGAAAGGTGATTTCGGCAGCAGGCAGGCCATTTTCCACCAGCACTTTACCCAGTGGGATGATGTCTTCGGCGTTGTCGATGGCGATCACTGGGATCACTTTCAGAGCTTTCAGTTGTTGTTTAATACTAGACATGTTGGTTCCTTAAGCGACGCCAAGCGCCGATTGTGTGAATGCTTTGGGAATAATGGCTCCGCGATGCTGAATCACAGTGCCGGCCAGTGCGTTACCACGTTGGCATGCGGTGGCTAAATCGGCGCCCGCTAAGTAGGCCGAGAGGAATCCACCGTTGAAGGAGTCACCCGCGGAAGTGGTATCCACTACCTGCACTACCGGTTGGGTTGGTACTGCTTGTGGAGCGAAAGTAGAAGCCGAGGAATCTTGAATCAAGCAGCCCTCAGCCCCTAATTTGACGATGCATTTTTGCACGCCAAGTGCGGTGAGGCGTTGAATGGTCTGCTCTGGAGTGCTATCCCCCCAAATCAACAGCTCGTCATCAAAGGTGACGAGCGCTACATCCGTCAGTTGGTACATGACTTGGTAGATTTCTTTCACTGTATGGTGGTCATCTTGCGGCCACAGAGCGGGGCGGAAGTTACTATCAAACGCGATTTCAACCCCTTTGGCTTTGAGTTCAACCAACAGGTTGAGCAGG
This sequence comes from Vibrio sp. AH4, assembly GCF_030710545.1. Lineage (NCBI taxonomy): Bacteria > Pseudomonadati > Pseudomonadota > Gammaproteobacteria > Vibrionales > Vibrionaceae > Vibrio > Vibrio sp. AH4. The sequence continues at coordinate 207,854 of NZ_JALAIV010000003.1, forward strand.
GCAATACGATCTTCATCAGGCAAAATCGCCAGAGTGATTCCGCTGAGAAACACCATATCGACCTGATTTAACGCCTGGTTAATCTGTCCAAAATCGGGGTGTTGCAGTAAGTAACGCGCCGCAGATTGGTTGCGCCAATATAAGAAAGTGCGTTCACCTTGATCATCAAGTTGGATCAGGTACAAACCGGGCGTGCGAGTGGGGTCGCGCAGCACGAGTTCTGTTGCAACGCCTTCTTCTTGCCAGCGCGACAGCATGCCAGAGCTAATGGGGTCGGTACCGAGTGCGGTCACGTAAGAAACTTTAATGTCGTCTGGGTTAGTATTGGCTTCACAGCCGCGGCGCAGATAAACCGCGGCGTTTAACGTGTCACCACCAAATGTTTGATGCATTGCGCCGAACGGTTTACCGTTCAGCTCAATCATACATTCGCCCATAATGGCGATATGTTTCATGGGTTACGCCCTCTCTTCAAAATAGCGTTTAGCGTTACCAAAGCAGATGTTTTCAATCATTGGGCCAAGCAGGGAGAGATCGTTCGGTACTTCACCATTTTCGGCCCAACGGCCGACCATATCACATAGGATACGGCGGAAATATTCGTGGCGTGTGTACGATAGGAAGCTGCGCGAATCAGTCAGCATGCCGACAAATTGGTTCAGTAAGCCAAGTTGAGAAAGCTGCTCCATTTGACGCTGCATGCCGTCTTTCTGATCGTTGAACCACCAACCGGAACCAAACTGCACTTTGCCCGCAATACCGCCCCCTTGGAAGTTGCCGATCATGGTCGCCATCATTTCGTTATCACGCGGATTCAAGCAGTACAAAATCGTGCGAGGCAACTCATTGGTTTGATCCATTTCATCCAGTAGATGCGCCAGCTCAAAGGCAAATGGGCGATCGCCAATCGAATCGAAACCTGCATCCGCGCCCAGCAATTGGAACATGCGTGTGTTGTTGTTGCGCTGCGCGCCAATGTGCAACTGCATCACCCAACCCAATTGCGCATAACGTTTGCCAAGCCAAACCTGAACCGCAGTGGAGAATTGTGCACATTCAAGCTCAGAAAGCACTTCGCCCTTTAAACGGCGAGCTAACAACGCATCCAGATCCTGTTCGGTTGGGATTGGGGCGTAACGCACCACCTCAATCCCGTGATCGGCTGCACGACAGCCGTGCGTATCGAAGTGCGCCAAGCGTTTATCTAAGGCATTGAGTAAATCGCCGAAACGGTGAATTTCAATATCTGCCTCGGCACCGAGTTGGCTGAGATAATCAGCAAAGCCCGCTAACTCAATTTTGAACGCTTTGTCCGGACGCCAGCTAGGCAGCACTTGCACATTGAATGAGTCATCGGCGGCGATCGCTTTATGGTGTTCGAGTGAATCAATCGGATCATCCGTAGTACCTGCCATCACTACATTCATATGCTGCATAATGCCACGAGCGCTGAATTCCGGTGTTGCCAGCAGTTCATTGCAGTGGTGCCAGATGTGATCGGCCGTTTTCGGGCTTAACAATGTATCCTTAATCCCAAATGGACGGCGCAGTTCAAGGTGAGTCCAGTGATACAGCGGATTGCCTAAGGTTTGCGGTACGGTTTTCGCCCACGCCATATATTTGTCGTAATCGCTTGCATTGCCGGTGATCAAACGCTCTTCAATACCTGCAGAACGCATGCCGCGCCATTTGTAGTGATCGCCCGCCAACCAAATTTGGCTTAAATTCTCAAACTGACGATCTTGCGCCACTTCTGCCGGATTAAGGTGGCAGTGGTAGTCATAAATCGGTTGATGCGATGCATGCTCGTGGTACAAGCGGCGCGCCGTTTCATTGGAGAGTAAAAAATCGTCACACAAAAAAGTCTTCATGCTGCTTTCCTCTTACAGCGCTGCCACAGTGGCGCGTGCACCGTGAGCCAGTAGAGATTGATAAGCGTGGCTGACCGCTTCAATTACTTTGGTGTTTTGGCCTAATTCAGCAGGGAAAATCGCTTCGACACTGAGTAGGGCTGGTACCACTGAAACGTTTAAGCCATGTTCATCGCAAATTTGGCGCAGAGTCGCGGCCATCGGGTCGCGAACGTCAATCTCGTTGCCTTGTTCATCAACGCCAGCCACGTAACGCATCCAACCGGCAATCGCGGTGGCCAACCATGAAAAATCAGAACCTTGTGCGAGGTGGAAGCGTAAGCTGCCGCCCATGCGTTGTGGGATTTTCTGGCTGCCATCCATCGCAATCTGCCACGTTTTGTGTTTCAGGCTTGGGTTGGTGAAACGGTCGATGAGCAGCTTAGCGTAGCCAGCTAAATCCGTGCCTTCGGGCATGGTGAGGGAGGGCGCTTGCGCTTTCATCATCATATCGAAAGCGGCTTTGCGGTAGCCTTCATCTGTCATGGTGTCTGAAATGTGTGCGTAGCCACCCAAGTAGCCCAAGTAAGCTAAGAACGAGTGGCTGCCGTTGAGCATGCGCAGTTTCATCTCTTCATAAGGCACAACATCAGCGACAAATTCTGCGCCAGTCACATTCCAATCTGGGCGACCTGCGACGAAGTTATCCTCGATAACCCATTGGCGGAAAGGTTCGCAAGCGATGCCACATGGGTCTTCACAACCAAGCAGTTGCGCGATTTCTGTCAAAGTCTCTTCTGTTGCTGCCGGCACAATACGGTCAACCATAGTGCATGGGAAAGTCACATGGGTTTCAATCCAATCGCGCAAGTTTGGGTCAAGCAGTTGAGCAAATTCGAGAATCGCGGCTTTGGCGACATGGCCATTCTCTTGCACGTTATCGCAAGACATCACAGTGAAAGGTTTCAAACCACGATCGCGGCGCAGTTTCAGTGCTTGAACAATGTAGCCGAGGGCTGATTTGGGCTCGCTGGGATTCGCCAGATCGGCAATCACCAGCGGATTGTTTTTATCCAACGTACCGGTGGCCGGATCGGCGCAGTAACCTTTTTCGGTAATCGTCATGGAAACGATCGCCACCTGCGGCTCGGCCATTTTTTCCAGCACTGCTGCAATTCCATCCATAGTGGGATGGAGAGATTCGGTCACCGAACCAATCACTTTAACTTCAGTCGATTGCGCACCTTTTTCTGCGACGGTGTAGAGGTGATCTTGCGCGCGCAGTGATTGAATCAAGTCTTCACCACCAAATAAGTTGATCTCACAAATACCCCAATCAGAGCCTGTTTTGCTGAGCATTTCATGGGTGAATAGGGCTTGGTGAGCGCGGTGGAAAGCACCAAAACCAAGGTGAACAATGCGGCTTTTGAGGGCTGAACGGTTGTAATCAGGCAGCGAAACAGCAGCATTCAGGGTAGAGTTTGCAATGTTTTTCATTTTATTTCCCTTCTCCCGCAGAAGCTCTGCGGGATGATTCATTGAAAGAGTTAGTAGCCAAGAACTAGCTTTGGTAAGAACAGGCTGAGTTCAGGAATAAAGGTCACCGCCATCAGCGCCAAGATCAGCGCCGCGTAGAAAGGCAGCAAAGGCTTAATCACTTTATCGATCGCGACATTGGCTACCGAACAACCAATGAATAGCGCACTGCCAACTGGCGGAGTACAGATACCAATCGCTAAGTTGAAGGTCATCATGATGCCAAAGTGCACAGGGTCGATGCCCATATCGAGTGCGATAGGCAGGAAGATTGGCGTGAAGATCAGCACCGCTGGCGTCATATCCATGAAGATGCCGACAATCAACAGGATGATGTTGATGATAAGCAAGATCATCATTGGGTTATCGGAAATCGCGAGCAGAGCATCGGCGATCATGTAAGGAATATCCGCATTGGCCATCGCCCAAGACATCCCCATAGAGGCACCGACCAACAGCAGCACGATGGATGTGGTGACCGCCGATTCAAGAACGATTTTGGGCAGGTCGCGCCATGTGACTTCACGGTATACCAAAACCGCGAGTACAAAGGTGTACACCACCGCAATCGCAGACGCTTCCGTTGCGGTGAAAATTCCGCCGATAATGCCGCCCATGATCACGATGATTAGCGCGAGTGAAGGTGCTGCTTTGAGGAAGGTATCCCACACCATCGCGAGCGTTGGGCGCGCTGCCACAGGGTAACCACGGCGTTTGGCGATAATGCCTGCCACCACCATGATGCTCAGCCCCATCAAAATACCCGGGATGTAGCCTGCTAAAAACAGCGCCGCGATCGAAGTACCGCCAGAAACCAGCGAGAACACAATCAAGGTATTGCTGGGGGGAATTAACAAACCTGATGGACAAGAGGTGATGTTCACCGCGGCAGAGAAGTTTTCATCGTAACCATCTTTCTTTTGCAGCGGAGACATCGTGCCACCCACGGCAGCGGCAGAAGCAACCGCTGAGCCTGAAATCGAACCAAACATCATGTTTGCCATCACGTTAACGTGGGCGAGTGAGCCTGGTAGTCGGCCGCCTAAGACTTTGGCGAAGTTAATTAGGCGCAGAGCAATACCGCCTTGGTTCATGATGTTGCCTGCCAGAATAAAGAACGGGATGGCTAGCAGGGCGAAGTTATCTAAACCCGCCGCCATGCGCTGTGCGACTACCGCAATGGCGGGTTCAAGCGGCAAGCCCATCAAAATGGTGGCTAACGATGACAAACCGATCGCAAACGAAACCGGTACACCAATTGCGAGTAAAACGGCGAAGCTACCAAACAGGGTAAGAATTAATTGCCATTCCATGATGAAACCCTCTATGAGTTAAGTGGTGATTGGGTGATTAAGGCTTCACCGGAAATGAGTTGTTTAACACGCTCATAAGTGAAAAGGGCTGAGTAGAAAATCATCAATGCTCCGCTGATTGGTAAACAGAAATAGATGTAACCCATCTCTAAACCCAGTGCAGGCGTTAGCTGGCCGGTGGCTAAGGTTTTTAAGGCTAATTGGGTTCCGCCGTGAACCAACACCACATAAGAGAAGAGGGCGATGGCGATTTGAATGACGATTTCGTTGATCAGCTTGCGTTTCCCCGTCAGTTTCATGGTCAACAGATCAATCGCAAGATGGCGTTTTAGCCCAGTGGTATAGGCGGCACCAATCAATGCGACCCACATAAACAGATAACGCGCCAGCTCATCGGTGACGGTACTCGGTTTACCGAGTACATAACGAGACAGCACTTGCCAAACCACACAGAAGACCAGAAAGGTGGAGAGAGAAATGGTAAAGGCTGCCAGTCCTCTGTTTATGTATGTGACCAATTTATTCATTTTCATTTCCTTAAAATAAACACGTGCACTTAATAACAATTGGTTTACCAGTGGATGGTTCGTGTTTGTGTAGGGGCGCAAAAGCTAGGTATTATTTCTGAGCGGATTATAAGTTAGCCGATTTGGTTGTCACGTGAGCGGCTTCACAAATGAATTGGTTGACCAATTTAAGGGTTATTAGTGTGATTCTGGTCAATCAATTTGATCTTTTGTTTTGACGCTGACTTTTTTGAAGGCCAACATGCCCATCGAAACAACAATTTTCATTAAGAGAAGAACAATTACCCTACACATTGGATAACCAATCCACGGAGACAAGATTCATGATGACGCGTAAGACTCTATTAAGTGCCTTGGTCGGTGCTGCCATGACTTTCGGTGCCACCGCTTCTGCGTATGCGGCGACTACATTAAAACTGAGCCATAACCACCCTCGTGACCACGCGGTACACAAAGCGATGGATTACATGGCAAAAGAAGTGAATGAATTGACGGGCGGCGAAGTGCGTATCCGTATCTACCCTGATGCGCAGCTAGGCACACAGCGTGAGTCGATGGAGCTGATGCAAAATGGCGCGCTGGATATGGTGAAAAGCAATGCGGCTGAGTTAGAGGCTTTCTCACCGGCTTACTCTGCTTTCAACTTACCTTACTTGTTCCGTGATAAAGAGCATTACTACAAAGTGACGGATGGCGAAGTCGGTCGTGAAATCCTAGATTCATCAGCAAGCAGCGGCTTTATTGGCGTGACCTATTACGATGCGGGGGCGCGTAGCTTCTATACCAGTAAACCAATCAATACGCCTGCGGATTTGAAAGGGTTGAAAGTCCGTGTTCAGCCAAGTCCATCGGCCATTGCGATGGTGAAGGCTCTGGGGGGGAACCCAACGCCGCTTGCTTACGGTGAGCTTTACACCGCGCTGCAACAAGGCGTCGTGGATGCCGCTGAAAACAACATTCCATCGTTTAGTTTGAGCCGCCACAGTGAAGTGTCCAAATTCTTCAGCTTAGATGAACACACCATGGTGCCAGATGTCCTGGTGATTTCGACTAAGACTTACGACAAGCTCACTCCAGAGCAGCAAAAAGCGTTAATGAAAGCTGCTGCGGATTCTTCCGAATATATGAAGAAACTGTGGGCAGAATCGGAAGCCAAAGAGCGTACCAAAGCAGAAAAAATGGGCGTAACGTTTGTTGAACCGAATAAAGCAGCCTTCGTGGAAGCCGTTCAACCAATGTATCAAGAAATTGAAAAGACAAATCCTGAATTAAATCAAATTGTTGAGCGGATTAAAGCCGTTCAGTAATGTATTAAAATCGTCGTAATTGCAAAATTAAAACAAGGTGTTACCACATACTGGTACATATAGGTTGACCAATTATTATTGGTCATTATGATGGCGTGAGTAGTGAGATGAAATACAGTGACAATAGCATCATGATGCCTTTTGAACCGAAAAGACCGTATCAAGAGATTGGTTTAGTACTAAGAAAAGAGTTGATCAACGGCCACTATAAAGTGGGGGATAGACTTCCGCCTGAGCGCGATATTGCTGAACGTTTAGACATCAGCCGTACCGTAGTGCGTGAAGCCATCATCATGTTGGAACTGGAAAACTTAGTCGAAGTGAAAAAAGGCTCGGGTGTCTATGTCATTAATATTCCATCGAAAAATAACGCTCGTGAGAATGTGATCAGCGATGATGCTGGCCCGTTCGAAATGCTCCAAGCGCGACAGTTGCTCGAAAGCAATATTGCTGAATTTGCCGCAACGCAAGTCACGCCGGGAGACATCGTGAAGATGCGTGCCGCACTCAAACTAGAACGTGATGAACTGGTGAGTGGCGCGCAAGAGTGTCACGGTGATGAAAGGTTTCATATGTGCATTGCAGAGGCAACCCAAAACTCTGTGCTGGTGGATATGTTGAGACAATCATGGGAACGACGCGAAAAAAGCCCGATGTGGAAAAAACTGCATTCTCACATCAGCAGTCAAGACTATCGTGAAGAGTGGCTTGACGATCACGCCAAAATTCTTGCCGCTTTGCAGCGTAAAGATCCTATCGCGGCCAAAAGTGCCATGTGGCAACACCTTGAAAACGTAAAGCAGCGCCTGCTGGCGTTGTCCGACGTCGACGATCCTAACTTTGATGGTTACTTATTCAGCTCAAACCCAGTGGTTCTACTGGGTGCTGAAAAAAGATAACCACCTTGCCAGCGTAAGCTGGCACTGATCAGCGCGGTTGTTCTTGCAACCGCATAATAAGAAGTCGTTACGCACTGAGCTTGAAATTTTCGAGCGGGATAAGTGCGTTTTAAAAAAGGTGAGTGTCATGGAACAAACTTGGCGTTGGTACGGCCCGAATGATCCCGTTTCTTTAGACGATATTCGTCAAGCGGGCGCAACGGGCATCGTGAATGCGTTGCATCACATCCCGAACGGGGAAGTGTGGTCAAAAGAAGAGATTTTAAAACGTAAAGCGATCATTGAAGCGAAAGGGCTGACTTGGTCTGTCGTGGAAAGTGTGCCTGTACATGAAGAAATTAAAACTCAAACCGGCAACTACCAACAGTGGATCGAAAACTACAAACAAACTCTGCGTAACCTAGCGGAATGCGGCATTGATACGGTTTGCTACAACTTCATGCCTGTGCTGGATTGGACGCGTACCGATCTGGAATTCGAAATGCCCGATGGTTCAAAAGCGCTGCGTTTTGACCAAATCGCGTTTGCTGCGTTTGAGCTGCATATTCTCAAACGTCCAGGGGCGGCAGCGGATTATACCGAAGCAGAACAAGCGCAAGCCTTGGAATACTTCAACAACATGAGTGAAGCGCAGATTCAGCAGCTCACCAACAACATTATTGCGGGTTTACCAGGTGCGGAAGAAGGTTACACCTTAGAAGAGTTCCAAGCCCAGCTTGATCGCTATGCCGGTATTAACAAAGATAAGTTGCGTGAGCACATGGCGTATTTCCTCTCACAACTGATGCCGATTTGTGAATCTTATGGCTTGAAACTGGCGGTACATCCTGATGATCCACCGCGCCCGATTCTTGGCCTGCCGCGTATTGTCTCAACGATTGAAGACATTGATTGGCTGACCGAAAATGTGCCAAGCAAAATGAACGGCTTAACCATGTGTACTGGCTCGTATGGTGTGCGTGGTGATAACGATCTGGTCAAGATGATCAAAAAGCACGGCGAGCGTATCTACTTCACGCATTTACGTTCAACCAAACGTGAAGAGAGCAATCCGATGACATTCCATGAGGCGGCTCACCTTGATGGCGATGTGGATATGTACAACGTAGTGATGGCGATTCTGGATGAAGAACACCGCCGTGCTGAAGTAGGCGATCATCGTTTGATCCCGATGCGTCCTGATCATGGCCATCAAATGCTGGATGACCTGAAGAAAAAGACCAATCCGGGTTACTCGGCGATCGGCCGCTTGAAAGGGTTAGCCGAAGTGCGTGGCCTTGAAATGGCCCTCAAGCGCGCTTTTTTTACTAAAATCTAATCTGGTGCGAGTGACATAAAGCGCAACCTCATAAACGCGGAGCTTCGGCTCTGCGTTTTTCTTTTTAACGCTTGGCCATACGCTTGAGCGCAAAAGAGTGACACTTCCCAAATAGGCTTGTGGTAAAGTCCACGCCTGCGATAATTCGCCCCAAATTGTTTTTTGAATATTCAGGTACCCAACCCATGTCATTTTCCTCTCTCGCGTTAAGCGCCGATCTAATCCAAGCTCTGCCTAAAGCGATCACCCAACCCACAGCCATTCAAACTTTGGTGATCCCTGCCATGTTAACGGGCAAAGATGTGTTGGCGTTGGCGAATACGGGAAGTGGTAAAACGTTGGCTTACGGTCTACCTCTGCTTGAACGTTTAAAAACTAGCCCTGAGCAGCAAGCATTAGTGTTGGTACCCACGCGTGAATTAGCCATGCAGGTGAGCGAAGTGCTCACTCACGTTGGTACACCGTTAGGGCTGAACACGCTCTGCTTGTGTGGTGGGGTAGATAAGGTTGAGCAGCAAAATGCGTTGGCCGAGAACCCGAATATCCTGGTGGCAACAACGGGACGTTTGTTCGATCTCACCCAAAGTGGGTTGAGCTTGAACCGCGTAACGACGCTGGTGTTAGACGAAGCCGATCGTCTGCTCGACATGGGCTTTTGGCCGCAAGTGCAAGCGCTCGCAAGCCAAACCGCCAGTGTGCGCCAAACCGTGATGTGTTCTGCGACCTTCTCTGATGATTTGAAACTTAAAGCGCAGCAATTGATGCGTGCGCCAACCCAAGTCTCTGTTAACCCTGAAAACAGCATTAACCAAGCGGTGCAAGAAACGCTGTATTTGGTGAACAAAGGCAGTAAAACGCAAGCCTTGGTGGCACTTTTAAAACAGCACCAATGGCCACAAGTGCTGGTATTTATCGGCGCAAAAGAGAATGCTGATAGCTTAACCAAAAAACTCAACAAAGCGGGCATAGTGGCCACTGCGCTGCATGGTGATAAAAGCCAAGCGCAGCGTGAAGCTGCACTGGCAGAGTTTAAAGACGGCACAACCCAAGTGTTGATTGCCACCGATCTGCTCGCGCGCGGCATTCATATTGAACAGCTTCCGGTGGTGATCAACTTTGAGTTGCCGATGCATGCGGAAACGTACGTGCACCGTGTTGGCCGCACCGCCAGGGCGGGGCAGCAAGGCATTGCACTCTCGTTAGTGTGTCACGGAGAAATGGATGCACTGAATGCCATTCGTACCCTGACGCAACGTGATTTGTCCGTGCAGAATCTAGAAGGTTTCCCAGTGACCGATCAGCCATCAACAGGTGAAAGCAAACGTGCTCCGCGTGATAAACAGGCCAACCGTCGCACACAGAATAAAAAGAGCGTTAAGCAGTTTCAGGGTAAGGCGACGAAATCAAGATAGAGTGCTTAGGGAATGAACCTGATTCTTCTTGGTTTCTCTGCTTTTGATTAGTTTTGTGCCCTGAATCGTTTTGGGGTTGTGCCGATATGCTTTTTAAACGTCAGGGTGAAAGCTCGCTCTGACTCATAACCGACTTGCTCGGCGATATCCGCAATCGGCTGTAAGGATTCTTGCAATAACTCCTGCGCTTTTTGCATTCGTAGGTGAGTCAAATACTCAAACATTGGGCGACCAACCAACGCTGAAAAGCGGTTAGCAAAAGCGGCACGTGACATACCAATTTGGTTGGCAAGGGATTCGAGCGTCCAACTTTGTTGTGGGTGCTCGTGCAACAGTTGTAGTGCGCGTGAAATGCGTTTGTCGTTCAAAGCTTCTAAAAACGGGCTGTTTTGCTCTCGCCCAAAATTAATGCGGATCAACTCGACCAAAATAATCTCGGTTAGCTTATTTACAATCAACTCTGACCCCGGGCCTTGTGAAAGATATTCTGCGCTGAGTTGATCAAAGGTACTACGCAGCCAAGGATACTTGGCAAAATCTTGGTCTCGTACAATCGTAACGCGCGGAAATACACTTAGTAATGGCGTTGTTGCGGTACGTGTAAAACGAAATGATCCACACAACAGTAGCGTCGACTCCTCCATATCGGGTTGGCCTAGCACCGGTGATTGACTAGAAAGCACATGCTCTTGTCCGGGGCCAAGAAAAATTAAATCCCCTGCTTCCATCCGCTCAATATTGCCATCCACACTGGCCCAACAGCTACCTCGCCGAATCATGTGAAAGCTTGCTTGCTCTGCATCATGAAAGATTTTTGTCCAAGGGGCATCAACCTGACTGCAAAAATACACACTACCCGATACGCGTATTGCGCGGAGAATATCACTCATCACTTCCATTTCAATTCCCTTTTGATTGTACGATCGATGTATTAATTCGAGATTATTGTGCATAGATAGTGTTATTGGCAAGTATTAAAGTAGCACCATACACAGTACGACGAGGTAACCACCATGTTGAAAATTGAAATTTACACCAAAAGCTACTGCCCTTATTGCAAAGCAGCAAAACAAACGTTGACCAGCATGGGCTTGAGCTACCACGAAATTGAAGTGAGTGACAGCCAGATTCTATTACGTGAGATGGTCAACCGCAGTTTGCGCAGAACAGTTCCGCAGATTTTTGTCGGCGATATCCACATCGGTGGACACGATGATCTGATGGCTGCGATTAAAAATGGCCAGTTTAAACAGGTGTTAACTCAACAAGTTAACGCTCAATAATTCAGCAATAAATCAATTCGTTTTTTAAAAGGACAAACAAATGAAAATTAACCGTCAACCCGCGTGGGTCTATTTACTCGATAAAGTTGCCGAAAATGGTGTGCGTTACTCGATTGTTATTGTGTTGGCTTGGATTGGCATGATGAAGTTTACCAGCTATGAAGCAGGCGCGATTGAGGGATTGGTGGCCTCAAGTCCACTGACCAGTTGGTTATACAGTGTGTTTAGCTTGCAAGGCGCTTCAAACTTGATTGGTTTGGTTGAAGTTGCTACGGCCATTGCTTTATTACTGGCTCCTGTCCATCGCATCATTGCGATATTTGGTGCGACGAGTGCTTCATTAACGTTTGCTATCACCAGTAGCTTCTTGTTAAGTGCGCCTATTGCAGAGCCAAGTTTAGGTGGTTTTCCTGCTATTTCGGTTGTCCCTGGGCAGTTTCTACTCAAAGACATTGTTTTGCTGTTTGCTGCGCTATCACTACTGGCAAAAGCGTTATTGCGTGATGAATAATCTGATAAACCAATCACGTTGGTTAATAAAAAAATCCGCCTCAAGTGGCGGATTTTTTTATGGATGTTTTCACAACACAAAGCAATAAAATTAAGCCTTAGCGTAAGAGTAAACACTTACGCGTAGTATGCTTCTACCGTGCCTTTTAATTGGATCAGCATTGGATTTCCGTAGCGGTCTTTCGCTTTTGGTGACGGAATTTTAATCCAGCCTTCGCTAATGCAGTACTCTTCTACATCAGTACGCTCTTTACCATTAAAACGAATACCAATTTGGTGTTCGAAGCACTCTTTAATGAAAAATGGGCTGCGAGAGTTACCAGATAGACGATCGGGTAGCGTTGGTTTTGCGGTAGTGTCGTTCATTGTTGATGACCTGAATCGATAAAAGTGCGCCATTGTAGACAGAGCCTGTCTATGGTTCAAGTGATGCCGTTAATGCGGTTTTTTAAACGCAGTATTTTTTGGCTATCAGCGAGAGGCTAGCCTGATTTTTCCATGCAATAGACGGTGGGAAATTGCGTGTCAGAGAGAATCTTATATCACAAATCTTTATATGCCATTCGCAGCATTGAATGTTCCTGTCTATGTTTAATTTATCTTTTTATTCGTCAATGAGGATACATTCATGGGTTTATCTATCGTACAGCGAATTATCGCTGGCTTCGTATTGATGCTCCTGTTGTTGATCCTGCTGGGTGCCATTAGTACGTTGAAAATTCGCGGTATTAATGATGGGTTATCTGAGGTTTCTGATCGAGCGACGCCTTTAGTGATGGCGGTGGCTGGGTTGAAAGAAACCTTACAAGAGAGTAATCGCTGGGTTTTGGAGTTTAGAACCAGTGAAGATGCTGCGGAACTGCCCCAACTCTCAAGCCAATTCCAAGCACAACAAGCACGTTTTCATCAGCTGAGTCAGAATATGGATCAATTTACTCAGGCAGGTGAGAGCCAGAAACAATTCCAAGAGGTTTTACAGGCGACAAACCAATTTTATACCGAAGCGGATCAGGTGTTATCCAAACATAGTGAATGGGTGAACGCTCTGGTACAGCGTCATGAGCTAGAAATTGCGTTTATTCGGCTGGAAGACACCTATCAATGGGCGGCCGATCTGCTACTGCAACAGAGTGCCAGTAAGCGTTCGATGCGCAATAAAGCCGAACTGATCACCTCTGGTATCGCGCGTGATTTGAAAAACATTCGCCGTGCGGATGCAAAAACAGATTTAAATGCACTGGAAAAAGTGCTCAGCAAAGATATCGAAATGGCGCGTAAACGCCTCGAAAGAATATTAGTGCCTGAGGATGTGAAAGCGCGTTATGTTGCCAATCTCAACCGCTTACAAGAGTTGGCTTTAGGCAAACAAGGTCTTTTGGCCACGATGCGCAAAGCCCAACAATTGGAAAATGCTCTGCTTACTCAGAACCAACAAGTTGACACCAGTTTAGCCAATAGCTTGGCTAAACTGGATGAGATGGCTAAATCGGCTGCGGCGGTTGCTCAGCAAAGCCGCGTGCTTGCCGATGCTGCGGTGAGCAGCGCAAATTTTTGGATCATGGTCGTGTCCGCTGTTTCCGCTGCGGTAGCGTTAGTGATTGGTTATACCACGGCTCGCAGCATTCAAAAGCCGCTGCAAAAAATTAACCATGAATTGGCCTACATGGCGCAAGGCGATATGACTCGGCGCATCAACTATCAAACCCGATGTGAATTTGGCGCGCTTTCACGTTCGATTGATATTTTGGCCGATAAAACCGGCGAACTTCTCTCTCAGATCAATGCGGGTTCTCGCCATCTGGTGAATGAAGCGAGCCGCTCTGCGGAAATCAGTGAACGGGCAATGGCTCGGGTTCAAGAGCAAAAAAGCCAGACAGATCAAGTCGCCGCCGCGATTACTGAGCTTGAAGTGAGTGCAACGGAAGTGGCTCGCTCAACCGATGGAACCAAAGATGAAGTGGATCGCGTCGATAATGAAGCGAAAGAAAGCCGTCAAAAAGTGGCCACGACACGACGAATCACGGAGCAACTGGCGCATGATATGGAAGCGGCCGTCGCCATTACCCATAAATTGGGTGAGTTTAGCAATAACATCGGCAGCATTTTGGATGTGATCCGCGGTATTGCTGAGCAGACCAACCTGTTGGCTCTCAACGCCGCAATTGAAGCGGCACGTGCGGGCGATGCTGGGCGAGGTTTTGCTGTGGTTGCGGACGAAGTGCGTGCGCTTGCAACACGCACTCAAACCTCGACCGAAGAGATTCAACATATGATTGAAAATTTGCAGCAATCGAGCAAGCAAGTGGTTGAGGTGATGGGACGCAGCCAAGATCAAACGCGGGTGTGTGTGGATCAAACTCGTGAAATGGATGTGGCTTTGCAATCGATCGCGGATCGCATGACGGCGATTAAGGAAATGGCTGATCAGGTAGCGCATGCCGCTCAGGAGCAAATTTTAGTCAGTCAAAGTGTGGCTCACCACGTGACGGGGATTGCGGAAGTCGCACATGAAACTGAACGTGAAGCGCGTGAATCGGCCAATAGCAGTGAAGTTTTGGCGGATCTGGCTGCCAAACAGCAGCAATTAATCGCACATTTCAAAGTCTAGGGGGGCTTATGAGAAACAAGTGGATTGGAGCTCTGAGTCTCCTATGGTGTAGCCAATTGTTGGCGAGTGAGTTAGTGATTGAAAGCTGGCGTGCGGATGATAAAACCTTGTGGGAACAGAAAATTATTCCTGCTTTTGAGGCAAAGCACCCCGGTATTACCGTGAAATTTCACCCAGTACCGAATGTGAACTACAGCCCGATGTTGTGGGAAAACTTAAAAGGCGGCACCGCGGGAGATTTAATTACATGTCGCCCATTTGATGATTCATTGGCGTTGTTTAAGGCCGGTTACTTAACGGAATTGACCGAAATGGCGGGGATGGAAAATTTCCCCAGCTTTGCACAAGCGCCTTGGCAAACTGATTCAGGAGCGCAGACCTTCTGCGTACCTATGGCCTCGGTCATACATGGTTTCTTCTACAACAAGAAAATTTTCAATGAGTTAGGGCTTAGTGTGCCTCAAACCCGTGAACAATTTTTTACAGTATTGGATAAAGTGAAAGCCGATGGTCGCTATGTTCCGTTATCGATGAGTGGTTCAGAAAGTTGGGTATCCTCGGAATTGGGCTTCCAAAATATAGGGCCTAATTACTGGAAAGGTGAAGATGGCCGATTGGCTCTGATCAATGGACAGGAGCGCTTAGATGATCCGCAGTATGTGAAAGTGTTCGAAGAGCTTGCGCGTTGGCGGGCATACCTTGGTGATGGGGCTGAAAATCGGGATTATGGTACCAGCAATGAGCTGTTTACTTCGGGTAAAGCGGCGTTTTATGTCGCGGGGTCGTGGGAAATCGCGCCCTTTACCGATAAGGTCGATTTCGGCGTTATGCGTCCACCCGTTGCCAAACAAGGGGAGGGCTGCTTTTTTACCGATCATACCGATATCGGAATGGGGATGAACCCGGCCAGTAAAAATCCGCAAGCGGCAATGGCATTTTTACAATGGTTAACTACCCCGGAGTTTGCTGAACTGTATACCAACTCGCTACCGGGATTTTTCTCGCTGTCTAACCATTTCTTTGAGGTCACTAACCCAGCTGCACGAGAAATGATGGAATGGCGTGATCAGTGTGATTCCACTATTCG
The DNA here is from genome assembly GCF_030710545.1 of Vibrio sp. AH4. Lineage (NCBI taxonomy): Bacteria > Pseudomonadati > Pseudomonadota > Gammaproteobacteria > Vibrionales > Vibrionaceae > Vibrio > Vibrio sp. AH4. Next base: position 223,504 of record NZ_JALAIV010000003.1, read on the forward strand.
CGTTGCCACACAAATTTTGTCACGTGGCCAACCCAAGCTTGGAGATGAACTCGCGGAAGTGAGCCAAGCCGTGTTACTGGGTAAGATGACGCCTAAAGTTGCCGCAGAACGTTTAGAGCAAGGTTTACAAAGTTGGTATGCGCCTCACCAAACACGGAAAACGAAAGGGCAAGAGTGTCAATGTGCTGATGCACTACCGGTGGTGAATAGTTCTCCCGTGGGTTCCGCTTCGGGAACTGAGGTGGTACCTACGATCGTGGCCGAGCCCACCCCTGAAGTGGATACCCCAGCACCTGCGGAGTAAGTCGCTAGGCAGTTTTTAGCAAATCATCCTGTGAACAACAAAGCGGCATCCTAAAGCCGCTTTGTTGTTATGCCACTTTTTTACTGTCTTCAGTGGTTGGTAAACCAGACTCATGTTCAGTTTTGCTGAACAGGAATTCACTATTTTTTGACAGCGTTTGCGAACACATAAGGTTAGTCTTCCTACACGATTTTGATGGAGGAAGACGATGGTGTGGAGAAAACTCGCAGTAATGGGTTTGAGTATGGTGTCATTGGGGGCGTGGAGCACGCCAGTGTGTGAAGTGACCATTCATCAACTGCAGGATGTGGATCGCGGCTATCAAGTGGTGGAAAAAGAAGGGAGCACCACGCTCTTGGCTAATCCTCCACTACGCTGTGCAGAAATTACGCTAACGCTTTCTCAGCGTCAGGAAAAAGTGGCGGTATGGCTGACGAAACGCCTTAAAGCGACATTCATCAATGGGCGAGAAGTTCAAGCTAGCCAGCTCTCGTTTAGAAAAGAAGAGGTGAAAGCGGGATACATCACCTTTGATGCTAACCAAGCGAAATCCGCTTACGTCTGTTTTGATGAAAGTTCTGCCCCGATAAGTTCCATTGAGTGTGAGTGGAACTGAACACTGGGTTTGGAGAGGCACGCTAAGCGTTCCTGCCAAATGCTGAGCGAACGGCAGAAGACTCAGCCTTCAAAAAACGGGGGCGATGTTTGAGTCGCCCCCTGTTGAGTTAATGATGTTGCGTAGGATTACAAACGGAAGCGTCGTACCGTATTTTGCAGTTGGCTAGCGAGTTGGCTTAGCTCAACACAAGATTGTGCGGCGCTTGATGATCCCTGAGCCACTTGTTTGGCTGATTCGTTAATGCGTTCAATATTGCGACTTAACTCTTCGCTCACCGAATCTTGCTCACCACAGGCGCTCGCGATTTGAATGGTCATATCCGCAATTTGGCCGCTCTGTTGGCGAATTTGTTCGATGGCTTGCTGAGTCTCTTGGCTTTGTTGAACACAGTGGTTGATCAATGAGCTGCTGTTGGCGGTCGCTTGGCGTGCTTTTTCTGCACAGCTTTGCAAGCTCTGGATGATTTCTACAATGTCACCCGTCGATTGCTGAGTTTTGCCTGCTAACGCACGAACTTCATCGGCTACAACCGCAAAACCACGGCCTTGCTCGCCTGCACGCGCAGCTTCAATCGCAGCGTTGAGTGCAAGAAGGTTGGTTTGATCAGCAATGTTACTGATCACGTCAACGACCATGTTGATTTGCTGTGCTTGACTTTCCAGTTCTAGAACCCGCTGTTCCGCACGATTGATCTCTTGATTCACTTGTTGGATCGAGTCATTCACTGTGTGCATTTGCTGTGAGCCGACATTCGCGTGTTGGCTGCTGTCACGTGATGCATCCGAAGCCACTTCAGTATTACGAGCCACTTCAGCAACGGTGGATTTCATTTCTGCCATTGCGGTGGCAATTTGCATCACTTCTTCTTGTTGGATCTGCATCCCCTGTGAAGTTTGCTCAGATACAGCACTCACTTCATCTACTGCGTGAGATAGCTGTGTGGCACCGGTAATAATCTCTTCAACCATCACGCGCAGGTTATCTTGCATTTTGCTGCACGCATCGGCGAGTTCGCCCAACTCATCATTGCCAATCGTGGTTCGATCTAAGCGGTGTGCCAAATTGCCTTCTGCAATAGCATGAGCTTGACCTACCACTTGCAACAGAGGACGGCAGATCAGATTGGTTAATAGCCAAGTGACCACACACATAAAGCCAAGCAGGGAAACAATACTGGTGACTGAGAATTGGCTAATGTTATCAATCAATACCGTCAACTCACTGCGGTTTTCGTCTACATAAGAGAGGTTGAGTTTGAGCAGATCATCAATTGCGCTTTCCAATTTCTCAAAGGTCGGCAGAGAACGTTGCAGATCTTGCTGTGCTTTGATTTTTTCTTGTTGTTGGATATCGCTGTTAAACGAGCCTAGCTGACGCAGGTATTCTTGCCATAGTGTTTTCACTGGCATGAAAATATTGCGTTCATAATCGGTCCAGATACTGCGTTCATAACGGTCGAGATCTTGGGCGATCTGTTGGTAATGATCGTTCATCCAACGGATATCATCAGCGATTTCGGCCTCATCGGTGGAAGAGAGTAGGCTGATTTGCGCTCGGCGTACGGATGACATGTTGTACTTAATACCGTTGACGAGCATCATCGAAGGCATAGTATCGTCAGTCAGATTGAGCACATCGCTTTTAATGGTATGAAGGGAGCGGTAAAGGTAGCCACCAAAAGCTAAGTTGATCAATGCAATCACGCCAAACGCGACCGCGATTTTTTTGCCTATCGCTAAATTTTTGAAGAAAGACATAGAGAGTGTGTGACCTCGTGGTAACGCGGGTTGGTCACTTCCGTATGTTAAATGCGCTGTCCAAGTTGCGGTTCAGCCGAGAGACGTTAATCATCCTGACTGAAAAATTGGCGGTGAGTATAACACCAATTGCATTAATAACATGAAATTATGTGCTACTCATCGTGCTTTTCTATCGGGTGGCTGCCAACTTTTCATGGCACCAAAGTGTAAACCTGAATTAACACTTTTGAAGGATAGGAGAGTAACACCGAGTCGACGGGGCGAAATGGGTGCCAAGAAAAAAGGCTATGGATGCCGTGATAGCCCCCATAGCCTTATGGTGAAAGGTGCCGCTTATTGTTGCAGCTTGGCTTTAGCCGCTTCAACTTGAGCAAAATCGAGCCCAAGTTCTTCAACAGCTTGTTTGATCAACGCCGGATTCTGCATGACTTGCGCGAGTAACATTTGCAGTTTCTCTTGTGGTAAACCCAGTTGTGCCAACGTTGCCATTGCTGCCAACGGGTTTTGGGTAAGGGTTTGAAACAGCGCATGGATCTGCTCAGTGCTGATATTGTTTTCTTTCAACATGGCTAGAATTGGGTTCATGAGTTTTCCTCTCTTCGTCTTTGAATTATCGGCTCAGCAAAATACCATATCGTCCGCTGATTAGCGTGCTTCGGAAACATTAACCGATGAATTTTCCGATAAAGTTCTGGATGTTACTGAAGCTAGAGACAGCCATCACGACCACAATCAATGCTCCAATGGCGGTCAGGTAAATGGGGTGCTTGTAGTCACCGACAATGTCTTTCCGACGAGTTGCCGCAAGCACGAACCCAAGCACTACAGGAAGAATAATACTGTTAACCAGTCCTGCCAACATGAGCAGCAGAATTGGCATATTCATCATGACGGTTCCGACGCTGGTCAGAATGATAAAGCCGACACACCATGCTTTCTCGTTGCGCGCAACTATAGGAAACAAGGTTTTGATGAGAGAAATCGCCATATAAGAGTTGCCGACGACGGAAGTAATAGAGGCCACGAAGAGTACTAGACCAAAGATGAAATAACCCATTTCTCCGGCACCCTGACGAAAGGCATCGGCAGCCGGATTGGCGCTATCGAGCACAGCTCCGGTGGCAATGACACCGAAAATCGCCATGAACAGTAGGATTCGGATCACCACCGCAATGGAAATGCCCGCCCAAGCCGCTTTTTTGATGTGCTCAATATGATTCTCACCCTGTAGACCCACGTCAACCAAGCGTTGTGCACCCGTGTAGTAACCACCGACTGCCCCTCCAACAATAGTTAGGGTCGGAAGCAATAGGCTACCCATATCGGTCGGCATGACCGCGGCCGTCAGTGTTTCTCCCATCGGAGGCAGGCTAGTCATGGCGACGTAGGCAATCAATACAATCATGAATAGGCCTAAGTAACGCGCCATCTGATCCATGCGCTTTGAGGCGTTATGAACCACAAACAGTAAACACCCAACAACACCAGTAAATAAGGCGCCCCAAGTGGTATCAACGCCAGTCAGCACATTGATGCCTAGCGCAGCTCCGCTGACATTGCCGAAGTTAAAGGCAACGGCGCCGAGCGCCAGTAATATCCCGATAAAATAACCGGCTCCTGGGGCAATTTTATTGGCGATATCTTGGATGCGTAAGCCTGCGACCCCCACAATTCGCCACAGATTCATCACGATACCAAAAGTGATGAACATAGAGGCAAACACCGGAAATGCCATGTCAACTTTGTAGATGTTGGTAAATACTGCTGTTTGGGTTAGAAAACCTGGACCGACAGAAGTGGTCGCCATCAGGAACGCGACGCTTAAAATGGCTTTCGATTGCCAGTCAGTCTTGAGATGAGTGTGTGCTTTGGTGGTCATGCTGAATCTCGATTTCTTGTTGTCTCTTTCTTTATAAAAACGAAAAGACAACTGACCGGGATCAGCTAGTGAAGAGCGGTTAAGCTCTTGAAAATTCGAGCCGTTACGGCTCCGTTTTTGCTGGGCGCGAATATTAGAGAGTAAGGGGGGGGATGTCAATCATTAAAAACAATAAACTCAGTGTGGTTGTTATCGAAAGACTTGTTTGGTTAGCCATAGGCGCTGTGGAATAGGGTTGTTTTGTGCTTCTTGAATGGAGCTTGCATATTCCAGATGCAGGGGTATCGCTGAAAGTGGCACGCGAATGCGGCCACTTTTACGAGCAAGGAAATTCAGTTTTTGAGTGTTAATGCGGTGTTCACCCGCCCTTCTTTTTCGGTTGATAGTACAAAATCGACATGGAAACCGGGAGTTGCAGTATTTCACCTTCTGCGTGACCTGGTTGTGCATGGCGCATGTTGGTGTCACAAATCACATACCAGTCTTGTTGCCGGTCTTTCGGTAAGATAAAGCGTGCTGGCGCATTGGTCTGGTTAATCAAATAGAGCATCTCAGGGCCGTCACTGCCGATACCGATGTGCAAGGCAACAGAGGAAAGACGATTCCAATCATCCATATCCATGGTTTTTCCATCAACACGACGCCAAGCTATTCGGTTGTTGTTACGGCTTTCGCCACTGAAAGCTCGGATAAATGGCACCATATAAGTTTGTCTAGCCGCTACCATATCGGCTAACCATTCACGAAAATCTTGTTTGGTTTCGTTATTGTCCCAGTTTAACCAACTGATATCGTTATCTTGGCAGTAGGCATTATTGTTGCCTTTCTGAGTATGAGAGAGCACATCGGCAGTGAGAATATGTGGAATACCAAATGCAAACAGTAAACTTGCCATGAAGTTGCGTTTCTGGCGTTCACGAGTCGCGCGGATCACAATACTGTCGGTTTCACCTTCAAAACCGTAGTTGTCAGAGCGGTTATCACCATGACCATCTCGATTTTGTTCGCCGTTTGCTTCGTTGTGCTTGTGCTTGTAGGAGACTAAGTCTTGCAGCGTAAACCCATCATGATAGGTGATGTAGTTAACGGTCAGTTTGTATGGCCAGTTGGCGGCGCTGTACAAATCACGTGATCCCATAAGGCGAGTGGCAAACTCTTTCAAAAAGCCAAGATCGCCACGCCAGAAGCTGCGGGTGATGTCGCGCAGTTTGTCGTTGGTTTCGTTCCAGCCAAAAGGAAAATTACCCACTTGATAACCGTTAGGACCAATATCCCAAGGTTCAGCGATCAGTTTGACCTCACGCAGTACTGGATCTTGTGCAACCGCTTTGAAAAACGCCGCTTCTTTGCTGAACTCATCGCCACGACGGCCGAGGGTGGCGGCTAAATCAAAACGAAAACCGTCAATCTGATATTCCGTTACCCAACAGCGCAGAGTGTCCATGACTAAATTGAGTGCTGCTTGGTTGGAAAGATCCACCGTATTTCCGCATCCAGTGTAATTAGCGTAGTGCTCACCGTGGTGCAAATAATAATTCGGGTCGAGGGCTTTTAAGTTAAATACCGGCCCATTTGCACCGCCTTCAGCCGTATGGTTGTAAACCACATCCAGAATGACTTGAATACCATGGCGGTGCAGCTCTCGAATCGTCGTTTTGAGCTCATGTACTGCATCTGTGTTGGCATAACGTGGGTCGGGAGCCATAAATAGGTAAGGGTTGTATCCCCAGTAATTGACTTTGTCACTTTCCAGCAGATGAGGCTCATGCATGCAGGCGGCAATCGGCAGTAGTTGAAGTGTATTGATATTTTGTTGGCGATAAAAATCCAACATCGGCTGACTAACTAAACCTAAATATTTGCCGCGCAGAGGGGGCTCAACCTCTGGGTTGAGTCGTGTTAAACCTTTAACATGGGTTTCAAATAGCACCATTTCATCGCGTGCGATACGCGGTTTAGGTACGCTTTGCCAATCAAATTGCACACTGGTGGCGATACATTTCGGCAGGTCAAAGCTCTTATGGCTATCAAAGGGCGGTACGTAGTGCAGCGAACTATCTAATGCACGAGCGTAAGGGTCAGCAATATAATGCAACTCATCATTAAGTTGAATTAAATACCCATACTTTTGTCCTGAGTGAACACCAGGGATATAAGTGTATTTAATCCCTGCATATTCCTGCTCAAGCTGATGAGTTTCATAACTTCCATCAGCATGAAAAAGAGCCAATAAAATATCTTTATTGGCAGGAGTATATATTGCGAAGTTACAACCCTCGTCATCGAGCGTTGCTCCCAATGGGAAAGGCGTTGATCGGTTCATTTTCATTTTTAATCGTTGTTTAGCGCACCACGTTATTAAGTAAAAGGCTTTGGCTGTCTCAGGTCAAGCGCGCGGTCACAAATATTTATCTGTAATTTTCTTTCATATTGAACGTAGAAATTGGGCTGAATAGTGATCGTTTAGACACTTTGTATTGGTTTATTTAGAAAGTGGCTAACCTACTCCCCCCAAATAACGTGATCTGAGTTTTAAAAACAACATACTGTAATTTTTCTCATCCTTTCTCCTCCCCCCCAAATAAAAATGGGGTGGAGGAAGTCGCTTTTTTCCACCTCACGTAATCTCACCACAGTTGAAACAACTGGGGACTCGTTCCCATCTTACCTCTCTTTTATGCTGCCAACTTTCTGCCTTTGGGGGCTCGACAAAAAAGAGGGAGAAGAATCCAAAATAAAAACCCTAAATGGAGTTAACGATGAAAAAAGTAAGTGTAATTGCTGCCGCAGTGGCTGCAACGCTCGCAGCTGGTTCTGCTTTCGCTGAAGATGCTAAAAATGCTACCGATGTTATTAAAGATGGCTGGGAAGTACACGGCTATGCATCGATGAATTTCCGTACTGTTGACGGTGAAACCGTAGATACAGAATTTGGCAAGCCAGATTACAAAACGGCAGGAACGCATGGCAAAAGTACCAACCAAGTTGAATTTGTGTTGAAGAAACATACTGAACATCAAAATGGTGTTTGGTCTAACTTTAATGTGCGTTCTGAGTATGGTAACGGGAACTCTTACGCTTACTCTTCTTCAGGTAGCCAAAAGAAAAATGATGAAGCGCAGTTTGAAATAAAAGAAACCTTTGTTGAAATTGGCGGTTTATCTTATTTAGGTGAAGATACTTCTATTTGGGGTGGTCAACGCTTCCTCAATCGTGCTGCTGGACTGCTGTCGGGTGAGTTTTGGAAGCAATCTTCCGGTGTTGGTGCGGGTATTCAAACTAAACTTGCAGGTCACACTTCTGGTTTTGCAGTAGTGGTTGCCGACCCTGATGCCGGTGAGGTGACTCGTGGCGCTGAGCGTAAAACACTGACGTCATACGATCTGTATTACTACGGTGTTGATGTAGGTTTTGGTAGCTTGGACTTCGATTTCAAATATATGGAACAAGCGAATCAAGACAGCAGCTCTGAAGATGGTTTCGGTGCGGCAATGACTCTGAACTCTAGCTACTATGGTTTAGATGGTTGGACGCAAACAGCGATTGCTTATGGCAAAGGCGTTGCGCAAAACCGCGGCGTGAACTTTGGTGGTTGGTCTGGTGGTAATGATCAACAAGAATCACTGTTTTTAACCTCCTATGGTGTGTTGAATATTTCCGAAAACTGGCAAATGGGTTCAGAAATCACATATTTCGGCGCACTGGATGAACTCTTTGGTGCGAAAGATCTAAAACGCTATATCGTAGCAGTTCGTCCATCTTATAAAGTGAACGACAACCTACGTATTGAAATGACCGGTTCTTATGCGCATGAAGAAGGCGCTGAAGGATACTGGGGACGTACAGGTGACAGTGTGGAGAGCGATGTTTACAACCTAGAATTAGCTGCGGCATTTACCGTCAATGCTGATTACTTTGGTCGTCCACAAATTAAACCTTATGTAAGCTATATCTCTGCCGATGATAAAGCCAGTGCATCACAACTTGGCATTAACAACAGCAAAGACGAAACCGTGATCGGTGTTCACACTGAAATTTGGTTCTAAGCGTCTAAAATACGAAAGGCAGCCAAGTGGCTGCCTTTTTGCACTACAACAGAGAGATGATAATGACAAAAATAAATACCTTCTTTGCCTTTTTCTTGGGTTCCTTACTGACGGGCTGTGCTGCACAACAAGTAGAGTCTACGATCGTGACTCCTCCGGCTGATTCACAGGTGTGTTGCAGTGCGTCTTCTCAATACCCTTATGTAGAACTTCAAGAAAATGAAGCGTTTCGTTTTGATATTGATCTTTCTTCTCCTATCGGCTCGTTCCCGAATGGCAATAGCCACTTTGCGGCATACCGCTTTAATGAGCGCTCACAAAGTGCCGTAGTGACATTATCCAGTTTCTTTATCAATGACTCGGTGTTTGTTCCGGAAGTTTTACTACTGACGGACGACTTCCAAGTCGCTGAACATTATTCAGCCGATCGATTCAGCATTCTCCCTTCTGATGCTTTTACTCGTACACGTTATATCGCTCGTTTCCAAGTGGATACTGAGAAAACGCCTTACTTGGTTATCTATACCTCGGCAAACACCTTAGGGAAAAGTATAACCATTGATCATCCAGCCAAAGTTCGAGCAAAAGAGATGGGTGAAGCGATGCCGATGGTCACGGATCCAACTTATATCAAACAGTTGGGCGGAGAGTTATTGTTGAGTGTTGAAACCAAGAAGAGGCGACCATTCCGTGCTGAGCCGCAAAAAGTAAAACCTCAGTCCGCTCCTGCAGTGGTTGCTCCGTTGAATGTTCAACCAGAGTCACAAGCCTTTTATCTGTCAGCGATTGAAAAAGCGGTCAGTGCTGGAGACATTCCTAAAGCACTGAGTCTTTTAGATGAAGCGAAAGCATTAGGTGTTGACGGAGCTCAGGAAGCTTTTGTGAAAGCGGTCAACATGAGAAAATAAAATCAGCCTGTAAAGGTTTGATATTTGAAGAAATGGAGCCGTTGATGCTCCATTTTTTATCATCAAAAAGGATGAGTTACTATGTATCAAACGGTGCATTATGTCACTTTGACGGATTTTCCTATGCCACAGTTAGAGCGAAAACGGCAGATCAGGCTCTTTTTGCCCATGGGCTATTTTGACAGTAATCAGAATTATCCTGTGTTGTATATGCATGATGGACAAAATGTTTTTTTTGATCATCACGCGACATACGGTAAAAGTTGGCGAGCAGGAGAAGCATTAAGCCTTTTGCAAAGAGAGGGCGTGATACCCGGTATTATTTTGGTCGCTATAGATTGTGGGCAAGAGTTTACGGGACGATGTCGCTTTAACGAATACTCGCCTTGGAAAATGGATGAAGAGTTTTTCCTTCCTAGCCGCTGGAAAGACTTACAACATATGGGGGGAGAGGGTGCGTTATATCTGAGCTTCATTATTGATACGTTGAAGCCTTATATCGATGAGCACTATCGGACACGCCCCGAACGGCAACATTGTATGATGGCCGGAAGTTCGATGGGGGGACTATTTAGTCTTTATGCAGGATTACGTCGCCCCGATATTTTTTCTACGGTTGGTGTTTTCTCTCCAGCATTTTGGTTTAACCAAAAAGCCTGTATGGAGATGGCAGAAAGTCTTGCTCTTTCGTCGCCACTTAAGGTTTATATGGATATGGGGGGGAATGAAACCAGTGATCCTGAGCGTAGTGATTTTCCTGAGATTTATTTAAAGGGGAGTCGTGAAATTGCAGATGCTTTGCGTCAGAAAAAAGAGATTGATTTACGGTATGAGGAGTTCCCTCATGACACGCATAATGAACTCGCGTGGGCGCGACGTTTTCCTAGCTTTATACGTTGGGTAATGAAGAATAGGTGATCTCTTTTACTTGAAACAGTAACAGCCTTGGTTACGTCCGTTCACCCGATCATCGCTTTGCCGATATGTTAATAAGTATGGTGAGAGCCATCCTTGGCTCTCTTGAAAAACCAGCCTACGACTATGCTAATTGGTAGCATAAAAATCGATCACTCACTTACCATCCATCTGCAACTCCAAATCCTTGGGTTATACAAACGTGAGTGCCGAGCGAGTTAATCGTGGGCGGTTGAGAGATTCTCTCTCCGCCGTTTGTTTAACAAGAAGTTCTGTTCTTGTAGGGCCGAGTGGGTAAGAGTCCAGTCTGGCTGACAAAACGTCAGTGGGTATGGAATCCAACTTGGCATGGTGACAAGTGCCGCTTGCATCTTTGGATGGCTGTCGTATTGCTGCTTAGAGTAACGAATGGACATTTTCCCACCTAAATTTGTCTCAATATGCCAATGCTGATTGTCTGTAACCAAGAGATTGAGATGCAGTTTTAGTTCGGGAAAAGACTGGCTTGGTATGATCTCAATATGTTGATCGATTCCCTGACGATGCCAAATGATATCTAAGTGATGACTGCTTCCGAACGGAACTCGCGCAGATACCTCGTTCCATTCATTAGGAAATCGAGGTGTCAAGGTTAGAGTTTGCTGGAGCATTTGTGGCCGATAGCCCAAATAGTCTTGCTGAGCGTTACGGGCGAATTCCGAAACAGACCAAGCCTGAGAATAGGTTCCCGATTCTACGAGCTTTTCTGTAGATATCTGATAAGCATCAAGGTTTTCACTCATCGTGCCACGATGCCCTTGATGCAACACCTGATGGGTTAATTGCTTTGTTAACTGATACGCCAATTCGGTTTGGTTGAAACGTGTCAAAGCCGAGATCGTAAAACCTGCATTCCACCCCCAGATTGTCCCATTATGATAAGCGGCATCTTTATGGTATTCGCTTCGGTTGTCATGGTAAGGATGAAACTCAGGATGATGCTGATTTAAAGAGCAAATCCCCCATGGGAAAAGTAGATTTTCCGTCGCTTGGGTGAGTATGGCTGCTGCGTATTCTTCTGTGAATAGCGGTTGTTGTTGTGGAATCGTGATCGTCATTAATTGATTCGGGCGGATAGTCCAATCCGGATGATCGGTGTGATCTAAACGATCGGCTAGGCGTAGTTTCGAACTGTCCCAAAACTTCTCTGTAAAACTCTGTTTAACCTTTTGAGCCATACATTGCCAATGGTCGGCGGAGGTCGCATCCCCTAATAGTTGGGCAAGTGTGACTCCTACTTGGAGACTTTCATACCAAAGAGCTTGTATGTCGTTGGCTTTTGGCCCTCGTGGAGACCAAGGGATCTGGCCTTCTATTTTTGCATCCATCCAGGTATCTGGGTCTCTATGTAACATGCATCCATCATCGGCTAAATAGTGACGTTCTACACCGGAGATAAAGTGTTGTAAGACGGGATACAGTTTGGAGGCAAAAGCCGTATCACCACTGTAGTTGAGATATTCTAGGAGCTCGCGAATCATCCAAGGAGTGCCATCAGTCGTGTTGTAAATGATCTGCGAGTCACTGCTGACTCGATTTGGGATTCGTCCATAATGTACCGAATCTGGGCGAGTTTCCTGAAGACGAGCAAAGTCCTCAATAATCGATTTAGCCGTAGCGAAGTCGCCGTTCACCAAACAGATTCCCGGTAGAGCAATAAAAGTATCTCTTCCCCAGCCATCTTTAAACCAAGGGAGGCCAGCCCAAATACCGGAGTAACCGAATTCCTGATTAATCATCGAATGGCCCGAGAATCTGGCCCACATCAAAGCTTTGTTGTATTCGTGGTGGTTACACCACAGCATGTTTTGAGTCAGAAATTGATAAATAGTCCTTTTATTTTGCTCAAACGCCTGTTGCTGAACCGCTGTGGCTGCCTGTTCAACGGCTTCTTCCAGTGTGTGAGTGAATGAGAAGTAAATGTGTAACGCGGTTGTTTTTGCGTTGGTTGTGATGGTCAGTCTAGCCGGAGAGTGGTTTTCACATAATGTCACACTTTGGCTGGCGCTAATCGCTAAATAACAAGGGTCACCTTCTGTACGATATGCAGCCGGAATGTCATATACCCAAGCGGTGTCACTGAGATGGACAATACATTGATTGAGGGGAAGATTCAGTTCGGGTTTTAAAGTCATCAAAGCAGGTTGTTTGGCGTTAAGCGTAATGCAGGCGAGCCGCTTGCCTTGTATGAGAGAAAAACAGTCTGAGCCAAAAGCATAATGATGCTCAACACCATAAGGTAGAAAACGCGCGGTAAGCGCTTGTGATTTATCACAACGGTGCTCTGCGATGGTGGCAGAGTAATCGCCAAGATAGCCATTTTTCTTATGGTGGTACTTATTGGTGCTACTCGATTGATAGGTGGAGCCTGCATAATATCCATCGATATTATCTGTCATCACGTAAGCCAAAGCCTCTTGGCTTGAAATCGCCAAAAAGTCAAAAAGCTCGGCTTGGGAGAGAGCAAAAGTGGGTGCCAGACAGGGAGATGAACTCATGGATTGTTCCATAGGCTGAGCAATATTTGTCTGGAGAGAATGAGTTAGAGATTCGGTTCGATGGGTATTCATAAATCATTATCCTAAAAAGGGTACCGAAAACGGCACCCTGTATAGAGAATCAGTCGATAAAGGTTCAGTTGGCGTGCTTTTTTTCAAGTAAATAAGCATGTGCTGCAAAGGGTTTTAATGTGCAGCATATTTGCCCAATGCCTTGAGTAATTTGCAAAAGCACAGGCTCTCCAAGACCGATGTCATCCACTAAGGTGTAAGTACCATCGGGTAGTGAACAATAACGGATCAATTCAGCCGGAAGTGTCAAATTAAGATCACGAGTGGTATTGGCTTGAAAATGGCTAAGGACAATAATCAGCTCAGAGCTACAGCTGCGTGCAAAAGCATGAGCTTGGCTACCTAAAGAATGCGCATTAGCAGAATAGAGATCCCAATATTGTCCGCATAGAGCTGGATGTTGCAGCGAAAAGTTCAGTAAGCGAGCGTAAAATGCGCGTAAATCTCTTTGCCTATCGGACAGTTGCTCTCCGTCGAAGAGTCCGTTATTCATCCATTTTTGATGTTCAGGGACACCAATATAATCGAAGATAGATGTGCGGGAAGGTCTGCCAAAGCCTGCATCTTCTGATCCATCTTCACCGACCTCTTGACCGAAATACACCATACTCGGTGCACTACTAATCAAAACGCTGACTAACATGGCAGGTTTACCCCATTCGGGATTGCCAGCAAATTCAGGTGCGGCTAAGCGCTGTTCGTCATGGTTTTCAACGAAATGCAGCATATGGTGCTCAATATCACTCATTTTTTGTTGGATACGACTAATTTCTTGAGTGGATTCTTTGCCTTGAATAATGCCTTTTAAGCTGTCGTATAGATCTACTTTGTCGTACAGATAATCCATTTTCCCTAAATGTAGATAATCGCGGTAACGTTCAGGTTGGTACACTTCTGCAACCAAAATGGCTTCTGGGTTGTGTATTTTGATGGTGGAATTTAGGTAACTCCAAAACTCGATGGGAACCATTTCTGCCATATCGAAGCGAAACCCGTCCACTCCGTGAGAAAGCCAAAAGAGGGCAATATCACGAAATTTATGCCAAGAGTCGGGGAGCTCTTGGTTCTGCCAGAATGCATGATGCTCGCGGTAAGTGAATCGTTCGTAACCCGCGGGGAGAGAAGGAAAGTCCTTTGTGCCATCTGGGCGTACACCATAATTAATTTTTACGGTTTCATACCAGTCATCGAAAGCAGGCTTGGCTTTACGTGCCCCATTCCCCGTCCATTTTGCTGGATTTTCTTGATATGACGGACAACCCATTAAGGCATTTTCACCTAATGGTTGATAATCGTTTGGGTAATCAGGGCGTTCAAAAGGTTGGTTAGGAAGGTAATAAAAATTGTTATCTCGGTGGTATTCAACATCTGAGTTGTCGTTAGCGCCGAAATCACAGGTACCCAATGGGTTATTTTGGCTCCGGTAGTTACGGGCAACATGGTTAGGAACGATATCGATAATAACTTTCATACCATGTTGGTGAGTACGGTTAATTAATGAAATGAACTCATCCAGACGATGAGCTGGATCGTCGGCTAAATCTGGATTGACCGAATAATAATCTTTGATTGCGTAAGGTGAACCAGCTCGTCCTTTCACAACGGCTGGGTGGTCATGATGGATACCATAGGCCGAGTAATCTCTGACGAGAGCATGGTGAAGAACGCCGGTATACCAAATATGGGTAATTCCTAGATTGCGAATTTCGGCTAGAGCGGTATCGGTAAAATCGCTGAATTTTCCCACACCATTTTCTTCGAGTGTGCCCCAGCGGACGAAATTCTGCTTTTTATTCCCGAAAAGTCGAGTGAATACCTGATAAATCGCTTTTTTTTGTTTCATGGTTTGACTCATGCCTGCAAATCACCCGACAAGTGCCGGGCGAATGAGATTAGTGGGTGAAACGAATAGCAAAGGATTCATAAGGTCTTAACGTTAACGTATCAGACCAAGATTGCCGAAACTCGTAGTTTGAGATCAACACCTCATGGTGAGCATCGCCTGCGATTGGCAACTGAGAGATTGTTTGTTCAGCATGACTGAAATTACTGACGACCAGAATGCGTTCTCCCTGATATTCACGCCAATAAGCAAAGATAGATTCATGTTCTGCGGCGACGGGGGTGAAAGTGCCATACACGATCACAGGGAGCTTTTTACGTAAGGCGATCAGGTGTTGGTAATGATAGAAAATAGAGTTTTGATCGGTTAACGCTTGTTCCACATTAATTTGCATATAGTTGGGATTCACATCAAGCCAAGGACGAGCTGAAGTGAATCCTGCATTTTCACTGTTATCCCACTGCATTGGCGTTCGCGCATTGTCACGACTATTTTCGTGAATTGCAGCCATCATCGCGTCATGTGATATTCCAGATTGCGTTTTCACTTTATAAAAGTTCAACGTCTCGATATCGCGGTACTGATCCAGACTATCAAAGGCGACATTGGTCATGCCAATTTCTTCTCCTTGATAAATGTAAGGTGTGCCTTTAAGAAAATGGAGCGTAGTGGCAAGCATCTTCGCGGATTCGACTCGATATTGCCCTGTATCTCCGTATTTAGACACTGCACGAGGTAAGTCATGGTTATTCCAAAACAGAGAATTCCATCCTTGGTCGGCAAGTTCGATTTGCCATTTAGTGAGCACTTGCTTGAATTGGCGCAGATCGAGAGGAATTGGACGCCATTTTTCCCCGTCCTCCCATGTCAAAGTAATATGTTCAAATTGGAAGACCATAGAAAGTTCATGACGTGCGGGATCGCTGTATAATTTCGCGATTTCTGGTGTGGCTCCCCAAGTCTCTCCGACCGTCAGTAGGTTTTTATCTCCGAAAGTCGCGTGGTTCATCTCTTGTAATAGAGTGTGTAAGCGAGGCCCATTACCCGTAATGCCACGATCAATTTCCTTACCAATTAAATCAATTACATCCAGTCTGAATCCACCAATACCTTTATCTATCCACCAGTTCATCATCTGGTGTACTTCCTGTTGTACACGGGGATTTTCCCAGTTCAGATCTGGTTGGCGCGCAGAGAAAAGATGGAAGTAGTATTGTTGGGTTTGCGGATCCCACTGCCAAGCACTGCCCCCAAAGATGGATTGCATATCATTCGGTGGGCTACCGTCTGGTTGTGCATTACGCCAAATATAAAAATCTCTGAAAGGACTGTCTTTGCTGGTACGAGCAGCCTGAAACCAAGGGTGTTCATCAGACGTATGATTGACAACCAAATCCATCACGACCTTGATATTGCGTGCGCGAGCTTCGGTGAGTAAACGCTCCATATCGTGCATATCGCCAAACTCTTCAGCAATCGCTTGATAGTCGGAAATATCATAGCCGTTATCGTCCATCGGTGAACGATAAACAGGTGATAACCACAAAACGTTGACACCAAGAGTTGATAGGTAATCCAGCTTACTAATAATGCCAGGTAGGTCACCGATACCATCATGATTAGAATCGCAAAAGCTACGTGGGTAAATTTGGTATACAACGGCATCGTGCCACCATTGTTTATGCATATCTTTTCTCCGTTACGAAGTGAATGCCTGAACTATAGCGAGAGTAAGAGAAAGTAAAAAATTGATTTTTCTCTGCATGATATAGGAAATGGCTATATCATGTGTTTGTAAGGCTCCCTCTGTGTTGAGTATGATTATCTTACGTAGAAAGAATGGACTCTCTCTTTCCTACGGAAAGCTACAGTGTCATTAGCTATGCGTGTTTGCCTAAATGCATTGTTTGTCATGCTCATAATATGAGTAGGCTTAAAGCGTCGCTTATTGCTAGTGAGCTTTGGATAGAGAAATGTGAACTGAAGCAAAACAAGGTGATTGATTCATGCATAAGCACTACCAGTATTTTTTGATGGTTGCTCATCTAGGGAACATAAAACAAGCTGCAGAAAGGCTACATATCACCCAACCTTCTTTAACGGCTGCGATTAAAAAGTTAGAAAGTGATATTGGTTTTACCCTATTTCATCGTCGTTCTAAAGGTGTTGAGTTAACTGAGTACGGTCAACTACTCAAAGAACATGTCCAAGAGCAGCAAGAACAACATAATCATTTATTGCATCGTTTGCAGGATATGCAGCAAAGGGAAAAAGGAAAATTGAAGCTGGGTACGGGAGATGCTTGGTGGGAACTGTTTGTGCGTGATGCTTTGAACCACTATCTACAAGATGTAGAAGCAAGCTCAATTCACTTAGAGTTTGGGAATAATTTAGCGCTCATGCACCATTTAGTACAAAGTGAAATTGATTTATTTATTGGGCATGAAGTGTACGGGTTGAGTGAGCGATATAAGGTGAAATTTATCCCATTATTGCAAGATAAAGAGGCTATTTATGTCCGTTCTGGGCATCCATTACTCTCTGGGAAGACTCAAACCGAGCTTGATGTCGCACAAGCGGCTTATCCTGTCATACGAGTCACCCCCGATCATCCACGTCATCGTTCCGTCCTTGCAGAACAGCACATTTCAAAAATGGATACCGTCTTTGCACAAGATGTGGGGCGACAGATTTATCATGTCGATTCATTAGCCGCGAGTTTAGATATCCTCCGTTGTACGGATGCGGTCATGCCGTACAGTAGTAAGTTGTGCCAGTGGATGGAAGCACATGGTGCGAAGGCGCTTGTTATTAACGCCAAGCAAGTCGGTAACGTAGGTATTTATTGCACTTCACAGCTTGGCGATAATGACAAAGTATCGCGCATGATTGATTTTTTGAAGAAATCGTGTGAGTTAAGTGAGTCGGTTTAACTCTATGAATCTAAATCGAACAGTGATTTGAAGAAGCAAAAATGGGTGGAGGATCTCCACCCATTTTTTATCGCACATAGTTTCTGCGTTGGATGTACAGTACAATTCAACTCATCTTTTAGTTTTGTCCACTATTGAGAAGTAGTGGTTAATGCGATCACTCAGTTAGAGAAACTATGAATATTATCGGAATTGCGATTGGCGCTACTGGGTTAACACTGATCCTGATTTTTGTCTGGATGATAGTGTTATCCGTACGACGTAAGCGACTAGAAGCAGAACGCAGAGCGAGAGAAGAGGCGTATCGTAAAGCCTTGGAGCGTAACCGAGAGCAAGAACGCAAAGAACGTTTGTTTAAGGCTGAATCGGGACATATCCCGACGATTTTGTTTTTAGCCAAAGAGGCAGAACGTAATAGCTTGAAAGAAGCCTTGTTTTGGTATGAGAAAGCCGCACATCTTGACAATATTCCTGCGATGTATGGCATTGTGCGTGTTTGTCAGCGAATTCGTGAAGACGTGATTGCCAAGGAGAAAGCCAAGTTTTGGCAAGCTTGTGTTCGTGGAATGGAAGGGGATTTAGCCGCCAAATTCGAAACGGGTGTTGCTTGGCTGTATGGGCGAGGTATTGAAGTTAACGTTTCGAAAGGGATCGGTCTCATCCAAGATGCCGCAGAAGCAAATTTTGTGGATGCGATTATATTTATGGGGGGATGGTGTGTCTCGAAAGATAACATCGCGCCGACGCCTGCGGATTCCACGTTTTGGTATAGTAAGGCCGCCCATATGGGAAGCCCTGAAGGCATGATGCGATTTGGACTGAACTTGTTGCATGGTGTGGGAGAGGCGAGTGACTTTCCAATGGCGTGCTACTGGCTTGAACGAGCTTCAGAAAAAGGTCATGCCGAAGCGATGTTCCATGCTGGAGAAGCATGGATTGATCGTGGTGCACACGGTAATGCGATTGCGTATATCTGGTTATTTCTTTCTGCTTCAATGGGTTATGAACCCGCTAAAAACTTACGAGATTGGGTTGGTGGAAAGATTGGTGTTGAATCGATCGTCGGTTTGCAAGCATTGGCGAAACCGTTGCAACGTAAACTGGCGGCCGCGACGGTGACTAAGCATTCAATGATCCGAGCGCTGAATAAATTGTATAAACGAGAAATTCCGATTCCAACAAAGGGAGAAGTGCTTGATGCTTCCGCTGAGCATGACGCGGATTCACTCATCGAGTTTGTGGAGCCTTCGCCGTTGAGCGATTTTTCGCAGGATGCGCAGAGTGATCGGTTAGATTTTTCTCAAAATACAATGGATAAAAGATAGTTAAGAGCAGTTTTGGACTGATGAACGCCAATAAAAAACGCCCCGATTTTCGGGGCGTTTTTGTAGGCTAAACATGATGTTGCACTTAGAAACCTACAATATTTTTCGCTTCAAGCTCAGTGAAGTATTTAACGGTTTTCACTTTCAGTTCTTGAGTTGATGGTTCATCACACACGATCACTGCTTTAGGGTGCAGTTGCAGTGCTGATACTGTCCATAGGTGGTTTACGCTGCCTTCAACCGCGGCTTGCAGTGCTAGTGCTTTGTTATGACCAGTCACAAGGATCATGATCTCTTGAGCATCCAACAGAGTGCCTACACCGATAGTCAGAGCATACTTAGGTACTTGGTTGATGTCTCCATCGAAGAAACGAGAGTTCGCGATACGAGTATCTTCGGTCAGCGTTTTGATACGAGTACGTGAAGATAGAGATGATGCAGGTTCGTTAAATGCGATATGACCATCGTTACCTACACCACCCATGAATAGGTTGATTTTACCGTAGGATTTGATTTTATCTTCGTAACGTTTGCACTCTGCTTCGTGGTCATCTGTATTGCCGTTTAGCAGGTTGATGTTCTCTTCTTGAATATCAATGTGGTTGAAGAAGTTGTTGTACATGAATGAACGGTAAGATTCTGGGTGATCTGCCGCTAGGCCAACATACTCATCCATATTGAAAGTCACAACGTGTTTGAAACTCACTTCGCCTGCTTTGTGCAGTTCAATCAGTGCTTTGTAAGTGGCAAGTGGAGTACCACCGGTTGGCAGACCCAAAACAAAAGGACGCTCAGCGGTTGGTTGAAACTCGTTGATACGTTTAACAATGTGTGCTGCTGCCCATTTACCAACTTGTGCGGCTGCTTTCAGTGGGATAAGTCTCATGTATTGCCCCTAGATGTATATTTATGATGTCTGTTATCCCCTTCCTACCTGACGCTGCTTAGCTATAAACAAGTAGTATGGGTATATGTTAATTTTCATTATAAAATAAGTGGTTCAAGACTGCTATTGTTTTAGGTCAAAAAATTATAGTGTTGCTAAAAACGAGCAGGCTGTAGACCTAGGCTGAGGGTATATTCAGCAACCTGTACAGTTAAACACCTTATTCTGTCTGTGAAGAGAAAGCAAAGCGACAAAAAATTTATGGACAAAATTAAGTGGAAATTTGAGCTAACGCAGACAACAAACTGGCAAGTGAGCGTTTCACTATCAATACTGAATAAGAGCAAATGTCGAGGAACAAGATCATGAAAAATGAACTAGAACCGAGCAAAGTGTTGTCTGCTTATGAGATGGTTATGGAAAATGGCTCTCCCACAGAATTTGGCAAAATTTATGAGGGGATTGAAGCGTATGCCGATTACGATGGCTATAACATTTTTATGCGTGGTAATGGTGTTGAGCTAAAAATCGGTTTTCATAACACCTATCATTTGGCGTATGAGCAAGAACACTTGCGTGATAGCTTTTTGAAAAAAATTAATTTATTAGCCAAATAACGGCCTCAAAAACAAAGCCCTGATCAATGAGCTCAGGGCTTTAGACAATGCTAGGCGGCAAATGAATTTAGTGGCGCAGAGACTCAATCAAGTATTTGAGAGTGGGTTCTGGCTCACTGCCTAAATCATCAAATCGAAATTGTGGTTTGATTAACCACCCACGTTCTACCAATTCATCAATCAAATCGAGATATTGATAGCTGCATTTACCAACCAATAGATTATCTAGGCTGCGTTTTTGCGCTTGCTGCAAGGTGTTGATAAACCCCTCAAGATAGAGGTGATCTTTAGTAAAACCCCCACCACGATAGACTCGTGTGGTCGTCACAAACGCGGTATCGCGATCCACACCATACTCTTCAGTAAGATAACTGAAGGTTTGGTAGAAGTTGTGCTCTTTGAGCATCGAATCCACCGCCAAAACTCGCGTAGCTAAGGTTTTGAGTCGCTCATGTGACATATAACCCGCTTTGTACTCCGCTAAAATGGCCAAGCCTTCTTGTGATTCCGTTGCTCCTGGTAGGCCAATCGAAAACACTCGCAGAGGCTGCATCCGACCATTGAACGTGGTAGCTAAGTGCACACCAATTTCATGCTGGATAAGGCGTTGTATCTCGGCATGTGAATACATCACTTTGCTGTTGAGATACAAAGTCGGTGGTTTTTTACCGCTCACCATCGCGCGTGCGGCCAGCGAGGCTGTTGGAGTGATATGGCAGTGCATCCCCCATTCCTGCGCCTTTTTCAGCATGATTTCAGCGGCTTGATCTGCGTTATACAGTTGACCTTTATCTTCGGGGAGCGTTTTGGCATACAGCAGAAACTTAGCATTTTCTATTGCTGTGCGATTCGGTCGACCATAAAAGCGCAGCGAGTTATACAAGAAAGACTCTTGACCGATGCTCGTCAGTAGGTCGATCTTTTCGCTCAGCTTATCCACCATGGAGCTGTACAGCTGCTTTAAATCAGGATCGGAAATGGTCTCTATCGGCAGTTGATACAGCTGCTGTTTAAATTCATTGGCGTTGATCGGCAGCTGTTTGTAGCGAAATTCGGGTTTGTAGCGGCTAGGGGCTGACTCAAAACGCTTTTGTTCAATATTAATATTGGTTGGATTGACGTATTTGAGCGTTTCAACTTTACGTGTCAGTTTGGACAGCGCATCATCAATACTCAAAATCGCAGGCTCAATGGATGAACCAAGCATTTTGGCTTTGCTGATCCGGCGACGATTATGTCGGCGCTGAAAATACGCGCTGGTTTGACTGAGTGCACCTTTGAGGCCACTGCATAGTGCGTTCAATACCAAGGGGTAAACTGTGCCGGTATCTTCTTCCATAAAGACTTTTTTCACTTCAGTAGGTAATACCAAAGTGCGGTCAAAATGGGCGTTAGTATGAGCGATCAGATAGCCGCGCCCTTCGAATACGGCGTTGATTTCGGTTTTGTTTTCGATATGGGGAAGTTGTATTTTGCTCAGTTCTGCACAGAAACGTTTTACCACTGAACCCCAACGTTGCATGTCAATTTGTGCCGTACCTACGTTGAAGACAGGAGTGGGTTTCTCACCCAACTGCTTATAGTTGTAAGCGTACATATCGAACACAATCACCATGCCATGCATGGCTTCAAGTTTGCGGATCAGGGCTTCGTAGAGTTGGTAAAACGCACTGTGTTTACGATGGCTTTCGCTACGCTGTTTATCACTCAACGGACGAGTCCATGCCGATTTATAACGGGTACTGAGGGTTTTGGCGCGGTTTAAATCGTACTCGAAGCGGGAATCCAGACCACATAAAGTGATGGGCTGAGAGGCAATAAATTGATCTGTGTATGGCGCTTCTTCAAGATTGCGTTCAGTTTTACTGAGTTGACACTGCTTGAGCAGATCATCACGCAAACGGCTTCCTGCATGGATGGCGGTACACACCACAGGAAGATAATTTTCGATCTTAATGAAACAGCCAGCGGATTCGAGTTCTCCCGCAAAAGGCTGCTCTCGCTGTATGAGCGATAACATCTCTTCAAGAGAATAAATAGTAGAAACTGAGTTGGGCATCTTTCCCCCAAAAAGGGACGTAAAAAATCACGTCCATCCATGCCAGATGGGCTACAAACGAGTCATGTAGCCCGCAGGAGGGATTAATCTTCCTCAGTCAAGCTTGGCTCGTCATCGGTATAATCTTCAACGCCATCCGGCTTGTTGCGGCCATTAAGCGTATGGAAACGCTTACGACCACGCGCCAAACGGGTGTATTTCAACCAAGCTTTTTCTAACTTGCTTTCTGCCAACTCTGGGTTTTCCAGCGCTTTCAAAAAATGCGCTTCCTCTGCATTTTCGGGCTGTAACTCACCACTCTCCAAACTGAGCATAGTGTCGCCATACAGAGTTAGGATATTCTCTTCTGCCAGAGTAAAATCTCCAGACTTAGCAAAGCCTCTTGGGAACTTCTTAGTATCGAAAAAACGTTTTTTTCCTTGACGAAATGCTGTCTCAGACATGTCAACCTCGTGTGAATATGTTCAACCACCGTGTAACCGTGGGTTACGGCGAAAGTTAGGCGTAATCTTCGGAAAAGAAAAACAAAAATTTTTTATCGTCATAATACTTCTTACTTGTTAATCTTCACGGGTAACATCAGAGGAAACTATATGGACGTAAAAGTCTTTCGCACCTTTCTTGAACTGGCCAAAGTACGCCACTTTGGTCGTGCTGCTGAAAATCTGTATTTAACTCAGGCAGCGGTGAGTGCGCGCATTAAACAGCTCGAAAATCATTTCGATGCTCAGTTGTTCACCCGTGATCGAAACAACATCAAATTAACCTCCGCTGGCGAGCGTTTGGTAGGGTATGCCGAAGTCATGGTAGCGACGCTACAACAGGCGAAATTTGAATTATCGCTGGAAAGCGGTAAAGCGTTGCAGCTCACGTTGGGCGGTACGCCAAACATTTGGGATGCGTATTTACAGCATTGTTTAAGCCGGATCACCGACACGTTTGAAGGGTACGGATTTTTGGCGGAAGTGATGGGGCGAGAGCAGCTGAATCGCGGCTTGCTTGAACGAACCTTAGATATGGCCTTTGCACTGGATCCGATTAAGGCAGAAGAACTGCAGTGTAAAAAAGTGGCTGATTTGGTTCTGGTTCTGGTTTCCACTCGTCCTGATGATGCGGATAGTGTATTTGAAAATCGCTATGTCTATGTTGATTGGGGCGCACGCTTTGCCTCAGAACATACAGATCGCCACCCTAAAGCGCCTGCGCCCTTTTTGAGAACCTCGACCGCGAGAATTGCGCTCGATTTCATTCTTGAGAAAGGAGGAAGTGCTTACTTACCGCAAACCATGGTGCAACCTATGCTTGAATCAGGGCAGTTGTATCAAGTGTCTGAGGTCAATGAGTGGCAACGTCCTTTGTATTTGAGCTATCGCAAAAATAGCTCATCGATAGAAGCGATTGTTCAAGTTGAGAAGTTAATGAAGACGCTCGACCCGCTGTTAACGATACGAACGCTGGATAAGTCTATCTAGAGCCGATGTTTTTAATCATTGCGGTGCAGTTTGAAAGAAAAAGAGGGAATCGGTAGTGACGATTCCCTCTTTTTCATGCTTAGGAAGAGGCGATTAACGTTGTGCTAGCCAGTTATCCACGCTTAAACGGCCTGCACCTGAGATAAGTAGCGAAACTGAGCCCGCAAGAAGCGCCAAGCCAAATTCGTAACCGCCATTAGCCAAGAATAAGCCGCTGCTGAAATGCACACTGAAGATGGCGACGAGCATCGTCACTGACAGTACTAAGGCGGCTGGGCGAGTCAATAGGCCTAGCAAAATCGCCAAACCACCGAAGAACTCGCCACTCCCCGCTAAGAAAGCCATAGCAACGCCAGGTTCTAAACCAATGGATGCCATCCATTGCCCAGTGCCTTCTAAGCCATAACCACCAAACCAGCCAAACAATTTCTGTGCACCGTGCGCCATAAAAATGATGGCTAAAGGAAGACGCAACGCCAGTGGAGCCCAAGAATTTGGTGAAGTTAAAACGGTTTTCAATACAGTACGCATGATTAAATCCTATAGTGTTGCCCATTCAACGAACAGTGGCTAACGAGCAATTGGGTTGAAATTTTTGAATGACCGAAATGGTCTGTATGGTTGATGGAATGAAGTTTATTGGATGATTGTTGGCAATATAATCAGGGGGTGCCGATGTTCTTGTTCAAAATTTTTGAAGGAACTTTTGGGGCAGATCTCGGCATTGAGTTCCGAAAATGGCTAGCGTAGTCAGCAAAAGCCCGTAGACTTTGAATAAGAAAGCACAGGGAGAGCGCACCATGGCATTGTCGAATTCGTGTAATACCGAAGAATATCAAAGAGCTAGGATGAGTCGCGATCCGCGTTTTGATGGGCGCTTCTTTGTGGCAGTGAAAACCACGGGCATTTTTTGTCGCCCGATATGTCCCGCCAATCTCCCGAAAGAAGAGAATGTAGAGTATTTCACCACCCAAGCTCAGGCGGTTTCGGCGGGGTACCGACCTTGCTTGCGTTGTCGTCCAGAAAGTGCGCCGCATTCGTGGGCTTGGAAAGGGGCAGAAACCACGTTTTTACGGGCTTTGAAGCTGATCGAACAAGGAGAATTACAGAGAAATTTGGATGCGTTAGCTTCTCGATTAGGGATCAGTGATCGCTATTTACGGCAGTTATTTCAGCGCCATTTAGGGATGCCACCTAAACAATACGCCCAGATCCAACAATTGATGTTTGCCAAGCAGCTGCTGCATTCGAGCCGAATGTCCGTGACCGAAGTGGCTTATGCCAGTGGGTTTCAAAGTACTCGACGTTTTAATGATGCTTTTCAAAAGCTATTCCGTTTAACGCCAACGCAAGTTCGGCGTGAACGGGCCAACTTACCGTCACGTAACCAACTCACCTTAGGGTTTCGTGGTCCCTTTGACTGGATGCATATGTTGGATTTTTATCGCCTGCGGGCGATTGACGGTATAGAGCGTGTTGATGAACAAAGTTACCAACGTCATTTTGTATTGGGTGAAGGTAAAGGCTGGTTTAAAGCAAGCCGAGAAGAATCCCACTTACAGATTGAGTTCGAAATGGAGCATTTGAGTGATTTGCGCCATTTGGTTGCGCGGTTGCGGCGAATGTTTGATCTGGATGCCGATCTGATTACGATAGAATCGCAGCTTGAGCAGGTTGCACCTGGGTTAGTGCTGCGTTCAGGGATCCGCATTCCCGGTGTTTGGAATGCGTGGGAGGCGGGCGCTCGTGCGGTACTGGGGCAGCAAGTTTCGGTGAAAGCGGCGATTGGGCAACTCAACGTATTGGTGTCTCAATTGACTGGCGGGGAAGGGGCTGCTCGCTATTTTCCGACGCCTCACCAAGTTCAAGCACATGATTTAAGCTTTTTACGGATGCCGGAACGCCGCAAACAGACGCTAAAACGTTTGGCCGAGTATGTTGTTCAACACCCTGTCGATTCTCCCTCGCACTGGTTATCACTCAGTGGAATTGGACCATGGACCGTCGATTACGCTTTGTTGCGTGGTGAATCGCAGAGTGACCGTTTTTTAATTGGTGACTTAGTGGTCAAAAAAGCACGGGTACCATTTCCGCAGTTAACGCCTGAATCCGTTGCCCCTTGGGGTAGCTATGCCACTTTCCACTGTTGGAGCCATTAAATGACCCACTTTACTTGCTATGAATCTGTTCTTGGACGCGTGACATTACAAGCCAATCAAGATGGATTGCTTGGCGTATGGTTTGCCACCCAAACCACTCAACCTGAGCATTTAGGCACCTATACGGAAGAATGTCCTATACTTAACAACGCGATACAGCAATTGGATGAGTATTTTTCAGGTCAGCGTACTCAATTTGAGTTGCCTCTTGCTGCAAATGGTACAGCGTTTCAGCAATCGGTTTGGCACGCACTATGCAAGATTCCTTATGGAGAAAGCTGGAGTTATCAGCAGTTGGCAGAAGCGATCGGTAATCCTAAGGCGGTGAGAGCGGTTGGGTTGGCGAATGGTAAAAACCCAATTTCGATCATTGTTCCTTGTCATCGAGTCGTTGGCAAAAGTGGCAAACTGACCGGCTATGCTGGCGGTTTAGAGCGTAAAGCCTTTCTGCTGGAATTGGAGCAGCGAAAGTAAGGATAACTTTATGAACTGGGTGAAATTACAACGAGTCTTCCTCATGGTGAGCGTGGTGCTACTTGGGGGGTGTTTCCAAGAAAAGTTGGAAAACTTTGTTAATCGAGAGACCTTAGCCTTCAATGGCTTGTTCGATAATCCACACAATCAAGACATGTTGGAGTTTCGCCAAGGGGTGGTGTATATCCATTCTTCCCAGCAAAAATGGGAGCGTCCTTTTTCTGTGGAAGGAAGTACATTACGGATCCAAGTTCGTAATAATTCTAAAGAAAAACGAGATGACTTATTAATGACCATTCATGGTGGTGGCGAAGTGCTGACGTGCAATGCTTGCGCCATGTTCCATCTCAGCAATAATTGGATCAAAGTCAACGCAGAACCTCAAAACGCTCAATCGTCTGAAACAAAATAAGCCCGCTCAACGCGGGCTTAGGCATGATAGATCAATCCCTACATTCACCTACCTATAACGCGTTACCACAAGCCGATCACTTTCCACCATGCTCCGCCGATGAAGAAGAAAATCGGGATGACGATAAGCGTGAACACAAAACCAATCTTCCACCACTGCTTGAGGCTATGAAAACCGGCACCAAACAAAATCGGTGCAGGCCCAGAAGAGTAGTGTGTGGTGGACATATACAAGTTACTGAAAATACCGAGCACAATCGCCGCGAGCATGGCCGGTGCGCCGGCCGCAATCGCAATAGCAAGGAAGGCAGAATACATCGCACTGATATGTGCCATCGCACTTGCCATAAGGTAGTGACTGTAGAAATAGACCAGAAGCAAAATGCCTAATGTCGCCATCCAACCGTAACCGGCAAGTGACTCGCCAATCATGCCACCAAACCATGAGATAAATCCGAGCTTGTTCAGTTCACCCGCCATCATCACTAATACAGCAAACCAAGTGATGGTGTGCCAAGCTTCTTTCTCGCCTAATACGGCCTCCCACGTGATGGCTTTAGTTAACAATAAGAACAACATACCCATCAACGCAGTCACGGTTGCATGGATGCCCAGTGTCGGCCCTAAAACCCAAAGCGTTACCATGCCAAGGAAAGTGATGCACACCATCCATTCATCACGACTCATTTTTCCCATATCGGCGAGGTTCTTGCTCGCGATGGTGCGCATTTCAGGCGTTTTCTTCAGCTCGGGTGGGAAAAAGGTATACATAGCCAATGGGATCACGAATAAGCAAATTAACCCTGGGACAATCGCGGCTAAAGCCCAGCCGCCCCAAGTGATAGTGACGCCTTGCTCGGCAGCAAATTTTGCGGCGAGAGGATTGCCCGCCATTGACGTTAAGAACATGGCACAGGTGATCGCATTGCATTGGAAAATACATTGCACTAGAAAGGCGCCGATACGGTTTTGCGTTCCTTTTTCGGGGTCGGAATCGTAGGCGGCGGCAACCGAACGAAACAGTGGCGCAATAATGCCCCCACAGCGAGCGGTGGTGCTGGGTGTTGCGGGAGCGAACAGCAAATCAGTTAACACTAAGCCGTAAGCTAACCCAAGCGAGTTGTGGCCGAGTTTGGAGATAAACCAGTAACCGACTCGGCGGCCAAAACCGGTACTGATAAAGCCTCGTGAAATAAAAAAGGCGGCGGCGATCATCCAAATGGTGGGGTCGGAGAAGCCAGACAGTGCTGCTTTGATCGGCAAAATCCCAAGGAGCACCGTGGCGCACAGTCCCATCAGTGCCATGGCTCCTAGGGGTAACGGAGCGAGAATTAAACTGAGAACCGTGGTAATAAACACGATCATCATTTGCCATGCTTTCGGTTCAAGCCCTTCGGGAACGGGCATAAACCACAAAAATCCACCAAATACGAGTAGGGCGAGTAGCTTTAGGTTACTTGATGCGAACATATACACCTCCAATGTTTTTTACTAACTTAGCCGGAGTGGAGGAAGAAATGCTGAGTCAAATCAAGTTTTACCGTGCCTGTTTCTGCGGCCTTTAAGCCTTGAGGGTGAGTGCAAAAGCGCCTTGCAAGACCGCTGAGATTAAAGCGGTTAAAACCATTAAATTCATAAAATTCATCAGCGCGATCTCAATCATGTTTTTGGGCTTTCGCTGCTTTTTCTCAGGCGCATTACCGTATGCTTGGCCTAATTGTGCCGAGGACGACAAACATGCCTAGCCGAATGATCCCCCGAACGTTCACTCAACAGTTAACCGTATTATTTTGCGCAGCCTTTGCCGCAGGTGCTGCCGTGTGGTGGGGGTTCAGTGCCGATAAAATTCAGCGTTTACTGACTCATCAAATCGCACTCAGAGCCCAAGTGCAGGCGGTGCAGCTAGCTAAGTTTCCGGATTTAATCCAAGCGGTAGAAGTCGGGGATGCGCAGCAAGTGAGTCAATTAGTTGCGTCGTTACAAAGCGCAACCGATGCCGATTTTATTACCGTCAGCGATCGGGGCGGGATTCGGTTAGCTCACCCGATTGCAGCACGCATTGGCTTACCCGTGGTGGGCGATGATATTCGTCCCGCCTTGGAGGAAGGCAAATCCTACCTTTCTTACAGTGTGGGTTCGATGGGGCCATCACTGCGCTATATTGCGCCGATTCGAGCTGCAAATGGTGCCGTGATTGGCATGATCAAAGTGGGTTATTTGCTAGATACGGTAGCCGTTTGGCAAAATGAGAAACTGCAACCGTTATTGTTGATGGGTGGGCTCACGTTACTGCTGGCGACGCTGATTTCGAGTGCTTTTGCAAAGTTAGTGCGTCGGCAAATGCAAGATCGCGAGCCTTGGCAATTGGCGCAATCACTCATCACTTATGAAGGGGTGATTCAAGCCACTCATGAGGGCTTAGTGGCACTCAATCAGCAAGGTGAAATCTACCTCATCAACGACTCTGCCAAGCAGTTGATTGGTGCAGAACCTGAACAGCAAGGCTTAATTGCACAGTGGTTACAAGGGGTTACCGAGCAGGCGCAATGTGATAAATACATTGACCGTCTGGTCTGTTTGAATGGTCAGTCACTGGTGGTGAGCCGCGTCCCTTTGCTGGGGAAACAAGGCTCTGCGGGAGCCGTGTACAGTTTGCGTGCACACAGTGAGATCCAAGCCTTAGCCGAACGACTACAGCAAGTGGATCACTACGTCGACAGTGTCAGGATTGCACGGCATGAGTATCGCAATAAACTCTCCACGCTCGCGGGGTTACTGCAATTACAGCAGTATGATCAAGCCTTGCACTATGTTTTGCAGCAGAGTCATCTGAATCAAGTTCAGTTGGATGCTTTGCATCATCTTCATACATGGCCACAACTGGCTGCAATCTTGATGGGCAAATGGAGTAAAGCCCAAGAATGGCATATTCCGTTGGATTACCAAGATGTTGAGAGTGTTTCCTCATTGGGCATGAGCGAAGAATCCTTCTGCACCGTGATCGGTAACCTGATTGATAACAGCTTAGAGGCCGTGCGCGGCATGCCATCCCCTTGGGTTCGGGTATTCTTACACCAGAATGAACATGAACTTTGTCTGCGGGTTAGCAATAATGGCCCGATGATTACCCAGCCTTTAGACGAACTGTGTCGCCCCGGTGTTACCAGTAAACAAGATGAGGGCGAACATGGATTGGGTTTGTATTTGGCCCAGTCGTTAGTTCACCGTGCTCAAGGGCATTTAGAGTTGGACAGTGATGAACAAGAAACGACATTTAGCCTTTATTTTGCAAAGGAGTGATGATGCTGAGTGTGATTATCGTTGAAGATGATCCGCAAATTGGCGGATTACATGCCCAGTTTGTACAACAAGATGGTCGATTTAAGGTGCTGGCTATGGTCTCTACGTTAGCGGATGCACAACAGATGGTGGCGTGGGCTAAGCCCGATTTACTGATTGTAGATAACTATCTGCCCGATGGGCTCGGCATTGAGCTGGTGAGAAGATTGATTGATGTGCAACCTCGACCAGAATGCATTTTGGTAACGGCTGCTTGTGATCTGGAAACGGCGCAGCAAGCGTATCGGTTCGGGGCTTTTGATTATTTAGTCAAACCAGTCGATTACCGGAGATTGAGTGAGAGCTTGCAGCGATTTCATCGTCTTCATCGGCTCGATGCATCACCTAAGGCGGTACGTCAGCAGGATCTGGATGCGCTCTTTCATCCGCAGCGAGGAAAACCGAATTCAACCATTGATGATTTTACCCTTGAGCAGATGTTAGAACATTTCCCCCATCCACATGTGGAGCATACGGCAGATTCTATGGCTTTACAGCTTGGCATAAGTAAAAGCACCGCGCGACGTTACCTTGATAGCGCCGTTGAAGCTGGGGACATTCTCGCTTATCTAGAGCATGGCAAAGTCGGGCGACCGACTCGGGTTTATCGTCGCCCTCATCTCAATGAAATCGGTCGTTAAGTAAAAAGGTGATTGTTGATCAGTAAGTGCAGCACAATGCTGATCACATAACCCAGTAAGATAACCGGTGTCCATTTCAAGTGACTGACAAAGGTATATTTCCCGTGTGCCGCCCCCATCAGAGCGACTCCCGCGGCGGAGCCAATGGAGAGTAAGCTACCACCAATGCCAGCGGTGAGGGTGACCAATAGCCAGTTACCGACAGACATCTCCGGCTGCATAGACAAGACGGCAAACATCACCGGAATGTTATCCACGACCGAGGAAAGTAACCCAACAAGCACGTTCGCCCAGATAGGGTTCCATTCGGTGTAGATGATTTGTGATACCAAGCCTAAATAGCCAAGCAGACTTAAACCACCGACACACATCACTACACCGTAGAAAAATAGCAGCGTATCCCATTCTGCATGAGAAATACTTTTAAATACGTCAAATGGCACTACAGAGCCAATTCGTTTGAGTGCGGCTTCATCTTTTTTCGCCATCGCTTGCGCGGTTTTCTTCGCCAGTGAGCGTGCGAGAGTTTTGGTTAAATAGAATCCAAAGAGCTGTAAATAAGCGAGCCCCATCATCATCCCCATCACGGGGGGGAAGTGGAAAAATCCGTGGAAGCTGACGGCAGATAGGATGGTACAGATAAACAGCAAGACAATCCGTCGGGCTCCTCGTTTGAGTTCAACCACCTCTTGCGCGCCGGCAGGCGCTTGATTGGGAATAAACAGCGACATGATAAACGCTGGCACTAGAAAGTTAGCCAACGAGGGAATGAACAGATCCATAAACTCAAGAAAGCTCACATGGCCAGCTTGCCAAACCATCAAGGTTGTGATGTCCCCAAATGGGCTGAACGCACCGCCAGCATTGGCCGCCACGACAATGTTGATGCAGGCTAAACTGACAAAACGTTGGTTATCCCCGCCGACTTTGAGTACTACGGCACACATCAATAGAGCCGTGGTGAGGTTATCGGCAATCGGTGAAATGAAAAACGCAAGCCAGCCGGTTATCCAAAACAGAGTGTGAAAGTTAAAGCCTTTATTAATCATCCACGCTTTAAGGGCATCGAATAAACGGCGTTCCTCCATCGCACTGATGTAAGTCATCGCGACTAATAAAAACAGCAACAGCTCAGCGTATTCCAGCAAATTATGCTCTAACGCTTCTCGGGCCACTTCTGTCGCTCCGGTTTGCTGATAAACATAACCTATCATCGCCCAAATGAGCCCCGCCGCGAGCAGCACGGGCTTGGATTTACGCAGTTTGAGGTACTCCTCGAACATCACCAAGGTGTAAGCAACCGCAAAAATAAGCAGTGCGGCATAACCCACATTGGAGTGCGTTAAATCTAAGGTGGTGTCACTGGTCGTTGAGGCAAAACTGTGTGGCGAAAAAAGTATCAAACTAAGTAGTGCTATCCGACCCGTCATAACAAAGCTCCTTCTGAGATTTCCGGCTGACTGGAAGCTATTTGGGGTGTGCGGCACAGCGTTACCTCAGTTGATAGCGGACGCTATAGCTGAGCATGAAAGCACTGGCCGTAACCTGCCACTTCAAGTTGTTGGGGTGATGGGGGAAAGTTAATAAAAAGAGTAGCTCTATGCGAAGTAGGAAGTTGTGACACAGCTTAGAAATGGTTGTTTATTAATCAAATTTTCCGCATGTGCGACTCACTACACGCTATGAAGTTGTTGTGTTTCATTCGTGCAGTGAAGCGTTTTTTACGTGTTTCTTTGTGAGGTGAATTAATTGACTATGCTTTTTATGCGCCATTTCACAAAATAATATTTTATTTTTCATTGTGAGATTAGTTTCATCTTCTCATTGACCTTGATCATCACCTCTAGCACGAAATAAGTGCACCATGGCGTCCAATCTGTTCCAACTTCATAGAGGTTATTATGAGTCAATCGACAACGCTGGAGCGAAAAGTCACTTGGGGATGCTACGTAGCGTTAGCGTTTGCTGTGGTCTTTTTCTCTGGTTTACTGCAGTCCAACCAGTGGTACGGTGTATTTGATTTCACCACGTTAAACGGTGCATTTGGTAAGGTCGCTTACAACGTGAGTGAAACGGCCGATGGCCTGCAAGTGGCCACCACCTCTTTGCGTGGTCAAGGTGGTAGCGGTGCGCGTGATGGTTTCCTTTTCGCACTGACCCTCATCCCTACGGTGATGTTTGCGCTTGGCATGATCAATGTGCTTGAACATTACGGCGCATTAGATGCAGCCCGTAAACTGCTGACTCCTTTGCTGCGCCCAATCATGGGTGTTCCGGGCAACACGGGTTTAGCATTAATTGCTTCGCTACAAAGTACCGATGCTGGTGCCGCGATGACTCGTCAGCTCAAAGACGAAGGTCACATGACTAAGCGCGAGGCGGATGTGTTTACCATGTTCCAGTTCTCGGCTGGGGCAACTATCGTGAACTTTTTCTCTTCTGGTGCGGTGCTCTTTACGCTCACGCTCGCTGATGGTTCAGCCGCGGTGACCTCTTCAATTGGTCTTGCGGTTGCCGTGATGTTTATCTTCAAAATTGTCGGTGCCAACCTTTTCCGCATCTACCTAAATCTGACCGAAGGTAAAGAATCATCTAACCCAGAAGCACAACAAGAGGAAGCGGTAAAATGAGTGAAGTGAAAGCGAAAAAGCCAATGGTGACTGATATCTTCGTCGAAGGGGCGAAGAAAGGTTGGGTGATTGCCACGACTTCAACGGTGCCAAATGTGTTGATGGCGTTCGTGATCATCAAAGCATTGCAAATTACCGGTGCGTTGGATCTTATGGGTACGGTATTTTCACCTGTGATGGCGATTTTTGGTTTGCCAGGTGAAGCGGCGGCGGTACTGATTGGTGCATGGATGTCGATGGGTGGTGCGGTCGGCGTGGTCATCACGCTGTTTGACCAAGGCATTTTGAACGGTACTCATATTGCGATTTTGGCTCCTGCCATCTATTTGATGGGATCACAAGTGCAGTACATCGGCCGTATTCTTGGCCCAATTGGTACGGAAGGTCGCTACATCCCAGTGATGATCGGTATTTCAGTATTGAATGCCTTTGGGGCAATGTGGGTGATGAACCTGTTTTTGTAATTCAGGACATTGTTATGCAAAAGGCCTCGCAAAATGCGAGGCCTTTTCTTTTCATCCCTAAACCACTGCTTTTAATGGCGGTGATTGTTTACGCTTGTGATAGATGTACCGCTTCTTCTTTCTCACCTGCTTTGGGGTCTGAGAAACGAGCTTCATCAAATGCGTTTTCTGATTTCGCCACAATACAAGATACGCACGCATCCCCAGTAATGTTAACCGCGGTGCGGATCATATCGAGTAGGCGGTCGACACCCATAATCAGTGCAATCCCTTCCAGTGGTAGACCCACTTGGTTCAGTACCATCGCTAGCATGACTAAGCCGACCCCAGGAACGCCAGCTGTACCGACAGAGGCGAGCGTCGCCGTCAGGATCACCATCAAGTAATCGGTCATGGTGAGGTCGATATTAAAGGCTTGGGCGATAAACGCCGTCGCGACACCTTGCATGATCGCCGTGCCATCCATGTTGACAGTCGCCCCAAGTGGTACGGTGAAAGAGGCGACTTTGTTATCAACACCCAAACGGTTTTTCACCGTTTCCATGGTGATGGGAATGGTGGCATTGGATGATGCGGTGGAAAACGCAAACATGATGGCATCTTCCATTTTACGGAAGAACACCAACGGGTTTAGACCTGCGAAGGTTTTCAGCATCAAACCGTAAGTGATAAAAGCATGCAGTAATAACGTACCTGCCAGCACCACGAAGTATTCGGCCAGATTCAAAATGGCACCAAGGCCAAGACCGGTGAACAGTTTTGCCATCAGGAAAAATACACCGTATGGCGCTAGGTGCATCAGCATCGCAACCAACTTCATGATCACTTCATTGAGATCACTGAACACTTGGGCAATGCGTTCACCCGGCTTGCCTGCGGCACTGATAGCCACACCAAACAACACAGCAAAGATGATGATCTGCAAGGTATTGCCTTGCGCCATTGCACTGATCGGATTGGTTGGGAACATATCCACAATCACTTTGCCCAGTGATGGAGCTTCCGCCGAGGTAAAATTGCTGGCGGCAGTGAGATCAGCGCCGGCTCCGGGTTGGAATAGGCTACCCATGGTTAGGGCTAACGTGATCGCAATGGCGGTTGTCGCAAGGTAGAAGCCTAAAGTCTTGCTACCCATGCGTCCCAAGGTTGAGAGATCTTTCAGTGAGCTGGTACCACAGACTAGGGAAACAAACACCAGTGGTACGACTAACATTTTCAAACTGGCGATAAAAATTTTTCCGCCAACATCAAACAGTCCATTAACGATATATGCGTCTACAAATCCATTTCCTGCAAACAGGGCGCGAATCGCAAATCCAGTCAAAATACCGGCTACCATACCAAGAATAACCTTGGCGGTGAGCGATAACGGTTTTTTGGTATTCATCCAGAACACTCCTTATAGTTTTTCGCTCTGACATCATTGCAAAGCGAGCGGGAGGTTAGCAGGGGTAAAGAAAAACTCGAAAATAAAAAGCAAATCATGCCACTTCATTGTGATCGTTATCACTTAAACTGCGGCTGATGCTCACTTTTGGTAACAAAGTTTTAGCCTTAAATGTTGTCTTTTGCATCAAATGCAACATATAAGTTTGGATATGCAACAAAAAAAGCCATTCTCATCGAGTGAAAATGGCTGAATATTCTAAGGTGAATGCGTTTGAAATTAATGCGGAAGTAGGGCTTTTCGCAGAGAAAAACCGGTGACCAACATCGTTCCGGTGAGAACGAGTAGGGTGCCAAAGAAGGTATTTAGGCCGATAGGCTCATCAAGGATCCAATACCCCCAGAGAATGCCAAACACCGGGATCAAAAAGGTCACCGATAACGTTGATGCCGCCCCAATCGCTTTGACTAAGCGGAAATAGATTAAATACGCCAAGCCAGTACAGATGACCCCCAATAGCACGACCGCTCCCCATTCCAAACTCGAAGGTTGGGCGCGTAACGGGATAAACCACATCAGCGGAGCCACCCACAAGCAGGCTGCCCACATGCTGCCATGCGCATTTTCAAAAGCGGTAATTTGCGGCGCATGTTTGGTGTAATTGGTGGCTAAGCCGTAACTGCCGGCGGCGAGCGCTGCACAAATGACGGGGAGCGTGGCCTGTTGACCGATGGCTGCCACATCCCAACCTACAATAACCGCAACGCCCATCACACCGCAAACCAGCCCGGTTAAGGCTTTGCGCGTCAATGGTGTTCCATGCCAAAAAAAGCCAATTACCGCTCCCCAGATGGGGGCCGTTGAATTGAGAATGGATAACGTGGATACATTCAGCGTGAGTGCGGCATAAGCAAAAAATAAAAATGGAACGGCCGTGTTGACCAAACCTAATATCATGAAATGCCGCCAATGTTGGCGCACTGGGAGCGACTTTTTCAACAGTAGGGAAACCAAAAGCAAACTGAGTGCTGCAAAACCGACGCGGGCTTCAATCAGATAAGCGGGGCCAAAACTGTGTGCGGCAATGCGCATAAAAAGAAATGATCCTCCCCATATGGCAGCCAAACCCAAAAGTTGCAGCAAGTGCACGAACGACATACCTATCCCCTTTTCCGATTGAGAGCATGTAATCTCAACCACAAAGTCAAAATATGCAATCGACAAATAAAATAGAGTTCCGGAAGTGGCGAGAAAGTGGATGTTAATCCATTAATCTTCCTCTTTTTATCGTTTCTGAGAAGAGAGAGTGGCAGGGTATGGTGGCGTTGGTCGGCTAAGCTAGCCAGAAAGTGAGGTTGCTGCCACTGTTCCATTTTTCTATCCACTAGCGATACCCACTCTGCGAACCGAATCACGGTTTGTTAGGGGGGTACTTCATAGATTGATTTTTTGCTGCTCCAAATAAGGAATCTTCATCATGAATAAATCGCTACTCACTCTCGCTATCACCAGCGTTATGGCTTTCTCCTTACCTTACTCGGCCATCGCGAAGGAGAAGGTGGTGCAGCCGAGTGTTGAATACAGTCAGTTTGTCACTCAGCGGCAAGTGGTTGATCAACTTTTGCAAGAAGCATTGATAGCCTTTAAGTCTCCGGCGCGAGTCTCCCATGCCGGTTTTACCGCAAAAATGCCAAGCAATATGGAGATAGTCACCCAACGGCTGTTAGAGGCTTATCAACTGGAGCCGTATCGTACTGACTTGCTGATCTCGGCAGCTAATGCGCAAATTTATAATAAGAATGTTGATCAAGCGATCGAGTTGTTTAACCAAGCGTTGAGTGTGGCTCCTGATAATGTTGATATACACAGCTACCTTGCGGTGTGGCAAAAATTCAAAGGTAACGAAGTCGCATACCAACAACACATGAAAGCCGTGGAGTCGTTGAATCTTGGCCGAGCTGCTGATCTGCAACGCATCATTGAAACGGTTGATCGGATTATCGCCACGCCTCTGAAAGCTGAAGCCACACAAAAACTGGGGCAAGACGGTGCCATTGTGACTTTGGGTTATGCACTCAACCCTGATGGCTCTATGCATGAGATCCTAATTAAACGTTTGGAAACGACGCTGGCTATGGCAAAAGCCAACCCTGATGCCGTGATTATTTTGACGGGAGGTGTTCCGCAAAACCACAAAACAGAAGGAAAGTTGATGGCTGATTGGTTGGTGGAGCATGGTGTCAGTGCGACACGCATTATTGAGGAAAATTACGCGACCAGCACGGTAGACAATGCGCTGTTCAGTAGTTACGCGTTAGCTCGTCATGGCATTAAGTACGCGACGATTATTAGCTCAGCGAGTCATGTGCGCCGTGGACAAACGCTGTTTGAGATCGCCAGTTGGCAAACAGGGCCAAGAGGAATTACTTTCGATACGGTGTCTTACCCAGATAAACCACTGAGTGAATTAGAAACGGCATCCAGTGGAGAGCTGTTGGGCATTTACCGTGATGCACTCAGAACGTATGGAATGTGGAGTTACCGTTCTTATCCGCTTGAATCTCGTTGATCACATACACTATGGCCGCACCGAGCGGCCTTTTTATTGGATGAAAACGGTGCGGATGAGTTGAGTTTTTGACTCATTTCTCGTTCAATACCTCGGTCTACGTTGATAGGAGCTGTACAGTGGTTCGCCCTAAAATCCCGCGCCGAATTGGTTGCCGCCCGCAAGCCTCTTTTTTTAAGCCTAACGGAATCCCTTTAAGTGAACTGGATAGTGTTACGTTAGCTCCGGATGAGCTTGAAGCCCTAAGGCTGGTTGACCAACTCGGTTTACAACAGCAACAAGCCGCAGTGCAGATGCAAGTATCAAGGCAAACATTAGCCAACTTAGTCAAAGCTGCTCGTTTTAAAGTAGTGGAGTGCTTGCTAAAGCAAAAGGCACTGTTCATTGAGTCTGTTGAAAATGACTCATCGGATTAAGCTATCACATTAATCGAGACAACCCGCCTGTGTTATGGCCAGATGACGAGTAAATTGGGTGTCACAGAACCGCTGTGACCAACCACTTTCTCCTTCTACGATATTGAAAGTGGTTCTTTTGCCAAACTATATTCACCTGGCTCTCCCCGAATTGAGGCTTATCATCTCATTCGGGGATTTTTTTATGGTCGAACTGATGGTGGCGAATGAAATGATCGATTTGGTGAGCGGCTTGATGGCTATACACCAAACCGGTATGGCTTTGATGCAGAAGAAGATGATCGGTCATTCCGCTGATCTGGGTTTCTGCCACCGTCACTGTACCATCGCACAAGGGTGAACCACCGAGCAATAAGGGGCGAAAGCCTAAAGGTAAGGTTCCGGCAATACTGCCGAGTAATTGCGGGAGTTCCCAATGGTCTTGGTGAAGCTCTAGGCCATATAGATTGGCGTTACCTAACATCGCGCCTAAGCCCATTTGTTGAATTTTGCCAACAATTGACGCCCCTTTAAGGGGAGAACCCAAGGTAATCACATGGGAGATCATATTCAGAGGTGGGTGGCGAGAACGTAAATAATGTTTGATCATCAGCCCACCCAGACTATGGCCAACCAGTACGTTAACCTGATCTGGATTTAAGGCATCATCTATCGCCTGAAACACCTTTTCATCATCAATAGAGAGGGTGTTGTAGCTGAGCACTTTCGTCTGGTACCCAAGTTTATTGAGACGCTGGGCAAGAGGTTGCATCACTAAACCATGCATGTACAAACCATGCAAAATGACAATGTTCATCACTAACGGGTTCTCCGATCGCTACGGGCTAGAGGGTTCTATCTAAGCACGCTTGAGGAGGAATAAAAAGAGTGATGAAAAAGAACCGGAGAATGCACGGTGATTTAGGCTTTCTATCCGCGGTGGTAAAGGGAAAAGTGCAGAGTTAGCTACGTAAACAGGTTTGAAAGTATGTCACCTCATTACTCGCGAGTCGATAAACCGTTGCAGGCTTACCACCTTTACCTTTGCTTGAAGCTGCCATGCGCTGCGTGCTGGCAATCACACCTGTATCAATCAGCCGGCGCTTAACCGTCATCCGGTTCATTTCAACCCCGAATTTGGCGTACGCGTCAATAATGTCCGCCACCAGAAACTCGTGTTCAAGTGAAAATAGCACCACGGAGGTGTACTCCACTGCTGCGCGCAACTTCTTCCATGCGTGTTGAATTTGTGCCACATGATCAAACGCTAAGGGCTGTTTGCCTTGCAAAATACTCTCCAGTGCAAACCAATCAACACGGCTTTTATCCATTCCGGCATCTTCAATCTGTTTGACGTTGGAGTGATTAAGCAAGGCGTAGTGAGAAATACTGATGCTCCAACCACTGGGATCGCGCTTAGGGTTGCCATCCACTAAAGGGTCACTAATAAAGTTCGGGTAGGTATGGATTTTTTGCCGGCAAATGCGGCGGCGTGCCGAGTCAAAATCTTTATCCGCCGGCTCTCCTCCTTGTCCACTCAGATCCTCATCGAATACCCAACCGCCTGGGATTGCCCACAGGCCACAGTCTGGTCGATTGGGATTGCTGCGTTTGACTAATAAAGTCTCAATGCCCGTGGGAGCAAGACGCAAGCAGATCATATCGATGGTGACAATCATACAACTTTCCTAAAGTGAGATGCGGCTATTCTAGGTAACTGAAAGGTAAGGGTCAAATGTAAATAACGGAATGTGACAAACTTATTGTGCAGAAAACCTACCAGCTAATCGACTCATTATAAAGTGAGCTGCCTAGCTTAGTTGACGGTATAACATGCTAATCCATGTTATGAACATGGGTTTGTCACAAAAGTTGACAAACATAGGTGGCTCGATTATCGTGCCAGCAAAAGTTAGCAACAAAATGTTACTAACATCAGAAGTGAACTGAAGGAAGGCTACCATGAACACGCGCCTGTTTTCTCCCCACATCATTCGTAGTCTGCTTGACCTCGATGCCTACAAAATCAATATGATGCAGGCGATACATCACTTTTATCCGGATGTTTCGGTCCGTTATGAATTGATTGTGCGTAGTGATGAAGATGTCAGTACACTGCTTGATGAAATACGCCAAGAAATCACTCAGCTCGGGTCATTACGTTTTTCCGATGCGGATATTCACTACCTGACGCAACATGCGCCGCACCTCAAACCGACTTTCTTGCAATCGCTGCGTTATTTCCGTTTTACACCGCAAGAGCAAGTGGAAATGGGCATTCTTAAGCAGGCAGGCAAACAACAGTTGCGAATTGGTATTCGTGGCAGTTGGCGCGATACGATTTTGTATGAAACTCTCGTGATGGCGATTGTCTCGGAAGTTCGTAGTCGCCAGCGTTGGGCAGATGTGCCAGAAACATTGCCGATCAGTGTGTTACACAACAAACTTAACCATCTAAAAGCAGAGATTGCTCGTCGCGGCATCACCAACTTTTCACTGACTGAAATGGGAACGCGTCGCCGTTTTTCCAGCCAAGTACAGCGCGACGTATTGGCGTGCTTGAAGCAAGAAATTCCGCAATGGATGTTGGGGACCAGTAATTACCATTTTGCTCGCGAGTTTGATCTCAAACCGATTGGTACCATTGCCCATGAGTGGTTTATGGGTCATCAAGCCCTAGTCAATGAACGTGATTCACAGCAAGTGGCCTTAGAGCGTTGGTTGGCTGCATTTGACGGTATGTTGGCGATTGCCCCAACAGATACCTTAACCATTGATGCTTTTTTGAATGATTTTAACCGCCATTTAGCGAATGCTTACGATGGTGTGCGACATGATTCCGGCTGCCCATTCCGCTGGGGAGACAAGATGATTGCTCATTATCAGCAGTTGGGGATAGACCCCATGAAGAAACTGTTTATTTTCTCTGACGGTTTGGATTTTGAGCAGGCGCTGGATCTGTGTGAGTACTTTGCCGGACGGGTGAACATTTCATTTGGAATTGGCACCTTTTTAACCAATGACTTGGCACAATGGCGCAACACAGCAGGGGTTGAGTATCGTCCCTTGTCTATCGTTATCAAATTGGCAGAGTGCCAAGGTCGCCCTGTTGCCAAAATTAGTGATCAGCCAGAAAAAGCGATGTGTGAAGACCCGATCTTTTTGGCAAACTTGAAGCGTCGTTTCAATATTGAACTGGATGTTGATGCCCTTATCCAAGAGCTTCGTCAGCAAAAGCGGTCACCCCGACATTATATTTCGGCGGCATGATCTATTTCCCACTCTGCGTTTAACGAAAGGTTGTTTGCTATGCAAGAGAGAGCATTAAAGGTCGGCGTTATTGGTTATGGATATTCCGCAAAAACCTTCCACTTACCGTTTATTGAGGCATTAGATTCGCTGACGCTGGCTGCGATCAGCTCTAGCCAGCAGCAAACGGTACAACAAGCGCATCCTCAGGTCGCGTACTTTGATACCGCTGAACGTCTGATCACAGAAAGTGATATTGAGTTGGTGATCATTACCGCACCGAATGATGTGCATTTCTCTCTTGCTAAACTGGCGTTAGAACAGGGTAAACACGTGATTGTGGAAAAGCCTTTTGTTACACGTATTGAGCAAGGCAAAATCCTCATCGAATTAGCGCAACAGAAAAACTTAGTATTGAGTGTGTTTCATAATCGACGTTGGGATGGGGATTTTCTGACCATCAAGACACTGATTGAGGACGGCCGACTTGGCGAGATTAAACTGTTTGAATCACATTTTGATCGTTATCGCCCTATCGTTCGTCAACGTTGGCGTGAGCAAGCTCAAGAAGGCGGCGGCATTTTGTTCGATTTAGCACCACACCTACTCGATCAAGCCTTAGCGTTGTTTGGCCTTCCGCAGTCGTTATCGGCGGATTGCCGAATTATGAGGCCAGAGGCGACTACGATTGATTATTTTGATCTGCAACTGTACTACCCACAACAGGTAGTGCGGCTGCATGCCAACTTGTATAGCCCTGAACCCAACGTGCGTTATCAAGTGCTCGGTAGCTTAGGTAAGTTCGTGAAATATGGATTAGATCCACAAGAAGATCGTTTGAAAGCTGGTGTTGTGCCTTGTACTCCTGAATGGGCGCAAGAAACGCCAGAGCAGTTTGGGGTGTTCTATCACGCGGAAGGAAGTGAGGTTATTCCGACTGAGCAAGGTGGATATCAACACTACTTTCAACAAGTTGTGGCGGCGATTCGTGATGGCAAGGCCAATCCAGTGAGTGCGGAATCGGCGCTACGCTCCATCCAACTGATTGAGTTGGCCTTAGAGAGTAGCGCGCAAGGTTTACGAATGGCTATTGCTCAAGATGGTGAATAATTTCACCCAGTAAGCGGTCAATCACACTGGTCACATCAAAGCTGGCATTCTCCATCATCGACAAGTGGTTGATGATGGAAGGGATGTTACCTGAAGCATACGCTTTCAAGGCTTGTTGCCCCGCATCATGCACTTGTTTATGCGGCTTATCTAAGCTGGAAAAACTGGGAAGATGGCTGTAGAGTTTTGCGCCTTCACCTTCAAAGTACCAACGTCCTAAGCGGCATTCATGATGTGTCACAACATGCCCTTCCTTGTTTCCTTCATCAAGATGTTTATAGACCTGATGCTTCCAAACCGCATGATCCAATTTGACGGTATTGAGGAACATCGTCGCGGTCGACATTCCAATCACAAACTGCATATGTTTGGAGCGCGATAACACTTCAGAAACGACCGATTTAATCTGATTGGCGGTGACTTCCATATCTTGAGTGATGGTCTGGTTATCGACAGTGGAGTTTTTGATATCGGAGGTTTGAGACACCACTTGGCTGACAAGCTCATGGATTTTTTCACTGGCTTGCTGTGCCTTAGCCGCTAAGGAACGAACCTCATCAGCCACAACGGCAAATCCACGCCCACTCTCACCGGCACGAGCGGCTTCAATCGCAGCATTGAGCGCCAGTAAATTCGTTTGTGAGGAGATTTCTTGAATAGTGTGAACCAAATTACCGATAGAGGACGCGGTTTGATCGAGTTGGTTGGCGGCTTGCATGTTCTGTTTAGCTTGACGGTCGATTTCAAGCGTACGTTGTGAAAGCTGCTCCAGTGCGTGGTGAGTTTGATTAAAGAGTTGCCCAAACTCTTGAAGCGTTTGATTTTCTGCCACTAAATTTTGGGTGTTTTCAGCAAGCCCATTTCGAATCACATCCAACAGTTTTCCCCCCGTCAATTGGTTGGAGGCTAAGGTGCTCATCAGCAACGCATCTTGGTTGATCTGGCGAATCTCAGAGTCTTTTTGTTGGATGATGGCTTGTAAGCGGGCGAGTTCTTGTTGATGGGCTTGAGTGATCTGCTCAAGTTGTTGTTTAAGAGTGTCTCGCTCATGCACGAGGGCTTTATTAAATAGCAGCATAGTGTCCCCTAAAAGCGGTGAGCCGAGTGGGCAAAGTAACCGCAATTCTAAAATAATGACTTTTATTGTTTTTAGTTGAGCCTAGCGCTGCGCAATGCAAGGATAGCGCGCAAATCGCTGTGGTGGCTATTATTCCTTGGTCGTAGCGCTTCTTGAATGAGGGTTTCTCATCGGCTCAACGTGGTGAATTATTGGTCGGGTTTGGCATCGACTAGGCGA
The DNA here is from genome assembly GCF_030710545.1 of Vibrio sp. AH4. Lineage (NCBI taxonomy): Bacteria > Pseudomonadati > Pseudomonadota > Gammaproteobacteria > Vibrionales > Vibrionaceae > Vibrio > Vibrio sp. AH4. The sequence continues at coordinate 267,804 of NZ_JALAIV010000003.1, forward strand.
ATGGCGCGTTGCATTTCATCATAGCCACCGCCATTGTGTACTTGTGTGTAACCTTGGCCTATTAAGTATTTTTGAGCCATCCCTGAACGATTACCGCTGCGACAATAAACCACAATCGGCCGATCTTTTGCGATGGATTGAAACGCCGTTTCTACTTCGCTGAGTGGCCAGTTTAAAGCATTGTCAAGGTGGCCTTGGGCATATTCTTCAACGGTGCGGACGTCAACTAATAACGCGCCTTCCCGTATCATTTGCCAGGCGATATCGGCGCGTTCAGAAGCGTGTGCTCCTGTACTCATCCAAGCGGTAAACAGTGCGACGATTGCTTTAAGCCAGTTTTGTTGCATGTCAGGAACTCCTTATCCCAAAATGGAGTGCCTAATTTGCTATGAGAACCCTTACAGAATCAAGTGATTTATTGTTTGTCCGCGGTGTTCTTGGCTCAGTCTGGCGTAGCAACATGAAAAGCCAGCGCTTCATTGATTGGCATTGGCTTGGCATAAAAATAGCCTTGAATCCAGTACACGCCGCGCTCTGCTAAGTAATCGACTTGGTGTTTCCCTTCAACGCCTTCTGCGATCACTTCAATATTTCCTTGTTTAGCCGAGGCGATGATGGAATCTAGAACACTGATTTTTACATCACTGGTATCGATAGTATCGACAAACATTTTGTCTATTTTGATACTGCTGATCTGTAGGTTTTGTAAGTAAGCGAATCCGCCGTAACCAGTACCAAAGTCATCAATTTTAAATTGGTAGCCCTTTTTCAGAAGATAAAACACTTCTTCTTGAGCTTGGGTCATGGTTTTGATAGGTACTCGCTCAGTCAATTCAAATTTGAGCCGTTCGCTGTATGGCCACTGGAGTTGTTCCAGTAAATGCGACAGATGATGTTGTTCAAGGTGATCGGCCACGACATTAATACTGACCCAGCGCGATGCGGGGATGCGCACTAAATCTCGATAGACTTGATGCATCAGCTGGTTAGTGATTCGAACAATCAAACCTGAGTTTTCAGCTGTGGAAATAAACATTCCGGGCGGAACCAATTGATGGCCCTTTTTCCAGCGTAATAGCACTTCATAACCGACAACTTCTTGGGTTCTGGAATCGACAATAGGTTGGTAGTAAGGAACAAACTCTTCATCACGTAGCCCTTTTTCGATCAAGCCTTCAATCGAATTCCGATAGTTCCGCAAAATAAGGTAGCTACTTGCTAGCAGCAGCCCCAATAGCAAAGTGATGGGGATGCCCCAAACAAGAGTCTCTTGGCGAGCAAAGTCGTGTAAAGCTTCACCGGCAATCAATGTTTGTTCGCTATGGAATGGTGCCACCCCCGCAATGCGATGGACGGAAATATGGTCAGGTTGATGGGCGAGAGCGGGGTTGCCGCGCTGGATCGCCAATTCACTGAGCATCGGGTCTAAAAATCTGAATTGTAAATAAAAACAGTCGGTACAGGTTTGTCGCAACTGCTCTTGCGCCCAACTGCCATCAATGACCCAAAACATTCGCCCCCTTGGCTCTATATATTGAACTAAGAGTTCTCTAGAGGCTGTCTGGCTTTTCGGGGTCGCAGAGAGGTGGAATCCAGCAGGTAATGAGGCTTCAGAATGATGACTGATGTGCGTTTGGTCGATCGGATGAGGAAATTGAATAGGATAACCAATCGTTGAGCAACCGACGCCTTGCGCATTCTCAACGCCGATCAAACGGACGAACCGGTTGTAAAACTGTGGGTCACGGATCAGACGAATATCCTCGATATCACAACGGAAGGAAACCGACTGAGCTTGTTTTTGGATCATGCTGTCTAAGGCAAAGCTTCGTTGGTCAAGATATTGATTAATCTGAGAGAATTTCTGATTTAGTAAGTATTGGGCAACATAGGGTACCCAAAGTTGTTGAGTCAGTAAAAAAACAACGCACGGCGCACTGAGAATCGCGAGCGCAATCCTTGTGGGTATTTTTGAAATCACAGTCTTTCCTTTAGCCATGGCGATGTATCATCGTGGCGAATAAGACATGAACTATGTAACACAATGAAATGCAAAGCAACGCATGGATGTGTCTTGTTTATGATGATGAGGTTGTTTTGCGATGACCGGAACAACGAGAGAATCACGCCGCGTCTTGTCACGGCGTCGTATAAGTTACAGCAGTTCGATCACCTCATTTAAACTGCGACAAATGGGATGCCCCAAGGCAATAACCTCGGCACTGGGTTTCACTAAATCTGGAATTTGAAACGCACGCATTTGCGCAGCAACGGCTGCTTTGATGCCGTTGTTGGAATCTTCAAACGCTAGGCAGTGTTCAGGTTTCACCCCTAAGCGTTGCGCGGCGAGCAGGTAGATTTCTGGGTGAGGCTTACCCTGTGCCACTTCACAGCCCGTGGTGACGATATCAAAATAAGTATCTAAACCCGCGAGTTGCAATTTGACTTGCGCGACCTCTTTTTGAGTCGAAGTCGCAACGGCGAGGGGGATAGAACGGGCTTTTAGCCAGTCGAGTAATGCCAACACGCCTTCTTTATGGGGAATGGCTTCATGCATGACCACCGCGTTATATCGTTGGCGCCACTCGTGATGTAATCTCGGTAAATCATCACCATAGGCTTGGCTGAGAATACCGTTGATCGTTTTGGCATTACAACCGATCACGGATAAATACACCTCTTGATAAAAAGGCAATTCACAAGCAGCGCAGGCTTCTTGAAACACGCGCATGCACACTCGTTCGGTATCGAGCAGTAGCCCATCCATATCAAAAATGGCAGCTTGAAATTCCATCATTTCCACCTACGTCAAAAAAGTGAGCGGGTATTGTCCCATACTTTATGGATGACTGAGAACCCCTCATCGAAGAGAGCATTTTAAATCAGCAAATTAGCGGGAGAGTTACAACAATTTCCGCTAAACTATGTTGCAAAACAATGACAATTTTATGCCTAACAGGTGAGAGAATTGAAATCAGCATGGATACGGCAGTGGTTCCCCGGACTCTACCAATTTAAAGATTATGAACGGGGATGGGTTACGGATGATGTTCGCGCCGCATTTTCCGTGGTCGCGGTGGCGTTACCTGTTGCAATTGCTTATGCGCAGTTGACGGGTGTGCCAGCGATTGTGGGTCTTTACTCTTGTGTTTTGCCGATGCTGGTTTATGCCTTAATGGGTACATCACGCCAATTGATCGTCGGGCCAGATGCCGCTACCTGTGCGGTTATCGCAGCAGTGGTGACCCCTCTTGCTGCCGGAGATACGACCAAACATTGGCAGTTGGTGATGACGATGACGGCCATGACCGGGTTTTGGTGCATTCTTGCTAGCCGACTAAAACTGGGTATTTTCGCTGATTTTCTTTCTCGCCCGATCTTGCTTGGGCTTTTAAATGGTGTTGCCCTGACCATCATTGTTGGTCAGTTTGCCAAAGTCCTCGGTTTGAAATATGAGAAACGTTACTTACTTGAGCGGATTATTGAGGCTCCCGATCTACTGTATTCATTACATTGGCAAACCTTGGGTTTGAGTATTCTGACGTTGACGACTTACCTTGTTATCAAACGCTGGCAACCTCGCTGGCCGGCGGCGATGTTTGCCATTATGGTTGCGGCGTTGTTGGTTTGGGGACTGGATTTAGAGAGTGTCGGGGTACAAGTGGTGGGGGTGATTCAAGGTGGTTTACCTGAATTTCAAGCTCCAGCTTTTGACTTAGGGATAAGCCGTGAGTTGGTTATGCCTGCACTGAACTTAGCCATGGTGAGTTTTGTGAGTATGATGCTGACCGCGCGCAGTTTTGCCGCTAAAAATGGTTACGATATTGACGCAGATAAAGAGTTTCGTGCACTTGGCGTGGCGAATGTCGCCGCGGCTTTCTCGCAAGGTTTTGCGATCAGCGGTGCGGATTCTCGTACTGCAGTGAATGATGCCAATGGAGGTAAATCACAGCTGGTTTCTGTGATTGCCGCCTTGATGATTGCGTTAGTCGCTGTTTTTGCTTATCAACCACTCCAGTTCATTCCGGTTGCAGCGTTGGGGGTGGTATTGGTGATCGCATCGCTTTCTTTACTGGATTTCAAAGGGATCTGGAATCTCAGAAAGCGCGATAAAGATGCTTTTTATCTGGCACTGATCACGTTCATTTCGGTGTTAGTGGTTGGGGTTATTCCGGGCATTACGCTGGCAGTGCTATTGGGATTGTTCCAATTTCTCAAAGTGATCATGCGCCCCACCGATCAAATGATGGGACTTGATGATGAAGGAACCCTGCGTACCTTAGATGGCTCAGAGAAAGCCAAACCCATTCCCGGCATGGTGATTTTCCGTTTCAATTCACCGTTGACTTACTTCAATGCCCCTTATTTCAAACGACGCATCCTTGATCAAACGGAACGAGAAGGAACGCAAGTCGGTTGTGTCGTTATCGATGCGGTGGCCTGTTTTACTCACTTAGATCTTAGCGTGATGGCGATGCTGGCAGATTTGCATGGCATACTTAAAAAACGCGGTATTCGCTTAATCCTTGCAGGGCGAAAGCGGAGTTTGCGCCACTGGTGTGAGTTAACTGGAATTAATAGTTCTGAAGGTGGAGTGGTATTGCGTGCGGATATGTATTTAGCGATTAAGCTGAGTGGTTGTTACTTAAGTGCGATGGAGGAAGGCCATGTTCCTGCGGTACAAAAAGAGCCAGACATCAGCGTACTGCTCACTCCGACTGCGCCGGAAGTCGCGTAATTCAAAGGTTGGTTTTAAAGGGGCTCTGTGTGAGCCCCTTTCCTTTTCCCTACTCTTTCCCCACCCAAGGTGTAAGTGGTGAAGGCTTAAAAATCTGGGTTTACTTGGAAAGTCATAAGTTGTTTGGTGTAAGGGTGGGTAAAACACAACTGCTCAGCATGCAAATGCAAACGTTGTGCTTGTTGACCATACAAATCATCACCCACAATCGGGCAATCTAACCCAAGTTGATGCGCGCAATGAACCCGCAGCTGGTGGGTTCGACCAGTATGTGGGTAGAGATAAACTCGGGTTCGACCTTGTTCAATGCGGATCACTTCCCAATGTGTGAGGGCCGGTTTGCCTTGTTGGAGGCATACTTTTTGTCTCGGTCTATCATCAAGATCGCCACATAAAGGTAATTGAATTTCACCTCGATCTGCATCCAGCGTTCCTTCCAACAGTGCGACATATCGTTTTTGTACTGCACGAGTAATAAACTGTTTTTGCAGATGTTTATTGGCACGCCGAGTCAATGCAAAGACCAAAAGCCCAGAAGTCGACATATCGAGACGGTGTAGGGCGAAGACCCCTTCGGCATCGCGAAATTGTGCTTGTAAGCGACTCAGCACAGAATCATGCACATGTACTCCTGGCACAGAGAGAAACTCCGAGGGTTTGTTGACCACTACGATGGCGTCATCCTGATACACAATGTCGATCTCTTGACCTTCGGCTGGATTGCTGAGTAATGGATTTTCTTCTAACTCCATCCCACGCAGCATGTGTGCCAAGATTGGCTGACATTTACTTTGGCAAGCAGGATAAAACTTTTTATGTTGCCGAATTTCTGACTTAGGGGAACGTCCCCACCAAAACTCGGCTAACGCAATGGGTTTGAGTTGATGCTTAAACGCATAGTGCAGCAGTTTAGGCGCTGCGCACTCTCCCGAACCCGCAGGAGGCAACGGATTTTTAGTGACGGAAAATAGATCGACAAGATTTTTCTCAACTCCACTTATATTGAGAAATCGATAGGCTGAAAACAGTTTGGTTTGTAGCGCCGCTGACCGCTGTTTGCGTTGTTGCTTCAACTGCATGATGGCCGCCAGTTTACTGTCTAATTGCGTTTGCGTATTGGTGATACGCTGTTCCCAATCCTGTTTGAGCTGATGTAATTGCCGTTTTTGTAATACGCTCGCTTCGGCAAGGGTTGCGAACAGTGTTGTCCGTTCAGATTCCGGCAATTCCTTTGCATGCTCACGCTGTTGTTTACGATAGTGGCGTTGCTCTACCATCAATAAACGATGTTGCTCTAATGCTTGTGCCGCTAGGCCGCGATCTTCTTCGAGAAGACGAGCGAGGCGCGTCAGCTGTGGATCCGCTTCTTGCTCACGAACTTGCTGATTGATTGCCGCAATTTCATCGCCATCGATACGGAAAAAGCGCTCATCAGCAAAACGATCAAAGACTGGAGGGACAAAACCGGGTAATTCATTCCGCTCAGCTAATTGACCAGAAAATGCCGATAAATAGCCTAATTGCCCAGAGAGATGCTGTACTACTAAAACGCCAAACATTTTGCCATGGGCTTGTGGATCGGAATCGGTTAAGCCAAATGGGTGATACCACTGGTTTTGGGTCAGTAAATGTTGTTGTAGCTCATGGGCTGCTACTTCACACAATGGATGAGGTTGATAACAAAATGGATAAGTAAAACGTTCTGGTAGTGCGATCTTAGCTATTGATGACTCAAAGTGAGTAAAGCAGTGGGGTAACGCAGACATAACAAGCAACAAGGTGGATTCAAGCCAAAGCGTATTTTACTCGCTTAGGCATTATTTGTCAGGCAATGTTTCGGTTTCACCTATTCATCTCAACGTAATTTCCCCCTTCTCTTTTAGAAGAATGATTACGAGCCTAGCTTCATAATAAATCATTAAATGATTGGAATTCGATTAAATAATGGCCATTATGAGTTTGGCCAAATACATAATTAATTACAATGTAAGAATGAGTTGTAAATGTGGCAAAAAGTTTATTATTAAAGTGGGTACTTATAAAAATGGTCTATTTTTATAGAGAGCTAATATTTAGAAATATCTAAATTATAGTATTTAGGATAGTAATTTATATTTACTAGTTTAATTATTAATATAAGTTAAATCGGAATAGATATCTCAAGCCTGTAATATTTTTTTGTTTTTTGACACGGTCATGACATTGGGTGTTTTTGGGCAATTTTTTGCCCAACATGGTCTGTATTATGTATCTCTGGGCAAAATATTACCCAGAAGTGGGTGGCTTATCGACGTGCTTTCGTAACAAAGTGTGGAACATTAATTGCTTGAAACTTTATAAATTAAATAGAGGATCAAATATGGGTAACGGAATCGTAGTCGGGCATATTGGTACAGATCACGATGGTTTTCCTCCTACGCCGATCACGGCTGGTTCAGGAACAGTTCGCTACGATGGCATTCCAGCCGCTCGGGTTGGTGATCCGTTAGCGCCTCATGATAAGCCGAAACATCCGGCACATGGTCGTACGATTGCGGCAGGATCTGGCAGCGTCATGATTGATGGTAAGCCAGCAGCAAGATCGGGAGACGCCGTTGATTGCGGTGGAGTATTGCAGGGGGCGAGTAGTGTCAATATTGGGTAACGTGTTGATTTGTTTAGTAGGCTTACTAGCAACATTCAGTAGTTTGAGTGAAGAAAAAATCTACGATATGCAGCAATTCTCTGCTCAGCAAGCGTTTGAGAAAGGGCGCTTGCTACGCGCACAATTTAAAAATTTAGCTGCGCGTCAGTATCTAAAGTATGCGGCAGACCTCGGAGAGCCTAATGCTGCCTACCTCTATGCTATGGAAGTCGCCAATTATCGCACCACCATTCGCACGCCACCAGAAAGCCGGCACTATTTGTTACTGGCAGCGCAAGGCGGTAGTCGTCAGGCAATGAAAGTACTGTATCAAGAGGGGGAGTGGCTCAGAACCGCTGAACGCCGTATATGGCAGCAACGTTATCATGATGCAGTGATTGATTTGGGAGGAAAGGAACCAAGTCAAGCGGCTTATGAGCTAGCACTTTACTATCAATATAGTGATCCAACGCTTGCTCAACATTATTTAATGATGGCGACTGAGTTGGAGCATCCAGCCGCACTCATGCTCAAGGCTCAGCAGATAGAGCAAGGAAAGGGAAGTTACCCGATGCCGGGCAGTCGAGCAACAGAAGCGCGTAAAACCTATTTGCAGGCTGCGCAGACAGGGTACATACCTGCGATACGAAATTACATTCAAGATCTTGAAAGCAAAGGGAAATATAATGATGCTTATTATTGGCGTCAACAAGCGGTACAACATGGTGATCTGACAGCTTTAGTAGCAATGGGAAATATCTTAAGCGGTCAAAGTGATCTTTACCGATTTATCGAGAGTGATATTAAGCAAGCTAAAGCGTATTTCGGGTTGTATCTAGAAACTGCAGGTCCTGATCGTCTTTCCAATCTCTATCAACATAGTCAAAAGCAGATGGTTGATATTTCTCTTCAGTTATCCGAACAAGAAAAAATTGAAGCGAGTGAAATAGAGTTGCAACTCGAAAATTACCAGCCATTTTTTAATCATGATGCGTATTGGGATTATTAATGAAATGGAAAATATAATTTGAGTATGATTATAGGCGTCATTTTCTGGGAAGAGATCACGCTTTGAGGTTTTTTATATTACCTTTTTTGTCTCCTTGAATAGAATGCCATCTCATAATTAGCTGACATTGAATAATGACAATAAATATCGAGATCAGATAACTGACACATAATGGCAAAGCGCCATTGATGATAGTTTTGCATATTAATGTCAAAGTTAACAAATCAATCAAAATACCCTGTGAGCGTATGGCTTAGGGTGGAATATTACATTCCACCACGTCACAGAGGATATTGGCTCAATTTCATAGATTGAAATGAGCAACCTTAGCAATGACTAGGGAGAGTTCAAGATTCTTGGTGGTTTGAACGTTACTTTAAACCGCTGTTTCATTGACAACGTTTGGCATAGGTATTGGAGACGTAATATGTCTAAAGAAGGAAGTGTAGCTCCCAAAGAGCGGATTAATATTAAATATATTCCAGCGACGGGGGATGCACAGGCTGAGGTTGAGCTTCCACTCAAAACTCTGGTGGTTGGGGATTTCAAAGGGCATGCGGAGCAAACCCCATTGGAAGAACGTGCCACAGTGACAGTCGACAAGAATAACTTTGAAGCTGTAATGCGTGAGAGCGAGTTGAAAATCACAACGACGGTGAAAAATAAGCTCAGTGATGATGAAAATGCAGATCTTCCGGTAGAACTGAATTTCAAATCTCTAGGCGATTTCGCTCCCGATGCTGTGGCAACACAAGTTCCTGAATTGAAAAAATTAATTGAGCTGCGTGAAGCGTTGGTCGCTCTTAAAGGACCTCTCGGTAATATCCCAGCGTTTCGCGATCGTTTGCAATCTCTACTCAACTCTGATGAGTCGAGAGAGAAACTGTTGGCAGAGCTGAATCTACTCAGTGGCCAAGAAGAACCACAAGCGTAAGCAATAATCCAATTAATTACTCATTAGGAACTTAATGATGTCTACTACTGAAACAGTATTGGAAAGGCCACAGCTTGCCCAAAGCAGCCTTCTTGATGAAATTATGGCGCAAACTCGCATCGCTCCTAGCGAAGAGGGTTATGACATCGCGAAAAAAGGTGTCGCTGCGTTTATCGAAAATCTGATTGGTTCACAGCACTCTGCCGAGCCTGTTAACAAATCTCTAGTCGACCAGATGTTGGTTGAGTTAGACAAAAAAATCAGTGCACAAATGGATGAAATTCTTCACCATTCCGAATTCCAAGCGATGGAATCTTCGTGGCGTGGTTTGAAACTTTTCATTGATCGTACCGATTTTCGTGAAAACAACAAAGTCGAAATCCTTCACGTTACGAAAGAAGAATTGCTGGAAGATTTCGAGTTTGCACCAGAAACTGCACAGTCCGGTCTCTATAAACATGTTTATTCATCAGGTTATGGCCAATTTGGTGGTGAGCCTGTCGGTGCGATTATCGGTAATTACGCCTTCACGCCTTCGACACCAGATATGAAATTGCTACAGTACATGGGTGCTCTTGGTGCGATGGCGCATGCTCCATTTATCTCTAGTGTTGGACCTGAATTTTTCGGTATTGATTCATTTGAAGAACTGCCGAATGTCAAAGATTTGAAATCTACCTTTGAAAGTCCAAAATACACCAAGTGGCGTTCATTACGTGAGTCTGAAGATGCTCGTTATCTCGGCCTAACCGCGCCTCGCTTCCTACTGCGTGTTCCTTACGATCCTATCGAAAATCCAGTTAAATCATTTAACTATGCGGAAAATGTGAGTGCATCGCATGAGCACTACCTGTGGGGCAATACTGCGTTTGCTTTTGCCACTCGTCTTACTGACAGTTTTGCAAAATACCGCTGGTGTCCAAACATCATTGGTCCACAAAGCGGTGGTGCGGTAGAAGATCTTCCAGTACATGTCTTTGAATCTATGGGAGCACTGCAAAGCAAGATCCCAACCGAAGTCCTGATCACTGACCGTAAAGAGTTTGAACTGGCGGAAGAAGGTTTTATTGCTCTAACCATGCGCAAAGGCAGTGATAACGCGGCCTTCTTCTCTGCAAACTCCATTCAAAAACCTAAGATTTTCCCGAATACCAAGGAAGGCAAAGAAGCGGAAACCAACTACAAGTTGGGTACCCAGTTGCCGTACATGATGATCATCAACCGTTTGGCGCACTATGTGAAAGTTCTGCAACGTGAGCAGATCGGTGCTTGGAAAGAGCGTCAAGATCTTGAGCGTGAACTGAACTCATGGATCAAACAATACGTTGCTGATCAAGAGAACCCACCCGCAGACGTACGTAGCCGTCGTCCACTTCGTGCCGCGCGCATTGAAGTGATGGATGTGGAAGGCAATCCAGGTTGGTATCAGGTGTCGCTCTCGGTTCGTCCTCACTTTAAGTACATGGGTGCGAACTTTGAGTTGTCCTTAGTTGGACGTCTTGATCAAGCCTGATTATGACGTACATCGCACCTGAAGAGAGTGCATTTGGTGTTGGCTTTTTCGAACGTTTGGAAGCCAACGCTAAACCTATGTCGCTGACCCGTGGGCCAGATGCATGGGATGTGCTCGAATCGATCAAACGGAATGTCTCTAACATCCTGAATACTCGAATTGGTGGTGCACAAAGCGCTCCCCACCTCGGGTTGGTGGATTTTAACGATGCAACCTTGGAAACCTTAGATCTTTCTGTCCGGATTAAGTTGGCCATTCAACACTGTCTTGAGCGTTATGAGCCGCGTTTGACGCGCGTTCTTGTACGAGCAGATCAAGATAGCTTTAACCCGCTGACTTTAAGGTTTCATATTACCGCGACCATCAATAGCGAAGCGTTGCACGAAAAAGTCCAGTTCAGTCTGTTATTGGATCAAAGCAGAAAATATCGAGTGTTTTAACCTCTATGACGCAAGACAAGTATTTCAGGGAAGAGCTCGCTTTTTTAAAAGAGCAGGGGAAAGAATTTACCGAAATTCACCCTCAGCTTTCGCGTTTTCTTCATGGCCGTACGACCGATCCTGACGTTGAGCGTCTTTTGGAAGGTTTTGCATTTCTTACCGCGCGTTTGCGCGAAAAGGTGGAGGATGAGTTCCCTGAACTCACTCACTCCATCATTAACATGTTGTGGCCAAATTATCTGCGCCCTATCCCGAGTATGAGTGTGGTGGCGTTTGAACCTGATAAAAGTGTCAGCGAAAAGCAAGTCATTCCACGCAATACTCAATTGGATAGTAAGCCCGTATTTGGCACAGCGTGTCATTTCAATACTTGCCGTGATGTAGTGTTGTACCCGATGCAGTGTCAAGGTGTTCATGCTGAGCATACTCGCGAAGCGACCACTATTCAGATCTCTCTGCGCATGTTGGGTGATATGACAGTCGGTGACGCTAAGCTCGATACACTGCGTTTTTACTTGGGTGGTGATAAATACAGCTCGCAGACCGTCTATCTTTGGTTACACCATTATCTACAAAAAATGACCATTGAAGTGCAGGGTGTCGAATTCGCACTGCCTGCTGATGCGTTTTCTACCGTCGGTTTTTCTAGCGATCAAGCACTGCTGCCTTATCCAAAAAATGTCTATGACGGCTATCGAATCTTACAAGAGTACCTGTCGTTTCCTGAGGCATTTCATTTCTTTGATGTGAAAGGCTTTGCCAAAGCTTTACCGAAAGCGGTGAGTGGTGATTTCACCTTACGTATCTATTTTTCAAAAACACTGCCCGCGGATACGCGAGTTCGTCAGGATAATTTTCAACTCTACTGTACGCCAGTCATTAATTTGTTTGAGCATGATGCTGACCCGATTGATTTGACTGGACGTCGTTCAGAGTATCGAATCGTCCCGTCCAGTCGCTATCCTGCCCATTATGAAATTTTTAGCGTGGATCAAGTAGTTGGCTGGCAAGACACCCAATCAGAAGGGAAACGGATCCGCGGTGAGAAGCGGGTTTATTCCTCTTTCGAGAGTTTCCAACATGAGGTCGAACGAGTTCGTCATCGTCAGGCTCTGTACTACCGCACACGAGTGAAAGAGAGCATCCGGGGGGATGGGTTTGATTCCTTTATCTCTTTTGTGCGCGGTGATGAAACGCTGTCCATCGGCGTAGATGAAGCCGTCTCGATCAAACTCACCTGCACCAATCGCTTGCTGCCATTGGAACTGGGGGTGGGAGATATTTGTGTGGCAACAGATAGTTCACCCCCTTTTGCCACATTTAAAAATATTACGGTGCCATCACAGTCGTTGCGTCCCGTGCTCGATGGCAGTTTATTGTGGACGTTGATCTCGAACCTCTCGCTCAATTATCTCTCTCTGTTATCTAAGGATGCTCTGAGCTGCGTGCTGCGTGCCTACGATTTTCGAGCCTTGGTGGATAGACAAGCAGAGCGAGTCGCGCGGATGCGTCTTGATGGTATTGTCAAAATCGAATCGAAACCGATGGATAAAATCCTTCGCGGTTTGCCTGTACGAGGTTTGCAATCGACCTTGTACGTGGATCAAGCAGGCTTTGGGTCCGAAGGCGATCTGTTTTTGTTTGGTACGGTACTCAGCCATTTCTTTGCGCTTTACGCCAGCATTAACTCATTCCACGAATTGGTCGTGGTCAACATCAGCAATCAAGAGAAGTACTCATGGGGCACACAGAGCGGAATGCAGCCATTGATCTGAATTCAGATCCAGCGCAAGCCTCTGCGATGAGCTTGCCGGGGAATGTTAGGGAATACAACTTCTATCAACTGGTTGAGCTATTGCAAAAGTTGGCTGATCTGAATCCAGAGTCGGAAGAGTGGGAGCGTGAGTGCCGTTTGGTGTTTAGTGCCAACCCAAGCCTTGGATTTTCGCCTAGTGATGTGATGGCGTTAGAAGCTCGTGAAGATGAGCGTTGGGTCATGCTCACCAACTTTTTTGGTTTGTCGGGGGCACAATCCCCTTTACCCGGATTCATTATTGAACAGTTGGTGACAGAAGAACCGGGCGGACACAAGCAACCATTTCTCGATTTTTTCAATAATCGATTGATTAATTTAGTTTATCGAGTTTGGCGTAAATACCGTTACTACGTGCGTTTTCAGCCCGGCGCGCAGGATGTGTTCTCAGCACAACTGTTTGCGCTAGTGGGATTGGGTGACCCAGATCTGCGCGGTGAAACGCCGATCAACTGGTGCAAGATGCTGGCTTATGCTGGCACGTTGGCTGGGCGCAGTCGCTCTCCGCAAGTGGTTGCCGGCATTATCGCACATTGCTTTGATTTACCGGATGTCTCCATTCGCCAGTGGGTAAGACGTCGAGTGTTGATTGACCGTAGCCAGCAACTGGCACTGGGTCATCAGAATGCGCGCTTAGGTGTTGATACGGTGATTGGCGAATCGGTCGTGGATTGCTGCGGAAAATTCATCATCTGTATTAAGCAGTTATCGCGCAGTCGATTTGCGGATTTTTTGCCATCCGGCAAAGAGTATCAACCGCTTTGTAAGTTAGTCGAGTTTATCTTACGTGAGCAGATGGCGTATGACCTTGAGCTGACGATGGATGAGAGTGAAGCTCCGGTGTTTTGTCTGGATTCTGAACAGAATATCGCCCTCGGCTGGACCTCGTTTCTTGGCCAAGATGCAGCCAATAAACACGTTTTAATTCAAGTAAGGCAATAACCATGAACTCAGTGACGCTTCCTTCGTTGACCCTCTTAGTCACCAATGCTCAACACCTAGAATCGGGCTTGTCGGCTCAGCATACTTGGACATCCGCCGGCGGCGTGATTGGTGCTTCGCCTGCAGCACAATGGCGTTTAGTGGATGCGCAAGGCAGCGTAAAGCCGGTGCACTGTGAAGTCATGATGGTCGATGGTGCATACTGCTTAAAAGACAACTGTGGCGAAACCTACGTCAATGGGGCGGACATGCCGTTGGGGCGGGAAAAGTTAGCACGTCTTACTCATAAAGATGAAATCAGTGTTGGGCCTTATCGGTTACGGGTGTTGTTTGGTAATGCGCTGGAAGTGGAGGATCAATATGGCTCACTCGATACGCTGTTTTCATCACAACAAGAAGATTTGCTCGCTGATTTAACCTTGGATATTGAACCAGAAAAAACCGACGTATCGCCCAATACCGATCCGTTACAGGCACTCGACACTTTGATGGGAACCTCCAGCAGTGCTACCTCACTTTTGGATGAATCAGCCCATAAACCTGCCTCACCGGAGCAACCTAGTTTGGTTCCGCAGGACAATTTGGTACTGCAAAACGCCGATTTTACGCCTCAGGCGGACAGTGAATATGAAATGACGTCATCGATCCGTCTGAAGAAAATTCTTGGTTTTGCGAAAGCCACATTTTCAAAACAAACCAAAGTGGAAGCACCCAATGTGGCTTCCTCTAATCCCACCGTTTCACACTATAACACTAGCGCAAGCAACGTATCAGAGGGCTTCACAATGGATGAAAAAGTACTGGATTTGTTAGAAGAGGAAGTCGCGAAAAGTTTCCAGCCGCAGCAGGAAAAGAACGCGTATTCTCACTTGCATACCTCGCCGACTAGCCAAGTCAACCACCTCGTTACCGGCCCAATTTTAGATGGTCTGGGGGTTGATTTGAGCGATGAGCATGATATGGAGCGCATGCATTTGTTGTCGCAAGAATTAGGCGAATCTTTGCAAGCGTGTGTTCGAGGTTTGCTCGATTTGCACCAACAGGTCAGCGAAAGTCGTTTCGGTACTTTGAATCGCAACCTACAACCGATTGAAGATAACCCACTGCGTTTAGGCCTCTCTTACGAAGAAACAATACGCACGCTATATGATGCAGAGAAAAGTGTAGTGCATCTTTCTGCGCCCGCTGCGATTGCGGAAAGCCTAAAAACGGTACGTGACCATAACGAAGCCATGCAGTTTGCGACGTCCGAAGCGTTAAGCCAAATCCTCAATGCTTTCTCTCCACAAGTGATGCTGCGCCGTTTTCATCATTACAAACGTAATTCGGATGCTACGCAAACTTCAACAGATGCATGGGCTTGGAATATGTATTGCAGCTATTACCAAGAGTTGACCTCTAACCGTCAGCGTGGATTTGAAAAACTGTTCTGGGAGATTTTTGAGCAAGCCTACGATCGCAAGATTCGCGAGAAGCAACTGGAGCTATAACCGTGAACAAAGTGCTGTGGATGCTGTTTTCGTTGATGGTATTGACCGCTTGCAGTTCGTCGGAACAGTACGAGCCTGCGAAAGAGCCAACTAAAGTGACCTTCAGTCTTGTAAGTGATGAAGGGGTGAACCCCAACATTTGGGGAGAAGCGTCACCGATTGAAATTCAAGTCTTTGAGCTAAAAGATGACTCAATGTTTATGTCATCCGACTACGACCAGCTCAAAACAGATTATAAAAAAGCGCTGCGCAGTAACTTTGTTAAAAACTACGACTACGTGTTGACGCCCGGACAGTTCAAGTTTGTGAACGCTTTTGAAGTGGATGAAGAAACGAACTACATCGGAGTTATGGCGCATTTTGCCGAGCCAGAGCTCAGCGAATGGAAGAAAGCGGTCAAGGTGCTTAACAAAGGACGAGAGTATCACTTGCTGATGCTATTCAAAGACTACGATGTGAAATTGGATAAGGTGGAATAACAAACGATGTTTGCGCGTAACCGAGTGATCTGGAATGAAGGGCTGTTCATTAAACCCCAGCATTTTCAGCAACAGCAGAGATATACGGAGTACTGCCTGGATGAACGCCTGAGCACCGTGAGTCGTTATTTATATGGTATTTCCGAGTTATCACTTAACCCTGAATACCTCTCTTTTGGCCGCATCGCAATTGAGCGCGCAGTAGGGGTGATGCCCGATGGTACGGCTTTCCGTATTCCGCAAGAAGATCATCTACCTGATGCGCTCGAAGTGACCGATGCGTCATTGGCCAATCAGATTGTTTATCTGGCGGTACCACTACGCAGTGAATCCCTGATGGAGATTAACTGGCCTGAAGAACGTGGCACAGGACGTTACATTAGCCGTCGTCTTGAGGTGCGTGATGTGCACAGTGTGCAAGGCGATACTACAACGATTGATGTGTCTCCAGTGCGCTTGCAACTCATGCTTGAGCGTGAAGACCGCAGCTCATTTGCTTCGATTGCGATCGGTCGTATCTTAGAAAAACGTCCTGATGGCAGTGTCGTGCTCGATCCCGACTTTATTCCTTGCCACCTCAATGTGGTGGGTATTTCTGCACTGCACCGCTTTATTAATGAGATGTCAGGGCTGATGCGTGAGCGAGCAAAAAACATCGCACAGCGAATCAGTTCCCCAGCGCAAGGTGGGGTGGCCGACGTGTCTGATTTTATGCTGTTGCAAGCATTAAACCGCCTACAACCGCAAATGAAACATCTCGCCGAGCTACGCAGTTTGGCTCCAGAACGTTTATTTGAATGTCTCTCTTCGGTGTGTGGTGAACTTGCTACTTTTACTGATGAAAGCCGTCTACCGCCGAGTCTACCTAGTTATAACCATGACTTACCAAGCCAGTCATTTCAGCCTTTGATCCACAGTCTGCGCCAGAGCTTGAGCGTAGTGCTAGAGCCGCGGGCTGTTTCGATTCAGCTTGATAAACGTAAGTACGGTTTGATGGTCGCACCAATTCATGATCCACAGTTGATGGACAGCGCTGAATTTATTATTGCCGTGAAAGCACGCATGCCACTGGATGAACTGCGTCGTCTGTTTACTCAGCAAACCAAAGTGGCTTCGGTGGAGAAAATTCGCGAGCTTATCTCACTGCAGTTGCCGGGTATTCCACTTACACCATTACCTGTCGCGCCGCGTCAGTTGCCATACCATGCTGGTTATACCTACTACCAATTGGATAAAACCAGCGCCGCGTGGGCGATGTTAACGCACTCTAGCGGTTTCGCGTTCCATGTTGCTGCAGCTTTTGATGACCTTGAGCTGCAATTCTGGGCCATCAGGAGCTAATCATGTCACAGAGTAAAAAAGAGACACCACTAGCCAGTTTGTTGTTTGACGATGTGGAAAAAATCAATCACGACCAAGACTACTGGTTTCAGCTGCGTGGTGATAATCCAAATGTGTTGATTGATGCAGCAACGCCCCTGTTTGGTCTTTCACTACGAGTTCGTTCGCTGACCGAATGCGACAACATTGAACAGATCTATCGCCAAACGATTGAAGAAATTAAAGCGATTGAAATCGAACTGACCGAACAAGGCTACGAACATGCGATCTTAATGGCCTATCGCTACATCCTGTGTGCGTTTTTGGATGAGTCTGTGATGGGAACGGAATGGGGCGCATCCAGTGTGTGGGCGGAACACTCTATGTTGTCCCGCTTTCATAATGAGACTTGGGGCGGCGAGAAAGTCTTCACCATTTTAAGCCGTCTCGAAGGTGAACCCCATCGTTACCAAGCGTTGCTAGCCTTTATCTATCAATGCCTAATTTTAGGCTTTGAAGGGAAATACCGAGTCATGGAAGGAGGACAGGCGGAGCGCGAAAAAGTGATCAACCGTTTGCATCATTTGCTCAGCAGTTTTGAGGAGAGTGAACCGCAAGATTTCACGCGCCCAACCGACCATGTGGTACGAGCGAAATACACCTTAAGCCGGCAGATGCCAGTTTGGTCAGTTTTTGCTGGCTTTATCGTGCTCTGGATCGGTCTGTTTCTTGGTTACAGCTATCTACTGCACAGCAAATCCAGTGATGTGCTCAATCAACTCAATCAAATACTTTAAACATAATTAGGCTAGGTGGTACGTTGTGATCCGTATTGAATTACCCACTCTTATTGCAAAACTGAATGCACAAAGCAAATTAGCACTGGAGCAAGCCGCATCGCTCTGTATTGAACGCCAGCATCCGGAAGTCACTCTCGAACATTATCTGGATGTGTTACTGGATAACCCTCTATCGGATGTGCGCCTTGTGCTCAAGCAAGCCGGGCTAGACATTGATCAAGTCAAACAAGCGATCGCATCGACCTACAGTCGTGAACAAGTACTCGATACGTATCCCGCGTTTTCGCCCCTGCTTGTTGAATTATTACAAGAGGCTTGGCTGCTTTCGAGCACAGAGCTTAACCAAAATGAGCTGCGTTCAGGCGCAATTTTCTTGGCCGCATTAACGCGCGCGGATCGTTACCTTTCGTTTAAATTGATCAGCCTGTTTGAAGGCATCAACCGCGAAAACTTAAAAAAACACTTTGTGATGATTTTGAGTGATTCTGCCGAAACCGCCGTTGAGCAGAGCGAGAAAACTCTCGCGAACCCACTGCAAGCGGCTGCGGAAACACCTCTAGGACGTTTTTGCACCAATGTGACTGAACAAGCGCGTAACGGTGAACTGGACCCCGTATTGTGCCGTGAAAATGAACTTAACCTCATGATCGACATTTTGTGCCGCCGCCGCAAAAACAACCCGATAGTTGTGGGTGAAGCCGGTGTCGGTAAAAGTGCCATGATTGAAGGTTTGGCGCTGCGGGTTGTTGCCGGAAAAGTGCCGACACAACTGCAAAATGTTGAACTTTATGCGCTAGACCTTGGCCGTTTACAAGCGGGAGCATCGGTGAAAGGGGAGTTCGAAAAACGCCTAAAAGGGGTGATTGATGCGATCAAACAGTCACCTAAGCCCATCATTTTGTTTATTGATGAAGCACACACCTTAATTGGTTCAGGCAACCAAGAAGGGGGCAGTGATGCCGCTAACTTGCTTAAACCGGCATTAGCCCGTGGAGAATTGAGCACGGTCGCGGCAACCACTTGGAAAGAATACAAAAAATATTTTGAGAAAGATCCTGCCTTAACGCGCCGTTTCCAGTTGGTCAAACTCGATGAGCCGACCATTGAACAAGCGGTGGATATTCTGCGCGGCCTCAATAGCGTGTATGAACAGGCGCACAATGTGCTGATCACGGATGATGCCCTAAAAGCGGCTGCTGAGCTTTCGGCTCGCTATATCTCTGGCCGTCAACTGCCAGACAAGGCGATTGATGTGTTGGATACCGCTTGCGCGCGTATCGCGATCAACATGACTACCCCGCCTAAACGTTTAGCGCTATTGGAAACCTTGTGCCATCAACGTCAGTTAGAAATTGACATGTTGCAGCGCGCGCAATTCCTAGGGCAAGAGGTCGATAGTGAGCGTCTTGATGTTTTGCGTAATCAAGAGTTGACCGATGAAGCGGAAAAAGCCGCATTGACGGAAAGTTGGCAACAGCAAAAAGGCTTGGTCGAATCGATCATTGCGCTGCGAGCGGAGCTTATGGAGCTGAGCCAAAGCGAAGCGCAAGATCCTGACCATTTATCTGTAGTGCGTACGGCACTGCAAGAGCAGTATCAGGCCCTTGAAGCGATTGCACATGAACAGCGCCTGATGCACCCCCAAGTCGATGCAGACCAGATTGCTGAAGTCATCGCCGATTGGACGGGTGTTCCAGTGGATCAAATGAACACCGATGAGCTGCATAAAATAACTCATTTGACGGAGATTTTAGGTCAAGCCATTAAAGGGCAAGAGACGGCGATCGAACGAATACATCGCCATCTATTGACTGCGCGTGCGGATTTGCGTCGTCCTGGGCGTCCAAAAGGCGCGTTTCTATTGGTTGGGCCAAGCGGTGTGGGTAAAACGGAAACCGTGGTGCAACTGGCGCAACAACTCTACGGTGGTAAGCAGTTTCTCACCACCATCAACATGTCTGAATACCAAGAGAAACACACTGTTTCACGCTTGATTGGTTCTCCTCCGGGTTATGTTGGCTACGGTGAAGGCGGTGTGCTGACGGAGGCTATCCGTAAGATGCCTTACTCCGTGGTTCTACTCGATGAGGTAGAAAAAGCTCATCCAGAAGTTTTAAATATCTTCTACCAAGGCTTTGATAAAGGGGAAATCGCTGATGGTGAAGGTCGAGTCATCGACTGCCAAAACATCGTGTTCTTCCTCACGTCGAACTTAGGCTACCAAACCATAGTCGATTATGCCGATGAACCTGCCAAGCTCGATGAAGCACTCTATCCAGAATTGGCCGCTTTCTTTAAACCCGCACTGTTGGCGCGTATGGAAGTGATTCCCTATCTGCCATTGGGTAAAGAAGTGTTGGCACAGATTGTACGTGGCAAACTGACTCGCCTCGAAAAACTGTTCAAGACGCGTTACAACGCCGAAGTGGTGATTGAAGAGAGTTTGATTGAAGAGATCTTGAACCGTGCGACACGGAGTGAAAATGGCGCACGTATGTTAGAGGCGATCATTGAAGGTCAACTGCTCCCTCCTGTCTCGTTAGCACTGCTCAATAAGCTAGCGGAAAGAGCGCCCGTTGAGCGTATTCGCCTAGCGGCGGAAGAGGGTGAGTTTATTGGAGAGGTGGCGTAACCATGAGTCAATGGCTGACGTTTGCAACTCAATTGGTGGGAGTGAGACGATCCCACCAGCTTGCGCTGCAATTTGTTGATCTGCTGACTCAAGGTTTGGATCTGAGTGATAGCCTTTTGTTGTTACCATCATCTGATGGACGCTTGCTTGTGCCTCATGATCCACAGCGTCAGCTTGCATGGTCTGTTACCGATTTTGATGTGCCGTTTGCCCATGTATTGCAATCTTCCAATGCCATGCATTTAACCGCAGAAGAATTGGTTTTCTGGCAATCTAATCGAACCTTTAGCCAGTTGACGGCCAAAGTGGGCATGTTTGATTCGGTCTGGGTGCAACCTTTGCCGATGAGCACACGCCAAGTGCATTCCATTTTATTATTGATGGGCGAAAGTCACGGCATTGTGAATGCTTTTGCCGATGACGATTTCCTGAAATTTGTCGATGTCTTTTCGCAACAATGGTCGTTGCTCAATGAGATGGAACGGGAAGAGCAAAACCGCTTAGCGTTGAAGCAATCCTTGACCGATATAGAACGTGATTCAGCGCAACGCTCACTCGCGAATGCGTTATCGCGCACTTTGATTGGTGAGAGTGCGGCCATGCAAAAACTGCGTGAGCAGATTGTCTCTGCCGCCAATTCTCAGTTATCTGTGATGGTGCAAGGTGAAACGGGAACGGGAAAAGAGTTGGTTGCCGCAGCGGTGCATGAGCTTTCCTCACGTAAGTCGGCGCCATTTGTCGCGATCAACTGTGCGGCGATCCCTGAGCACCTGCTAGAAAGTGAGTTATTTGGGTATTGCAAAGGCGCATTTTCTGGCGCGGATTCAGATAAACAAGGGTTGATCGCTCAAGCCAATGGTGGAACCTTGTTTTTGGATGAGATCGGCGATATGCCGCTGACTTTGCAAGCTAAGCTGTTGCGGGTATTAGAGTCACGCACTTTTCGCCCTCTTGGTGGCAAGCAAGAACTGAGTTCCGACTTTCGCCTTGTTTCTGCCACTCACGTTAACTTACTCGATCAGGTACGCAAAAAAGCCTTTCGCCAAGATCTCTACTATCGCTTGTTCCAATATCCGATCACGTTGCCGCGGTTAGCGGCACGTTTGGAAGATATTGAACTGCTGGGTGAGCATTTTGTGCGTGTGTTTAATTTACAACACAACACGCGTATTCGTGGCTTGAACTATCGTGCGATCGATTGCCTGAAGCAGTATGACTTTCCGGGCAACGTGCGTGAACTGAAGCATTTAATTGAGTTTGGTTGCGCGCAAACCACCGATGGTACCGAAGTGGAAGCCAGTTGCTTTGCGCACCGATTGCAAGCAATGGAGTGCTTAAATGGATCTGCCCCGGTGAACTCTTCTGCCCTGCAAATTCCGGCAACATCCCATCCCTCTGTGATGAACACTGAACCGGACTTTGCCGTCATCAATGATTTGAAGCAGGCGCTGAATGAATATGAAGCGCAGATCATTAGCGAACGTCTTACTCGTTTTTCTGGCGATCGCGCAAAAGCTGCGCAAAGTCTGGGTATTCCTAAGCGTACTTTGGCCTATAAGTGCCTGAAACTGGAGATCAAAACCCCATGAAAATACCTACTCTCGTGGCCAGTTTGTTCTTTGGTTTGTCCACTTCTGCGGTTTGGGCACAATCCTCAGCATCGCTTGTGGCACAAGCGGAACAATGTCGTGAAATCCCGGCTCGTTTGGATCGTTTAGCCTGTTTTGACCGCGTATTCGCGACCCCGTTAGAAACGGTAGTGGCCGCCCCTACCAATCCTTATCCTGCTGAATGGCAGCGGGCAATGTCTGCTTTAGCTCAACCCGTCTCAGAGTCGGGCTGGGCTTTAGTAACGGAAGGAAAGGGCAAAGGCAGCAGTGCTTGGATTGCCTTACCTGCGCAAAATCGAGTGGCGGTTGATCAAACGCCACCCATTCTCTTGCTCAGTTGCATTAACAACTTGAGTCGAGTTGAACTTGCGCTGCCCAAAGAAGTGGCGGATGCTCGTATTCAAGTCTCTATTCGACATGAAAAGCAGTTCTGGCGCAGCGATGATCATGGTGTCCTGTTCTCTTCGGCACGTGGCATGCCCGCAATTGAGATGATGAAATTGGCGGCGAGTGAACCTCGTATCCTTCTTCGTTCGAATGCGCCTTTTGCTGATGGCTTGCAGTTTGATACACGAGGGTTAAATGAAGCCCTTGATGCACTGCGTGAACGTTGTGGTTGGTAAGGGGGCAGTATGGAAATGACCGAATATCGTCAATGTATTGCTAAACCGATCAGTGGCAGTAGTCCTGTGGGTGAACGTTTGGTCGATCATCCATTATTTGATTTTATCGAAGATCAAATGATGAAAGTGGGTTCTCTATCTCACGCTTCAGTGCAGTGGGATGAAGTGGAGCACAGCACACTCAAATTGCTGGGTGAGCAGAGTAAAGACATTAAGCTGTTGGTGTATTTACTGCAGTGTTTGCATAACCAAGTGACGCCAGCACGCCTCATCACCTCGTTTGCTGTGATGAGTGAATTTCTTAACCAATACTGGAATGACAGTTACCCCGCGCCGGGGGCTCGTGGCAATTTGCCGCGCCGTAAATTCTTTAGCCAGATGGCGCAACGTTTTGCGGCAGTGATCGAAAAGTTCGATTTTCATCATTTGGATGAAGCTGATCGCCAAGCATTGCAAGCTGCGGTCGGAGAGTGGCAGCAAGCGGTTGAAAAGCAAGGGTTATCATCGGATCTGGTCGAATCCGTTGTGGTGCGTATTGAGTCGGAAATCAAACGTGCGGAACAGCGTCAACAAGTAGCTGCGCAGAGCTCTGAACGTGAAACACCGAGTGTCGCCCCTTCTTCACCAACAGCCAGTATGGTGGTCGATCATTCGAGTGACAAAGCGGCGAAACAAACGCTACTCAAAGTGGCAGATTTTCTTGCCGAACAAGAGTTTGGGATTGCGCTGTCGATTCGCCTGCGCCGTTTTGCGGTGTGGGGCAGCATTACCTCATTGCCCGATCATAAACCTGATGGTGAAACCCTGCTACGCAGCATGCAAGCGGATCGGGTTAAAGATTACCAAGATCAATTGCGTCATCCTGACTTAGCACTGTGGCGCAAAGTGGAGCAGAGCCTAACCATGGCGCCTTATTGGTTTGAGGGGCAGTGGATGAGTTACACCATCGCCCAGCAACTGGGAAAAAGTGATTGGTGCCAAGCGATCGTTGAGGAAACACAAAACTTCTTACGCCGTTTACCTTCGCTGCTTGAGCTCAAATTCAAAGGGGGTGAGCCGTTTGTCAGCGATGCGGTTAAAGAGTGGTTAGCGAGCGCAGGCCAGCACCAAGGCTCGGCGCAATCCGTCAGTGGGGATTGGCAAGAGAAGCGTAAAGAGGCGTTTCAACTGGCCAAAGAAGGCGGAATCGCCGTGGCGCTCTCGATGCTCAATGATGGCCTAGTGAGTGCCATTGAACCTCGCGACAAATTTTATTGGCGATTGCTATCGGCAGATTTGTTGCGTGCAAATCATCTCGATGCCATGGCGAATGAGCAGTATCAAACTCTGTTTACTCAGGTCACGACTCTGTCAGTACCTGAGTGGGAGCCGAGTTTAGTAGAACAAATTCAAAGATATACAACGTCAGAGTAAACAAGGACACAATTCATGTGGAAATTCATTGTCGGAATAGTAAGGCGTTTTCAACCCACGGTCGTGGCAGCCTTACCTATTTTGCTATTCACTACATTCATTTTGTTGAATGTTGCCATTTGGTGGGCCGGCCCCTGGCTAGAGGTGGCTGGTTATAAACCATTAGAGTCGACGATGGCTCGCGTTATGGCGAGCAGCTTGTTTACTCTTGGGTGTTTAGCGGTCTGGGGAATTTGGCAGTGGCGTAAGCTGCAAGCGTTCAAAGCGGATCAAAAACGCGAAGATCAGCTGCGCCAAGACCCGATCAAAGTCTACGAAGAGCGACAAGAAGTGGAACTGAATCAGGTGATGCTCAATATGAAGCAGAGCCTGAATAAGCATAACTACTTGTATGCGCTGCCTTGGTATCTGGTACTGGGTTTAGAAAATGCCGGCAAAACCAGTTTGATCAACCGCTCTGGGCAGAACTTTGTGTTCTCTTCGGTGATGCGAGCTTCTGGACAAAAAAGTGAAAATCCGTACTCGTTTGACTGGTGGATTGGTGATGAATCGGTACTGATTGATCCTGATGGTGAATTGCTTACCCAAGGCAATCGCAGTGAAGAAAATGATGGTGCGTTGGAGCGCCGCCTATGGATGCACTTTGTCAATTGGTTGGAGCGCACTCGTAGCCGACGACCATTGAACGGGATCGTTTTGGCGTTGGATGTTTCTCATCTCGCGACTGCAACGGCATCTGAGCGCAAAGCTTATGCTAATTTGTTGCGTGCTCGTTTGCGTGAGCTGATGGAAACCTTATCCACTCGCCTTCCGGTTTATATCGCGTTGACTAAGCTCGATCTGCTGCATGGCTTTGAACCTTTCTTTAAGCACTACACCAAAAGCCAGCGCGAAGAAGTGCTTGGCTTTACTTTTTCGATGGATTCGGTGGATAACTTAGATTCATGGTTGGAAGAGTTTGCCACAGAATACGGTCAGTTTGTGGAGCGCATGAATACCATGTTGCCCCATGCGGTTTCAGCCCCGATGACGCTGGAAGAGCGAAACGCGATTTACAGTTTTACTCGCCAAATTTCTGGTCTTAAAGAGATCTTGCAACAATTTTTCCAAGAAGCATTGGCGAGTGATCAGTTTTCCACGTCTGCCTTGGTGCGTGGGGCGTATTTCACCTCTGTTTATCAACAAGGGGTTCCGACCAACGCTTTTGATGACGCGGCATCGCGTCGGTACGGTCTTTCACATGCAATCAATACCGCGCAACGCGCGAAGAATTCAACCGTTTATTTCACGCAAAAACTGTTTACTCACATCATCTATCCTGAAGCTGGTCTCGCTTCCGACAACTTCCGAGTGGCCAAAAACAAACGGCGTTTAATGCTGCTCTCTTTTGTTGCTTGTTCGATCGCCACTTTACTGCTGGCGGGTACTTGGCATCGTAACTACCTCAATAACGTGCAGCACGCGGATACAGTGCTGACGAAAGTCAACCAGTATAAAGAGCAGTTCCCGACCAGCCGATCTTTAGCCTCACAACAAGAGGTGTTAGAGCCGCTGAACAAGATCCGTGAAGCAACACTTGAGTTCGGCTTCTTCCGTGACAAGCCACAGTATATTTCCGATTTCGGCCTGTACCAAGGGCACACCATTGGTCCTAAAGTGGAAGAAACCTACCTTAATTTGTTAGAGACTCGCTTCTTACCTTTACTCATGGCGGACGTCGTGGTGGCTCTGAATCAAGCTCAGACCGATGAAGAGAAACTGGCAGTGCTGCGCGTTTATCGCATGTTGGTGGATAAGAGCGGGCGTTACCAAGATTACGTGATGGATTATTTTGCCAAATATTGGCAGAAGTCGTTCTCCGGTCAGCGCCAGATCCAAGAAGAGTTGCTGGGCCACTTAGATTATGCGATGCGCCATACTGACCTGACGACAGAACGTCTGAATGGGAATAAAGGGGCAGAGCAGGTGATGCGCCCTTACGACAAAGTGATCGCTCGATCTCAGGTTGAACTCGGTTCAATGCCGAACGATCAGCGTGTATATCGTAATTTAAAGCTGAGTGCGCAGACAGTATTAGGACCTTCGATCAATCTACGCAGCCTGATTGGGCCGGTTTTCGATGTGGTGTTTGAAGAACGTGTGCTCAATAGCAACAATTTATACATTCCTCAGATGCTCACTAAACGTGGGTTTGATGACTACTTTATGCCGCAATCGGAATCGGTGTCTGAGCTCGCACTGATTGACAGTTGGGTTTTAGGGCAAAGCAAAACGGCGCAATTTAGCGAGGCGGATAAGCAAGCCCTGCGCGATAAAATTCGTGACCTTTACGTCGCGGATTACACCAATACGTGGCGAGCAGCGCTTAATGAAATTGATGTGAAATACTTCAATGACATCAACGATGCGGTACTGGTATTGGAAAACATCACCAGTAACCTTGAACCGATGCAACGCTTATTGCGCACTTTAGACGGTAATACCCAGCTTTATAGCGCTTTACCTAAAGATGAATCGGCACTGAAAGAAGTGCTGAAAAGTCCGAAATACAAAGTGGCTTCGATGATCGAAACCCCGTTTGCGGATCTTAATGGCATGCTGAAACCGGTAGGCAGCAAACCGGCTTACATGACAGAAGTGTTGGCATCAGTCGATGAATTGAAAAGTTATTTAAAATCGATTCAAGATGCGCCGGATGTAGGAATGGCGGCTTTAGATGCAACCAAAGCGCGCGTTAAATTGGTCAATGCTGATCCGATTTACACATTGAAACGCATCTCATCTGGTTTGCCTAAACCATTAGATACCATGATGACGAAACTGGCCGATGAAAGTTGGTACGTGGTAAAGCAAGAAGCGATCAAACATCTTGAAGTCCGCTGGACGGAAGATGTGTACAAAACCTTCCAAAGCAAGCTGGCTGGACGTTATCCGTTTAATCCCACTTCCAGTAAAGACGCTTCTCTGGAAGATTTCGAATCTTTCTTTGCTCCGAATGGCACATTGGATAATTTCTACAACCACCAGTTGAAGATGTTTATCGAAGAGAATATTACGGTAGCTGAGGATGATTCTGCGCAATCCATCATTCGCAAAGAAGTCTTGGATCAAATCAAACAGGCGCAGAAAATCCGTGAAGCATTCTTTAACCGCAAGGGCATTCTTGATGTGAACTTCTCGGTTGAGCCGCTGAGTTTAAGTAACAACAAACGTCGCAGTGTGTTGAATGTGGATGGGCAATTTCTAGCGTATAGCCACGGCCCGCGTGAAAACGTTGAGCTGATTTGGCCGAATACCTTGCGTGATTCGGCGGTGTCGAAGGTGACCTTGATCCCGACTAAAACCAATATGTCGCCACGCAGTTTGCAGATCCAAGGCCCGTGGGCGTTCTTCCGCTTGTTGGATCAAGGTGATGTTGTCTCTGCAAGCCCGACTTCGGTTGATTTTAAGTTTATCGTCGATGGTGGCGAGATGATTTATCGCATCAACTCAGAAGCCGATGCAAACCCATTTACTGAACGTCTGTTCAAGTCGTTCAAGTTGTCTAAAACACTCTATTAATAAGTAGCCAGAGCGAGTGTCTCGCTCTGGCTTTTTTAGGACGAAGTTGTTATGTCCAACATAATTTTTATTGATTCCGTTTGCTACCGATTAACTAATGATTCTGAGGAGATTCGTGGATTAGAGCCTTATGCAAAGGTTCGTGAGGAGATCAATCGTCGTTTCAATCCGATTGCTGGGGGCACGGATTGGGAAGTGGTAAAAGAGTACTGTGAACAACTTGCCTGTAACCAAGGAATGGACTTTC
This sequence comes from Vibrio sp. AH4, assembly GCF_030710545.1. NCBI lineage: Bacteria > Pseudomonadati > Pseudomonadota > Gammaproteobacteria > Vibrionales > Vibrionaceae > Vibrio > Vibrio sp. AH4. The sequence continues at coordinate 295,991 of NZ_JALAIV010000003.1, forward strand.
TGATCTGCGGTTACTATGCGGTAGCCTGCCTGAAAACTCAGGGGCTGGCGGGTTATGCCACAGGCATGGAGCTGATGAGTGCGAGCCTTGCCAACCAAGGTGAGTGTGATGTGAAAAGTGCCAAAGTGCGCAAAGAGATCCTCGATTGGGTCAATGCTCGTGTGGTGCAGGAGTTAAAAGCACTGAAACCGACTCACGAATCGCTGCGTGATTTGTATCGTGCTGAGCGACACTGTGAGCGGTTACACCAGCTATTTGAGCAGCAACAAACCGAATACAAAGTGGACTTTGAAGGGGTGGGTTTTGCTCTCTTTGAGCATATCGATCGAATCGAAACTCAGTACCACAGCTTGTTGAAAAAGCAGGAGAAGGTTCAGCCGCCCAAGCCGAAATTTTGGCAGCGCGGTTATGGGTTGTGCATGTTTGGTGCAGTGGGACTAGCTCTAGGAGTGATCGCGGGATATTGGGCTTGGCCTTGGTTTTACACCACACCTTATGCCCAACCGCAATTGGTCACGGTGCTGAATCACGCGGAGCAAGCGCAAGCACTTATTCGAGAGTCATCTCAATCTGAACGAGAGCGTTGGCAGCGTGATCTGGTCTAATGCCGATCAGTTAAGACTTTAATCGGCAGATCAGTTGAACGATCCTGCCTGTATGTAAAAATCCGGTAGACCCTGTTTATCGGATTTTTTTATGCACGTTTCTCAAGCCCTCGACATCATCAACAGTTATAAACCCAATCACGTTGAAACACTCGCAGACCTCCTGCCCATTGAACTCATCAATAGTGCTTATCAGCTTACGGATACCGTGACTCTAAGAAAACGAAAGCTCACTTTAGAGTCGATGGCATGGTTACTGGTTGGCATGGCTATCTATAACGATAAATCCATGGCTGACATTGTAAATATGCTCGATATTGTTGACCGCACAGGCAAGCCATTCGTTGCTCCAAGTGCATTAACACAGCGAAGAAAAAACCTTGGTGAGTCAGCGGCTAAAGCGCTCTTTGAGTGTACGCAACGTCATTGGTTCAAACAGGCTAACTTACCAAACTGGAACGGACTTACGTTACTGGGTGTTGATGGGGTTTTATGGCGAACAGAAGACTCAAAAGATAACGCTGAAGCGTTTGCTAAGCCCACTAATCGGGATGGTAAAGAAACACAGTACCCACAGGTACGTATGGTCTGTCAGATGGAGCTGAGCAGTCACTTAATCACAGGCAGCGCTTTTGGCTGTTATACCGTTAATGAAATGAAGCTGGCAGAGCAGCTTATCGACACAACCCCCGATAACAGCTTAACGCTCTTCGACAAAGGCTTTTACTCCCTAGGTTTACTTCAAGCATGGTGTTCGCAAGGCATCAATCGACATTGGCTTATCCCCATGAAAAAAGGGCTGATTTATGAAGTTGTTCAGTCTTTTGGCCGACAAGATAAACTGATAAAACTGAAGAGTAACCCGCAAGCGCGTAAGAAATGGCCAGAGCTAGAAGAAGAGGTAGTGGTACGTTTAATCACGAGAGCTAAAGAGGGGAAACAATACGATGTTCTCACCTCAATGGTTGACCCGATGCGTTATCCGAAATCAGATATAGTCGGTTTATATGAATACCGTTGGGAAATTGAACAGGGGTACCGAGAGCAAAAGCAATACATGCTTGGTAACCGTCTTACACTGCGAAGCCGACTCCCAGAGCTGGTGAGACAAGAGCTCTGGGGAATACTCCTGACATACAACTTAGTCAGATATCAAATGGTGCAGATGTGTAATACGTTGAATGGAGACTACTTGCCATACCAACTGAGCTTCAATGGAGCCTTAGCCCACATCATGCGCCTAATAGTGGGACTTCCCTACTCGTCACCAGGAGCAATACCAAGGCAACTGCAAAACTTCTACGCAATGAGTGGAAGCTTAATACTTGAGCCAAGGCGAGAAAGAGCCTTCCCTAGAGTCGTGAAGAAGAAGCCAAGCCGATACCCTAGAAAATACAATGCCGCTCACCTTAAGTGAACGGCATTAGCGTGATCTGGTCCCTCTTTATCGCTCTACGTTAGAGCAAAATTTGGCCGCTTCTTTCAGTGAACCTAAACAACAGGCCATAAGCCAACTGAGCTTATTACGCACACTCTATCCTGATAATGAGCAAGTGAATACGCTAAGCCAGACCTTTGGTTTGCAGCAACAAGCCGCATTGGAGCAAACCGCGCTGTTTGTGGCTAAATTTAGCGAAATTCGTACCAAAATGGCCAATATCGCATTACTGGCTAAGCGGGGAAAGTGGGCTGAGTTGGAAAAGCAGACCAAATCATTAGAAGAGTTCGCTGTGAGTTTGTCTCCTATTTATGGCCGTGTCGATTATGTGCAGGGCCTTCTTGAACAGGGTGATATTCCTAATGCACAAAAAGAGTTCGCGATTCTTAAACAGAGGCTGGATAGCTTAAGTTGGAAAATTGCCGAGCTTGAGCTGCGCATCGGTGATGCGACTTTGTTGCAGTGATGGCTGAGTGAGCCGTTGAGGCAAAAACTCGCTCATAGGCAGTTTTTTGCTTCGCTGGGGCAAAGGATTGCTCATCGATGAGAGTAAACTGCGGTACAACAAAGGAAACATGAGTAAAAAGCTGGCACTGAGTTTGCCAATCTCTGTCACACATGATTTCACCCAATCTAATATGGCTGTGACGTTTAGTAACGCAGTCGATAAAAAGCGAACAAGGAAAATGGGATGGCTAGGTTACAGTTTCTATTGCAAGTGGATGGCCTTGAGGATGAATCCCTCGTCGTACGCGGATTTGAAGGGCAAGAGTCCTTGTCTGATTCTGTATGGCGCAGTGAGCCCTGCTATGGTTTTCGCTATCAGGTTGATTTAGCCAGTGCGCTAAGCAACCTCACGGCTGAGCAATTTGTCGATCAAACTGCGCACCTTACTATACTGCGTGACGGGCAAGTGGTGCAGCAGATAAACGGTATTGTGCGTCAATTCAGCAAAGGGGATACCGGCCATCGACATACGTTCTATTCATTAACGCTAGTTCCTGCGTTGGAAAGGCTTTCTCTGCGTAGTAATAGCCGTATTTTCCAGCAGCAAAACGTGCCAGAGATTATCTCTATTTTACTGCAAGAGATGGGGATTGAAGATTACGCCTTTGCCCTTAAGCGTGAGTGTGCCCGGCGTGAGTTTTGTGTGCAGTACCGTGAAACGGATTTGCAGTTTTTACACCGTATCGCCGCCGAAGAAGGCTTGGTTTACAGCCACCTACATGAGGCGCAGAAACACACGCTACTGTTTACTGACAGCACTGATAATCAGCCAAAGTTAGCCAAGCCAGTACCCTATAATGCGCTGGCGGGTGGCGAGATCAATCTCCCTTATGTGGTCGATCTGCAATTCAAAACCACCGCACAAGTGAGCCATACCGAGCTAAAGGATTACAGCTTTAAAAAGCCTGCTTACGGATTTACTCAGCGCACGCAGGGCAAAGACATCGCTTATCAGCAGCCAAATTATGAGCATTTTGATGCTCCGGGACGCTACAAAGACGATGCAAATGGCAAGGCCTTTAGCCAAATTCGCTTAGAGTATTTACGCCGCGATGCTTTGCTGGCTTATGCGAAGAGTGGCGAACCTTTGCTGTTGGCTGGAGTACGTTTTGACTTGCAAGATCACCTTGATCTCGCAATGAATCGAGATTGGCTCGTGGTACAAGCCAATCACCAAGGGACGCAGCCACAAGCGTTACAAGAAGAGGGCGGTTCAGGTGCCACCACTTATAGCAATCAGCTAAAACTTATCCCTGCTCACATCACTTGGCGAGCAAGGCCTTGTGCTAAGCCGCAAGTGGATGGCCCCATGATCGCCACCGTGGTTGGGCCACAAGGTGAAGAGATTTATTGCGATAACTTTGGTCGTGTGAAAGTGCATTTCCCGTGGGATCGCTATTCAAGTAGCAACGAAAAAAGCTCTTGCTGGGTGCGAGTGGCACAAGAATGGGCGGGTAGCCAATACGGTAGCATGGCGATTCCGCGAGTTGGCCATGAAGTGATTGTTTCGTTCCTCAATGGCGACCCGGATCAACCCATCATCACGGGTCGTACGTACCATGCGACCAATACCGCGCCTTACGCCTTGCCTGATCACAAAACCAAAACCGTGCTGCGCACTGAGACTCATCAAGGGCAAGGTTACAACGAACTGAGTTTTGAGGATCAAGCGGGCAGCGAACAGATTTTGCTGCATGCGCAAAAAGATTGGGATGCGTTGATTGAGCATGATCACACCGAAGTGATTCGCCACGATCAGCATCTCACTGTGGACAATGATCGCTTTACTCGCATTCAGCGCAACCAACATTTGACGGTTGAAGGTGAAGTCCGTAGCAAAATCGCACTCGATAGCAGCCATGAAGTCGGCGCGTCACGACAACACAAAGTAGGGCAACGCATTGCTGTCGAGGCGGGCAAAGAGATTTCACTCAAAAGCGGCGCAAAAATCGTGGTTGAAGCCGGAGCGGAGTTAACCCTAAAAGCAGGGGGCAGCTTTGTAAAAGTCGATGCAGGTGGCGTGCACTTAGTCGGTCCTGCCATTAACCTAAACGCGGGCGGCAGTGCAGGCAGCGGTAGCGCTTATGGTGGTTTACCACCATTAAATGCAAAACAGCTACTTGAGGAATTAACTCCCAACACGATGGAGTTTTATTATGTCAATAGTGAGCTAGAACCCATAGCTACTGCGAAATATAAAGCAGTATTAAGTGATAGGCGTGAAGTTTTTGGCTCTCTTGATGCAAATGGGTATGCAAAAATAGAAAACGTACCAAATGGTATTGCTCAAATAATCTATGAATTAGATAGCTCTTTTGTTGATATACCTAGAGAACCAATTAGTAATCTTAATTCTCGTCTTGACCAGTTATTAGGTGAATAACAATGTGGGGAAATGAACTCTTTCAATCTTTATATGATAATTTATTAGAAGCTTATAGTTCTGGTGAAGATTACATAAAAAACAAAGCTCAAGAGGTCGCTAATTCAGCTGTTGCTTCCGTTGAATGGATTTGGGAAGCTTTGCAAGGTGATTTTAATGAAAATCTTACAACAGGTCAAATAGCTGCTAATGCAGTTCTTGGATTAATTCCTGTTGTTGATCAAGTTTTGGATTGTCGGGACGTTATTGCTAATTGTAAACAAATTCATAAAGATAAATCAGATACAGGTGCATGGATTGCTTTATGTCTTACCCTCATTGGATTAATTCCTACATTAGGCTCAGCAGTGAAGGGCGTTTTAAAAATATTATTCCTCTATATTCGCAGAGCAGGAAACGATGTTGGAATAGTTGTTAGATTAGCTTTAAAACCAATTTTTTCATTTCTAAATGATCCTAAAGTAAAGGGAATTATTGGTAATAAGAGTTCCAAAGATGTGATGTTAATTGTAGCCATTCAATTAAGGGAATTAGCTAGTTCAATAAGTGCACAGCAGTTAATGTCATTGTTCGACAATATTATTTCGGTAATTGGCAGTTGCATTAATAAAATAAAACCATTTGCACCAGATAATGTTTCGTTAAGTCTTAACTATTCATTCTCCATAGTAAAAAATATTCGAGATTCTGCTCAGAAACCTATAAGTGATATTTTGGAACAAGTTAAATCTTTGCTTCGACGTTCTGCTGATGAGGTCGAAAATGAGGTTAACCAGCTTCCAACGTCTTTCAAGGGTTTACCAAATGGAGCTGTTGTTCATCAGTTGGATGAAAGTGTTGCAGCGATAGATCCAAAGTTTATCCGTATGACTAATGCACAGAAAGGGCTATATGGTGAAATTATTAGCGATAACTTTATGCTAAACCGCCGATTCAAAAATATGTTGCCTGAGGATAGACAAGTGCGCACTATGGCTGATAAACCAAGAGGTCGTGGTATTGATGGTATTTATGAAAATTTGGCTCCACCTCCACCTTTTGTGATTACTGAGACTAAATATCGGACTGAATCAGGTAAATTTATTGATGATGATGGCTTAGCTAAAGAGACACTTTTATCTAAAACAAAAGGATCACAAGGATTCCCTGCTTCTACGCAGATGAGTGATGCGTGGATTGAACCTAGAATAAGGGCTGAGTTAACAAGCAGAGAGGCGGAAAGAGTGATGGATTCAGAGTATGAACGTTGGCTAATCATTGTTGATGAAAGTGGACATGTTACTAACGTAACTAAGTTAGACGAAAATGCAAAAAGTATTGAAGAGATTATACTATGAGTAAGGAAAGAACTGACTTCGATTTAACTAGACGAGATCTGCTTCTAGAGTTTGATGTATATAAAGAGCAAAGTGACTACTTTAAAGAAGATAAAAATGAGCGTTATAATAAAGTTAGAGACTTGAGTAATAGCTTAGCTTTACGGACAAGAATTAGTTGGTCTATCTCTTTAGGTAAGTTTGAATATGCAATATTAGAGTATTCAGCAGGGGGAGACATTCTAAAAGTAAATAGTCTAATTGAAGACGCTCTTTTGGATCTTGAAAGACATAAAAATGATTTCCCATCGAAAGTATATCTATATTGGGAGCCTGATTCATTCAATTTTCTAGTTCTTGCTTTTAGTTTCGCTGTTCTATCAGGTAACATTAACGTGTTAAAAGTGATTGTTCGAATGTTGGGGAAAAATCCACTAGGTAAAGATGATCCTATTCTTAGTATTCTTCTTGCTAGAGTTGGGTATATAGGATTACCTCGTTCTGAAGATTTAGTTTTCCCTAGAACATATGAACATCTTTATAACTCAATGAAAGGTGATGGTGTTTCTCCGACTAAAGAAGAGCGTCAAGAAAGTATTAAAAAATATCTTTTGACTTGGTATAAAAGGATGAAAGATTGCTATTGGTTTGATCGTCATAAAAGTAGGATTTCAAATTACTTCGGATATTGGGCATTTGAAGCTGCTCTAGTTACAGTGTTATATGATTTAGATGATAGTAGTTATCGGGACATGCTACATTATCCAAAAGATTTAGTTGATCATGCACGTAATAAAGGAGTAGATAAGCTGTTCCACACTCAGAATATCAAACAAAGATGGATTGTTTTCCCTAACGACGAATCACCAATAAGTGGAAGATGGTTTGATAATCTAAGTAACGAAGTTATTTCTACAGTGAAAGGGGAACGTATGCCTGGGGTGTTCGAAAATGCTCAAGGTTACCGTCACTTTTGGGTTAGTGAATAGATAATGTATTATTCCCCAGAGCCAAATGTGCTCTGGGGTTTTTCCTTCTCACAGCACACAATATTTAGCGTACGAACCTGCTTCTTTGGCTGTCCAGTCACCTTTGGATTTTTCATCCATATCTTCGCACCAAGATTTGCTACCGACTTCATTGTTGAAAATGCAGTGTTTGGCGAAGTCGAGCGTGTCTTGAGTATTCCACTCGCTTTTTGGTTTTTCGCGCATATCTTCACACCAAGCTTTGCTGCCCACTTCGCTACAGGCCGAAAGCGTGAGCGCACTCATGATCACCAGCAGAGTGTTTTTCATCAATTATCCTCATCAAATCTTCATTACTTGCTGCCACTATACCGAACCGAGATGCCGCTGTGTTAAATCAGCGCGAAAAGATGGTGCCATCTCGAATTGAATTCATTCAGTTGCGTATGTGAAGCCCCATTTTGCTGATCGTTTTCACATTCTGTCGATTTGTCGCGTGCAAACTTAATTGAGTAAACTATTATGTCATCGAAACGTTTCGATGTGCATTTTTTCGCCAATTGAAAGTGATGCTGTCGTTATTCAAACGTGAATCAATAAAAGGTATCACCATGAAAAAAAGTACCCTACTAAACTCTGAACTCTCTTACTTGGTGGCAACACTCGGCCATACCGATGAAATCACGATCTGTGATGCTGGGCTGCCAATCCCTGATGAAGTGACACGTATTGATCTCGCGCTGACTCAGGGGGTGCCTTCTTTTTTGGAAACAGTACGGGTGATTTTGTCTGAATCACAGATTGAAAGTGTCATCGTGGCACAAGAGTTTGCTCAAGTAAGTCCGGTATTGCATGAAGCCTTATGTCGCGAGCTGAAAGCAGAAGAACAGTTGTGCGGTAAGCCAATTGCCATCCAATACATCAGCCATGAAGCGTTTAAACAACGCACGCTGCAAAGCCGCGCGGTAGTGCGCACCGGTGAATGTACACCTTACGCCAATGTGATTTTCCAAGCGGGTGTCGTGTTTTAACCACGCCCAACCATGGAGGAACCACTATGACTCAAGCAATTTTAGCCCTGAGCCAAATTGAAAAAGCGTTCCCTGGCGTAAAAGCCTTGGACAAAGCGAGCCTGAATGTCTATCCGGGGCGGGTAATGGCGTTAATGGGTGAGAACGGCGCAGGCAAATCAACTTTGATGAAAGTGCTGACCGGCATCTACAGCAAAGATGCGGGCAGCATTGAGTATCAAGGCCAACCTGTGAGTTTTAAAGGCCCACGAGATTCGCAACTGGCGGGCATCAGCATTATTCACCAAGAGCTCAACCTGATCCCGCAGCTGACGATTGCGGAAAATATTTTCCTTGGTCGTGAGATGACTTCGCCATTCGGACGCATTCTATGGGATGAAATGCATCGTAAAGCGGATCAACTGCTCGCACGTTTGAATGTGAAACACAGTGCTAAAACCTTGCTCGGAGAGCTGAGCTTGGGTGAGCAGCAGATGGTGGAAATTGCCAAAGCGCTGTCGTTTGAATCGAAAGTTATCATCATGGATGAACCGACCGATGCGCTGACCGATACCGAAACCGAATCTCTGTTCAATGTCATTAATGAACTGCGCGAACAAGGCTGCGGCATTGTGTATATCTCGCACCGTTTGAAAGAGATTTTTGAGATTTGTGACGACATCACCGTACTGCGTGACGGCAAATTTATTGGTGAGTGCCGCGTATGCGATACCAATGAAGATGGCCTGATTGAGATGATGGTTGGCCGTAAACTGGAAGAGCAGTACCCACGTATTGCCGCGCAGCAAGGTGACATCAGCCTTGAGGTGATTGGCCTAACTGGCTCGGGTGTGCACGATGTCAGCTTTACGCTCAAAAAAGGTGAAATACTTGGCGTTTCTGGCCTGATGGGGGCTGGGCGCACTGAACTGATGAAGGTGATTTATGGCGCGCTGCCTTCGGAGCGTGGCGTGATTAACCTCAACGGGCGCACGGTTAACCCCGTCAGCCCGCAAGATGGTTTGGCCAATGGCATCGCCTATATTTCTGAAGATCGTAAAGGCGATGGCTTGGTACTCGGTCTTTCGGTGAAAGAGAACATGTCACTTTGCGCGCTCGATCAACTGAGCAAAGGTGTGCAAATTCGTCATGCCGATGAAGTGATTGCTGTGGATGACTTTATTCGTCTGTTCAACATCAAAACCCCAAGTCGTGAGCAAATCATTGGCAACCTTTCTGGGGGCAATCAGCAGAAAGTGGCGATCGCTAAAGGACTGATGACCAAACCCAAAGTACTGATTTTGGACGAACCGACTCGCGGCGTTGACGTTGGCGCGAAAAAAGAGATTTACCAACTGATCAACCAATTCAAAGCTGAAGGCATGAGCATCATTTTAGTCTCCTCAGAAATGCCCGAAGTGCTGGGCATGAGTGACCGCATTCTGGTGATGCATGAAGGGCGGATTAGCGGCGAGTTTATGGCGAGCGAAGCCGATCAAGAGAAATTAATGGCGTGTGCGGTAGGGCGTAACCCTGCTCACGCAGCATGAAACAAGGATACAGCATGAGTACCCGAACCATGACTAATACGACATCTGATAACCGTAAAAAACTGCTCAGCAAAGAGTGGTTGATTGAACAAAAATCGCTGATCGCACTGCTGTTTTTAGTGGTTGTCGTCTCTTTCTTAAACCCGAATTTTTTCACGGTTGATAACTTACTGAACATTCTGCGCCAAACTTCGGTCAACGCGATCATCGCGGTGGGTATGACCTTGGTCATCTTAACCGCAGGGATTGATTTGAGCGTCGGTTCGGTGCTTGCCTTGTGTGGCGCTTTTGCGGCCACCTTAGTGGCGATGGAAGTCCCTGTTCTGGTAGCTGTACCGACGGCTTTGCTGGCCGGCGCTGCGCTTGGCGCAATCAGCGGCATCATCATTGCCAAAGGCAAAGTGCAGGCCTTTATCGCGACATTAGTAACCATGACTCTGCTGCGCGGCGTGACCATGGTGTACACCGATGGGCGTCCGATTTCGACCGGATTTACCGATACGGCGGACACCTTTGCATGGTTTGGCACAGGCTACGCGTTGGGCATTCCTGTCCCGGTATGGCTGATGGTAGTGGTGTTTGCCGGCGCTTGGTATCTACTCAATCACACTCGCTTTGGCCGTTATGTGTATGCAGTGGGCGGCAACGAATCGGCGACTCGCCTTTCAGGTATCAACGTAGATCGCGTCAAAATCGGCGTGTATGCCATCTGCGGTTTACTGGCTGCACTAGCGGGCATTATTGTCACTTCTCGCCTCTCTTCAGCGCAACCCACCGCGGGTATGGGATATGAATTGGATGCGATTGCGGCTGTGGTGCTCGGGGGCACCAGTTTGATGGGCGGTAAAGGTCGCATCATGGGCACGCTGATCGGCGCTCTCATCATCGGATTTTTAAACAACGCATTGAACTTGCTCGATGTTTCCTCCTACTACCAAATGATTGCGAAAGCTGTGGTTATTTTGCTGGCGGTCTTGGTAGACAACAAAAATAAATAAAACGTGAATCCGCCTCAGCAGGGCAAGAACTGCGAGGCGCAACCAAAAAGGACTATGAGAATGAAAAAACTGACCACTCTTATCTCTGCTGCTCTACTTTCCACTTCGGTTTCTTTTGCGGCGCAAGCGCAAGATACTGTGGCGATTGTACTTTCAACGCTGAACAACCCGTTTTTCGTGACCATGAAGGATGGGGCCGAAGCGAAAGCCAAAGAACTTGGCTACAACCTGATTGTGCTGGACTCGCAAAATGACCCAAGCAAAGAGCTTTCGAACGTGGAAGATCTGACTGTGCGCGGCGTGAAAGCGATTCTGATCAACCCGACCGATTCGGATGCGGTTTCTAACGCGATTCGTATCGCGAACCGCTCCAAGATCCCGGTACTGACGCTTGACCGTGGCGCGAGCCGTGGTGAGGTAGTGAGCCACATTGCGTCCGATAACGTGGTCGGCGGTGAAATGGCAGGCCATTTTATTGAAGCGAAAATTGGCAGCGATGCCAAAGTGATCCAACTGGAAGGCATCGCCGGAACTTCAGCGGCGCGTGAGCGTGGTGAAGGTTTCATGAATGCAGTGAAAGGCAGCAAGATGCAACTGCTGGCCAGTCAACCTGCGGACTTCGACCGCACTAAAGGTTTGAACGTGATGGAAAACCTACTGGCAGCGAACCCAGATGTTCAAGCGGTTTTCGCGCAAAACGATGAAATGGCATTGGGTGCACTGCGTGCGATTCAAGCGTCAGGCAAGTCTGTGATGATTGTTGGCTTTGATGGCACCGATGATGGCATCGCAGCGGTAGAGCGCGGCCAATTAGCAGCCACTGTCGCACAGCAGCCAGACATGATCGGCGCAATTGGTGTTGAAACCGCCGACAAAATGCTCAAGGGTGAAAAAGTGGAAGCTTATATCCCTGTTGCTCTGAAAGTGATTTCAAAATAATCACCCATTTCCCTCCTCACATGAGGAGGGAAAACCGAGCGGTTTACGGGTTTACCTCCCACGTTTTGCCCAAAACAATACAAAGGGTATCAGCCATTAAACCACTCTGTTTTTCCTCATCAATACAAAGGATAACCGTATGAATAAGTTGGTGGTTCTGGGTAGCGTCAATGCAGACCATGTGCTGCAAGTGCCTTCATTTCCTCGCCCAGGAGAAACCCTACACGGGCGCAATTATCAAGTCATTCCGGGCGGAAAAGGGGCAAACCAAGCGGTTGCCGCCGCACGTATGCAAGCGGATGTGGGTTTTATTGCCTGTGTTGGCGATGATTCGTTTGGCATTAATATTCGTGAAAGTTTTAAGTTAGATGGCATTAATACGGCGGGCGTGAAGCTGCAACCGAACTGCCCAACCGGCATTGCGATGATTCAAGTCTCCGACAGTGGCGAGAACAGTATCTGCATTTCTGCAGAAGCCAATGCCAAGCTGACGGCCGCTGCGATTGAGCCAGATCTCGCGGCAATTCGTGATGCACGTTATCTGCTGATGCAACTAGAAACGCCGCTTGATGGCATTTTAAAAGCGGCGCAAGAGGCCAAAGCGGCCAAAACCAATGTGATTCTTAACCCTGCACCAGCCCGTGAACTGCCTGATGAGTTGCTGAAGTGTGTAGATCTGATCACGCCGAATGAAACCGAAGCGGAAGTGCTCACCGGAATTACGGTTTATGATGATTCTAGCGCGCAGCAAGCGGCGGACGCTTTACACTGTAAAGGCATCGAGATTGTTATCATTACTCTTGGCTCAAAAGGTGTTTGGCTAAGCGAAAATGGTCGTGGGCAACGAATTCCCGGTTTTGTGGTGAAAGCCACGGACACCACTGCCGCAGGTGATACCTTTAACGGTGCATTGGTGACTGGCTTGTTGCAAGAAATGCCTCTAGAATCAGCCATTAAGTTTGCCCATGCTGCCGCCGCAATTTCGGTAACACGCTTTGGTGCGCAAACCTCGATTCCCACTCGTGCGGAAGTTGAGGTCTTTTTAGCAGAACACTCATAGGAGAAAACACATGGCCACCATGAAGGATATCGCTCGACTTGCAGGCGTCTCCACTTCAACCGTGAGCCATGTGATCAATAAAAGCCGTTTTGTGAGTGATGAAATTGCTGAGCGGGTGAACAACGCGGCTCAGCAACTCAATTACGCACCCTCCGCCCTCGCGCGTAGCCTAAAAATGAACCGCACCAAAACCATCGGTATGTTAGTGACCACTTCAACCAACCCATTTTTTGGTGAAGTGGTAAAAGGCGTAGAACGTAGTTGTTATCACAAAGGGTATAACCTGATTCTGTGTAACACCGAAGGCGATAACCAACGCATGAAAGCCAGCATCAATACCTTGCTGCAAAAGCGTGTCGATGGTTTATTGCTGATGTGTTCAACCCTTGAGGGAGAACGGTTGGATGTATTTGACCGCTATCCCGACATTCCTGTTGTTGTGATGGATTGGGGCCCGATCCTGTTTGCCAGTGACAAAATTCAAGACAACTCACTGCAAGGTGGCTACATGGCGGCCAAACATCTGATTGAGTGTGGACACAGAGAAATTGGTTGTATCACGGGGCCGCTGATTCGCCACCAAGCGCAAATGCGTTATGAAGGTTACAAACGTGCGCTCGCGGAAGCGGGAATTGCCATTAATCCAGATTGGATTGTGGAATCTGACTTCGAATGTGAAGGTGGCTACCAAGCTTTTGAAAAGCTGTACGAGCGTGGAAAACTGCCAAGCGCACTGTTTGTGTGTAATGACATGATGGCGATGGGGGTGATTCAAGCGGCTAACCAGCGAGGTTTGCGAATCCCTGATGATCTCTCCCTGATTGGTTACGATGATGTGCATATTGCTAAATTTATGACCCCTGCTTTAACCACCATCCATCAGCCTAAATATCGTCTCGGCAAAGCCGCTGTAGATACCCTGCTTTATCGGTTGGAAAATCCAGACACCACTGCGCAAGTTGTACAGTTAGAGCCGACTTTAGTGGTGCGTAGTAGTGTGTGTTCCTTAAATAAGTGAGATTAGCCTCGCATAGCGGATACATTTTATTTACTTTTTTACTTCTTTAGTAACAAGAGTCAGTTGACTCCTATTTGAGTGACAGCATACTTTATAGCGATATTTTTTCATTTCTCTATTCAGGGATGCACATGAGCGAAAGTCATCGCTACTACACCATATTGGATTCACTACCGGATCATATCTTTATCTTTTCAGAATCAGGACGATATGTGGATGTCTTTGGTGGTGCAGAAAATGAAACAGGTTTTGATTGTAAAGATTTTATCGGACGTCATCTGCATGACATTCTGCCTAGCGAGATGGCCGATGAGTTTCTTGGTTATATCAATCGAGCATTGAACGCAAATACAACCCAAAGAGTGAAGTATAAGTTTGAAGAGGAGCAGATGATTGAGCTACCCGCTCATGTTCCTAAGCCTATGCAGATCTGGTTTGAAGGCATTATAAAACCTTTACCTTTATTAGAAGGGGAGGAGAGAACCGTCATTTGGACTGCGAAAAATATTACTCAACAGCAAATGCTAGAGCAGCGGCTAAAAATATTATCCGAGATGGATACATTAACCGAAGTACATAATCGTCGTTCATTTTCTTCTTTACTTTCTCAAGCGATAAAAGAATATGATATTTATGGAGTACCTTTCTCACTTATTTTATTCGATATAGATAAATTTAAATGGGTCAATGATACTCTTGGGCATCCTGCAGGTGACGATGTTATTAAATATGTTGTGAAAGTGATTCAACAAGAACTTCACTTGACTGATGTTATTGGTCGCTTAGGTGGTGAAGAATTTGGAATCATTCTTCGAGATTCTAATCATGACAAAGCATTTAAAGTTGCCGAGAAGTTGCGTATCCGCTTAGCGGAAACTATGTGTGAATTAGAGACCTGTTCTGTAAGAGTAACGATTAGCCTTGGTGTGACTCAGATTATGCCAAACGACAGTAGTATGCGCCATTTAATTTCAAGAGCTGATAAAGCGATGTATTACTCAAAAATGCATGGACGTAATCAGACATGCTGTTATGAGACCCAACTTCAAGCAATAGATACGTAACTCAATCCATTAGATAATTAATGATTGCTATCGTGAATTAAATTTTAACTAAGAAATGGTTATTTAAAAATAAAGTGACTACACCATAGTATATTGTTGTTTAATTTCCATCCTAGTTTTCATTTTTGATTAAAACAGTATATTACTTTCATCGCGTCATTTTTCTACTCCGGTTAGACGTCTCTATTAGATCCTATTTTTGAGGCATCCATCAACGCAAGAGGACAAATGTCCTCTCTCTTTCCTCATATTGTTCCTTATAGTGTGGCAAGTCATAACAATGAGAGATAGAACAAATGGATCTGATGACTTTTTTTGATATTAACTACACCCTAGTCAATATTCCGATCGGTGGCGGATATGCCATGTCGTGGATTGAAGCGGTGGGAACACTGTTTGGTTTGCTGTGTATCTGGTTTGCGAGCCAAGAAAAAACCATTAACTACTTGTTTGGCCTGATTAATGTCACGCTGTTTGCGGTCATTTTTTATCAGATCCAACTGTATGGAATCTTGTTGCTACAGCTGTTTTTCTTCTGCGCCAACATTTATGGTTGGTATGCGTGGACTCGCCCGAATGCTCAAGGGGATACGCTCGTGGTGCGTTGGATGAGCCGCCAAAAATTGCTGCTTACGGCATGCATTAGCGTGATCAGCATTATCTTGATGACCATTTACATTGATCCGGTGTTCTTTTCTTTAGCCAATATTACCGTTGATGTATTGAATCTGTTTGGTGCACAACTGGATCGCCCAGTGTTATCTCCAGATGCTTTCCCATTCTGGGATGCGACGATGACGGTGCTTTCGGTGGTGGCGCAGATTTTGATGACACGTAAATACGTGGAAAACTGGATTCTGTGGGTGGTTATCAACATCATCAGTGTCGGAATTTATGCGGCGCAAGGTGTGTATGCTCTCTCTATCGAATACGCGATTTTGCTGTTCATTGCCGCCAATGGCACCCGAGCTTGGATGCAGACAGCTCGTCAAAATGCAGAAAAAAACCTAACCAATGAGGCAACTGCATGAGCATTCAACCCCACATTCATGTTGCCCAAGTTGCGCCACGCGTTGTGGTCTGCGGTGAACCGAATCGTGCGAACCGTATTGCCAGCTTGTTAAATCATGCAGAGCTTGTCGCTGAAAACCGTGAATACCGCTTATTCAGTGGTGAGTTTGAAGGGCAACCGATCACCGTATGCAGCACAGGGATTGGTGCGCCATCCATGATCATCGCGGTGGAAGAGCTGGTACGAAGTGGCGCAAAAGCCATTGTGCGAGTAGGTTCCGCAGGCGCAATGCAGCCAGAAATTGGATTAGGTGAACTGATTTTGGTGGAAGGTGCAGTGCGTGATGAGGGCGGTTCAAAGGCGTATATTGGCGCCGCTTATCCGGCTTACTCAAGCTTTGAATTGGTGCTGGAGATGCAACGCTTTTTAGCTACGCAGTCAGTGCCGACTCACCGAGGCATTGTTCGCTCGCATGACAGCTTTTACACCGATGAAGAAGTGAAGTTGTGCCGATATTGGAGTCGCAAGGGGATTCTTGCGGCGGATATGGAAACCTCTGCACTGCTCACGGTTGGCCGTTTACGCGGGTTACAGGTCGCTTCCGTTCTCAATAATGTGGTGTTGTATGAGCAAGATGTGCAAGAGGGCGTGAATCAATACGTCAATGCTGATCAAAGGATGATGCAGGGCGAAACGCTGGCTGCACGTGCGGCTTTGCATGCATTAAACGCGCTTAAATTCGATTAGCCCCAACCTATTTACGACCCATAACATGGCCTCACTCAATGAGCGGTATTGCTCAGTTGAGTGAGGAATCTAGGTAGAGCTTCGCCTAATAGCAAAAAACAGGTAGCCTATGCCTATGTGAATCGAATTTCCAAACGCTATGCAACTTACCGCGAATACTACCGGCCGTTTTTCAGGCTATTTGAATGCGCAACTGCCTGCGTTTCGCTTGGCGTTGGCTCAGTGCCAAACGGCGACAAAAAGGTTTGATGCGGGTGAAGCACTGTTGCAGCAAGGCCAACCTGTTGACTCTCTTTATGTGGTGTCTTGCGGCCGAGTTTCGATGAATATTCTGGCGGCTAATGGACGCCGTTTTCAACTCGGAGAAGTGCAGTGTGACGATCACCTATTTGGCGAGATGGAGTTTTTTACCGCCATGCCTTGTCAGTGGAATGTGGTGGCCGAAGAGCCGATTCAAGCAGCAGTGATTTGCGCTCAGGCATTGCAAGAGTGCCTTGAACAGCAACCTGTGCTTAGTCTGTTTTTTGCGTCTGCTTTAGCGCAGGATTACCAAGAGTCGCTGGATATTTACACGCAGCGTTTGATGCATTCAATCAGCTTTAACATCGCGCATGATCTGCTGCTCCAGCATGAAACTCGGGTCAATCTGGGTGGCTTTGAACGGATGGAGCCAGAAGCGGAGCGCTTCGGTACATCGAGCCGAGTGTACCGCCGTGCGGTGAAAGAGTTAGTGGATAGGGGATTGGTCGAAAAAGGTGAGCGTGGACTTATCATCAAAGATCTTGAAGCTCTGCGTGCTTTTGTGGCCAGTTTTGAATAAGCGAGGTGTCCCTCGCTTATTCGCTGACTGACGATAATGTCAATTTAAAGCATTATTGATTTAAGAAAGCCACCGCTTTATCAGGGAAGTCCGTAAACAGACCATCGACTTTCACTTGGTTGTAGAACACATCCAGCATCCCTTCGAAGTTGTCTGCCCAAGGTGCAATGCGCCCTTTATCGGCACGGAAAGTGTAAGGATGCACCACCAGACCGGCCTCTTTCGCTTGCTTCATCAACGGCTTAATAATGATATTGTCTTTGGTTGACGCATCATCAACTAGCATAGGTTTCCACGGGCCGATGCCATCGGCGTATTGCGCGACTTTAGTCATGCCGCCTTCGGCAAACATCCAGTCATAGTCATACGGTGTGGCTTGGTCACCTTGATAAACCATGGTTTCATTCCAGTCGGTGTACGCCAGTAGCTGAACTAGATTGAGATCCATCTTCATCGCTGGCAGCAGCTCATTATTTATGCGTTTTAGCTCGATAGGGTCAAAACATTGCAGATAGATTTTGTCGTCTTTGCTGTCGTAGCCATACTGCTTAAGAACCTTGAGAACGGCTTGAGAAATATCTTTGCCTTCATGACGGTGGAACCAAGGTGCTTTGATCTCAGGATAAATACCAATGTCATAACCCAGAGTTTTGTTGAGCCCTTGAATCAGCTCAATTTCTTCTGCCAGAGTCGGGACGGTGAAATCCCCTTTCCATAAAGGGAAACGATCGGGAAAGCCGGCGACTTTTTTACCTTGAGCATCAATGTCGAACCCTTCTGTCACGCGCAGGGTTTTAATTTCGGCTAGCGTAAAGTCAATCGCGTAGTAACGGCCATCGGCTCGTGCACGATTGGGGAAACGCTCTGCAACATCGGTGACGCGATCTAAATAGTGATCATGTAACACCACGAGTTGATCGTCTTTGGTCATCACTACATCTTGCTCGATGTAATCCGGCTTCATCGCATAAGCCAGTGTTTTGGCTTCTAGAGTATGTTCTGGCAAGTAGCCAGAGGCTCCGCGATGAGCAATCACTAATGGTTCTGCAGAAAGAATGCTTGAAAATAGCGAGGTTGAGCAGGCCAGAGCCAGCAGAGAAAGCGAGAATGGTTTTAGCATCATGAAATCCTTTTTTGTGACTCCCCATAGGTGCTGAACATGTCATTTATGTTCGTTGGGGATATTGAGTTGCCGCGCTCCTAATCAGGCAAGAGCGCGGCGAGGGGGACAAGCTATACTGACGATGTTATTGCTTGATGACACACGCTCTTAAATGGTCGCTTGTTTAAGCTTATCGTTATGGTGAGCGCGTTCGCCAACGAAAGCGTAAATCAAGCAGATCACGGAGAGTACACAAGAGGCAACCAAGACCATGAAGCCGCCATCCCAACCGAAGTGGTCAACGGTATAGCCCAATATCGCGTTAGCTGCCACAGCACCACCTAAGTAGCCAAAGAGACCAGTCAGACCTGCAGCGGTACCGGCGGCTTTCTTTGGAGCCAGTTCAAGGGCGTAAAGGCCAATCAACATCACAGGGCCGTAGATCAGGAAGCCGATCGCGACCAGAGCGGCCATATCCACAGTTGGGTTGCCTGCTGGGTTGAACCAGTAAACCAGAACGGCGAGCGTTACCAACACCATAAACAGGATACCCGCTGGCGCACGACGGCCTTTAAACACTTTGTCGGAAATCCAACCACACAGCAAAGTACCCGGAATGCCTGCCCATTCGTACAGGAAGTAAGCCCATGATGATTTATCAACCGTGAAGTGTTTGGCTTCTTTAAGGTAAACCGGAGCCCAGTCAAGTACGCCGTAGCGGATCAGGTAAACGAAGGCGTTAGCAATCGCAATCGACCACAGCAATTTGTTATTGAACACGTACTTAAAGAAAATCTCTTTCGCACTCATCTCATTTTCATGTGAGGTGTCGTAATCATCGGGATAGTCGTTTTTGTACTCTTCAATCGGTGGTAGGCCACAAGATTGCGGTGTATCACGCATAATGACCCAAGCAAAAATGGCAACCAGAACCGCAAAGAAAGCAGGGACATAGAATGCGGCACGCCAGTCGTCACTGAACATCCACAAGCCCAAAAGGAAGATTGGACCGATTAAACCACCACCGACGTTGTGGGCGACGTTCCATACCGACACGATCTCGCCACGTTCTTTACGTGACCACCAGTGCACCATAGTACGTCCACAAGCAGGCCAACCCATGCCTTGGAACCAGCCGTTTAAGAACAGCAGGATAAACATCGCAGTAATGCTGCCGGTTGCCCACGGCATAAAGCCGAAGCAGAACATCACTAGTGCCGAAAGGAGTAGACCCGCACTGAGGAAGTAACGAGGGTTAGAGCGGTCTGAAACGTTGCCCATTAAAAATTTAGACAGACCATACGCGATCGAAACCGCGCCCAATGCCACACCGAGATCTCCGCGGCTAAAACCTTGTTCGATAAGGTAAGGCATAGCCAGACTGAAGTTTTTACGGACTAGATAGTAACCGGCATACCCCACAAAAATACCGATAAAGAGTTGCCAACGAAGGCGTGAATAGACGCTGTCCACCTTATCGGATGGCAGCCGCTGCGTATGCGCAGCCGGTTTGAAGAGCTCGAACATAATGACCTCATTGTCTTTGGCGATGGTATTCCCCAACAGATTGGTTGCGACGTTTTCGATACCGTTTCCAATCGTTTGAGTTGTATCTTCCTTTACGGTTTGTTGACTCAAAGAGAGGGTTGAGTGTGAAAACGTAAAGAAAGGAGCGAACGAACAAACTGCTTTCGTTCGAAAGTGAGGCGATTGTTATGTTTATTAATTGTTATTACTGTGATTGATGTGGCACGTGAATTATTTTACTTATAAAAACAAATTGTAAATTTTCGTTTTTGTTGACTTCAATCGCAAAATTTATCGATTTGGAGCAATTCCATAGATTTTATGCGGGCGAAATTTTCATCTGAAATCAAATGAAAATTGAACGAAAATTAAATGTTTTCGTTAATGGAGCAATGCAAGAGAGGACGGAGAGTGGTGTTGTGATGTGAAAAGAGGGTGGGGTGATGGCATTCCATTGCCATCTCAGAGATTTAACCGCGACGATTTTCACGGGATTGATATTGGTAATCAACCTTCACTATAGCGCGGTATTGGACAGTACCACGTTGCTGAGAAAAGGCTTGAACTTGCACTTCACTGCTATCAATTTTTAAGGTTTTAGGTTGTAGAGCCGCATCTTGTAGTAAAAGCTCATTCGCCAGTTTTTGTGATGGCAGAGCCTTCAACTGATCCAGCTTTTGAAAGCCAGCCACATAGGCTTGTTCCTGACTGGAATATACGCCCGCATATAATGTGCGCTCATTGTGATTCGTTTCGAGACCCGCAAAAGCACCTGCACTAACGACTAAGGTAGTCAGACCTAGAATAATTTTTTTCATGATAGCTGTCCTTTTGATTGAGTGAGCGACATCTCTTAGCAAGAGGTGTCCTTGTTTGAATAACACCGTTTCATCCTAACGCTCACTGTGTAAAGAGTCCGTCAGGAAGCGTAAAGCTTTTGAAAAAGTACGGTTGGAATTTTTGATATAGGGTGAGTTGGTGGTGGTTTTATTGACACTGTTAGTCGTTAGCCAAATTTCATCCTGTCATGCCCTCGATTTGGCGAGCGTAGCAGAGTTTGAAGTGACTCGAAGGCTTGGCGCAATAGGTCGCTGTTACAAGCGGGGGCTGGAAAGTAGGCAGCAAATTGATCATTTTCCTTTGGGCTTTGAGTTGGAATTGACACGCTTTTTTCTGGTTATTGCTAGCTTTTGTTAGCCATTTGTAAACAAAAGTGGCGATAAAGAATAAGTCAGGATCAATAAGGAAAAATCATGAAATACGGACTAAAAATCAGTGCGCTAGGCTCAGTCATGCTCGGGGCTTTGGCTACACCGCAGGTACAAGCACATGGTTGGGTGGAATTCCCAAGCGCAAGGCAAAACACCTGTTACCTCGATGGTGGTTTTTGGGATAACGCGATTCCAAATCAAGCGTGTCAGGCGGCCTATGATGTTTCCGGCGCGTTTCCGTTTGTGCAGCGCAATGAAGTCTCGGCCAATGTGCAGAAGTATCGGGATATGGCAGCGGTAAAAGCGGTGGTGAAAGATGGTGAGCTCTGTTCGGCAGGCGATAAAGCCAAAGCGGGCTTGAATGTGCCTTCTGCCCATTGGCAAAAAACCGGAATCACCCTAGATGCCAATGGTCAAATTGAGGTCGTATTCCATGCGGCGACGCCTCACAATCCCTCGTATTGGCAATTTTACTTAACTAAAGCGAATTACGACCACACCAAGCCACTGACGTGGGATGACTTGGAATTGGTGGGCAGCTCGGATGATGTGGCTGCGGGAAGTGATAAAAAATACCGCTTTAAAGTCACACTGCCACAAGATCGCAGTGGCGATGCGATTCTTTACACGCGCTGGCAGCGGGTAGATGCAGGTGGTGAAGGCTTCTACAACTGTAGTGACATCACCTTTGGCGGCGCTACCACGCCACCAGATCCGACGGACCCGACCGATCCGGTTGAGCTCACTGCTCTGGGTTACTACGTACCGCAAGGGTTTGGCCCTGTTGAAGTCGGAGATAGTGTTCGCTTGCGAACATTTGATGCGACAGGTATGGAAACGACAGATATTGCCTTGCCAATCGGTGCCAACAATTTGGAGACTTGGCCTGCCGAGCTAGCGGGTCAGTTTAATCAACTCAAAAACGGCGAATGGTTTATTGGTATTTGGCACCAAGAGATGAACCACTACATGTTTGATACGCAAAATTTGTACGCCAACCAAGTCTTTGCGCCAAACAGTAACCTCACTTACCGTTTATCGCTGACGAAGGGAGATACCACTCCACCGACTCAACCCGAAAATGCATGGGATAAGAGCAAGACTTATACCGCAGGCGCGTTAGTCACTCATAAAGGCAAGAGCTGGACTGCCCAGTGGTGGACACAAGGTGAAGAGCCGGGAACCACAGGCGAATGGGGTGTGTGGCGCTAAGCGCGCTGCCTCTTTGACAAACTGAGCGTTGATATGCAGTCAAAAGAGGCAGTCACTCGCCAAAACAGGTTGTCTCGTACAACCTGTTTTTCTTTTTAATCAAGCATGTTGCCGCTATTGGGCGGCACGCAAGCGGATTTCGAAGCTCATGCCCGCATCGGGATTATTCGTTGCCACGATACTGCCTTGCATATCTCGCAGGCTATTGGCGACAATCGCTAGACCAAGCCCTAATCCTTCGCCCATTTTCTTGCTGGTTTGAAACGGCTCAAACATGGTGGTGAGAAGCTCAGGGGCAATCCCACAACCGTTGTCACTTACGCGTACGATCACCTGATGCTCTTCACTCACGGCGCTAATGCTGAGCTTCGGTTCTAAGGTTTGACTCATCGCATCTAACGCATTCGACACCAAATTACCGAGCACTTGGCGCAAGCGTTGCTCTTCTCCCATCACCAACGGCAGATCGCTAGAAAGCCGAACTCGAACATCCACCGGAGTTAAGCGTGCTTGATGGATACGCAAAATCTCCTGTAGTGCATCGGGCAGCGAGATGGCTTGCAAAGCATCGGGTCGATTGAACGCGAAGGATTTGAGTTGGGAAGTCATCGCCGCCATACGATCAATCAAAGAATGCACCAGCTTGGTATTGGCTTTGAGCAGCTGAGTTTCACCGCGTTCAAGGAGCAATTCGTTGCTCGAAAGCAGAGTACGCAAACCGGTGAGGGGCTGATTGAGCTCATGGGTAATCGCACTTGACATACGCCCCAGTGCCGCCATTTTGCTCGCTTCAATCAGCTCTTGTTGAGCGGATTTCAACGCTGCGGTGCGCTCTTCCACCCGCTCTTGCAAATCGCGGTTGGCATTCTGTAGTGCGATTTCCGCTTTCTTGCGTTTACTGATATCAATCAGTGTCACCAAATAGTGGCGGCGATCTTTCCAACTGACCGCAATCAGGGAGAACAGCACCGGAAACAAACTGCCATCACTGCGCCGCGCGACGGTTTCCACGTTGGTGATGTCGGCCAGCTCTTGATGCTGAGTGAGATTTTTCAGCAGCAGTGGCACGGTGGCATTCGGGTTTCCAGTATCAAACAGCGACCACGCTTGCAGCTGCCGCACCATACTTTCCGAGAGGCTGAAATAGCGCTTCGCCATCGGATTGATCTCTTCAATGCGGCCTTGTCCATCGATCAGCAGCAGCCCAACGTGGGTTTTGTTGATCATATTGCGTTGGCGCTCTTCAGCTTCAAACAACACCTGTTGAATCTTGGCTTCACTGAGGCGCTTTTGATACTGCTCATACCGTAGCCTTGCCAATAACAACAGCAGTAATACGGTGACGACGGCGCTAGCGCTGAACCACATCACGGTTGCATTGATCGTGTTAAGTGGCGTGAGGTAGGTAATGGTCCAATTCAAGTCGTCCAAAATGACCGATTGAGCAAGATATGGTGCTTTGTCCACATTCCACAGAGTGATGCGTGTGCTATCAAATAGGGTGCGTCTTTGTGCCGCTTCCGCGACTTCAGGATGGGTGGCAATCCAATCGGCACTGTACAGTGCGCTGCTGGAGAGAAAATAGTGGCGGCTGGCGTTTTGGAATAAGATCAACTCATCGCTAGCGAACCATTGATCAGCCAATACATTTAAATCCACTTGTACTGCAACAGCGCCTATGATTTCCAAATCTAAGTAAACAGGGGCGGCCACAAAGTAAATAGGCTTAGTGCCAACGGATTTGGTGACAATCGAAATCCCTTCACGCTGCTGCAAAATTTTGTTGATGATGGCTTTACCATCAGAGAGCTTCCAGCTTTCGGCATTTTTACTGGCCGCTAACACGGATCCGGAGAGGGTTAGTATGTACCAACCTTTGGTACTCGCGGCTTTATCCAGTTGTGCCAATTGCTGCTGTAATTGGGCTTGCGGGCGATCATCGCCCTGAAACAGTCTGAGCGTGTTGGCTTCATTGGTCATCAGGTACGGCAAATGATAAAAGCGACTTAGAGTGCGCCTCACATCACTGATGTAATCGAGCAAACGCTGCTCGCCGTGGCGCTGCGCTTGCCCCAGTTGCCAGTTTTCACTGATGGCGTGCGAGCCCCATCGCACCGCGATCAGCAGCACAATGATTAACACTATCCAACTTGCTTTATTAAGTTTCAAAGCATTTTCCTATTTAAAACGAGCACCGAGCTTGACGCTTCAACTTAGCAACGAAAGCGATAAATGTTAATGACGGGTAACTCAGAAGTGAGAGTCGGCTCCTTTCCAAGCTCGACAAATTTGCTTACTTTAGCCGCACAACAAGTATACCCTTCCTACTTGAAGCTGCAGCGGTGTTGGCTACGTTCGTTCACCCCAATCACATAGTCTATCTATGCTCATGGGGACTCACTCACTTGCCGCCTACCTGCAACTCCAAGTTGTTTGGGTATAGAACAAGGGGTCAAGTGTGGAAAGCCAACGGATTGCATTGATTGAGGACGACGACATTGTGCGCCAAGCCACAGGCCAGTGGTTACAACTGGCGGGGTTTGACGTGGCGATGTTTGCAGATGGCGCATCCGCGTTAGCGGCGATTGACCAGCAGAGTTTCGCCGCCGTGGTGAGTGATGTGCGCCTGCCCGATACTGATGGATTGAGTCTGTTGGTGGCGTTGAAAAATGTGCAATCGCTGATGCCAGTGATTTTGATCACTGGACATGGCGATGTCGACATGGCGGTGAAAGCGCTGCATCAAGGCGCGTTCGATTTTATCGAGAAGCCATTCCAACCAGAACGTCTTGCCAACACGGTGGCGCAAGCGGTCAGTCAGTACCAAAACGCGCTGTCATCGCAGTCGCGTGCCCACTATCTTGCTTCTGCCAAAGGGTTAGAGCAGATCTTGATTGGGCAGTGTAAGTCGATTCAACTGCTGCGCGAGCAAATCGCCAAAGTCGCAGCGATGGATACCAACGTGATCATTTACGGCGAAACTGGCTGTGGCAAAGAACTGGTGGCGCAGTGTCTGCATCAAGCCAGCGAGCGTCAGCGTGGTCAGTTTGTGGCGATTAACTGTGGCGCGATCCCAGAAAACCTGTTTGAAAGTGAACTGTTCGGCCATGAAGCGGGCGCGTTTACCGGTGCGGTGAAGCGGCGGATTGGCAAGCTGGAACTGGCCGATAAAGGCACGCTGTTTCTGGATGAAATCGAGAGCATGCCACTGGCCATGCAAGTGAAAGTGCTCCGCGTGCTGCAAGATCATGTGGTGGAGCGGGTGGGCAGTAATCAGCCGATCACCATTGATTTACGTGTGATTGCGGCGGCTAAGGAAGAGCTGCGGCAGCACGCGGAATTTCGCCAAGATCTCTTTTACCGCCTCAATGTCGCGCAGTTGTATTTACCGCCGCTGCGTGAGCGAGGAGACGATATTTTGCTGCTGTTTGAACACTTCTGTGTACAAGTGAAACCGACTTGGCGCAGCCTGAGTGAAGCGGATCGGTTGGCGCTGCTCACTTATCGTTGGCCGGGTAACGTGCGCGAGCTGCGTAATGTCGCGCTGCGTTATGCGCTGGATGACAGCATCAGTGTTGGGGAAATACTGGTTTCACGTCCGGGAATGACTGAAGAAGAAGCCTCAGCGGGGTTACCGCTTGCCATTCAAGTGCACAATTTTGAACGTAAAGTGATCGCTCAGGCGCTGTATCGCCATCAAGGTAACATCAGTGAAGTGATGAAAGAGCTGGATTTGCCAAGGCGCACTCTGAATCAGAAAATGCAGAAGTTTGGTTTGCTTCGCGGTGATTTTACTGCGCAGGAGGAATGAGCAAAATTTTGCTCATCACTTTTCAATGGTTTTTATTAACATCGATCACATTTAGTTAACCTTGCGTGATCGCTCTCCTGATTTTTGAGCCTAAAACACGCGCGATGATCGGCGGTTTTTTGCTGATGTACTTTAGGCTCAATCAGCAAGATTTTGCTCATTTTTATCTGTTTTGAAAATTAATGCCTTATAAAACAATGGATTAATTTTTGGCATCTTCTTTGCTCTTACTGATATTGCTCATGCTGTACGTTTGGAAACGGTGCAGCATCGAAAAATAATCACAACATGGAGAGTCACGATGAAACAAAAGCGCCTTACGCAAACCCTATTAGCCGCCATCACTTCGTTTGGTTTAATCGGTGGAGCTTACGCAGCCGAAGAACGCAGCTACATTCTTGCCACCGCGTCAACCGGAGGAACCTATTACCCCGTAGGTGTAGCTCTGGCGACCCTGACCAAAGTCAAACTCACCCCGAGCTACCACTTTTCACTCTCCGCGATTAGCTCGGCTGGATCGGGTGAAAACGTGAAGTTGATGAACGATAACGAAGCCCAGTTCGCGATTTTACAAGGTTTGTACGGTGCTTGGGCATGGGCGGGCGAAGGCCCGTATGCGGAGCGTCAAAACCAATTGCGTTCCGTCTCTATGCTGTGGCAGAACGTGGAGCACTTTATTGTGCGCTCTGATCTCGCGCCAACCGGCACCATTGCCGATCTGGCCAGCATGAAAGGGAAAAAGTTTTCGATTGGTTCGAAAAACTCAGGCACGGAATTTTCTGGACGGCAGATCATGCAAGGGATTGGCGTTGACCCTGATACCTTTAATCTGGCTTATTTGGGTTACGGCGGCAGTGCTAGTGCGCTGCAAAACGGCACCATTGATGGCATGAACACGCCTGCGGGTGTGCCGGTTGGTGCGGTGACTCAAGCTTTTGCGGCGATGGGCAACGACATCAAGATCCTCTCTTTCACTGATGAGCAGATTAAACAAGCCAACGGTAACTACAATTTGTGGACCAAGTTTGATATTCCGGCGAACACCTATCCGGGCGTCGATAAAACCATCACCACCATTGCTCAGCCGAACTTCCTCGCGGTGCGTACCGACATTTCGGAAGAGGATGTGTATCAGCTCACTAAAGCCATGTACGAGAACTTAGCTTTCCTACAAGGCATCCACAAAGCGACCAAAGATATGGCGATTGAAAAAGCCATCGAAGGCTTGCCCATGCCACTGCACGCCGGTGCGGCGCGTTACTACCAAGAAGTGGGGATTAAAATTCCTGCGCACTTGATGCCACAGTAAGGTCGGCAAACGCGAAAGACTGCTCGGGAGCGGGCAGTCTTACCCTTTCAACATGAAGTCAATCTAAAGAAAGGGCATCTCTGTTTTCTTCGTCTATCCCAAAACCGCCGGAAGTGGTTGCCATACCGCCGCTTCGCGCGGGGGATATGGCTTAGTTGTCTCGCTGTTGGAGTAACGCAATGAGCAATTCAGTAGAACAAGAACTGGAAAAGTTCGAAGTGCCGACCCGTACCCGTTTTGGCTGGGTAACGCGCACGATTTCCGTACTGTGTGTGCTGCTGTCACTGGCGCACATTTGGTTTAATACGTTATCCACGTGGTCAGAATTATGGATTTCGGCCATCCACTTCGCGGGTTTCGCGATGATTTGTGCGCTGTGGTATCCCGCCTTACCTCGTTGGCGCGAGAGCAAAGTTGCGCTGGCGTTTGATGTGGTGTTAGCGCTGTTGGCACTGGCATGTTTGATCTACTTGATGCTGGCGGAAGATGCACTCTATGAGCGCGGCGTGAAATTTGTCACCAGCGATTGGGTGTTCTCAATTCTCGCGATCTTGATTGTGATGGAGATGATCCGCCGCACCATGGGTTGGTTTATCCCCTCGCTGATTTTGATCTGTCTGACCTATGTTTCGGTCTGGGGCAAATGGGCAGGCGGCATTTTTCATTTCCCCGGCTTAAGTGCCGAAACCCTGCTGTATCGAAGTTTCTATTCCTCGGAAGGCATGTTTGGCTCGATTGCAGCGATAAGCTGGAGCTTCGTGTTCATGTTCATCCTGTTTGGTGCCTTCTTAGTGCGCTCTGGTGTCGGCGATTACATCATGGATGTATCACGCGCTGCGGCAGGTAAAGTGGTGGGTGGCCCCGGTTTTATTGCTGTACTGGCTTCGGGTTTGATGGGGTCGGTGTCTGGCTCCAGTGTCGCGAACACGGTCTCTACGGGCGTTATTACCATTCCTATGATGAAAAAAGCGGGCTTTCCCGCACGTTTCGCCGCAGGGGTGGAAGCCGCAGCTTCGACCGGTGGGCAACTCATGCCGCCGGTGATGGGCGCAGGCGCGTTCATCATGGCGTCGTACACGCAAATTCCGTATGTGGATATTGTCGCGGTGTCGTTTATTCCTGCACTTATCTATTTCCTTTCTGTTGCGTTTTTCGTGCGTATTGAAGCCAAACGCATGGGTGTACAAATTGTCGCGGCGAGTCAAGAGCCGTTTATGAAAGTGTTGGTGTCGGGTTGGCATAACTTGATCCCACTCGCCGTGTTAGTGACCTTATTGGTGGTAGGCTTTACCCCAACGTACGCGGCGGGCTTGTCGATTCTGTCGGTGATTGTTGCTTCGTGGTTTTCCAAAAATCACAAAATGGGTCCTAAAGCGATCATTGAAGCGTTGGAGCAAGGTGCGAAAAACATGGCGACTACCGCGGTATTGCTGGTCGGCATCGGCTTGGTGATTAACGTCATTAGCACGACAGGCATCGGCAATACTTTCTCACTGATGATCAACAACTGGGCAAATGGCGATCTGCTGACCATGCTGGTGTTGATCACTTTGGCCTCTTTAGTGCTGGGGATGGGGCTGCCAGTAACGGCGGCGTATATTGTGCTGGGTACTCTTTCGGCTCCTGCGCTGTACAAACTGCTGGCCGAAAGCCAGTTGGTGGATTTGATGGTTTCGGGGCAATTACCGGAACAAGCCAAAGCGATTTTCATGCTGGCGGCACCGGATCAACTCAGTTTGCTCAATGCGCCCATGGCGGCGGAAAAAGCCCATGAGCTGATTAGCCTTGTGCCCGCGGATTTTGTGGAAACCTTGCTACAACAAAGCTTAGGGTTAGAAGCGATTGGTCTGGCTCTGCTTTCGGCGCACCTTATTATCTTCTGGCTCTCGCAAGACAGTAACGTGACGCCACCGGTGTGTTTGACGGCATTTGCCGCGGCCACCATCGCCAAAACCCCGCCGATGCGCACCGGATTTACCGCGTGGAAAATTGCCAAAGGCTTGTATTTGGTTCCCGTGTTGATTGCCTATACCCAACTCATCAGTTGGGATGCGACCACGGTTGTCACCATCGGCATCTTTGCGATTTTTGGCACTTACGCCATGATTGGCGCGATTGAAGGCTATCTGGAAGGGCGGCTGAATCTCTTATGGCGTTTGCTGTTGGCGGTGATCGGTGTGCTGCTGGTGTGGCCAAGTTTGCCGATTTGGATCCGTTTAGTCTGTGTGGCGCTGTTTATCGCTATCTTTATCTACTCTGGAAAAACGGCAGCGCGTGTTGAGCGTGCCCATAGCGCAGTACGGGGAGCAAAATCCGCATGACTTATGATTATGTGATTGTTGGCGGTGGGATTGTCGGCGTCTCCACGGCTTGGCAACTGAAACTGCGTTATCCGGAAAAATCGATTCTGCTGGTGGAAAAAGAGGCGGGATTCTCCCGCCATCAAACCGGTCACAACAGCGGGGTGATCCATGCGGGGGTTTATTATGCTCCCGGTAGTTTGAAGGCTGACTTTTGTAAACGCGGAGTCGAACGCACTTTGGCGTTTTGCGCGCAGCACAAGATTCCAGTGGAAAACTGCGGCAAGTTACTGGTGGCCACCAATGAGCAAGAACTCGAACGCATGCACGCACTCTATGATCGCTGCTTACAAAATCAGATCGACGTTGAAAAACTGGATGCCGTGCAGTTGAAGCTGGCAGAGCCCAATATTCGTGGCTTGGGGGCGATCTTGGTGAAAGCGACCAGTATCGTCAATTATCGTCTGGTGACCGAGAAAATGGCCGAAGCCTTTATGCAGTTGGGTGGGGATGTGAAAATAGGCACGGAAGTGGTGGGCTTGGAAGAAACGCCATCCTCGGTCACGCTAACTTGCCAACAGATGAACCAACGCGTGAGTTATCAGACGCGATTTCTAGTGACTTGCTCAGGATTAATGGCCGATCGCTTAACCAAAATGCTCGGTTTGCCAACGGATTTTCAGATCATCCCCTATCGTGGCGAATATTACCGTTTGGCACCCAAGCATAACCAAGTGGTGCGTCATCTTATCTACCCGATCCCCGATCCTGAATTGCCGTTTCTCGGCGTACATTTAACTCGCATGATTGATGGCAGCGTGACCGTTGGCCCCAATGCCGTACAAGGTTTTAAGCGTGAAGGTTATGGCAAATGGAATGTTAGCCTACGCGATGTGCGGGATATGCTTCGCTTCCCCGGCTTTTGGAAAGTGAGTGCCAAGCACTTTAAAACGGGCATGGTCGAAATGAAAAACTCATGGTGGAAAGCGGGCTACTTACAGTTGGTACGTAAATACTGCCCAAGTATCGAACTGACCGATCTTGAGCCTTACCCCGCAGGCATTCGTGCCCAAGCGGTATTAAGTGATGGTACGCTGGTGCACGATTTTCTGTTTGCCGAAAGTCCGCGCAGTTTGCATGTGTGTAACGCGCCTTCTCCAGCGGCCACTTCCGCAATGCCCATTGGCGAATATCTGTGTGACAAAATCGCTGAAAAGTTAACCCTTTAATCTTCCTTATGCTCACGGGGTATTGTGGGCATTTTCTTCTCCACAAATACCTATCGTCAGTAAATTCTTACTTATCAGTGTGTTAAATTGATTTCATTATTACCTCTCGGTTGGATTATATGATGGTAATTGCCTATTCTTGGCAAAAGATCTCATTTTTAGCATATTGAATTGACGCAGTTGGAACCCCTGTCTCGTTGTCGCGGTAGTGATTCTACCGAAATGCCATTCGGTAACTAATAATAAGGCGGTAACCCAATTGTCTATTTCCGGAATCTGTTGCTGTAGATTTCGAGGGTTACTGCTGCCTAAATTCTCTGGCGGCATAACAAAAATACGCTTTTATCCTCCTTGAATGAATCAATAAGCGAGCTAGTCTAAAATGAAACTAAACTTGATTGCCCTTTCCATCATGCTTTCTGGCTCTTTGTCAGCCGCAGAGCTTTATAACCCAAGTCAAAATTATCCAGCCGGAGAGCAAGTCTCTTTCAATGGCAATATTTATGAAACTCAGTGGTGGGCGAATGCTGGTCAGTCTCCTGCCGGTATCACAGAAAATAGCTGGGATTCGCCTTGGGTATGGGTCTCAGAAGAGAGCGATGATGTAACTCCACCGGTGGGTGACATTGTCACTACTCACTTTGAATACTTTGAGCGTGGGCTTACCTTAAATGGTGACATGCTGGGTATCTCTGGGCTGAACATTTCGGCGGTTGAACGTTACCAAGACCGACTTTACGTCACGCATGATATTACGCCGGGTGTGGTATTGATTCTTGATGCGCAGACAGGAAGCATGCTAGGGCAAATCGAAGGCATTCAACAAGGTTCTAGCATGTCGACTTATCGACGGATCAATGAACTTTATATCGACAACAATCTCCTTTATGTGGCATCACTCTCCTCCAACCGTGTCGATATTTTTGATTTAGATAACAACCATCAACATGTAATGAGTTTAGGTACGGGCCACCACTCGGGTACAAATTCGTTGTTGCATGCACAAGCCGTTACTACAACGCGTGATTATGTAGTGGTTTCTGACGCCTCAGACAAAATCAAGGTGTACCGCCAGCAAGATGCAACACCAGAAAATAACTTACGTGCACCGCAGTTCGCCACTTTACAGTTTGAAGGTAAGTACACTCACCGTAAGGTGCAAATGCACGTGTTAGATCACTACCTGCTTGTGCAGAGTGAAAATAAAAACTACTACATCTACGACTTGAACAAAGTGGAATCTGCCGCTGCGGCGGGCGTTCCGTTGCAAGCGGAACAACGACTGGATGTAAAACTGCAGAAAATCGATAAAGATGGTGAACAGCTGATCGTGAACCGCAATGGCAGATTGGAATGGCATAAGGTGAGCGATGTGATTGCCAACCAATTCCAGTTTACCAACCCAATCCGAACGATTACCCAACTGAATGGCGCACCGATCGGTAACCTGAATGATCTGCATTTCGCGCATGATGAACTGATAACGGCGGCAGCAGGACAAATTCACTTTGATGCACTACGCACCAGTGCCGTGACATTTACCCCTAATGCTTCCGTAGAGACAACCAAACTCAAATTTGACGAGTTGGCGCCATTTTCTATCGGCGAAATTCTGTCACTTGATGAGCCGCATCATATCCTGACTAATCCATCATTACGTTCAGTAAAAATTAATTCCCCCGTCAAAACCGTATTGCTCGATAAGGATACCGTACAGGTCACCAGCTATGCTGCCGTAGAGCTGACGGATATCAATCTGGAACTGAAATTGGAAGGTGTCGATCATTGGGTTGTACTCGCGAATCTTGACCGTATTCCCGCTTATGCGCAATTTACGCTGCCACTGAGCTCTTTTGGTACCGGTCAGTTCAATACCAGTGATGGTGCTGGTGAGCTTGATTTGGCAAGCGTGTTTTCCAGCACAATGGAGTATGCCAACCTGTTTGATTACCGTTTTAGCTCAAATACAGATGTCTTTGCTAAAAAACTGGCCGCCTTGAAGCCGATATGGAGTGTACGTTTTGCTCCGAATAAAGAGGGTGGTTGGCGTGAGATGAACGCACTTTATGCGCGTGAATGGCTGATTATCCTCACCAATTTGGCTTACATGGTATCTGAAGAAGAGTTCAAACACGTCTGGTTTAACTTTGAACATATCTTTGGCTATAACATGCACGGCCCTGCGGGAGCGGTTCAAAAGCCCGGAGGTTATTTCACCCCAGAAGATTATCAGTATTACTATGATTCTTTGATGACACGACCTAATGTCAACGGAGGGGTAACCCAAATTGGCGGAGGTTTAGGTGGTACATCGATTACCGGAGTCGATACATGGATGTTCTACACCCACTACTACGGAAGTTGGGGCATTATTGCTCACGAATTTGGCCACGGTTTCGATGGTCGTGGTCCTGGATATAGCCATGACACCAGCTTCGCGAATGGTGGCAATGGCTGGCAACCCTTAATCACCCAGCTCGCTAATTACCATATCCGCAAAGGTGATTTGCCTTATATGGATGACAATATCAATGGCTTCTATAAGCCAGAACATGCTCCTTATCATCATGTTGATGTCGATGTTCGTAAACGTAAACACCGCGATCCAAACCACATGTACCCACTTGAGAACTACTTTATGTCTCAATCTGACATGCCCCAAGGTTGGTTACAAAATGGTTTGGAGATGAGCACCAGCGCGGTTGAGAACTTGAACTTTTTAGAGCGAATTTATGTAGCGAATTACCCGATGGGTGAGCAAAAGCCTTACCTGTGCCGTTTCACCTTCGAAGATGGTGAACAGTATTTTGGCTTTGTTGCTGAGCAAGGCGATAGCGCACGTTGTGAAGCGGGTAGCAGTATTTCTTATCGACGCCCAGATGGTTCAAAAGTACCGCTACAATCTGAATTGAACACCTTTGAATGGCTTTCCATTTACAACCCAGAGATGAGTGGTGAGCCTGTTATGCACTCCAATGGTCAACCATTGTGTCAGGTGGATACTAAGGGATTCTATGGTACTGGATTCGTCAATGACCGTGGACAGTGTACGCAACTACCGAACGTGTACTGGTCAAACGGAAATCGTTGGACATTCAGTTCGAATTGGACACCAGTGAAGTACTCTGGCGGTTGGAGTTCACCGACTCTCGGTCGCGCGTTGCCAGACGTTGAGAGTGAGCACGACCATGCAAATTGTGGCCTTGACCACTAATTATCAACAGTATCGAGGTCGCCATAAGGCGACCTTTTTTCTGCACATTTCTCGCATCATATTGTCCTATCTTTAAGAATAACCATACTCAAAGTGCTGGTATTATTGTCCTTATTATCATTATTGTTATTATCAATTTCTATGTTTTACATTTTGCCATTTACTGAATTTATATGAAGTTAATTGCCTATTTATGGCAGAGGTTCTCACTTTTATAACGTTCCACGGATGGAGTTGGAACGGTTCTCTCGTTGTGTTCTTGATGATTCTATCGGAATAGCGTTCTGTCACTAATAATAAACGGGTAACTCGGTTGTCTACGAACGGAATCTACGGCTGCTTGCGCTGCTTAGATTTCGAGGGTTACTGCTGCCTAAATTTAGGCGCACCACTACAACTAAAATGAGTAATTTAATGATGAATAAGAAACCATTAACGCTTCTAATAGCAGGGCTATTAGCGAGCGCACCAGCGTGGGCGCAAGATGAACTTACTCTGGTTCAAATCGGTAAAAAAACGGTCGAGCGGCTAGAATCGATTAAAGCGATGACTGAACGTGGAGAAGGGGTATTTGAGCGTAATGGCGAACGCTGGATCAATTACAAAGGGATTGAATATCGCCTCAGTTACAAAAACGATTTGCAATTCCCATTCCTGCCTTATCAAGGTGGCGATGATACGCCTTACCGCAATGTGATTGATTTTGTCGATCCGAGTTGGGAATTTGAAATGTATAACGGCGGCTTCTATTTGATGAGCCGCAAATTTGGTGTTTACGAATCAGATGAACAAGGCTGCTTCATTGAATACATACCTGCGGCACACGGTTCGAAACGAGCTGATGGAAGTTATGTGTGGGAGCGTGATGTTATTTACCGCACTGAAACGTCTGATTGTGGTGCTCTGAGCCTGCCAACCCTCTCTTCTTTGACTGTATCTAGCGTATCAGATCAAGGTGTCTCTTTTGACTGGCAAGGGCAACACGATACAGACAATCTCACACTCACGTTGACCAATTTGAGCGATGCTAGCGATGTACGCCGATTTGAGAGTGTTTCTGCGGGCTTTTTTGTTGGCGGATTGAAGCCACAAACCCAATACGAAATGGTGTTGAACGCCTGCAATGCGATCGATTGTGCGAAGCCTCAATCAGCTCGTTTTACCACGCTAGATGCGCGTGAAGGGTTTGCGGATGAAATCGCAGTACCTAATCACCTACAAGGCAGTTTAATGGGAGGATTAGGCATTACTCAAACGCACACGTCAGTGATGCCCAATGGCAATGAGCTGACTGGACAAGGCCATCTCGATGCGATCATGAACCGTGAAGCTTTACTGCTGTTTACGCCGCAGCAAGGTGAGGAGATTAACCAAGTCCGCGCCGAAGTGTTCCTCGATGGCGAATTAGTGCAAACCACCTTGATGCTGCCGCCAAGCGCTCTGGCTGCGTCGGATCAGCCAGAGAATGGTCGCATGAAAGTGGTGTTTTCGCATCATGCATGGTCGCTGCCCCTGCAATGGGATTGGATGAAGCCGGGACTATCGCTGCGCCTGATTGACAACTTAGGCCGTGAGGGTGTGCTCAGCCAAGGTGAAATCCAGTTTGGCGGTGCGCCTGAGTTGGTGATCCAGAACATCGATATCGGCATGTTAATGCCACCGCGGGATCGCAACACCATGATCCAAAACTTGCCTACGCTTGCGGCGGATTATTTCCAGAAAATTCCAGCCTCTAAACTGGTGATGGCCGATTATACCCCTGCGCATTTTCCCGTCGTGACCATGCCAAATGGTGTGGTGTATACCGATAAGAGCGCAAGTACGGGCGGTTGGCACAGCGGTGATATGCGTGAAGCGATCGGTAAAGCCATGGTCTCTACGGGTATCAACAATGCCAACGTCGGTATTGTGAGCAGTGCGGGTTATTCGCAGCAGTACAATCGACGTTTTAACCACATCACTGCCCATACCAATGTGGGCATCTACACCAAAAAAGACACGGATTTACCGCAAGTCGTCGTGCATGGCGGCAGCGGTGGCGGTGGCATCGTGACATTGGAAGCGACGACCGGTAACGAGTGGTCTCATGAGCTTGGGCATAACTATGGCCTAGGTCATTGGCCGTACATGGCCTCGATTCACGATCTGGAGTCCGGTTGGGGGTGGGATGCGTTCCACCAACGCTTTATTGGTAACTTACACTGGAAAGGCGATGTTTACACCCAACAGCAAGGTGATGATATTGTGCCACCGTTTAAAGATGCCTTCCGTTTCTTAGTTGATGCGCAAAATGGCGGAGAGCAAGAGTACGTTGGCACCATCAGCCGCTTTACCTTGGAGCATCCGGCTCAGTCGCGCAAAGCACAGCGTTGGATGAACAACGGCTTCAACCTAGATAGCCACAGCCCAAGCGGCTATGTGCAATGGGATCAGGCGACGCAACGTTATAAAGCCGTCGAAACGGATACACCCAAACCCCAGCAAGTGGGTGTGCCGGTAGTGACCTTATTGGGGATTTACGATCCGCAGAATGAGAACCCTAGCCAAATCTATCCTCTGGTTTATTCAAATTATGGCAACGTGTTTGAACTGCCACAGCCAGAGCAAGGTGAGTATCAGCTAGAAGGTTGGCAAGCAGCCGGGGATCTCACTCAAGCCGAAATCCAATACAACCAATGGCAGACGTTATTGATTGATGGGCAACAACTGCCAATTTGCCGCTTTGATTACACCAATACCAATGGTCAAAGCGCGACGTTTGTTGGCGGCTTAAATGCACAGCGTAACGTGTGTGAAGGTAGCCGAGATATGCGCTGGTATAACGATTATCAGATTGATTCGCCAGTAGGGCAGTATGAGTTACTTTCACAATTTGGTGCAGGTAATGTCACCTACACTCCGAATGCGGAGATTGGAGAAATGCAACTGTGTACTCTAAACAAGCCGCACAATAACGGTAGTCATGACGGGGCAGGCTTTGTTCGCAATGGCCGCTGTGAGCAAGTCGAAGGCGTGAAAAATAACGCTGAAGGTCGCGTTTGGAGCTATGCAATTCGTAATAGCGAAGTGTTGTCGAGAACCTTAGCCTCTCAACGTCGCTGTGAGTTGGTGGTAGAACACCGCAATGGTTCAACTCGTGTGGCATTGGCTGGTAATCGTCACAAATCGACCGAAAGCAACAAGTTCCATGTTAACTTATCGATGGAAAAGGGTGTGCCTACCCAAGTGAGTTTGAGCTGTAGTGACCTTAACGGCAACACTGCGCTGACCTCTTTCACGCCGGATCAAAATCCACCATTAGATCAACTGAAAGGTCCAATCATCATTGGCCAAGAGTACGGTTACAGCCAAGTGGTCGATATGACCCCGACTTTCGCACAGAATGAAACTCTGGTGAACACGGATTTTGCAACCATCGCTGAGTTTGATGCGTTTGTGGCAGAGCAGTACGACCGTGGCATGCTGAATAATGGTGTGACTAAAGCCGAGCGCAGAGCAGGAGCTTTGTACGTATTTGCTAACCCAGAAACCGGAACACGTGATTACTTTGTGATGCGCATGGTGGATGCAGGTGCATTCCCGATCGATCAAACCAGTAATCAAGGTTGGAAATACCTAGGTTCGGCTGATGATCACGTTAACTTTGCTTTCAACCCAATCAAGCTCAACAGAGCCGCCGGTGTGAGCATTGAAGCTCGTGTACAAAGCTACTTTGGAGTATCTCGTTTATTGACTTGGGATGAGCGCACCTCAACCACTTGGGATAATGCGCCGAATGCCGTATTTGTTGGACAAATCGAGGGTGAAAACCACTACTTTATCCAAAAACGCCCAGGAGAAGGGGATGCGTTCCCGACGTTTGAAGAGTCAAACCAAGACTGGGTTTTCTTGGGGAGTGACAGCACCATTCAAACCTATCTTGCGGAATTAAATCGTGATCTGGCGAGCTTTGAGCGCGCGCTACTTGAATGGTATCAGCAAGATGCGATGGGCGTATGGGGCAGTGATGGTAAGCGTGGCAAAGTGAACGACATCTACCAATATGTGTTCCGTGGCGGCTACCACTACTACCGCTTGAAAGTGACTAAGTATGGTTATTTCCCTTTCCCTACCGATCCCAATCCAACTAATGGTAACTGGGAATATCTCGGCCAGTTCTAAGTTCTTCATTGCAAAGCCAGTCAAACGACTGGCTTTATTTTTATGGCTCCGCCATCGCTGCTCTTGGTAGCGACGACAGATGCGTTGTTGAGTCAGTGTGCTCTAACCATTATTGATTCGAGCGTTGATCCTCGTCTATCGGCGGAAGATATAGCGCGTCGATGCGGAGATTTAAGCCGTTTTCAATTCTATTTCTGTGGGCCAGTGGCATTTTCTAAGAGTTTGAAAAAAGCGCTTAAACCGTACCAAGTTGACCTACCGCGCCAGTTCCACGAAGAGCAATTTGTCATGCGCTAATTTCTTTTGTATGACTTTTAGAGAGCGACGCCGCGGATTGACAATGCCGTCGCTCTCTTGTTAACCTCCCGGCATCCTTTCTTTCGGAGATAACGCCAACATGGATATCTAACTTCCTTATTACCGATGATCTTAATTTCATTCGGCTCTTGGAGTTAGTAGGCGTTATTGCATTTCTATTGGTTAACAGAGTGTTGACCTTGACCTGATTCACCACTTTTTAGCGCATGTGTTTGGCTATGATTCGCCCAAAAATGCCTATCTCGCGTGGTTATTTGCTTACTGGCTTCTTTACTTTTCTTTGAACAGTAGAGGGGATTGTTATGCCCATTATTCATGCCCACCAATTAAGCTACCAATTAGAAAGTGGTGAGTGGCTGTTTCATCCATTTGATTTTCATTTTCCGCAAGGGTGCACCGCGATTGTTGGCCGTAATGGTATCGGCAAATCGGTATTGCTTCAGTTATTGCTCGGTAAGCGAGAACCGACCTCTGGGCATGTGGTGTGCCATGGGAAAATAGGCTACTACGCTCAGCACTCTTCTGATTTCGACACCGAGAGTTGCCTTGCCGAGTTTCTTGGCGTTGCTAAAGCGCTCAATGCGCTGCGTGCAATTGAAACTGGCAGTATAGAACAACAGCATTTTGATGACTTAGGAGATCAGTGGGACATTGCTGAAACCACCCAAGCGCTGCTCGATGAGCTACGCATCACGCTACCTCTGAATGCCCGTTGTGGTCTGCTCAGTGGTGGGCAACTGGCAGCACTCAAGCTCAAACGCCTGTTTCTGTCGAACTGTGATGCGTTGGTGCTGGATGAACCAAGTAACCATCTCGATCAGATAGGGCGCCAATGGCTGATTGATCAGTTGCGACAAGAGGATCGCCCAGTGTTGGTGGTGAGCCATGATAGAGCGCTGTTAATGCAGATGGATCGCATCGTTCGGATCACGGCTGAGGGTTTGCATTGGTTTGAAGGAAACTACGCTCACTATCAACAGCAATGGCAGCAACAACAAGAGGCGCTGAGTCGGCGTGTGGTTCAATTACAAAATGAGCAGAAAGCGATTGAGCGTGAAATACAAAAGAGTCAGGAGAAGGCGCAAAAGCGTGCCAATCAAGGTGCTAAAGCGCTGAAATCGGGTAGCCAACCGAAAATATTGATGGATGCGAAAAAGAACAGTGCCGAGAAAAGCCGCTCTGCAGCGTTAGTGAACGCTCGCAACCAACGCCAGCGAAATCAGCAGCAATTGCAAGGGTTGCAATCGACGTTGGTGCGAGAGTCGGATCCCAAACTTTATCTTACCGAGATCAGTAACGGCAAAAAACGCACCTTGTTGAGTGTCGAGAATTACCGCGCTGACGGGGTTAACCATTTACCACTGACTTTGCTTCTAAGGCAGGGAGAACATTGCCGTCTTTCGGCTGCCAATGGAGGCGGTAAAAGCCGTTTTCTGAAAGCGGTTGCGAGTCTGCATGATGAATATCAAGGCCATATCCAGCGCAACGCGCCTGTGATGTATCTCGATCAGCATTATGCGTTAGTGGATTTAAACCAGTCACTGCTCGACAATTTGACGGGGTTTTGTGAGGGTTTAACCGCTAATGATGCACGCCTGCTTTTGGCGGGGATTGGTTTTCGTGGAGACACGGTGTATCGGCTTGCCAAACACCTCAGTGGCGGTGAAAAAATGAAATTGGCGATGCTCATGGTCAGCCATGTTGCCAATGAACCTATTTTGCTGCTCGATGAGCCGGATAATCATCTCGATTTGGAGTCCAAACAAGCCTTAGCCAAGGCACTGGCGCATTACCAAGGCGCATTGATTATCGTCAGTCATGATGATTATTTTGTGGCAGAAGCGCAGGTAGAAAAATGTTGGAGTCTTGAGTAACAAGTGAATAACCACCTACTTATTAAGTAGGTGGTTATCATTTTACCCAGCAAAAGTCGGTAACCAATTGGCCATCGCCATCATGTGGAAAACCGCAGTAAGCACACCAAAGATCAGCACGACACCCAGTGCCACATTACCACCAGGTACAACAAAACCTTGTGCACCATTGGCTAAAGTGCGCGATTTACGTGCGAGGAGTACAGGGATAATACAGGCCCAGATGGTTGCCGCCGCGCCGGCATAACCAATCGCAATAATAAAGCCGAAAGGGAACAGTAAAGAGAGAATGAGTGGCGGTAAGAAAGTCACTAG
Organism: Vibrio sp. AH4; assembly: GCF_030710545.1. Taxonomy (NCBI): domain Bacteria; kingdom Pseudomonadati; phylum Pseudomonadota; class Gammaproteobacteria; order Vibrionales; family Vibrionaceae; genus Vibrio; species Vibrio sp. AH4. The sequence goes on from NZ_JALAIV010000003.1 coordinate 337,009, forward strand.
CCAAGTTTTGGTTCGCCCCTGTTTGCAGTTACTGAATTGGAATAGATCAGCCAGAAAATCAAACACCCCTAAGCCAACGCCAATAAAAGAGGAGAGGATTGCCGCCATGGAGAAGGCATTGATGGCTTGAGAGACTTTTTCTGATTCCACCACTGAACCTAAGGCTTTCAATAGTACATCCACATTTCCCCCCTGTTGTATGACTGGAGCGAAATCGGTGCGGGGCAAATTGCCAAAAATGCTGAATAACCAAAGGGCGTAAAGGCTTAACGCAATCACTGTTCCTCCTAATATGGCGTACTTAGCTTTACGTTCTTCACCATAGTAAGAGCGCATGGATGAAACAGAATGGTGATAACCAAAAGATGTCAGAGCGACAGGTAGCATCGCCATAGCATAGGGCGCGTATTCACCACTTTGATTGAGCGTGTCAAACAGGATCGAGGTTTTCACATTCATGGCTAAACCAGATACACCAAAGATGAAGCTCAATACCATAAACACGATCAACACGACTGAGATACGATCCACCGCACGAGTTGAATGCCAGACAAACGCAGAAAATACCGCCACAAACAATACAGAAGCGAGCTTACTGTTGATATGCAGTAGATCCTGCAAAATTAAGCCAGAAGAGGTGATGTAGGCGTACAGCAAAATGCCGCCGACAAAGTAAACGGTAAGGTTGTTAAAGCGATTGATATGGCTGCCAAGCATATCTTTGGTAACAGTGTTGAAGGAGACTCGCAAATCATAATGTTTAAAGGCTTCAAGCAGCATCCAGCCTGAAAGCGTCATCACGGCCATTGTTAATATCAGTGCCAGCATTGACCAGAGAGTCCATGCACCAGCACCTGCGCTAGGGAGACCAAGCATACCAGCACCTACGCAGACGCTGGCAATAATGCAGGCTCCCCCAAACAGAGAGGGTTGTTTAGACATGATAAAATCCTTGGGTTTCACGTTATTGTTGATTTTGTTGTTATGTTGTTTAGGTCAAAAAAAGGCAGCCTTTGCAGGCTGCACTTTTTAAACACCGTATTAGGCTTTTTCTTTTAAACGAGCCGTAAAGTGGCGTAGCACTGGTGGTTCGTAAGTAAACTCCAATCCTTTTACGTTACGGGCATTGGCTTTCACTTTCTCAAACGCTTCGATGATGAAGTCCATATGTGTCTGAGTGTAAGTCGCGCGAGGAATGGTCAAACGGAGCAATTCGGCAGGGCAAGGGTGCTGTTTGCCCGTTGCCGGGTCACGGCCAAGCAGGAGTGAGCCAATTTCTACTGCGCGAATACCTGCGACTTTATAGAGTTCACAAGCTAAAGCATGTGCAGGGAATTGATCTGCTGGGATGTGAGGTAGCAATTTTCCGGCATCGACAAACGCGGCATGGCCACCAGCTTGTTGGCAAACCACGCCAATCGCTTCGAGACCGTTCACCAAATACTCGACTTGATTAATGCGATATGCGAGCCAATCTTGGCGCATACCGTCATACAAGCCAACCGCCAAACGTTCCATCGCGCCGCCTTCTAGACCGCCGTAGGTTGGGAAGCCTTCTTGAACCACACACAGAGTTCGGCATTCGGTGTACACATCAAAGAAACGTTCATCTTTAAAGCAGAGTAAGCCGCCCATCTGCACCATAGCATCTTTTTTGGCTGACATCGCGAGCCCATCTGCGTATTTATAGGCTTCGCGAGTGATTTCTTCGATGGTCCAGTTGCGGTAATCGCGTTCTCGTTGCTGAATAAAATACGCGTTTTCAGCAAAACGAGCGGAATCCATGATCACGGGGATGTCGTAGCGTTGGGCAATCTCATACACGGCTTTCAAGTTAGCAATCGAAACCGGTTGACCGCCAGCAGAGTTACAAGTGATGGTGCTGACAATATATGGGACGTTCGCCGGACCCGCTTCAAGGATCGCTTGTTCGAGCTTTTCTAAGTCGAAATTGCCTTTAAAATCGGCCTTTACGCCAGTATCAAACGCTTCTTCGGTATATACGTTTTTGGCAACACAGCAGTTGATTTGGGTATGGCCTTGAGTGGTATCGAAAAAGTAGTTCGATAAGGCGACCATTTTACTGCGATCTAAGCCTTTTTCTTGTTCACGTTTTTTAATCAAAACAGGAATATAAATTTGCTCTGCACCACGCCCTTGGTGAGTTGGAATGGTGTATTCATAACCAAAAATATCTTTAACCGCTCTCGCGAGTGCATGGTAGCTGCGGCTGCCGCTGTAGGCTTCATCACCACGGAACATCGCGGCTTGCATCTCTTGAGTGATTGCGCCAGTGCCGCTATCGGTCAGTAGGTCAATAAACACATCTTCGCTATCGAGTAAAAAAGGGTTCATGCCGGCATTTAAAATCGCCTGATCACGATATTCACGTGTGGTACGTTTTACCGGTTCAATAACACGAATACGAAAAGGTTCTGGTAAGTGTTTAAAGTTTTCCATGTTGGTTAGTCCTAAATTTTGATAAAAAAAGTCTTATCAGGAATAAATTTAATATTCCTTGCTTATGAATTTTTTAAATAAGATCCCTCTGGCGTTAAAAAATAAATTTACGCCATGGAGAATGAATTTTTAATTCTTACTGACTTTTAGGTGAAATGCTGGAGCGAACATTGATGAATGAAAGTTAAGAATAACAAATAACCATCAAAGTCCTCTGTACAACGAATATAAAATTCATTGATAAAAGATGTCCAGTATTATGAATACCAAGCTATAAGTGAGTAAGATGGCTGAATAAACAAGCCCTCCATGCAATAAGCGATTGCGCAGAATGGCACGTTATCCATGCGAGAAAGGATTACGCAGGAAAGAAGAAAGCGATTTTATAATCGAGGGTAAACCAAAAGCTAGAGTTGTTGTACGTTCTCATATTTTCACCTATTTGAAATGATTCATTTCAAACCCAGATTGATTATGTATGAAAATAGAGTTTCGTCATCTGGGAAATGAATAAATTGAGAATGCGCTAACAAAAAATAAAATCATGGGTGATGAATCACATTTACTCAGCTATTTCATCCTGCATCCAGATGCAGAGAAGGATTTACTTTTCCAAGCCTTAGATTTAGGCTACCCATCATTTTGCGAAAAGTTAAGAATTATCCATGTTTGAAAAAACACATCTCTTAAAATTGGCTCGAATGAAAATGCCATTTGGTAAATATGCCGGCCGCGTGCTGATTGATCTCCCTGAACCTTATTTGTTGTGGTTTCAAAAGCAAGGGTTCCCAGAAGGTGAGCTCGGTGTCCTACTGGAACTCTGTTTGGCTCTTAAAATTGAAGGGTTAGAGGCATTAGTCAAACCTTTAAAACAATGATCGATAGGGACCGACACCAAGTAGGTTGTGTTTGATTACCACTCGATGTGAATAGGCGTACCAGGCTGAACTAAGCTCAGAAAATCATCCATTTCACTATTGGTTAACGCGATACAGCCGTTGGTCCAGTCAAAACTTTGAATAAATGCGGGGTCTGCCGTTTCCCCATTTTTCAATCCGTGGATCTTGATATCACCTCCAGGGCTAACACCTAATTGAGCCGCATGTCGCTCATCTTGTGGACTGGGGTAGCTAATATGAATCGCCCGGTAAAAATGGGAATCTTGAGTAATGAAGTCTAAGTAGTAGTTCCCTTCGGGCGTGCGCTGATCGCCCTCTTGCTGTTTATGCCCTTTGGGGGACTTACCCAAAGCGATGCGATACTCACGAACCACTTGATCTCCTTGCAACAAATACAGGCGTCGTTTCGACTTATCGACTTTGACGAGGTCGACCTGAGCAAAACTAACGCAAGGGAAAATCCATAGTATTAATAAAGCAAAAGAGAAAAGGCGCATAAAGAATCCATAGTCAATGCAATCGAACCTGATTTTAGCGGCTTCCTCATTGCAATTGCAGTGATGTCCGTGACGTTTGTTTATTCTCGCCCGCATCGATACCGCTTTGTGAGGAACTTTTTTGCTGAAGAGGGAGCCGAATGACGGTACTTATGATTTACATGGTTGATCAAGTATGCAAAACAGCCCGAGAACCTCATGTGTGGTTGAATCAATAATGAGAAAATTATTAAAAACTATTGCTTATAGATGCAATAAATGGAAACAACATCGCAGAAATGCTGCCTGTGCCGAGGATGTAATCAGTTATCTGGAAAAAATGCGGCGCAGTTAACAGCCAGTCAGGTAGCCAATTGATTGCTTATTAAAAAATCAGCCATTATTTCTAATAAAACATAATTCCAATGTCAGGCTGTGCATGTTTCCTAGAACCCTATTAAAAAGAGTCACCTCAAGTCGAAATTATCGAATGTTGGCCGATACCACGTTCGAGTATTTAACCACGTTTTTAGAATCACAAGCCGCGGGGATTGTCTACGCGCCATCAAACGCGGCCGCAGCAGAGGTGGTTTTAGCCCATGAATCTTTTTTGTGTTTAGAAAGCTACCCTGAAGCCTTTTGGACATGGGCTGCACAGTTTGATACGTCAGATGGTTTAATTCCTTTTGCAATCAATACTTGTCGCTGGGATTACCTGCCACAGATGGGGGGAGAGTCGTTCATCTTAATGTTGGATAACCACCCTCAACATCGTACTTACTTAATTATTCAAGCGGCTAGCGCGGATAAAGTGCATTTGAGTACCGAGTCGGGCGAATTAGATTTTTTACAGCTAATTGCGTCAAAATGGCAGTGCTTACGTGCCGAGATTGAGGCCTCGAAAGAGTTTAAGAATCGTGATTTACGAGAAGCGAAGTACCTGAGTGAAATTCGTCAGCGAGAACAGTTCATTGACAACATGAAGTTGGTGCATCAGGTCGCTGTCGAACTCTCCAATCCAGCCAATCTTGATGAGCTGCATCGTGCATCAGTAGAAGCGGTGCGTCATCGTCTCGGTTTTGATCGTGCCGCTTTCTTATTACTGGATATGAAAAAGCGCTGCTTCAGTGGTACTTATGGTACGAATGAAGAAGGTAATACGGTTGATGAACACCATACCCAATATGACTTGCACCAAGTGGAACCCCAGTATTTAGAAGCTTTGTCTAACGATGAGTGCAATTTAATGGTGGTTGAAGATGTGCCACTGTACACCGCAGGCCAAGTGGTTGGCCAAGGTTGGAATGGGATGCTGATCCTGCGTGATGGTAACGACACCATTGGTTGGTTAGCGATTGACAATTACATTCATCGTCAGCCGATCACTGAATACCAAAAGCAAATGTTGGAGTCTTTTGGATCATTATTGGCTCAAATCTACATTCGGAAACGACAAGAACAGAATGTCCGTATGCTGCATGCCAGCATGGTGGAACTATCCCGTTGTATGACCGTCAGCGAAGTGTGTAAGTCTGCCGTCAGTTTCGCGATTAACCGGATGGGGATTGATCGCATGGCTGTATTTCTGACCGATGAAGCGTGCTCGTATATTCAAGGAACATGGGGAACCGACATTCAAGGCAATATCGTTGATGAATCCTATTTCCGAGGGTCGACCCACGAAAATGACATCGTCGATCTTGCGAAACTTTATCCAAATGAAGTCGTTTTCAAAGAAGGGGTACCCATTTACCACGATTGCAAAATTGTCGGCTATGGTTGGACGGCAATGACCATGTTGACCGATAAAGGCACGCCGATAGCCTTTATTGCGGCAGATAATTTGATCCGTCGTTCACCGTTGACGTCACAACTGCGAGAAGTGATCCGCATGTTTGCTTCAAACTTAACGGAAGTGTTAATGCGGGCGAAAGCCCAAGAGGCGATATCGGTACTCAACGAAACTTTGGAGCTTGAAGTGCGCAATCGCACTCGTGATCTTCAAAAAGCCAACGAAAAACTGGATCTCATGGCGAAGTTAGATCCTCTAACGCGTCTTGGAAATCGCCGTATGTTAGAACATCTGCTTGAGCAGACCTGTGAACAGACGATGAAAGAGGTGGTGAGCTACGGCGTCATCTTATTGGATATTGACCACTTTGGCCTATTTAATAACTGCTATGGACATCTGGAAGGGGACATTGCCCTGATGCGTATTGGTAACATTCTTAGCCAACATGCCCAATCTGAACACGAGCTATTTTGTCGGATTGGCGGAGAGGAATTTTTGCTCCTGACCGCCAATCGCAGTGTGGATGAAGTTCGTTTACTGGCAGAAAGTATTCGTCAGAGTATCGAAACCGAAAAAATTGAGCATTGTGAAAACCCAAGTGGAACAATACTTACCGTCTCCATTGGTTATGCTGCCTCACGCTACAAACCTCGGGAGATTCAATTTGATCAACTTTATGCAGAAGCGGATAAAGCTTTGTATCGCGCTAAAAGTCAGGGGCGAAATCAGGTGGTTGGTGTTATTGTTGAAAATATCGACTGTATAGAGGCCGAAATGTAGCATTTTTCAGCAGATTTCTTGCTGTATGGCAAATTTCACAAATAAGTGTAGCGTTTCAGGAAAATACGTGTATAGTTTACCTCGGCTCTTAGGTAAGAGTTGTTAATGTTAAATTCAGTGAAAGTTCAATCTCAGATCGTTATCGATTTCTCGTTAAACCTGCGTCAACTTTGTCTTGATATACCATTCAATAGCTTTCGTTATCAGCCAAATCAACCCATAGCAAATTTATATTAGAGGTTACTATGTCTCAGAAAATGACTGGTTCAGTAAAATGGTTCAACGAAACTAAAGGTTTTGGTTTCATTTCTCAAGACAACGGCGGTCAAGACGTGTTCGTACACTTCAAGTCTATCGTTTCTGAAGGCTTCAAAACTCTGGCTGAAGGTCAGCGTGTAAGCTTCACAGTTGAGCAAGGCAAAAAAGGCCCACAAGCGGCTCAAGTAACTGCGCTGTAATTAGCACAGATTAATTAAAAAAGGGGCGTGGTGAAAACCACGCCCCTTTTTACATTCCTCGAAGCCGAGGTTTAAGCCGTGACTCTCCGAAGGCTTGCTTTTACGTAATATGCCTACAGATACTAAAAATCCCCTTCCTAGCAGGCTAGAAAGAGGATTTCGTATCGATTTACTAGAAATCGGATTGCCGTTAATCAGAGAGATAGTATTCAACCGTGGTGACTACGCGGACATTTTTGATGTACGGCGTATTGTTATCACGATCTGAAATAGAAAACTGTCCTTGTGAGGCGGTTTTGATCTTACCTAGCGTGCTTTGTGAGTCGGTTGCAAACTTCAGTGCCACTTCTCGCGCTTGCTTGGTCGCTTCTTCGATCATGTCTGGCTTGATGTCATTTAACCCTGTAAAGCTAAATTCAACGCGATTGTTGTAAGGATCTTGGTTAAATACGACGCCCTGTTTACCGAGCTGACCAATCTCGCTGATGATGTTACGCACCAAATCCACTTTCTTGCTGTATACCGTGAGCGTTTGCGTTGCCAGATAGCGGAACTCTGAACGGTCTTCCCCATATTGCTGGGCTTTTTTATCGACTACGGCTGGGGCCGAAAGGGAAATTGCCGTACTATCAATACCTTTCTCAACTAAAAAGTGAGTGATGAGTTGAGTCTGTTGATCCACCGTTTCAAAGAGTGAAGAAAGCTGATTATCTGCAACCGTAAACTGAATAGGCCAAATGACCGTGTCAGCAACGACTTCACGCTCCGATAACCCTTTTACGGTGACGACTCGTTCATATTCTTTAAACTTAACAGCCATTTGCTGTACCAAAAAACCCAGTGCGGCCAGCCCAATAATCAGGCTCAGGCCAAGTACGCTGGCGGTTTTGGTATTCATATTGGTCATGGTTTTCCTCCCATTATTTGACCGTTATTCTTTTCTATATTGAAGTCACAGCGGTTTGGCTGTACTTGGTGTTGCTTCGCCATAAATTACTCTTGTGGCAACGAACACGCTATCCCCCAGTAACACGAAATTGCAGCAGTGTCATAACTGAGGTAATTCTGTCTCTTGTCGGCGAGTGCTTTTACGTTGTTGCTTCTGTTTGACCATAACCCAGCGCTTTAATTCACTGAAATCTGGAGTTTGTGGTTGCTCTGAATAACAGGCTTGTTGTAAAGGATAAAGCAATGCCGTCAGCGCTTGCTGCTCATCTTGATCTAAGATGATTTCGCTTTGCCATGTACGTATTGCTTGGCTGATTGCTAGAAGATCTTGCTGCTCAATCGCCTGAAGGAGTGTTTGATACGCAGATGATAGCTCAGAACGGTTGGAGCTTATCTGTTGTGAACGTTTTGTATGTTGCCATTGCCACCAAGCGAATAGGCTAGTGGCTAACCACAGTAGTGCAAAGAGTAAGGTCAGGTATGGCCAATAACCTGCATCACTAATTGGTGGGTTGTTCGGTGTTGTCGTTGAGAGCGCTGGCACGGTGGGTAACGCGGCTTCTTCACTGGGCTTGACGTGTAGAACTAAACCTGAAATTTGGCTCATTTGTGCTGTTTGTTTCTGCGTGTTCCACCAATGGAGTCTGACTTCGGGCAAGGAAATATCTCCCGCTTGACGAGGGATCAGCACCTGCTTAAGCGTCATCAGAGTCTCTCCGTTGTCGAGTGTGCTGAACTGGGGCTTTTCCGCATACACGCTAACGGATTCGGGGTATTCAATACTGAAATTAGGCAGTTGTTGCTGAGTGAGGCCACTCACTTGTAAACGCAATTCTCGCGTGATGGCATGGCCGACCTGTGTTTCGTATTGCTCAGGTGAACTTAGTGTTTTCTGACCATCAGACCAGTTTTGACTAAGGTGTAATTTGGCTGTCGGTAGCCAGAAGCCTTGATAATTTGCGGGTTTTTTGAGCACGGTGATCGCATACGTTTTGGGTTGAGTGAGCAGTGGGATTAAACGTGTACCACCACTGTATTGGTTACCGTAGAGCAGGCTTGCTTTTAAGATTGGCTCACTGAGATTAAAGCTACCCGCCTGTTGTGCTGTAATGCGAAAAGATTGTTCAACGATGGTCACTTCCACGCCATCGAGCACGCTAGGGTATTGTTTGGGTTCACTGGCGGACTCGATCTGCATTCCATCGACTTTCGGCGGCGTAATGTTTGGGTCACGTAGCCGGCGCACATCTTCTTTAATTATCAACTGAGCATGAAACAAGGTACTTTCACCCGGATATAGTTGCGTGCGCTCTAAACGGCTACGCACTTCTGCCAACTCTTGTTGTGCTGGTTGATGCTGATCTTCTGTGACCTGAATGGCGATAGGTGTGGTTTGGGCATTACCCAACTGAAAGCGGGGAATAGTAATGATGCCGGTTTTTTGAGCGGCAATCGCCACTGTCCATTCGCTACGCTGGGAGTAGTTGCCATTTATGATATTGGTTGAAGAGGCAAAACTCGGTTGACCAACGAAAAAATCCGGCTCCAGTTGAGAAAAATCGAGTGCATCGGCAGAGGCTTTGTCACTGCTGATGATCCTGAGCTGAATCACTTCATTCTTAACTACTTTATTTTTACTGACACTGGCCACTAAATCGGCAGCATGGGCTGGTAGCCCGAATAGGCTAACCGCGAGCGTGAGCCAGAAAAGTGCGGAGTGATAAACAGAGAGCTTCTTTACCATGGCTGGTCGGTTTCCATTGGTTGAGGTTTACGTTGGGCTTGTAAAAACAGTTGCGCACGTAATAAAGCGCTCGGATCGCGCGCATTCTCGACTTGCTCTAATTTGCGTAGCTGCGGGTCGAGGTTGGGATCCGCCGAAGATGTTACAGACTCGGATTGCTGAGCATTATGCTGTTCATCGTCTTGTTTATTGACTTGCTCAGAGCGGTTTTGCTGCTGATTTGGTTGTTCATTTTTCTCCGACGCTTGTTCAGTACGGGGAGAGTTAGCTGATGTCGGCTGAGCCTGCTCTTTTTCACTCGCCTCGGGTTGCGCATTATTTTGTGGATTCTGAGATCGATCGAGATCCGACGGTCGTTTTGTTTGAGGATCCGTAGCGGGTGCCTTAGTTGTCTCCGATGGGGATTCTTGCTGCTCTTGACTGGAGGCTCCCGATGATGAATCCTGCTGTTGCTGTTGCTGTTGCTGTTGCTGTTGCTGTTGCTGTTGCTGTTGCTGTTGCTGTTGCTGTTGCTGTTGCTGTTGCTGTTGCTGCTCTGCGGCGTTAACAACTTGCAGATTGTGCTGAGCATCTTGATGGTTTGGTTGTTGTTTGAGCACCTGCTCATACAATTCGCGCGCTTTAGGGAAATTTCCCGCTTGTGCGTAAGCGTTCGCCAAGTTGTATTGTGTTTCTAAATCAGGGTTCTCAATACGCGAATACGCTTCAATGGCACCGGGATAATCTTTTGCATAGTAGCGCGCTGCACCTTGCCATTTCGGGTCTCGAAATGTTTCAGCCGCTTGCGAATATTGTTTGGCTTCGAACGCGCGCATTGCTTGCTGATCCTGATTTAGCCATGGGGATGCCGAAGCCTCTTGGACAGGAAAGTGAGTACCGACAATCAGCAGCAAGGTAAAAATCACGCCACGGCGAAATATAGCTAAAGCGGCGATAACTAAAGGCAGAACTAGCCAATAACCGTTGTTGACTCGTTCAGTAACGACTTTACGCGAGGTTTGGTTGGCGATATCGGTTTGCTGTTGTGTGAGGTGTAAAATCTGCTCAACATCTGCGCCATCGGCGCGATAGGCGGTGAATACCCCTTGCACGCTGTGCGTGAGTTGCTGCATTGGTTCAAAGGACGTTTTGGCGATCACCGTCTGACCTTGAGGACTCTTGAGTAAGCTGCCATCACTCAAGGTAATCGGAGCACCATTTGATGTCCCGATGGCAAGTAAAATCAGACGCCATGAGCTATTTTCTAACTGTTGAGTGATTTTCTCTCGTTCAGCGGTACGAATATCGTCAGTCAGCAGAATCAAATCACCTTTTTGATGGCCCGCTTGTTGCAGCATGGAAATGGCTAAACCCACTGCATTTGCCGCATTCGCCCCTTGATAGGGCATGATCTCGGGAGATAACGAGGGGATCAAATTGCCCAGTGTTGCGCTGTCACGAGTCAGAGGGCTCACCACATAAGCATCGGCAGCGTAAGCGACCAATCCTGTACTACCCTCATGCCAGCCTTTCAGCAGATCCAACGCTTTATAACGAGCTTGAGTTAGTCGATTTGGCGCTAAATCAGTGGCGTACATGGATTGTGACATATCCATAATTAATACTCGCGCAGCGCTATTTTGCACACTGGGTCGCTCAGCCGATTGCCAACTTGGCCCTGCGAGTGCAAGCACCGCGATCATCCATCCGACTCCCAGTAATCCACTGAGGTAGTGGCCTTGAGGCACACCAATCCCCATAACGTGAGCAAGATGAGGAGCAATTAAGCCCCGCTGGTTTTTACGTGCTCTCAGCCAAAATGCGAAACCTAGTGAAGGGATCAGTAACCATAACCAGTATGGATAGAGGAAAGTTAGTGGCATGTTATCTCCTCACAATAACCAGAATGACAGAAAGCAGTAATGCCACACTCAATGGGTAGAAAAACCACTCGGTTTGTGGTCGCCAAAATTGGTTGGTTTGGTTAATGGGTTCAAGTTGGTTAATGGTGTCATATATATTTTGTAAGTCTTGCTGGTTGCGTGCACGGAAATACTGCCCCCCGGTGGTTGAGGCGATGGTTTGCAGAGTCTTTTCATCCAGATCTTGCGCTGTATTGACCTTGCGGCTAAACAGAAAATCTTTGACTACCATTTCACCGGCTCCCACTCCAACGGTATAAATTGTAGAGTGGTATTGCTTGGCAATATTCGCCGCTTCGAGTGGGTCGAGAACTCCAGCAGTATTGCTACCGTCACTGAGCAGAATCATTACTCGTTGTGGTGCGTCACTGTCGATAAAAATCTTGGTTGCTAGCCCAATGCCTTCACCAATTGCAGTTTGGGTACCAATGAGTTTTAAAACCGCTTGGTTGAGCTGTTGAGTGACGGTCTCTCTGTCCAACGTGAGTGGTGTTTGTAAATAAGCATGGTCGGCAAACAGAATAAGCCCAATACGGTCTCCTTCACGTTTGGCAATAAACTCAGACAACACTTGTTTTACCGCTGTGAGGCGGTCGACCATCTGTTGACCGGATTGCATGTCTTCCTGACTCATTGAATAGGAAAGATCAACCACTAACATCAGATCACGATGTGAAGTGCTGGTGCTTACTGGTTCTCCATACCAAACTGGCCTTGCTGCTGCGCTAAGCAACAGAATCCACAATCCGACGGCGAGTATACGAGGAAGCCAAGAACGAGCTTGGATACCAGATGTATCAGGAAGATAGGGCAGCTTAATGGCTGCCCGAGATTGAATGGCTGGTGCAAAAAAATAGATAAGCCAAGGCAGTGGGAGCAATAAAAATGCCCACCACCAAATAAACTCAAAACTTGCCAATGCCTGATTTTCTCCGCTTTCTCGGCGGCAAGGCGCTTTCTACCCAATGATAACAGTGGTGAACCAGCTCATCGGCATTGTTCACTTTCTGTTTTTGGTATAACGCTTGCTGCCACAGGGTTTCATTTGGTACGAAAAGTGGGTGTCCGACTTGGGCGTCTAAAAAGGCGTACCAATCTTTACCGGTTAAATGCGCAATCTCTTCGCGAGGGTAATAGCACAGTGCAGCCTGACGAACCAACTCAATGGCTGAAGAGGGCGTTTGTGGGCTTACCGTTAAGCTCAGAAGACGTAACGCGGATTTTTTAGGGGCGAGACGACGGCGACGCCAACGCACGGCCAATCCGATGATGAGCATCACGATGAGAATACCACCTACGCTTGCCCACCATCCCCAAGCTAATGGAAACCAGCTCGGGAGCTCTGGCAAATGCAGGGCGTTGAGATCCAGTGATGTGATTGACGATTCCTTCATTTCTTATGGTCCGATAATTGTTGCAGCAAAGGTATCCCGCTTGAAACTGAGCGGTAGTCCATTTCCAATAATAGACAGAGTGATTTTAGTTTTTCTTTTTGAGTTTCAAAGGCTTTTTTGATACCTGCACGCGTACTATTTATCGAAAAGTTGAGCCAGCGCGTCTCTTGGTTATTTTGTACTTGCTCAATACCACGAAATGAGGTGTCTCCTTGCTCTAATGGATCGTAAATTTGCACCATGCGTACGCGGTTGTGCCGACACAACTGACGTAGGGAAAGTGCATGCTGCTGTACATCTAAATCAACAAAATCGCTGATCAACACCACTTCACTGCCTTTGGGGCATAATCGATTGAGAGTGCTCAATACATCATGCAATGCCAGATTTCTTGGTGTGTGTTCTGAATACGGCTTATGTTGTGCTTCAATGCAGGCCGCTAAAATAGGCAAGACTCCACGTTGGCGGCTGTTCGGTTTTATCTCAACCAGACGATGCCCTAAATCAATCACAGCGCCGACTCGGTCTTGTTGCTTCACGGCAAGCCAACTGAGCAAGCTGGCTAAATGTGCCGCCTGAACTGCTTTGAGCAGTAAACTGGAACCAAATTGCATCGACTGGCTTAGATCGATATAAAGTACGACAACTTTTTCTCGCTCTTCACTGAACAACTTAGTGTGTGGCTTACCCGTTCTCGCGGTAACTCGCCAGTCAATTGAGCGAATATCATCCCCCGCTTGGTACTGGCGCACTTCTGAGAAATCCATTCCTCGTCCTAGACGGCGGCTTTGATGCTGGCCGATGCGTTGCGACCATACTTGGCGTGCAGGGGGCAAAAAATGCACGGCTTGCTGTTCATAGGCAAGCAACTCTTCAAGACACAGAGTGACGCCGTTAGCATGCAAGGGCAGCGAATGGGGCATGGTCATAAGCTACGCACTGCCAACTAAAGCCAACAGATGGTTGATGACTTGATTCGGATGTACTCCTTCCGCTTGTGCCTGATAACTCAGTAGCAGCCGGTGGCGCAACACCGAAAATGCCATCACTTGCACATCCTCGGGCGTAACAAAGTCTCGGCCGTGTAACCAAGCGTGGGCTCGCGCACAACGATCCAATGCAATGGTTGCTCGTGGGCTTACTCCCATCGCAAGCCATTGTGCCAGCTTCTGGTCGTAATTGGCTGGCTGACGGGTGGCCATAATTAAGCGTACAAGATAGCTTTCGATTGATTCTGCCATGTGCACATTAAGCACTTCTTGGCGAGCCCTAAAGACTTGTTGTTGAGTGATCAACGGCTTATCTAGCGTTTGCTCTCCTTTCGCTTCACCGCGATTGAGGCGCAAAATGGCTAACTCATCTTGTGCATTTGGGTAACTCACCTCTAAATGCAGCAAAAATCGGTCGAGTTGCGCTTCAGGGAGAGGGTAGGTTCCCTCTTGCTCAATAGGGTTTTGTGTCGCCATTACGAGAAAGAGCTCTGGTAAGCGGTAGGTTTTTCGCCCCACTGAGATCTGTTTTTCTGCCATGGCTTCTAACATGGCGGCCTGCACTTTGGCTGGGGCGCGGTTAATTTCATCCGCGAGCACCAACGAGTTAAAAATCGGGCCGGATTGAAATACAAATTCACCGGTTTCCGGACGGAACACATCGGTACCGGTAAGATCGGCCGGCAGCAAATCTGGCGTAAATTGAATGCGGTGGAAATCGCCTTCAATACATTCGGCAAGTGATTTAACCGCTCGTGTTTTCGCCAGCCCCGGAGGGCCTTCAACCAGAATGTGTCCATCAGCAAGTAGGGCGATGAGCAGCTGGTTAATGAAATCGGTTTGACCGATCACTTGTTGATTCAAATAGTGCTGCAACGTTTGAAAAGGTTGAAACGACATGAATTCTTCCACTCCTTGATATCTCTGCGGTTAGTGTTACGTATTTCGCAGAAAGTTCCATAAAAAACGCCTACGTCGAGTTTGGATGGTTGATTTTTATCCGTTCGGCGGTCGGTGGTGTCGATCGGGCTTTAACAACGCCACGATTCGCGGTTCATGATCTTGGCCTACTGGAAGCGGATTGTTGATCTATGCTGATGGAGCCATATAGCGACGGTGAGCGGGAAAACGTGCACGTTTTCTCTCTGTTATCAGTATTTAAGTAGTGATTTATAAGTGTCGCTTATGCAATTTGCATTAAAGTGTGATCTGCGATTGGTTTGGCGTGAGATTTTGTAAGAATTTTCTTAAGTCGCGTGATCTTAAGTCGATAATAGATAGGTTTCGATGATAGCCATAATTAGGCGGAGAGTATGTTTAAACTGCATCAAATGAGTATCAAACAAAAGGTTGTGTTAGGCGTTACTTTTGCCGTGTTGGCATCGACCCTGATTGTTGGGGTAATGGCACAGCGTCAGGCACGAGAAGTTCAAGAACATCGTTTGATCGATTTGGAACTGCCCAATATTTTGAATTTAATTAAAACGGATATTGACCATCAGGTTATTCAACTGTTGGCGTCGGCACAGCAAATTGCCAGTAACGAGTTTGTCCAGCAAGCTATTGCAAGTACAGAAAGAGATCCCGCAACTGAGGCTTTATTGATTAAGCAACTGAATAATTTGCGGGATCAATACAAACTGAATGATGCTTCCGTGGCAAACCGCAAAACGGCCTACTACTGGAACCAAAATGGCTTTTTGCGACAACTGAATCAGCAGCAAGATGGTTGGTTTTTTGGCTTTACCCACTCAGGTAAACCGACCATGGTGAGCATGTTTCAAGAAGCGAATGGGGAAGTAAAAATGTTTGCCAATTACCAATTGGTGAATGGCGACACCATGTCGGGTATGTCGAAATCCATGGATGATATGGTGCGATTACTGAACAGCTTTAAAATTGAGGATACGGGCTTTGTGTTTTTAACCAATGCGCAAGGTGATGTACAAATTCATCGCCAAAAAGAGCAGGTTAAATCCAACTTGCAGAAAATCTATGGTTCTGAGGCAAGTGCGCTACTCAACAAAAATGGATTTAATTTGATCTCTGCTGAATATCAAGGTGAAGAGGTGATGGTTGCGAGCCTCTACATTGAGAGTATGGATTGGTTCTTAGTTGGTACTGTACCTGTGCATGAGGTTTTTGCGGAACTGGATGCGGTTGCGCAGCGTATGATGCTGACCACTCTCGTGGTGGCGGGGATTTTCATTGTGATGGGGATCTTTCTTGCCAACAGCATCGCAACCCCGATTAACCAAATTGCCAAACGCTTTACCGATTTAGGGAAAGGTGATGGAGATTTATCACAACGCATAGAAGTAAAAGGCAATGATGAAATTGCTCAGCTTTCAAAGGGCTTCAATGGTTTTATTGAAAAGATCCATCAATCGATTAAAGATGTGGCACAAACCAGTCGCGAGCTGCAAGTGGCCGCGGAAGGTGTATCGCGTAAAGCGTTAGTCACCCATGATAATAGCCAGCAGCAGCGTGATCAGACCATTCAAGTGGTGACGGCGATTAACCAAATGGGCGCGACCATCAGTGAAATTGCTTCTAATGCGGCGACCGCGGCAGAAACCGCCAATCAAGCATCCGGTAATGCGGATCAAGGGCGTAATGTGGTGAATAAGGCGAAAGATGCGATCAGCCGCCTAGCCGTGGATATTGAAAACACCGGTAAAGTAGTGGAGCAGTTGGCTTCAACGACGCAAGAGATTGGGTCAATTTTGGATGCAATTCGAGGCATTTCAGAGCAAACCAACTTGTTGGCACTGAACGCGGCGATTGAAGCTGCGCGCGCTGGGGATCAGGGGCGTGGTTTTGCGGTTGTGGCCGATGAAGTGCGCAATTTGGCAAGCCGTACTGCCGCATCGACCGAAGAAATTCAAAAAATGATCAATCAGTTGCAAACAGATGCCAAGAATGCTGTATCGGCAATGGATGCCGGTAAAGCGATTACTCATCAAGGAGTGGCTTCTTCTGATGAGGCGGTGAATGTACTGATGAGTATTTCTGAGCGCATTCACGACATTTCGGATCGTAATACCCAAGTGGCGACCGCAACAGAAGAGCAATCGACAGTTGTGCACACCATCAACCAAAATATTGAAGAGATCAATGCCATCAACGAAGTCACTACCAGCACGGCGCAAGAGTTGGCGGATGCAAGTAAATCCTTGCGTGAGCTTTCAGGGCGTTTAGACAAAATGGTGGGTAACTTTAAACTCTAGCAACCTCGCCGGGAGTTGGTTACACTTCCGGCCAGTAAAAACCAAGTAGGTAAAGAGTGATGAACGATTTCGAAAAAGAACTGGAGTTGATGTCTCAGCAGGTGGCCGATGAGCCGGAAACCAAACTGCCCAGTCTGGAAGAGCAAAAAGCGATTGCTGAAAAACTCAAGCAGTTGGAAGCGGAAGGGAAGCTAACTCCAGAGGTGCTTGAAGCCTATTTTGGTCAATACTACGTGAAAGCTGAAACGCCAATTCACTAGGTTGGTTAACATCTCGCCGCCCTCCATTTATCGAGCCGCTTTGCGGCTCGACTTCTCTCTGCGGGGGTAGTGTTCAGCCAACCACTTTAAAACCCGTCAGATATGCTAATGGCCATGTTCCGTTTTCGCGGTAAGCCGCTGCAGTACATCAAACAAAATATCGCTGGTTTGCGCACCAGAAATTAAATATTTTTGCTCAATAATTAATGTAGGCACAGCGTGAATGCTAGCTTGCAGCCACTGTTGCTCCGTATTGGCAACCGCTTTAGCCCAAGATTCATCATTGAGAATTTGCTGGCAAGCCGTACGCTCTAAACCGACCGTTTCGGCAACCTCAAGCAACACCTCATCTTCATCAATCGCTTTTCCTTGCTGAAAATAAGCACGCCACAGAGCGAGTTTTAGTGGCAATTGTTTGTCTTGCTGATTGGCCCATAGGAGCAATTGGTGGGCTTTGCGCGTATTGTAAATTCGCATCTGGTCAAAAAAGTGGAATTCAAACCCTACCTCTTTACCCAGTTCCGTTAAGGTATTTCTGGCTTGTTGACTTGCTTCGACACTCGTACCGTATTTTTTCGCAAGATGCTCACGCAAGTTTTCGCCTCCGGCAGCCAGCCTCGGATTCAGTTCATAGGGATGCCATCTGAGCGTTGCTTCAATGTGTGGTAGCCTAGATAACGCTTGGTTTAACCTAAAGTAGCCAATGACACACCAAGGGCAGACAACATCCGAGACAAGATCAATCGTTAACTTGTGCATCGTACTCTCCTTCGCCAGTGTGGGGTCCAATTGATGAGCTCTGTTCATCATAACGTTATCGACCGACTTTAGGGGCGATGCGTTGTATTTTGTTGTGTGAAAAATGCGCAAAAAGTGAAGTGGAGCTGAAAAAAAAAGCCTCACGGTTTCTAAGAAACGCGTGAGGCGTTGACACTGACGTTGTTAGTAATGGTTATTCGATACATGAAATTGAGTTAAAACTAGGCCGATTTTTGTGCTTATGCCAGATTGTTTTGTGACCAATCGATAAAAGAGTGCAACTTTGTGATATGCGTTCCATTCAATATGTGGCCGCATGGTGCAAGTGTGTTGATTTAGAGTCACTGCACTGTGAATCCCTCATTGGTAACAGGGCTGAAGGAAAAATGTCATAAATAAACGTTTGCGTGAAAAAATGTGATGAAACTCATTTTTTTATCGTTATACTTTCCGCCCGGCTAAGAGCCGGTTGCTCTGCCAGTACAAGCCGTCACAAGGAAATGTGAATGACCCCAAGGACAGGACCAGCTAATTCCTAAACTTGTGTCTGTTGACGTTGATGGCGAGTGAGCAATGAATTTTTATTCTCTCCTTTCGCAGCCCTCTCTGCCTACACCGTGACCAAGCCATTGGGATACCCTGTTTTTACTCACATTTTTCTAGGTAAATTATGGCGATTTTGTTTGGAATCATCGGTGTTTCGGTACTGATCTTATGCGCGTATCTGCTTTCTGAAAGCCGTAGCGCGATTAATTGGAAAACGGTTTCTCGCGCTTTGTTGCTGCAAATCGGTTTCGCCGCATTGGTGCTTTATTTCCCATGGGGACAAGCGGCACTTAGCCGTTTAAGTAATGGTGTTTCCGGCTTGTTGAGCTTTGCGGATATTGGGATTCGCTTCTTGTTTGGTGACTTGGCGGATACTGGTTTTATTTTCGCGGTTCGTGTACTGCCTATCATCATTTTCTTCAGTGCGTTGATTTCGGCATTGTACTATCTGGGTGTGATGCAAAAAGTGATTGCCCTGATTGGTGGTGGTATTCAACGTTTTTTAGGAACGAGCAAAGCGGAATCTCTTGTCGCTACGGGCAACATCTTCCTATCACAAGGTGAGTCGCCACTGCTGGTTCGCCCATTTCTCGCCAATATGACTCGTTCAGAACTGTTTGCGGTTATGGCGGGGGGGATGGCCTCGGTTGCCGGTTCTGTATTGGGTGGTTATGCCGGTTTAGGGGTTGAGCTGAAATATCTGATTGCAGCCAGTTTTATGGCGGCTCCTGGCAGTTTGATGATGGCGAAAATTATTGTGCCAGAGCGTGGTACGCCGATTGACCAAAGCCAAGTGGCATTGGACAAAGCGCAAGAAAGCAATTTGATTGACGCTCTCGCCAGTGGTGCGATGAATGGTATGAAAGTAGCGGTTGCTGTCGGTACTATGTTGATCGCTTTCGTTAGTGTTATCGCGATGGTAAACACGGGCCTTGAAAATCTCGGTGACCTGATTGGTTTTAGTGGCGTTACGCTACAAGCACTGTTTGGTTACCTATTTGCCCCACTGGCATGGGTGATTGGCATTCCAAGCCATGAAGTGTTAGCGGCTGGTTCATACATTGGTCAAAAAGTCGTAATGAATGAGTTTGTTGCTTTCATCGACTTCGTTGAACATAAAGCACTGCTTTCTGAACATAGCCAAGTGATCATCACATTTGCTCTGTGCGGTTTTGCCAATATTGGTTCGATCGCGATTCAACTTGGTTCGATCGGGGTGATCGCTCCTCAGCGCCGCTCAGAGGTCGCCAATCTTGGTATTAAAGCCGTCATTGCAGGAACATTAGCAAACCTGATGAGTGCGTGCTTAGCTGGGCTATTTATCGCTCTTTAAGCGCTTTATCATCAAGTTTGTGGCGAGCTGCAATCGAATGCGTTGGCACACGTTAAGCCTACCCTCTGGGTAGGCTTTTTGTTTTCATCTCCAAACCAACGCTTTTAGCGGTGATGAGCGTTTGTGCATCGTGCGCTGCCTAAAAAAGAGAATAAAACACGTAGCATTGTGCTCGCCGACCGTTTTTTAAGTGAGGAATAGCGCCTCATTATGATTAATCGGTGAAAAACTGATTTGTAACAACTCATCACTAATAAGAATACGTAGTATGGGATGCAATTCACTGCTTATGACCCTTTCAGCGTTGTTACACAGCGCTGCGTATTTGAATGATGAGTGTTTGCTATATGAAAAATCTTGTTGGGCGCTTTATGCGCTATGTCACTTTTGATACCCAATCTAAACCCAAAAACCATCATTGCCCAAGTTCCACTGGGCAAAAAGTCTTTGCACAAGCGCTGTATGAAGAGTTGTTGGCACTAGGTTTGAGTGATGTATCACTGGACGAGCATGGCTACGTGATGGCCAAACTCAAATCCAATGTGGATTATTCCATACCCGCGATTGGCTTTATTGCGCATATGGATACCGCGCCGGATGCAAGCGGTAAAAATGTGAAACCGCAAATCGTTGAAGATTACCAAGGTGGGGATATTGCCCTCGGGAAAGGGGATGAAGTGCTATCGCCGATCCAATATCCCGATCTGCATTTACTGCATGGCTATAACCTGATCACGACCGATGGTACGACCTTGCTGGGCGCCGATAACAAAGCGGGTATTGCCGAAATCATCACTGCAATTGAAATGTTGCTCGCGAATCCTTCTATTGCGCATGGCGATATTTCCATTGCTTTTACTCCGGATGAGGAAATTGGTCGCGGTGCGAATCACTTTGATGTCGCCAAGTTTGCTGCACAGTGGGCGTATACCATTGATGGTGGGCCAATCGGAGAGTTGGAGTATGAAAACTTCAATGCTGCAACGGCGACGGTGACTTGCCACGGAGTGAATGTTCATCCGGGTACCGCGAAAGATAAAATGGTCAACGCGATGCACATCGCTGCGCAGTTTATTTTGATGATGCCAGAAAGTGAGACTCCGCAGCACACAGAAGGCTATGAAGGGTTTTATCATCTTTCGAGTGCGACGATGAGCGTAGCAAAATCCGAATTGAAGTACATCCTGCGTGATTTTGATGCTAGTGGCTTACAAGCGCGACAAGCGTTGATGCAAGCGAAAATCGATGAGTTAAACCATCAGCTTAAAAAGGGCCGCATCGAAGTCAGTTTTGAACAGAGCTATGCCAACATGAAAGAGATGGTGGAGCCTCATCCTCATATCATTGAATTGGCAAAACAGGCCATGATTGATTGTGATGTGGAACCGAAAATTAAGCCAATTCGAGGTGGTACGGATGGTGCGCGGTTGTCATTTATGGGATTACCTTGCCCAAACATTTTTACCGGAGGCTACAATTTCCACGGTATTCATGAGTTCATCACAATCGAGGGAATGGAAGCTGCCGTTCAAGTGATTGTGAAACTGGCAGAGAAAACAGCACTGCATTATCGACCATAAGCCATCTTGCTAAGACGAGCCGCTCATTGAGCGGCTTTTTTATTATCTCCCTAAACCGCGCTTTTAGTGGTAGTGATTGTTTTCCTGTGTAAGAGAGCCAAGAGTTTAGGGATTGCGCTTGTCATGTTAGGGTGTTCAATGGTGAAATTGGCGCGCCTTGCAACACATAACAAACGAAGCGGCGGGTTAAGCCGTAGTAGGAGAAGAACATGGAACAATTGAGCACAATGATTGATTTTTTGCTCACACATAAGCTGCTGTTTAGTGCATTGATTTTACTGAGTGTTATTTCGGTACGCCGCCTTGTGTTAGAGCATATCCGAGGAGACGCCGCGCTCATCACAGAAAAACAACGTAAATGGATGTCGCGCACTAAAAATGGTGTGTTTGCGGCTACGTTACTGACGCTTTTCATCCTTTGGCAATCAGAAATCAGCCAGTTTGCCCTTTCAGTGACAGCGATTGCGGTCGCGATTGTGGTCGCTTCTAAAGAGATCATTTTATGTTTTACCGGATCGATTCAGCGCGCGAGTTCACGTTCGTTTCGTATTGGCGACTGGATTGAAGTGGGGAAATTATGTGGTGAAGTGATCGAACACAATCTGATGGCAACCGTGATCCAAGAGATTGATTTGCATCACGGCCAATACCATTACACGGGGAAAACGGCGACCTTGCCAAACAGCATGTTTTTCTCTTATCCCGTGAAAAATCTTAACTTTATGAAGCGCTATGTGTTCCATAACTTTAATATTGTGGTGCCAGAGTTTGTTAACCTTTTCCCTTTGGTTCCGGTGTTGCACCAAAAAATTGATGAGCACTTTGCGCATTTTATGGAGGTGGCTCGTCGATATAATACCGTGATTGAGCGCCATGCTGGGGTCGATTTGCCAAGTGCTGAGCCACACATTGAAATCAGTAGCTCAGCAGCAGGGGAGCAAATCGTCCACATTATGATTTTCTGCCCGACGGAGCGCGCTAATCAATTGGAGCAGTTGATCCGTAAAGATTTTATGGAAGAGTACGAACGCGCTTTTCCACGCCCGATCCCCACGCCAGTGAGTTAATGTGAGCGCTCAATGGCATGACTACGTGAAACACTGAGCCCTAGCCGTTTCGCTAGCCGAGTGAGGTTAGCACGATCGGTTTGCAAGCGGCGTGCTGCCTCTGCCCAATTAAAGTTAGCTTGAGTTAAGGTTTCACTGATTAAGTGGCGCTGAAATTCATCGGTTGCGTCCCGTAAGCCACGGTCTTGATTCAGCTCACCAAGGAGAAAAGCTTCGCTTTGCGAAACTTCCACCATCGGGGCTTTGGGGCCGTGTAGCTCTCCAATATCTTCAGCCTTTAAGGTTGTCACAGGGCGACCTCGTTGACGGGCTTTTGCTTTCAGCGCTGCACGATTGATCACATGTTCCAGTTCACGCACATTACCTGGCCACGGATATTGAATCAGCTGAATTAGTGCCTCGGCGTGCAGCTTCAACTGAGCAATGCCCAACTTGCGTCTGGCTTGTTCGACGAAGTAGCCCGCTAATAGAGAAATATCCCCTTTGCGTTCGCGCAGTGGTGGAATGTGAACCGGATAGACGCTCAATCTGTGATACAAGTCGGCGCGAAAGCGGCCTGCTTCAACCTCTTTTTTTAAGTCACGATTGGTTGCGGCCAGAATTCGAACATCAACTGTTTGTACGCGATCTTGTCCAACAGGTTGAATTTCATGATTTTGTAGGGCTCGCAGAATTTTACTTTGCGCGCTCAACGGTAGCTCACCAATTTCATCCAGAAACAGAGTGCCGCCATCGGCGAGGACAAATTTTCCCATTCTGGCACGATCGGCTCCCGTGAAAGCGCCTTTAACGTGTCCAAACAACTCGCTTTCCAACAAATTCTCGGGAATCGCGGCACAGTTAACGTACACCAAAGGTTGCCGTTTACGGCTAGAGCGGTGATGAATGGTTCGAGCGACCAACTCCTTGCCAACCCCAGTTTCACCATGGATGAGAATATTGAACTGTGATGGTGCGACGACATCAATATCGGCTTTCATGGCTAGCATTGGGCCACTATTACCAATGATTTCAATGTTATTGCGGCTTAATGCTTCCTCAGTGAGTTCTTCTAAACGTTGTTGGGTTTGTTTCGCTTGGTTTTCTAGCTCGGAGAAGGTGAGTGCCATCTTCAATGTGGCGGCAGCAATTGCCGCTAGCATCTCCAAACTGCGAGGAGAAAGATGATCAAATGCATCGGGTTTCAAGCTATCTAAGGTCAAAATACCCAGTAGTTGTTCACCAAAGTGCAGCGGTAAGCCCATACAAGAGTGCATAGGGAGATCATCTTCGCTATCCAGTAACAAACCATCAAAAGGATCAGGAAGCGGGCAGTCTGCCGCAAAACGAACAGGGAGAGCGGCGTTGCAAATTTGTGCCAATCTAGGATGTTCACTGACGATGAATCGACGGCCTAAGGTATCGCGCGTTAACCCTTGCATCGCTAAGGGAGTGAGCATGTCATGCTGCAGAGACATCAATACCACGCAGTCGCAGGTGACGGCTTTGCGTACGGCATCAAGCAACCGATGGAAACGTTCTTCATTATTGGCTCCGCTGGCAAGGCCAACGGTCATTTCGAGCAATGTGCTGAGAGAAAATTCTTGCATCTTCGTTTTTGAATTGGGATTTTTTGATAGTTTAGTGTCAAATAGACTTATATCAAAGTGTTTAATTGACATAGGTTTAATTACATTAGTTATATTTTTCATATAGTTAATGTTTGGCATGCATTCTGCTCTTTAATTCAGCTTGTGAGAGTGGCTCAAGCCACCGTTTTAATGCCTTTATTGAGGAGAAGTTATGCTTACCCAAGACCACATCACCGTTATTAAAAGTACCATTCCTTTGTTGGAGTCTGCCGGCCCTGCGTTAACCCAGCATTTTTACCAAAGAATGTTCAACCATAATCCGGAACTGAAACATATCTTCAACATGACTCACCAGAAAACAGGACGACAAAGTGTTGCCCTGTTTGAAGCAATTGCGGCTTATGCAAAACACATTGATAATTTAGCGGCACTGACCAGTGCGGTAGAGCGTATTGCTCATAAGCACACCAGTTTTAATATTCAGCCTGAGCACTATCAGATCGTCGGACATCATTTGCTTGAAACATTGCGTGAGTTAGCCCCTGAAGCATTTACTGAACAAGTTGAAGAGGCGTGGACAGCGGCTTATTTCTTTTTAGCTCAGGTATTTATTGACCGAGAAGGGGTCTTGTACTTGGAACGCAAACATGCGTTGGGGGGCTGGCAAGGCGCAAGAACCTTTACGGTGCAAGAGAAGCGAATGGAATCGCAATACGTGACTAGTTTTATTTTGGTACCTGCCGATGGTGGGGTAGTGCTTGATTATCAGCCAGGACAGTACGTTGGTATTGAAGTCACTCCGCAAGGCAGTGACTACCGAGAAATTCGCCAATACTCATTGTCTCAAAGCTCAAATGGCAAAGCTTACCGTATCTCGGTTAAGCGTGAAGGCGTAGGCAGTGATAACCCTGGGCTAGTTTCCCACTATCTACACAACCAAGTGGAAGTAGGAGACAGTGTCAAGCTCTATGCTCCCGCGGGAGACTTTGTCTACGTTGAGCGTAAGCGTCCTGTGGTGTTGATTTCTGCCGGTGTAGGCGCTACGCCACTGCAAGCCATCTTGCACACGTTAGCGGAGCAAAACAAATCGGATGTGACTTATCTTTATGCGTGTAACCGTGCTAAGGAACATACTTTTGCTCAAGAAACGGCAAATCTAGTCGTTAAGCACGGTTGGCAACAACAGGTATGGTATCGAGATGAAACATCAGAGCATGCTTTACAAGGTGAGATGCAGTTAGCGCCACTTTCACTTCCTATTCAAGAGGGTGATTTTTATCTATGTGGGCCGATAGGATTCATGCAGAGCGTGGTTCAGCAGCTATTAACGCTTGGGGTGGATATGGAACGTATTCATTATGAAGTGTTTGGTCCCCATGCTCAGCTTATGGCGTAGCAGAAATAAAAATAGCCAGCCTAGTTAGGCTGGCTATTAAAATCTTTGGCAAGTCTATTACAGAACTTTGATGCTTTCAGCTTGTGGACCTTTTTGGCCTTGAGTGATCACGAATTCCACTTTTTGACCTTCAGCCAGAGTGCGGAAACCGTCACCTTGGATTGCGCTGAAGTGAGCAAAAACGTCAGGACCGTTTTCTTGCTTGATGAAACCAAAACCTTTAGTTTCGTTGAACCATTTCACGGTACCAGTAACTGGAGTAGACATAATAAATATCCTAAAAACATTTTTAACGTAGGCCGATTACGGCGCGGATAGCGTGGAAAAGTAGCTTGCTATTGCGTACGACACGGACGGTTACGAATAATCCAACCAAGCGATGTGTATACAAAGAACTCTTTCTAGCCGCGATCGAGTCTAGAGTAAACCATTGGCTTGTCAATCGAATCTTGAATAGAGTCGAAACCTGTTAACAAAAATAATCCATTTTTTTGCGCTCAATGCCATTTCTATGTAACTACGCTTTCTCTTTATTCCGAGAAATTATCGTTTGACTGTGATGGAATTAAGTACAAAATATCGCCGTACACTATTGTATGATGATGAACCTGTATGGAGAGATTTCAATGAAAGAAAAAACGGTAGTGAAAGCGGTTACTCAAGCGGTAATGGATACCGAATGTGGACGCGGTACCATTCAAGATAATGCGCTTAAAGCGGTAGTCACCAGCACACTGTTTCGTTGCCGCACGGAAAAAGCGAAAAAAGGCAAAGGTAGCTACTCGCGCAAAATGAAGTTCAAAGGTAAAGAGTGTTACCCAAAAACGATGAATACGATCGTTTTCGGGTAACACTCTCTATTTTCAACTTAGATTTTTAGCACTCACAATCCC
This sequence comes from Vibrio sp. AH4, assembly GCF_030710545.1. Classification (NCBI taxonomy): domain Bacteria; kingdom Pseudomonadati; phylum Pseudomonadota; class Gammaproteobacteria; order Vibrionales; family Vibrionaceae; genus Vibrio; species Vibrio sp. AH4. Next base: position 363,485 of record NZ_JALAIV010000003.1, read on the forward strand.
TCTTAACTCTCCCCCTTTGTTTCACTTCACAACAGAAACCTAATTCGTTGATATAGCTTTCAATACTGGCGCTGTAAAGCTGGTCTGACATCTCATAATGGAGAAAAAGTACCAAAAGTCATTTGTAAGCAATTTGTTTAAAATGTTTCCTTTTGTTGCTTTTGTCCTATATTCCCTCATCCTAAGCATTAATTGGCAAGCGGTTTGCCTTTAACCTTTATTTAACAATGATCTTCATTAAAATTTAGATACAAAATCTGCATGCTTTTTGAGCTTGAAATAAATTTCTGAAGGTTCAAAATTAACTAAAAATGAGTTTTCAAAAATGAATGGATGCTTTTTGAGGTAAATTGAGGTAGGTGCATCATGAAACTGTTTTTAATTCTCATGCTTTCTGTGTCTGGCGGTATTGCGTCAGCTGAACATCTTTACTCGTTTATTCTCGGGTTTGGTGTGGCATCTTTAGCGGTTGGAAGTTGTTACTGGTTGGCTTTCCGCAGCACTCGATTTCCACAACTGGCTGTATTTTTACTGTTGTGTGGCTTTTTTGCCAAAATTACGGTGACTGTGGTTGGCGTTATGTGGGGTATTTCAAATGATTTGATGACATCGCCATTTGTATTTGCGTTGTCCTATCTTTTCTTCTCCATCGTCGCGACCTATTTCTGGTTCCGTTATCGCGAGTTAGCGGTGAAACTCAGAGCGAAAATTATCGCCACGCACACACAATCCCACTCTCACTAAAAGAGAGACGAAGTTTCAATGCAAGCAGAGCCACTAAGCTCTAATGCCGATCAGTTAAGACTTTAATCGGCAGATCAGTTGAACGATCCTGCCTGTATGTAAAAATCCGGTAGACCCTGTTTATCGGATTTTTTTATGCACGTTTCTCAAGCCCTCGACATCATCAACAGTTATAAACCCAATCACGTTGAAACACTCGCAGACCTCCTGCCCATTGAACTCATCAATAGTGCTTATCAGCTTACGGATACCGTGACTCTAAGAAAACGAAAGCTCACTTTAGAGTCGATGGCATGGTTACTGGTTGGCATGGCTATCTATAACGATAAATCCATGGCTGACATTGTAAATATGCTCGATATTGTTGACCGCACAGGCAAGCCATTCGTTGCTCCAAGTGCATTAACACAGCGAAGAAAAAACCTTGGTGAGTCAGCGGCTAAAGCGCTCTTTGAGTGTACGCAACGTCATTGGTTCAAACAGGCTAACTTACCAAACTGGAACGGACTTACGTTACTGGGTGTTGATGGGGTTTTATGGCGAACAGAAGACTCAAAAGATAACGCTGAAGCGTTTGCTAAGCCCACTAATCGGGATGGTAAAGAAACACAGTACCCACAGGTACGTATGGTCTGTCAGATGGAGCTGAGCAGTCACTTAATCACAGGCAGCGCTTTTGGCTGTTATACCGTTAATGAAATGAAGCTGGCAGAGCAGCTTATCGACACAACCCCCGATAACAGCTTAACGCTCTTCGACAAAGGCTTTTACTCCCTAGGTTTACTTCAAGCATGGTGTTCGCAAGGCATCAATCGACATTGGCTTATCCCCATGAAAAAAGGGCTGATTTATGAAGTTGTTCAGTCTTTTGGCCGACAAGATAAACTGATAAAACTGAAGAGTAACCCGCAAGCGCGTAAGAAATGGCCAGAGCTAGAAGAAGAGGTAGTGGTACGTTTAATCACGAGAGCTAAAGAGGGGAAACAATACGATGTTCTCACCTCAATGGTTGACCCGATGCGTTATCCGAAATCAGATATAGTCGGTTTATATGAATACCGTTGGGAAATTGAACAGGGGTACCGAGAGCAAAAGCAATACATGCTTGGTAACCGTCTTACACTGCGAAGCCGACTCCCAGAGCTGGTGAGACAAGAGCTCTGGGGAATACTCCTGACATACAACTTAGTCAGATATCAAATGGTGCAGATGTGTAATACGTTGAATGGAGACTACTTGCCATACCAACTGAGCTTCAATGGAGCCTTAGCCCACATCATGCGCCTAATAGTGGGACTTCCCTACTCGTCACCAGGAGCAATACCAAGGCAACTGCAAAACTTCTACGCAATGAGTGGAAGCTTAATACTTGAGCCAAGGCGAGAAAGAGCCTTCCCTAGAGTCGTGAAGAAGAAGCCAAGCCGATACCCTAGAAAATACAATGCCGCTCACCTTAAGTGAACGGCATTAGAGCCACTAAGCTCTGCTTTTTTATTGCCATTCCTAAACCACCGTCTCTATTTTACCTTCCATGATGATCACCTAGTGTGCATGTTCGACTTTTGTACAACAGAAAAAAAGAAGGCTCCTGTTTACACTATGAAAAATGAATAGGAGGGCTTGAATATGGATATGGCGCTGTTTTGGGTAGAAAAACTGATGCTGGTTGGTGGCATTTTATTGGTTTTGACGGGGATAATGCGTTATGGACGACGTAGCCAAGATTGGAAAGGTGTCGTTACGATGTTTTATAAACGTATTCCGATGACTGTTGAAGAGTTCAAATGGTACCGTTTAGGGATCAGCTGTATTTTATTTGCGGTGATCTTACGAATTGCACTGCTAACCTTCTGGCCTGCAATCTGATTTTCAGTCTGACCACCTTTTACCTAGCTGTTGTTTGAATTTTGGGTATACACTTTAGTAACTGATAAAAACAAACAAGGTGGTGGCATGTCTTTCCCTGTTCTCATCTGTGATGACTCTCCACTCGCGCGCAAACAAATGGCGCGTTCGCTTCCTGCATCGCTTAATGCGGATATCACGTTTGCGGTGCACGGACTAGATGCGATGAGCATTTTAGAAAATCAAAGCTTTAAGCTCATGTTTTTGGACCTCACTATGCCTGAGCTCGATGGTTTCGAGACATTAGAGGCAATGGGGAAAAAGGGGCATACGACTCCGGTTGTGGTTGTTTCTGGTGATATCCAGCCTAAAGCGAAAGAACGTGTGCTTGCGTTGGGCGCGAAAGCTTTCATTCAAAAGCCGATTGATAAGAATGTTTTGAATGATGTTCTTAAGATGTTGGTGGAACCGCCGACCCAGCCGCGTATTGTTACGCCTGTTTCGGTTGAGCTGCCAATTTTAAAACGTCGTGACATTTATATGGAAGTCGCTAACGTTTCCATTGGCCGAGCGGCTGATGCTTTAGCCCGTCACTTCGATGTGTTTGTTGAGTTGCCCTTACCCAATGTCAATATATTTGAGGTGAGTGAGTTACATATGGCACTACGCGATCTGGCGGATAACAGTCAAGTTTCGGGGGTTTGTCAGGGTTTTAGTGGTGAAGGTATTGCTGGTGAAGCACTCGTTTTACTGAGTGATTCGAGTGTCGCTGATCTCAAAAAATTGATGAAAGTGCCTGTAGACAGTGAAGACCTGCAAGAATTAGAACTGTTGATGGATGTTTCCAATATTCTAGTGGGATCGTTTTTGAACGGTTTGGGGCATCAAGCTGAAGTACGTTTCTTCCAAAGCTCTCCAGTATTGTTAGGACGACACCTTTCTATCGATTCGGTGATCAACTCTACTGCAGGATCGTTTAGAAAAACGATGACATTTGAAGTGAGTTATAACATTGAGGGGACTTCGATCCGTTGTGACTTGTTGTTTATGTTTGTGGATGAGTCTTTGCCGCTGCTAGATAACAAACTTTCCTATTTAATGGAGGACTTCTGATGTTAGCGTTACCTGCGGAGTTTGAGCAATTCCACTGGATGGTTGACATGGTGCAGAATGTCGATATGGGATTGATCGTGATAGATCGTGATTACAATGTCCAAGTGTGGAACGGGTTTATGACACACCACAGTGGTAAACAAGCCCATGATGCCATTGGTAAATCGCTGTTTGAACTGTTTCCTGAAATCCCTCGCGAATGGTTTAAACTCAAGGCGAAACCCGTTTATGACCTTGGATGTCGCAGCTTCATTACATGGCAACAGCGTCCTTATCTTTTTCATTGCCGTAACGTACGGCCTGTAACCCAACAGGCTAACTTTATGTACCAAAACGTGACGCTAAATCCCATGCGAACCCCAACCGGAGTGGTCAATTCGCTGTTTTTATCGATTCAAGATGCCACCAGTGAAGCTTTGATCTCTATACAAGCATCAGCTCAATAAATGCTAAGCGGCCATTCCCCATGGCCGCTTACCTGCAGTTGGATATTCTTATGCCGTTACCCAGTCATTTTTATACGACACAGCAGCTCAAACAAGGTGAACAACAAGCCGCACAAGAGCGTGGACTTGACCTGTTCAATTTGATGGAGCGGGCAGGCCAAGCGGTTTTTACGATCGCTTTTGCCCAATTTCCTTCCAGTCATCATTGGCTGATTTGTTGTGGTGGTGGAAATAATGGAGGTGATGGCTATATCGTGGCTGTTTTAGCGCGGCATATGGGGATTGACGTCACTGTTTGGCAGCTAGGCGATCCAGATAACCTCCCTCCTGAAGCACATCAAGCCTATCAACAATGGAAGGAGTTGGGGGGAGTGGTTTATGCTCCACAAATAGAACTGCCTGAAACCGTGGACGTTATTATTGATGCGCTATTTGGGATTGGCTTGAAAGAGGCGCTGCGGCCACAAGTTGTACCTTTGGTTGAACAGTTGAATCTTAGTGGTAAGCCTATTGTGTCGATTGATGTCCCTTCTGGCTTATGTGCCGATACAGGTCAAGTGATGGGTGCTTGTATCAAGGCGCAGCATACGGTGAGCTTAATTGGCCTAAAACAAGGGTTAGTCACGGGGCAGGCACGTTGCTATGTTGGTGCTTTACATTATGCGGGTTTAGGCGTTGAAGAAGTATTTGCACAACACAATGCGCCGTCCGTGGTCGCGATTGAAGGTAAGTTACGACACAGTTTACTTCCACCGAGAGCGGCGTGTACCCATAAAGGTCAAAATGGCAAAGCACTGATCGTGGGCGGAAATGAGGGTATGGGTGGGGCTCTCATTCTTTGTGCTTCTGCTTGTGCCAGAACGGGAGCCGGATTAACGGCGGCGATGACTCATCCGGACAATGTAACGGCTATGTTGACGATTACTCCTGAAGTGATGAGTACCAGTTGGAGTAAACAGCACTTATTTGAAGACCGTATTCAATGGTGTGATGCGCTTGCGCTAGGTCCCGGTTTGGGCAGAGATGCACAGGCTCAGCAGATCATGCAACGTTTGAGTCCACTGGTTGTGCCGAAAGTATGGGATGCTGATGCTCTGTATTTTCTTTCCTTAACGCCAAACTATGATGCCCAACGCATTATTACCCCACATCCTGTTGAAGCAGCACGCCTATTGGAATGTGATGTGGAAGCGATTGAAAAGGATCGCTTTGCAGCGGTTCGTGCTTTACAACAGCGTTATGGCGGGGTTGTGGTACTGAAAGGGGCTGGAACTCTTGTTTATGATGGCAAAGAGATTGCGGTTTGCTTACAAGGAAATCCTGGAATGGCCAGTGGTGGGATGGGCGATGTGCTCACCGGAATTATTGCGGCGCTCTTAGCCCAAAAAATTGGTTTAGCAGAGGCCGCGAAACTTGGCGTATGGTTACACAGTAGCGCCGCCGATTTAGATGCCAAAGCACATGGCCAGAGAGGGCTTCTGGCCAGTGATTTATTGCCACATCTGCGTGAGTTATTGAATTAGTTCGTTGCCTGATGTTTGGTTGCTGAAAAAAAGCTCAATATTGTTGAGTGTGGTTTGGGCAATGTTGTTGAGCGCATCTTCAGTCAAAAAGGCTTGGTGACCCGTAAACAGCACGTTGTGACAAGCGGAAAGACGACGGAAGACATCATCGACGATCACATCGTTGGACTTGTCTTGGAAGAACAGATCTTTCTCATTGTCGTAAACATCCAAACCTAATGCGCCAATTCGTCCTCGTTTGAGAGCTTCGATCGCGGCGGCAGAATCTAACAACTCGCCTCGACTGGTGTTGATGATCATGACCCCATCTTTCATCTGTTCAAACGCGACATCATTTAACAAATGGTAGTTCTCTTTGCTCATAGGACAATGCAAAGTGATGACATCACTGTGAGCAAATAGCTCAGGCAGTTCAACGTAGCGTGCGCCTAGCGTGATCGCTTCTGGATTTGGGTAAGGATCAAAACAGAGAATCTGCATGCCGAGCCCTTTTAGAATACGCATGGTTGCTACGCCAATTTTTCCAGAGCCGATGACCCCCACTGTTTTGCCATAAAAGTTAAAGCCAACTAAGCCATCTAGCGAGAAATTAGCATCTCTTGTGCGCTGGTAGGCTTTATGGAAACGACGGTTAAGGCACATCATCATTCCCACCGTATGTTCCGCTACGGCTTCGGGAGAATAGGCTGGGACTCGCACTACTTGAATACCGAGTGTTTTCGCGGCGGCCAAATCAACTTTATCGAATCCCGCGCAGCGCATGGCAATTAAACGTGTGCCACCTTGATACAGCTGTTCTAAAACCGGCGCGCTCAGATCATCATTGACAAAAGCGCATACGACTTCACAGCCTTTAGCCATTTGTGCGGTTTTTTCGGTGAGCCGAAAATCATGAAAATGCAGCGCTAACCGTGAGGGGTCAACCAGTGGATTAAATGAGGTGATATCATAGGATTTTGCGCTAAAAAATACGACGTTGAGCATAGTAATTCCTGTTATTAATGATTCTACGGTATTGATATACCTATTGTCGGGAAAAATAAACCCCAAAATTATTACGTCTAAGTGTGCAACAAATGGATGTTTGGACGTCTAGACAGTTGACATGTGTGCGGCTTGCCTTTAGGCTTTGCGCCCAATTTAGTTAAGATGATTTGATTTCTGCATGCACTACACACCTTCATCACAGCCCCAACAACCCAATGCTCTTGCCCTGTTACCACTCATGGTCTTTTTACTGCTATTTATGGGAGTGGGCAGTTATCTCACTTTACAAGGGGTTGAATTTGCATTTTACCAGTTACCTGCTCCGGTAGCTGTGTTGCCTGCTGTCGTGTTGGCGATCACCTTGAGTAAAGAATCACTCAACCGTGCGATTGAACAGTTCCTACGTGGTGTGGGTCATAGCGATATCATGGCGATGTGCATCATCTATCTGCTTGCTGGTGCATTTGCTGCCGTAGCGAAAGCGACGGGAGGTGTGGATGCAACGGTAAATCTTGGCTTGGCTCTGTTGCCGGCTAGCCTGATTCTGCCTGGGTTATTTGTGATTTCTGCTTTTGTTGCAACTGCAATGGGTACCTCTATGGGGACGATTGCAGCAATTGCACCGGTCGCTCTAGGCATTGCTCAAGCGGCAGAGTTGAATTTGGGTTTGACGGCAGGTGTCGTGCTTAGTGGCGCCATGTTTGGTGATAACCTATCCATCATCTCTGATACCACCATTGCGGCGACTCGTTCTCAGGGCTGCCACATGCGTGATAAGTTTAAAGAAAACATTCGTATTGCTCTGCCTGCTGCAATACTTGCGTTGGTGGTATTTACACTCAGTAGCCAAACCGCACAATCACCAGCAACGAGTGAGATTGAATGGTTGAAAGTGTTGCCATACTTGACGATCCTCGTTCTTGCGGTGATGGGATTCAATGTGTTCCTTGTGCTGCTAGTCGGGACGTTAATGGCTGCTGGCGTCGGAGGTTTTAGTGATGGCTACTCACTATCTGCTCTCACAAAAGATGTGTATGCAGGCTTTGGAAATATGCAGGAAATTTTCCTACTGTCGATGCTGATCGGGGGAATGGGTGAGCTAATGAAGCAGCAAGGTGGATTAGCGTTTCTCACACACCAAATTAGCCGAATGATTAATAAGTTTGCTCGTTCACACGGTGATGTACAGAAGATGCGTGCCAGTGAATTAGGGATTGCCGGTTTAGTCGCGTTAACCAACGCATGCACGGCCAATAATACAGTGGCAATCATCGTAAGTGGTGGCGTGGCAAAAGAACTCGCAGAACAAAATAATGTGACGCCTAAGCGTTCTGCCAGCTTACTGGACATCTTCTCGTGTATTATGCAGGGTATCTTGCCATATGGTGCTCAAGCGCTGCTACTGGGCTCGATATTCCATATGTCGCCGCTGAGTGTAGTGAGTTACTCTTACTACTGCTTCTTCCTCGTGGTAGCTGCCGTTGTGGCGGTATTTCGCCGCCACACCATGCGTTAGCGACAATCAAAGAGATAAACGACGACGCTTTGTCTTAGGCTTCTGGCTTTGTCTCTCATTTTCACGTTGGGCGAGCTGTTGACGATAGCTCGCCAGATGGAAACGTCGTTTCGGACGTTGAGCCGCCACCAATTGGCTCAGTTGTGTTTCCAATAACTGGTTTTTCTCCAACAGCGTGTTGATCGATTGGTGATCTTTCTTGGATGTGTCATCTTCTACAAAAAAGGAGGCGACACTTGCTGTGAGTAAGCCAAATAAAGTGATCCCAGTTAACATCAAAAATACGGCGACACCTCGCCCAAATCCTGTCACAGGATACATGTCCCCATAGCCAACAGTCGTAATCGTCGACATCGCCCACCAGAGTGCATCTGAATAACTGTTAATTGGGCTTGGTGTACCTTTCTCCACCAAATAAACAAAAGCAGCAGAGAGTAAAACGGTAGAAAGACTGGTGAGACCGATAAAACTAAACGTTTTTTGGCGCAGCACAGATTTGGTTTGTTTCCACGCTTTTGGCAGAACCAATAAAATCCGTAAAAAGCGTAATGGTCGTAGAAATGGCATCGCTACAATCAAGACATCTGGCCAGTTCTGCACCATATATTGTAAGGGTTTTGGGCTAACGGTGATTTTAACTAATAGTTCAGTCGCAAAAATACCCCAGACAATCCACAGTAAACCATCAAGAAATTCCAAATCATCCGGAGCTAAGACGGCAATATCAGGCAATAGAGCCACCACAACATAAACCACAGACAGAATTAACATGGGGGTTTCTGTTGTGTTCTCGACTTTTTCTAACAGTTTCTTTCGAATGGCTAACTTCATAAAACACAGGCGATATAGAGTAAATGTGGCCTTAGCCTATCAAAAAATATCGCACTCGTGTTGGTTAAAAACGATATTGCCCACCGACAGTAAAAGAGAGGCTCGAATAATCTTGTTCGAGAGTTTGATAGCTCAATTCCATTGTTAGTGCCAAGCTTTTGTCGAGACTGGATTGAACTTTGGTGCCAATGCCTAAATAGGGATGGGTACCTGAGAATTGCTGGTTATCCTCAATAGAGCCGACTTCATAGCGCTCTTTCACCTTCATCCGAGCCACACCGCCTCTTGCATAAAGGGTGGTGACATTATTGATAGGCTGTTCCATGAAAGCTCCGAAGTAGAAACCTTCTACTTTCACGTCAATCTTTTGCCGCTGTATATTCAACATTTCAGCGCCATTACCGATCATCCCAGAATAACCGAGATCTAAACCGATGAAGGGAGAAAACTGATAGTTATAACCAAATTGAGTCACCCAAGCTTCATTGGTACTCGCCGAGTTATCAATACGGCTAAATCCCGTATTGAGAGAAAATGAATAGGGGCTAGAGCCTGCATAAACAGGTAGAGCTAACCAACAACAGCAAACTAACAGCCAATAATGTGAATGTGCCATAGATCACCAGTTCCTTTCCTTGAAAGGGCCACATCTAACGTAATGATAGTTAAAGCTAAGCAATAAATGCGCCGAATGATTCACTTCGATGAATTATTTATATGTGATGTGACTGTGATCGATTTTGTTGGTGTAGGTGATAAATTGAGCTAAGCAGAATGGGTTTAAAAAGTGATCTAGCTCAGGTTATTAAGATCTCAGCGGTGAAGCAAACGATTTCTCTGGGGCGAAGAGTCTGTCGTAAATTTGACGAAATTAACCTAACACAATGTTTATTAAGAGGAATGTCGGATGTGGAAAAAGTACGTACTGAATAGGTATGAAAGCTTCGAAAGGGTAACACAAAAAAAAGTCAAATATCAGTCTTGAGAGAAAAAAAACGCGGCCTATAATGCTGAAAACCGGAGCGTCTGCCAACGCTCCGGTTTTTTTGTGTCCGAAATGTACTGACGTCTGCCAACGAAGGTACTACGCACTCTGCTAAGAGACACAAATGGTCAATTAATCAAGGAATTACACAATGCGTATCGAACAAGAACTTAAGTTAGGTTTTAAAGATGTCCTGTTTCGCCCGAAACGTTCAACCCTGAAAAGCCGTTCTCAAGTAAATTTAACCCGCGAGTTTACTTTCAAACATAGTGGTCGTCAATGGTCAGGCGTACCTGTGATTGCCGCCAATATGGACTCGGTAGGCAGTTTTGCCATGGCGAAAGCACTGGCTGAGCATGGTGTAATAACCGCAGTGCACAAACATTACACTGTGGCTGATTGGGCCGAGTTTGTGAAAAGTGCTGACAAAGCGACGCTGAACAATGTCATGGTTTCAACCGGCACATCGGAAGCGGATTTCCAAAAAACCAAAGATGTCATGGCACTGTCGGATGAGTTGATCTTCATCTGTGTCGATATCGCGAACGGCTACTCGGAGCACCTTGTCGAGTACGTGCAAAGAGTGCGCGCTGCGTTTCCTGACAAAGTGATTTCTGCCGGCAACGTCGTAACAGGCGATATGGTAGAAGAGCTTATCCTAGCGGGTGCCGACATTGTTAAAGTGGGCATTGGCCCAGGCTCTGTATGTACTACACGCGTAAAAACCGGTGTCGGCTACCCACAACTGTCCGCGATTATCGAATGTGCGGATGCTGCACACGGCCTTGGTGGTCGTATCATCGGTGACGGAGGCTGTACGTGTCCGGGAGATGTCGCGAAAGCCTTCGGCGGCGGCGCGGATTTCGTGATGCTTGGGGGTATGCTGGCAGGTCATGAAGAAGCAGGCGGTGAACTCATCGTAAAAGATGGCGAAACCTTCATGAAATTTTACGGCATGTCATCGAAGAGCGCGATGGACAAGCATTCTGGCGGTGTAGCAGGTTACCGTGCAGCCGAAGGAAAAACCGTACTATTGCCATACCGTGGCAGCGTACACGGCACCATTCAAGACATCCTTGGTGGCGTGCGCTCAACCTGTACCTATGTAGGCGCGGCGGAGCTTCGTGAGCTAACTAAGCGTACAACATTTATCCGAGTTCAAGAGCAAGAGAACAACGTCTACGGGCGTGAGTAATCACTTTTGTCTCGATAGAAGCAACAAAAAGAGCCACATGATGTGGCTCTTTTGCTATTGGTTACTCATCTAAACCGGTTTAGCCGATGATGATTTTGTCACTGGTTTTGAAGAACTGCGACGAGGGTGGTTTGCGGTTTTTTTCGGCGCTGAATGAGTGCCGCCTTTTTTCGCTGTGCGAGCTTGCCCTGTAGGCTGGCCACGGTGGCCTGCTTTAGGTTTGTTTTCAGCTGCGCTACCTTTGTTTTCTCCAGCTCCCTCTACTTTTTTAGGCTTTTTGGGCTTTTTCGGTTTCAAAGGTCGAGTGTCTAACTTTGACTCAGGGAGTTGGTTGGTCGGCTCAAATCCCGCTAAATTTACACGGGGCAGTAAGGCTTGTGTTAAACGCTCAATCGCAAATAATTCCGGTGCTTCAATGGCACTTACCAAGGATATTGCTTTACCGACTTCACCTGCACGGCCTGTTCGGCCAATTCGGTGCACGTAATCTTCAGCAATTTTCGGCAATTCAAAATTCACCACTTGAGGCAGTTGCGGGATATCAATGCCACGCGCCGCAATATCTGTTGCGACCAGAATACGTACCTCTCCCGCTTTAAAATCCGCCAGTGCTCGGGTGCGTGCGCCTTGGCTCTTATTGCCGTGAATCGCGGCCGCGGTTAAACCTTGCTCGTTGAGATAGGTCGCTAAACGGTTGGCACCATGCTTGGTACGCATAAAGACTAGCACTTGTTGCCAATTCCCCTCTTTGACCAATTTCACCAGCATGTCCGGTTTCTTTTTCACATCAGCAGGATAAATGCACTGCTCAACAGTTCTTGCCGTTGAGTTGGCTGGGCTGACTGAAATTTCGACTGGGTTATTCACCAAGCCTTTAGCAAGTTCACGGATTTCGGCCGAAAAGGTGGCTGAAAATAATAGGTTCTGGCGCTTTTCTGGTAATAATTTCAGTATCTTACGAATGTCACGAATAAAGCCCATGTCGAGCATGCGATCTGCTTCGTCCAGTACCAAAATTTCCAACTGATCAAATTTGACCGCATTTTGGTTATACAGATCCATCAACCGGCCTGGGGTTGCCACTAAAATATCCGCACCTTTACACATTCGCTGCATTTGTGGGTTAACTTTCACACCACCAAATACAACCGCACTGCTTAGCGGTAGATGACGGCCATAGATCAGTACATTGTCTTGGATTTGAGCGGCCAGTTCACGTGTTGGGGTAAGGATCAAAGCGCGGACTTTATTAGCGCGAACTTTTGGTCCTTTTGCCAGCAATTCTAAAATTGGTAGTGTAAAGCCGGCCGTTTTTCCTGTGCCGGTTTGAGCTGCGGCCATCACGTCTTTGCCTGCTAAAACCGCAGGAATAGCCTGTAACTGAATCGGTGAAGGCGTGTTGTATCCCTTCTCTTCAATAGCTTTAAGGATTGGCGCAGACAGACCGAGCGAGGTAAAACCCATATATCATTCTCAACAGTAATCAAATAACGCGGCAAATCCGCGCAAAGCCTGCCATTCTGAGGCCTTTAGTGATTAGTAGCAACCGCTATCTACAATGCCAAGTCATTTGGATAGAGAGAAAATGAATATGTGGTTGTTAACAAAAAGAGCCACATGACGTGGCTCTTTACTCTTTATTACATACCCCGGTTTAGCCGATGATGATTTTGCTGAGCACAAAACCTACACAGCAGGCGGAGATAACCGCAATCAGGCCGATCGACATAAAGGAGTGGTTGAAATACCACTTACCGATCTTGGTGGTGCCTGTGTTATCGAAGTTGACGGTGGCGATATCCGATGGGTAGTTCGGAATAAAGAAGTAACCGTACAACGCTGGCATCAAGCCAATCAGCAGTGCAGGCTCTAAACCCAGCCCTAAACCAACAGGGAGCATCATCCGTGCGACGGCGGCTTGTGAGTTTACCACCACAGACACAATGAACAGCGCCAGAGCAAATGTCCAAGGGTAGTTGGTCACCATTTCCACGATGCCAGATTTAAATTGTGGCATGGCGTATTGGAAGTAGGTGTCAGACATCCATGCGATACCGAAGATGGCAATCGCAGCAACCATGCCAGACTTGAACACCACGCCGTTAGGTACAGAACGTGGGTCCGTTTTGGTGGCGAGCAGAATGATACCGCCAAAGCACAGCATGATCATCTGGATCACCATATCCATACCAATTGGCTTGGTGCCTTCTTGAATGGTGCGGATTTCAGGCCACATGGCAATACAAACGATCACGAAAATGGAGGAGATAAACAGCAGCACGGAGTTACGTGCTGAAGCTGGCAAGGTTTCATCCAGTGACGTAGCGGTGGTATTGAGAATTTTCTCGCGCCAGACAGGATCTTGCAGCCTTGCTTGATACTCAGGATCGTTTTCCAGTTCTTTACCGCGTTTTAAGCTGTACAAGGACATCAGTAGTGTGCCAAACAGCGTTGCAGGTACGGTGACCATCAGAATGGAGAGCAAAGTGATGTCATGGTTGAGATTGGAAATCTGAGCTAAGTAATAAACCACGGCGGCCGAAATCGGTGAAGCGGTAATCGCGATTTGTGACGCGACAGAGGCTGCTGCCATCGGGCGCTCAGGTCGAATGCCATTCTTCAGCGCCACATCACCGATGATTGGCATGATTGAGTACACGGCATGGCCCGTACCTAACATAAATGTCATGGCGTACGTGACGAAAGGGGCAATCAACGTGACACGTTTGGGGTTTTTGCGCAGCATACGCTCGGCCACTTGCAGCATGTATTTTAAGCCGCCAGCCGCTTCGAGAATCGAGGCACAAGTGACAACCGCGAGGATGATTAACATCACGGTGATCGGTGGTGAGGTTGGTGGCATCTTGAAGACAAAAACTTCGATAACCAAACCAATCCCCGATACAACCCCTAAGCCAATACCGCCATAGCGTGACCCGATATACAGCATCAGAAGTAGAAAGAGAAATTCCACATACAGCATTCAATATTCCCTATATTTAATTGAAGTTGTATGTATTGTCGGATTTCATTTGCAAAAATTATGAAGCAGAGTTCACAGAATCCTATGCGGGAAATATCAGATGTTGATATTCAGGAGGGAATCACACTATCAGGCTGAAAAGTAAAGATTTTAGGTGGTTTTGTGTAACGAGTATGTTGCGCCACACAAGGCGTTATTTTGACCATCAAGCCAAGCGAAAGACTTGGCTTGATATAGGTCAACAAGTCGTCTAGTCGTAAATAGTTGGAATCGGCTGACGTTTATGTTGAGTCGCATGATAAATCGCGATTAAACGTTCACTCACGTGTGCTGGAACAGGTTTTCCTTCCAGAAAATCGTCGATTTGCTCATAAGTCAGATTCAAGGCTGCTTCATCGGCTTTTTGCGGCGCAAGTTCTTCAAGATCCGCGGTGGGTGTTTTGTGTACCAGTTGTGTGGGAGCTCCCAAGGTTTCTGCAAGCAAACGCACTTGGCGTTTATTGAGGCCGTAAAGGGGGGCGAGGTCACAGGCGCCATCACCAAATTTGGTATAAAACCCCGTGATGTTTTCTGCCGAGTGATCGGTACCCAACACTAATCCGCCCACGTATCCCGCAATTTCATACTGTGCAACCATGCGCGCGCGCGCTTTCACGTTGCCTTTGATGAAATCAACCTTAGCCGGATCGCTTGGGATAAGTCCGGTATTCGCCAGTGCGTGGTGAGAGGCAGCATGCAAACCATCGACTCCGGCTTTGATGTTGACGGAAACCGAGTGAGTTGGACGAATAAAGGAGAGTGCGAGTTGCGCTTCCTCTTCATCTTTTTGCTCGCCGTAAGGCAAACGTACCGCGATAAATTGGTAGTCAGAAGTATTGTGTTGCTGATTTAGCTCTTCGACAGCGAGTTGGGCTAAGCGGCCACAGGTGGTGGAATCAACGCCACCACTGATGCCCAATACGAGGGATTTGCAGCGAGCGTCAGTCAGCTTACGCTTAATAAAAGCCACGCGACGTTCGATTTCAAAATGAGGATCGATCGAAGGCAGTACGCGCATTTCTTCACGGATCTTGTGTTCCATAGGTTCCTTTCCTGCAAGCAATGTCAATTTTTCGGTGTATGATACCGCAATCGTTGAATTAGAAAACCGAGAAAGGGTATTTCCTGATCGGCTAGGTGCACAATGAAAAAGATTGCGGTGTTTGGCAGTGCCTTTAATCCGCCGACCTTAGGCCACAAAAGCATTATTGATTCGCTCGGGCATTTTGATTTGATTCTGTTGGTGCCAAGCATTGCTCATGCTTGGGGCAAAGTGATGCTCGATTATGAGCAACGACTGCAGCTGCTGGATCAATTCATCGCAGATATTGATTCTAATAAAGTGCAGCGCTCAGACGTTGAGCAAGAGTTGTATACGCCGCAAAGCTCAGTGACCACCTATGCTGTGCTCAGCCGTTTACAAGCACGGTATCCTGATGGTGAACTTACCTTTGTGATGGGGCCTGATAATCTCCTCAACTTTGCTAAGTTCTACAAAGCTGAGGAGATATTGCAACGTTGGACTGTCATGGCATGCCCTGAGCGAGTGGCTATTCGGAGTACCACGCTTCGCGAAGCACTGCTCCGGGGGCAATCTATTTCGGCGTTGACCACCTCTGGGGTGGCAACGTTGTTATCTCAGCGCCAGTTATACCTCAATCCTGAGCCTTAAATTTTCTTAGTTAACCGAGTTATTGAAGTTTGAACTCGGTTAACTGGTGGCGAATCTCTTCCATCTCATGCTGATATTCACTGACGATGCCGTTCATGGTATTCGCCAATGATCCCGTGTTTTGCGCAATTTCGGCTAATACATCGACATCACGATCGACCGCGTCACTGGCGGTCGATTGCTCAGTGGTGGCGTTGGCAATGCTGTTGATGTGTTGGTTGACCAACTCAATCACGGACTCCAGTTCTGCAACACTGGTTTTTACGGTCGAAACAGAATCAAAGGTGACATGTGTGGCCTCACGGCTTTTATCCATGTTTTTCACGGCAGTATTGGTGTTGGAGGAGATATTCGCTAGTAGCTGGCTGATGTGCTCTGTCGCTAATTTACTGCGCTGTGCCAAATCGCGGACTTCGGATGAAACCACCGCGAAACCTCGACCATGCTCACCAGCACGTGCTGCTTCAATGGCCGCATTGAGTGCCAGTAAGTTGGTTTGCTCGGAGATCCCATTGATGGTATCGACAATTTTGCTGATGTTTTCTGCATCCGTTTCCAAATCTTTCATGCATTTTTGAGTTTGTTCAATCTGTTCAACTAACGCTTCCACGGAACTGAATGAAGTCAGGCTTTGCGTTTGGCAAGCAATGACTTTGTCGGTCATTTGTTTAGTTTCTTCTAAAGCTCGTTCTGAGGATTGGGCGATTTCCACACTGGATTGCGATAGTTGGGTCATCGCCGCAGCGATATTTGAACATTTTGCATTGGTTTCTTGGCTACTGCGACCCAGTTGCTGAGAGCTGGTGACGATCTGTGTGAGTTGCTCAGTGCTGTGTTCATTGGTGTTGAGTATATGTTGTAGCACTCGGCGGATGCTGTCGGTTAATCCGTTGACACTACGTGAAATTTGCGAAATTTCATCTTTACCTGTGTCTTTGAGGGTTTGGCTTAGATCACGATGTGCCGACATCTGTGCCAATCCTTGAGTAAGGTGTCCCACGCGGGATTTCAGGCTACGAACAGAAAAATAGAGTGAGCTCAGTAAAGCTAAGCCGATGAGGATGCTCAGTAGCAGTATGCTCCATTTATTGCTTTCTGCTTGCTTAGCCTGAGAGGTGGAGAGGTCAATCATCTGGGCTTGAATGCTGTTTCGCAGTTGGTTAATGAGCTTAATTTGTTCTGTTGCTGCACTAAACCATTCTTGAGGTGCGGGGCCTTGTAGGTTATCGAGCGATGTTTTTTGGCTAAGGTAGCTCTGCTGAGTGTTGAGTACGTTTTGCCATACACTGGTATTTTTCATTTGATTCAAACTGCTGCCAAGTTCATCGGACATCGTCATCAGTGCTGAACGCTCCGCATAGCGGCCAGATTCGATATAACCGCTAATCGCCGTGTACTGCGCGGCATCTGAACGTTTACTGGCGAATGCACCATTGAGCGCCCCTCGCACTTGTCCTGCGCGCTCTTTCATGATGACGATGGAAATCAAGGAGCTTCCTAACTCGGCGACTGAAGGACTATCAATCGTTGAGAGCATAATTAAACTGTTATCAATGGCGAGCTGGTTGAGGTTTGAATAGTAAGTGAAAGGAGACAACGAGAGTTTCAACGCATCAACTTGTTCACGCACGTTTTTTAAGTTCGCGAGTTGGCTTTTGACATCGGCTTTCAATTGTTCAAGAAGGCGGGCATCCAATAACGCAGAGTGGAAATCCAGTAAGGCGGCAATGTGTCGATCGCTTTCTTGACGCTGTTTTTGTAAAGCTTCGACCTGTGGGCCTTGCCCTTTGGCACCGATCACGCCAGCGGTTAATCCTCGTTCCAGTGCTAAATTATGTGCGAGGTTATCGTACAAAAGGATCAATTGAACGGTTTTTTGATCATGTTCAGCACTGATGGATCGTTCTTGATAACCCATGTAATAGTCAGTGGCGAGCAACAGCGCAATAAGGATAGGTAGCCCCGCTAGCACGGTGACAATTTTGTATAACGGGTAATAAGTCAACAATGATTTCATGAATACCTCTGACGTCGATTTATTTTTTATCCAACCAGTTTAGACAATGAATTGTCTTCACGATGTGAAACTATAACCAATTTGGCTTGAGGACGAAGCAATAACCGCTTTCTTAACAAAATTATCATTGAAAAATAGGGAATATTACCCGCTGATATCACATCATTGTGCTAAAACTAAATAAGGTCAGTAGCGTTTGAATATGGAGAGAACATGGATCTGTTTGCAGATATGCGGCAAGGTGAGGTGGTAGCGAAGGAACAGACCATGCTACATAACTTGGATCCTTGGCGTGTTTTATTGGTTGATGATGACGAACAGATGCATCAAATCACCCGTTTAGCATTGAGCGGGTTTCAGTTTCAAAATCGCTCTCTAGAGTTGATTTCGGTGTTATCGGGGCTTGAAGCGCAAAAAGTGATGGCTGAGCAAACGGACATTGCCTTAGCTCTGATTGATGTGGTGATGGAAACCGAGGATGCCGGTTTAGATTTAGTGCGATACATTCGCGATACATTGCAAAATCGCCAAGTTCGTTTGGTGTTACGCACTGGTCAGGCGGGGCAGGCGCCAGAAGACAAAGTGATTAAAGATTACGAAATCGATGATTACAAAGAAAAGACAGAGCTCACCACTCAAAAACTAAGAACCTTACTCTATTCGATGCTGCGTGCTTATCGTGATTTGTGCCTGATTGAAGATCAAAAACGGGGCCTGAGCCGCGTGATTGAAGCGTCAGCGAATGTGCAGAATACGAGAACCCTACAAACCTATGCAATGGCAGTGTTGAGCCAGCTTACCTCGCTGCTTAAACTGCATGCCTCCGCTTTTTATTGTGTCGTTAATCCACACCCTGGAAGTGAGCAGTACAGTGCACTTACGGTCGCCACCACTGCAGAATGCGTCGATTTATACGTGGAATCCCCCTTCGAAGGTTTACCAACAGAGGTTGAGGCGCGCTGTAAAGAAGTGCTGAATAACGGCTGTTCTTATGATTACGGTGACGCTTATGTTTTTTTTAAACAAGACGATCGTGGTGTTGATAGCGTGCTGTATGTGGAGCTTGAGCAGGCGCTCTCTGAATTAGACCGAAAACTTCTCGAAATCTACATGTACAACATTGGCCTTACTTTCGAAAACATTAATTTGATGGTGGATTTGCGTGAAACCTCGAAGGAGCTCGTTTATAACCTTGCCAATGCAGTGGAAGCGCGTAGCCGAGAAACGGGCGCACATGTGCAGCGTGTCTCTTTATTCAGTGAGCGATTGGCGCACTTGTATGGGTTATCAGATACGGATGCGGAGATGATCAAAAATGCTTCGCCATTACATGATGTCGGTAAAGTCGCGATTCCAGATAGTATTTTGCACAAGCCGGGGAAACTGGATGCCCAAGAGTGGGCGATCATGCAAAAACATGTCGAGTATGGCGTGGATATCCTGAGTCGTTCGAAACGACGTTTAATCTATGTCGCGAAGGAGATTGCTGCTACGCACCATGAAAAGTGGGATGGCAGCGGTTACCCAAATCAATTGCAAGGGGATAACATTCCGATTTCTGGGCGTATCACCGCACTGGCTGATGTGTTTGACGCGTTAGGAGCCAGACGTTCTTATAAGGAACCGTGGCCGGATGAGCAAATCCGCAATGAACTGGTGGCGCAAAAAGGCCGACATTTTGAACCTAAGTTGGTGGAGTTATTGCTAGAACACTGGGATGAGTTCATTGCGATTCGCTCCTCGTTGCCCGATTAATTGTTACCCGATTAATGAAGTCCGTTAACCTCTCTAGGTCCTTTCAAACATCAGCCAAATCGCTGTGGATGTGCTTTGTCACATGACGGTTTATAGGTCTGAACTGGGTCAGATATCGGCACTGGATAATGCCGTTTGTGGTAAAGCCTGCGGTAAGGTGATCACATAATGTACGCCTTGCCCCAGTTCGGATGAAAAAGAGAGCCGACCATGCAGTTTCTGTTTTACCAGATTGAAGACGAGATTGAGTCCTAACCCTGAACCGCCTTGTCCACGTTTGGTGGTAAAAAAGGGTTCAAAGATCTTTTGATGTAATTCCTTGCCAACTCCGCATCCATTATCGGTGTATTCGATAATGATGTTCTGCTCATTTTGATAAAACTGGATGTTAATCATTGGGTTAGAGCACGTAGCAAACGCGTGGTTTACGCTGTTCATGACCAAGTTTGTCATGATTTGCGTTAGACCCCCCGGCAAGCTGTTCATGATGATCGCTTCATCGCCATGCAGTTGAGGTTCGACGGGAATTTTACGTGTCTCACTGTGTAAACTCGCCATAAGGGCTTCCAGCACTTGTTTCACGTTAAATTGACTTCGGCTTTCTGACACTTGGTCAACGGCAGTCTGTTTGAAATCACGGACTAATCGTGCAGCGCGGTTGAGATTGCTTTCTAACATGGTTGCACTTTGTGTCATTCGCTCCATCAATTCGGCAAATTGCTGGCTGGTTAACGTTTGTTGGTTGAAGGCCTGCAATAGGGATTCTCGTGTCTCTTGAATCACGGAAGCGGCGGTAACCGCAATCCCCAATGGAGTATTCACTTCGTGTGCTACACCAGCGACTAGGCCTCCCAATGCCGCCAGCTTTTCTGATTCAATCAATTGAGACTGAGTTTCTTGTAACCGTTTTAAGCTGGATTCGAGATCTTCGGTTCTGGTTGCCACTTGCTGCTCAAGATCTTGGTTCATGATTTCTAAACTCAGTTGAGCCAATTTGAGTGACGTCACATTAATGGCGGTGCCACGAAAACCAAGAAATTGTTGATCGGCATAGCGTGCAATGCCTTGAAAGAGCAAGTAGGCATGTGAGCCATCATGGAGTTGGATTTCCACTTCACAGTTGGAAAAATCACGTTGGTGGATCAAGCTCTCCATCAATGCATTGGATGATCTGAGTGGCTCAATCAAAGTCATTTGGGGTTTTGTGTCATCCGTCAGATCTAGGGCTTTGCTCATCGCTTCTGAACTGTAGATCAGCTCTCCAAGCTGGTTGGTTTCCCATAGCCAATCAGAGGCGGCTTGAGCAAAGTCTTCCAAACGTTCTTGTTCCGCTTTGATGTTCCGGTAAAGCGTGGTGACGCTATTAGCGATTTTGTTGGTTTCATCGCCTAGCCACTGTAATTCATCGTTTTTTTCCATAATCCAGTGGTTATAAGGCAAACGCAGAGGCTTCTTCGGGTGACGTGGATTGTACTGACGTAAGAATTGGGCTATGGCAAAAATGCGTTGATTCACACTGGCGTGAAAAATTAACAAAATCAAATAACAGACAATCGCCGTTTTGAGCGCATTGACGGCTAGAGTGACCAGAAACTGGCGGATTAAATAGTTGTAGATGCCCTGAGCATCCGATTCTACATACAGCTCTCCAATATTTTCGGGTTGATGAGTTTCAGGGTTGGTGAAATTGAGAGGAAAGCGGCTACTTAAAGCCATGCTAGAGACAGGCTGCCCAGCAGAGAAACGATAGTTACCCGACGTGATTTCCATGTAATCCACATTCGGCAGATTGACTAAGCCTTCGAGCCGTTGGGTGAGAACCAGCAAATCATAGTTCCACAGCGAGCTTGCCAATAAATCGGCATGAATCGTTTTGATTTCATTATGCCGCTCTTCAACGTTATTGAATTCTCGATTGTAATCAATGTAGGTTTGAGTGAGGGTCATCAATAACGTCACGGCGCCACTTAAAATCACCATGATAAGAATGATGCGGCGGCCGATACGGCTGAGTATCGGATTGGAATCCATTTCTTCTATATTTCGATGGGTCATTCTTGTGCATTCTTTTAGAAACCTTGTGATTGAGTATAGATGGACTCGATGGAATGTAGGACATGCTAGTGAGGAACGATGTGATCGAAAAGAGACCTTAATAGCCACAACGTGTTTTGAAGCAAGCAGTTTGGTGAGCCTAGGCTACACTTGCATGACATTAGGGAGGAAAGAATATGCGTTGGTGGATAGGGTTAATCTGGTGCTTTTGCATGCCTGCATGGGCAGATGATGTTCTGGTGATTCAAAGTTATCACTCGGGTTATGCTTGGGATGCAAGCTACATCCAAGGTTTAAAAGAAGGGATAAAGCCGCCGCACCAATTGCACTTTTTTGAAATGAATACTAAGCGGATCCCGGTGCGAGAATACAGTGCAGCCGCGGAGCGGGCTTTTCAAACCTATCAGGCGCTAAAACCTAAGCTGGTGGTGCTTGGGGATGACAACGCACTGTATTACCTTTTGCCCAAACTGTACAACGAACCGATCTCGATAGTGTTTCTCGGCATTAACTCAAACCCAAGAGAGTTGCTGGATGAGTATTCGGGAGTTGCTCAAGTGACGGGCATTTTAGAGCAGCCACTGTTTGTAAAAAACATGGCAGAAATGGGTCGTTTATTACCGCAAGATAAACATCGCGTACTGGTTTTGTTTGACTCGGGGAATACTTCAAAAATTGCGTTGGAGTATATGCAAAGTCAATATGCGCTGATTAAGAAAAATCTAGGGTTGGATGTGGAGATCCGCGCGATTGAGAAGGAGGTGCAGTGGCACGATGCGATTGAGCAAGCACCTCAACAAGGGTATGGCGCGATTGTCGTCGGTTTATATCAGACGCTCATTGATGACACTGGGCGTCATGTTCCTGCGGAAAATATTCTCAGTTGGACCAATCAACATTCACGATTACCTTTATTTGGATTTTGGGATTTCTCCGTTGGCAAAGGTAAGGCGGCGGGTGGGGTCGTGTTATTTGGATTAGAGCAAGGTGAAATGGCGGCTGAACTGGTGACCCGCATTTTAGATAAGCAAGAACCCGCCAAATACATTCCGATCCAGATCAACCGTCAAGGACGAGGCATTTATCAGCCTGAAGAATTTGCGCGCTGGGGGTTAACGCCGCCGAAAGACTGGTGGCCAGTCAAGGAATGATCAGGACAGAAAAAAACACCGCCCGTGTGGGCGGTGTGAAAAATTAGGCTTCAACCGGTTCCTGTTGCCAACGTTTTTGGCGTAGGTTAAAGGCACAGAACAGCACAAACCACACACTGCTCGCTGCTAAACCTGCCCAAACGGAATGCAGTAAGCCCATCGCGAGATAACCGAGCAATGCACCCATCGCGGCACTGATGGCGTACGGAAGCTGAGTCACCACGTGATCAATATGGTGGCTACCCGCACCAGTCGCAGAAAGGATACTGGTACTGGAAATTGGTGAGGCATGATCACCAAACACTGCGCCCGCTAATACGGCAGAGAGGGTGGGTAGCATCAGGCTGATGTCTGAAGCCGCAGCAATATCACCCGCCAATGGCAGCATGATACCGAAAGTACCCCAACTGGTGCCTGTGGCAAACGCCATCAAACAAGAGAGTACGAACACTAAAGCCGGCAGCAGTTCAACCGGTAGGTTACCTTGCGTCAGTGAAGCGAGGTAAATGCCAGTTTGTAGATCGCGCACAACGCCACCAATGGTCCAAGCAAACAGCAGAATGATGATTGCAGGCATCATGGCCATAACGCCTTTTGGCGCTGTGGATAACCAAGTTTGCGCAGACAGTTTTAAGCGCAGTGACAAAATAATCGAGACCGCTAAGCTGCACAGTGCGGCATAAACCAGTGATTGCGCCACATTGGTGTTCTCTAAGGCGCCGATCAAAGAGAAAGCTTCACCGTTAGCGGTTAATACGGCGTTGCCGGTTTGGATCATGAAAATCAAGGTGGTGATGGTCAGTACCGCGATGGGCAAAACCATATCAATCATGGTGCCGCGTGCGGTTTCTCCGCCTTCCATATCTAAGCCCGCAGGGCGGCCTTTGCTTTCATCCCATAATTTTCCCTCACGAGCCCACGCTTCGTGTTGGCGCATCGGGCCGATATCCATCGGCAGGAAAATGACCGCGAGCACCATAAGCAGCGTAAATACCGCGTACAGGTTCATCGGGATCATCTGTACAAAGGCTGATATGGCACTGATTTCTGTCATTTCGTGGGCGGCTAAAATTCCGCCAATCAGGGCGATAATGTAAGCACCCCAAGAGGAAATCGGTGTAATCACACAGACAGGCGCGGCGGTAGAGTCGAGCAAATAGGCGAGTTTAGCACGCGAGATTTGGAAGCGATCCGTCACTGGGCGGCAAATCGCGCCGACAGACAGGCTATGGAAAAAGTCATCGATGAAAAAGGCAAATACCATTAACCCTGTCAGCGCTTTTGCACTGCGGCGATCTTTACATTTACGTTCAGCCCATACTGCAAAAGCGCGTGTTGCGCCTGAGGCGGTCATTAAACTGATCAACCCACCCAACAGTAGCATGAACACCAACATGTTGATGTTATCGCTGTTGGCCGCACCGTCTGACCAGAACAAGCCGCTGATCTTACCGAACAGGTATTGTAGTGTGCTCAGAGGAGAGAAATGGTTAAGCATGACTGCGCCAGCGGCAATGCCAGCACCTAAAGAGAGTAACACTCGGCGGGTCGTAATCGCGAGTAGCACCGCGAGCAGCGGCGGGATGACCGAGTAAATCGAGTCAGAATAAACGGCTAAATTCATGGATCTCACATCACCTTTTCAGGTGGAGATCTACCAGCAGGATAAAAAACACATTTCAGCGAAATAACACTTCTTATCCTTCAAGGTAGCGCTCCATAGACAACAAACTATGGCAGTCCGGCATTTGTTCAATGCTGGCCCAGCGAACGTTGATGACGCAACGATCACTTCGGCGCTGTACCCTTTAACCAGTCATCATCGGGGTCAACCTACGACTGGCGACTCATGAACAGCGCGCCTCTACTTAAAGGAACGTGTACCACTTTGAGTGATTCACTCAAAAACTGTGACACGCAACGTATATTACTGCCTTTTCAGGTGACGACAAGATTTAATTTCCCCATTTCTGCAGCGAAATTGATCTCATCCGGTATATTCGCGGAACTGTGAGAATTTTCTCTCTTTAGATGGCGATAGGCATTTCATCTGAAGGTGGCTGTTTGGTGTAAACGCGTTTTAGCCCCCACAGTGCCACTACCGACATCAGTAACATGATGGTGCCGAGTGGCAGTTGATCTGACGCTGGGAACATCGCGGCAAACAGTGTTGCGAGCCCCGCGCCTAGGTTTTGCATGCCACCTAAGATTGCACCACCAGTCCCTGCATGATAAGGGAAAGGTGAGAGTGCACCTGTGGTTGCGGCTGGGAATAAAATGCCAGCACCAAGGAAGTAAATGGTAGCGCCCCCAATTAAGGACCATGCGGTGGTCAGGCCAAGTAGGCCGGGCAACATAATCACCAGAGAGCCGGTGAGGATTGCGATCAAACCAACGCGCATGGCGGCTTTTTCACGCCAGTGGCGAGCAATTAAGTTAGAAAGCCACGCGCCTGCTAAATAGCCGGGGATGGGCAATACAAACAGCAAACTCACTGTGGTTGCAGGCAAACCCAGTACACCACCGAGTAACACGCCGGCAGCGGCCTCAAAAACGGCAAGACCTGCAAAAGTGGCAACAAGGCAAATTAAGTAACCTTGGAAGCGGCGATCGGACAACACATAGTGATAGCTGCGCAATACTGGCTCTTTCTTACGCGCAGCCGCAGGTAGTGTTTCTACCATGCTGGTCATCATGGTAATCACGACCGCAATCGCAAACAGAGACAAGAATAAATAGCTTGAACGCCAGCCAAAACTTTCCGTTAAGTAGCCGCCTAAGACTGGTGCCACCAAAGGTGAGAAAATTAGGCACATGCTGATTAAGCTGTTCACTTTATGTAATTCAGCTCCGTCAAAGCAGTCACGAGAGAGTGTGCGGGACATCGCACCGCCACAACCAATCCCGAGGCCTTGCACAAAGCTACCAATCAAAAACCAAGAATACTGATGTGCAAAAAGGGCAATCAGTGAACCGAGTACATAAATGATCAACCCTGCAATGATGATAGGTTTACGACCAATGCGATCGGACAGCGTACCGTAAACGAATTGCGATAAGCCATAAGGAATAAGATAGCAAGCCATCACCGCTTGTAGTGCAGCCGGTGAAACTAAAAATTCTTGTGCCATATACCCAATCGAAGGCACGTACATGGTTTGGGTTGCTTGACCGACAGCAGCCAGAATAGCGATAAAAAAGGTCAGTTTTGCGACAGAAAGCGAGGCAGACATCGTTATCTCCAGATACAAACAATATCTTATTAAAATCAGCTAATGAAAATTCGTGAGAGAGCACTGCTCTCGGCGCGAGATAGTATTGCTGTATCCCTTATCTATCAATCGATTCTTGCTTTTCTGTTCACGATAAATATCTATAGATTGGATTATTTTTTCTAATGGTTGTGTTGCTTGTTTTACAACTTGAATCTAGAACAAGAGCAGACTATTATTGTGGTAAATGAGAATTAATATCACTTTGTGGGGGTGGTTATGGACATGGTGTTATTGTTTGCTGCGTTGCTTTTTATTGGGTTGCTTGGTTATAAATTGAAATTACCTCATCAACTCACGATGGGCGCGGTGTTGCTAACGCTTGCGTTGGTTGGTTTCGAGCACATCAATGCGTTACCGGTATTGGTGATCCTGTATTTTATGGCTCCGGCTATACTGGCGATTAAACTTCCCAAATGGCAAGGGGCTTTATTCTGTTTGGGGATTGTAGTGCCACAACTCGTGCAAATGGTGATGATGGCTCAACGATGACCATGGGTTGAGTTCAGCAGCGAGTCACACTGTATGCTATTGAGCTCAATCACTTGGTTCTCCTCAGAACAGACTCGGTTTTTTCCCATTTTTTTCGAATGATAGAGCGAAAGGTCCGCCCGTTTAAACCACTGTTCCGGAGTATCGGTGCGCAGCACTTCGGCTAACCCAGCACTGATGGTGACTTCGGCATGTTTAGGGTAGTGCGCCTGTTGAATTCGGCACCCAATATGGCTGACGACCATCATGGCTTCATTCAATCTGGTGTTTTCAAACAGCAGCAAAAACTCATCGCCGCCTAATCGAAAAAGCAAATCTAATTCACGACTGTGAGTGTTAATCATCTCGACCAGTTGCGTGATGACCTTATCACCAGTGTCATGGCCGTATAGGTCATTAATCGTTTTGAAATGATCAATATCGATGACGGCAATAACCGAATATTGATTACCCATCTGGCAGAGTTGAATGTTTTTACGCAAAAAACTCTCAAGCTGGTGGCGATTCAGGCTGCCAGTCAATGCATCACGAGTTGATAGATAGAATAACTCTGTGTGCAGCTTACGAATGGCATCCACAACCACATACATGATGGCGGCACAGGCGCTGATCGCAAGGCTAAAGCGCAAAGTGACTTCCGTGGTTTGATGGGGAATCAAAACCCATATGCTCGATGGAATAATGATGAAAATGGTCAGTAAGTTGTCTTTGGGCGGGAGTAAAAAAGCAATCGAAATGATCACCGGAAAAAGCCAGTAACTCGCCAGTGTGCCAAATAGGTGGATCGCCATCACTACGATGATGACCACCAAAGAGAGGGGGAGCCGAAATCCCCATGGCGTTTTTGTCTGATGATAGATGGCGGAGATTTCAAACAACAACGTGCATTGAAAAACGATGATCAAACCGCCTAAAACGATCTGATTAATCATCAGATTTTTTATTGCTAAAGGAAAAAAAACCAAACTGGAAATCGAGGCGATGAAGATCGACACCCGACGCTGATAGTAGATATTCAATAGCTCTGAACCAGTAAAAGCAGAAGTTTGATTTGGTTTTTTCATCACGTTCACCCTCTGCCCTTTTTGTAAGGCTACGAAGAGATGAGTCAGAAAGCAAAGTCAGAGGTGTCGCAAAAATGAGGATAGGCGAACCTATCCTCATTGCGTGCCATTCTTAGAGAGGAAATGCAGCCATTTGAGTGGCAAGAATTAGCTGCGCAATATAGCGGTGTGTTGCCGTAGTGGGATGGGTGACTTCCCAAAACACGAAGCGATCGGAGCCTTGGGCTGCACACTCAGCGGAAAGTGAATGGGTGAGTAAATAGTCAGCTGCTGAGCTGCGTCGAATATCCAAGCACGGTGAACTTGCATTCACAAAACCATGGTATTGAGGGTCACTGGTCATGCTTTCGAACAACGCGTATGCATCAAACAGGGCAATACGAATCCCCTGCATTTGGTAGTAACGGGCTTGCTCGCGGATAAACGCGTTCATCCCCTTAATTTTGCTGCGCACCGTTTCAATCTGCTCTTGAGTTGAATATTGAAACTGTGGCGCACGAGTTGCGTCTGGCAACGTGAGCAAAACAATGTTTTCGGCTCCCGCATCGACCAAGCGAATCAACGCAGAACTGTAATCGGCTTTAACGTCAGCGAGTGAGCGGTTGTAGTTCATAAAGTCATTCAAGCCAAATTCCAAAGTAAACAAACTGTTTTCCGGTTGGTAATGCTTCGCCAACTGCATGTAAGTCAGGTATGAACTGACTTGTTCGTAAACCCCGGTCAGAGCGATGTATTGGCTACGTCCCGCGGCCCCTCCAACAGCCCAGTTATAAATGGGGATGTTTAACCCTTGCGCCAAATATTCCGTCCAGACAAAACCGTTTGAAAAATGGCCCAGAAACCACGATGAGGGATTTGGGAAACGCCATTGTGAAGCATTAAAAATGTTGCCCGTATCGGAAAGGCTATCACCAAAGACGATCACCTTATTTATCTTGTGTGGTTGAGCTGAAGAGTCATTGCTCCAGATGGTGTGGTTGTATGAGAGCCGCGTATCTGCGGCAAAATAGGTCACATCGGCAGTTTCATGCGTGACACCAAGCGTTTCATAGCAACGCTGCTTGATGGTGTCTGGCTGAACATCGGTATAAAACATGTTTTTATGGCTGATGCTTGACCACCAATAGCCGTTGATTGTGTAGTCACTCCCATTTTTATTTTTTGCCCACTCCCAAGTGGTGTATGGGTCATCATGCGTTGCGGCAGGACGATACCAACACCGTACATAAGTGTAAGTTTGCTTGCCTTGAACCTGTTCCACTTGAGCACGGCTCATCAGTGGCATTTCAGTTTTTGTCCACGGTTCCGTTGCGGCGGAGGCCGAGAGGCTGGTTAAACCAGCGATTAAGGTGAAGAGCGCTGTTTTCATTGTTTATCTTCTTATCGGTTGAATAGACAGATTGACGATCTGGTCAGATCTGTTTGTATTGTGAATGAGACATTCATCGGGTCAATGAAAACTGGGCGGTCGTAGCTCTAGCTTGGAAGTAAGATCAACTGTTGTTTACTAAAGCAT
The DNA here is from genome assembly GCF_030710545.1 of Vibrio sp. AH4. NCBI lineage: Bacteria > Pseudomonadati > Pseudomonadota > Gammaproteobacteria > Vibrionales > Vibrionaceae > Vibrio > Vibrio sp. AH4. The sequence continues at coordinate 392,686 of NZ_JALAIV010000003.1, forward strand.
CAATAGATTTTGTTGCGAAGAATATGCTGAAGTAGAGCACTGAAATAACAGTAAAAATAATATTTCATCTCTAAATGTATAAATTAACTCAGCCTAATTTAGTTCAAATTTAATTAGGGTTTATCAATAACAAAAATATTAGCAAGGGTTGTTTTAGGATGTGATTATTTTACAATAAATAAAAAGTTTTCTTGTTTGAAATTTGTGATCTGCTGTGACTTTTTTATTTTGTGGCATTTTACATTTAGAAATATTGGTGATATTTCATTGAGTATGCAGAGGCAAGAGATATATGAAAACATATCTTGGGAAGATATATTTCGATTGTCACTGTTCAATGGAACTGCAGTCAGCTACCTAGCACTATCGGCACATGCAACACATCAAGGATGACGAGGGTACCCCATGAGACACAATCAAAATGGGTATGTTCTGATTACTTGAAAGCACACGAGTATTCTCAATTTTACTCAGAAAATTAACGATAGGTACGGGATGCCTGTTTATTTGAATAAAATGGTTTACCACTGGATTTTCAGTAGTTTGAATATAAATCACTTTGTTTGAAAATCTCTCTTGTAATAACGCTAAAAATAACAGAGTCAGTGAGGTTTATATGCCAAAACTCAATCGTTGTGCAGTCGCGATATTAACGATATGCAGCGCAATATCCAGTCCAACCCTGTTGGCGAATATCAACGAACCTAGTGGTGAAGCTGTTGATATTATTAGCCAAGTTGCGAATAGTCAGGCAGTAAAATATTACAATGCTGCTGAGTGGCAAGCAGAAGACAGCTCGTTACCCACGTTAGCAGAATTGCGTGATCAGGTGATTAACCAACAACTTCGCGTTTTGATCGACTTCAATCAGATTAGCGATCCAGAACAACAATCAGCAATGCAGGCAAAGTTTAGAAAGGCTTATGGTGTAGGTTTTGCCAATGCTTTCATTGCAATCACCGAACATAAAGGCGAGCTGCTGTTTACGCCGTTTGACCGTGCAGAAGAGATTGATCCACAACTGCTTGATGCGCCACGTACAGCTCGCTTGCTCGCCAGAGCAGGGTTTGTTAGCTCTACGCCGGCCAACAGTGAAACCAACACCTTGCCGCATGTGGCTTTTTACATCAACGTAAACCGTGCTATCAGTGATGAAGAATGTACGTTCAGTAATTCTTGGTTATGGAAAAATGAAAAGGGCAGCCGCCCATTTTGTAAAGATGCCAATATTTCTCTGATTTATAGAGTAAACCTAGAGCGTTCATTGCAATACGGAATTGTGGGTTCAGCGACACCGGATGCCAAAATCGTGCGCATTAGTTTGGATGACGATAGCACGGGGGCAGGGATCCATCTCAATGATCAGCTCGGTTATCGCCAATTTGGGGCCGATTATGTCACCCTAGATGCCTATTTCCGTGAATGGTCAACCGATGCAATCGCGCAGGATTACCGTTTTGCTTTTAACGCGTCGAACAGCAAAGCGCAGATCTTAAAAACCTTCCCTGTGACAAACGTAAACGCCAATTTTGAGCGTAAAGAAGTATCCGGCTTCGAACTCGGTGTTTCTGGTGGTGTCGAAGTGGATAAAAATGGCCCTAAAGCCAAACTGGAAGCGAAAGCCAGCTACACGCAAAGCCGTTGGTTAACTTACAACACGCAAGATTACCGCATCGAACGGAATGCGAAAAACGCACAAAATGTCAGCTTTACTTGGAACCGCCAACAGTACGCGACGGCAGAATCTTTGCTCAATCGTTCTACCGATGCGTTATGGGTGAACACCTATCCGGTGGATGTCAATCGCATCAGCCCACTGAGTTACGCAAGCTTTGTTCCGAAAATGGATGTGATTTATAAAGCGTCACCGACGGAAACTGGCAGTACGGATTTTGTGATTGATTCTTCGGTCAACCTCCGTCCTATCTATAACGGTGCTTATAAACACTATTACGTCTTTGGCGCACATCAGTCGTATCACGGTTTTGAGGATACACCTCGTCGCCGTGTTACCAAATCAGCAAGCTTCACCGTAGACTGGGATCACCCTGTATTTACTGGGGGGCGTCCGGTGAATCTACAGTTAGCCAGTTTCAATAACCGTTGTATTGAAGTGGGTGAGCAAGGTCGTTTGACGGCCAATACGTGTGATAACCAACGTGCCGCTCAGTCGTTCATCTATGATCAGCTTGGCCGTTATGTCAGTGCGAGTAATACCAAGCTCTGTCTTGATGGCGCAGGGTTAGATTCTCTACAAGCTTGTAGCCAAAACTTAACACAACGTTGGGAGTGGCGTGAAGGTACCGATGAACTGGGTAACGTATACAGTGGTGAAGTGCTAGGACACGATAAACAAACTGGTGAGCTAGGGCTTTATTCAAGCAGCAGCGATGCGGTTAGCCTACGTACCATCACCGCCTACACGGATGTGTTTAATGTACAGGAAAGCTCACCTGTGCTTGGGTTTACTCAAGGGACAATAAACCAACAGTCTATCGGGCAAGAGAGCCGATTATATGTTCGAGCGGGTGCCGCCATTGATGCGTTAGGCTCAACGCCGGATCAATTGATTGGCGGTCAAGGTGGCAGCTTAACCTCGGTGGATCTGTCTGGTGTGACCTCCATCGTTGCAACCTCTGGTGATTTTCAATACGGAGGTCAGCAACTGGTTGCCCTAACGTTCAACTATCAAGATGGACGCCAACAGACCGTAGGTTCAACTGCTTATGTGAGTAACGCTCACGAAGATAGGTTTGATTTGCCTGCGGCAGCCAAAATCACCCAACTGAAGATCTGGGCTGATGACTGGTTAGTCAAAGGTGTTCAATTTGATTTGAACTAGCAAGACGGAAGGATGCCCTGATATTTCAGGGCATTTTATGTTGTTAATGCTTTTTATGACTTCATTTATCGACTTAACCATTCAGAAGCAGAATAATTTTGCCATACTACTTCAAATGCTGAACGGATTTTGGTGTACAGCGTTCCCTTTCACATTAGGGTAAAAGTACGTAATCACAATACTAAGCGCGAGACAGCGCAAGCCCTGTTTGCTGACATCCCTACAACCCTTATAGGTCAGCAGACTTTTTTTCTGAACGATAGGTACGAGACATGATCATCAATAAATTTTCCCTTAAATGGATGTTGGCTATCGCCGTCGCTATCCCCGCGATAGCACTGCTGTTTGTGGCTTTCACTAGCTTAAATACCATGTCAGTGATGCAGGCACAGTCCAATAGTTTGTATGCCAATACTGCAGCCCCCATGCGTGCAATGGCGGAGGCAACCTCGCGCATTCCGCGGATGCGTGTTGGTATTGATATGATGCTACTGCAAGAAACGGCGCTCAAAGACGCAAAAGGGGTACTCAAACGCGTTGAAGAAGCGCGCACCGAAGACATTCCTGAAATGCGTCAGGCGATGCAATTGGCGGTGGATTCGCAAGTGAATCCAGAACTCAAAGAGCAGGCTCGTAAACTTCAAGCTCGCTTTGAGCAGATGGTACGTGAAGAGCTAGAGCCCATGCTGCAAGCTTTTGCTAATAATGATATGACCACCGCACAAAACATTTACCGCGATAAATACGCGCCGACCTACGGTGAAATGCGCAAACAAGCTAACCAGATCTTGGATACGCTTTTGCAACAAGCAGAACAGCAAAACCGAGCGAGTGTGGAGAGCTTTGAATCTGGGCGCACAAAGCAGATGATCATTATTGCGGCGGGGCTGCTGATCTCCTTCATCGCATCTTTAATCATCATTACCAACTTACGTAGCCGAGTGGCTTACTTGAAGGACAAAATGAGTTCAGCGGCGGCGAATTTGTCGCTGCGTGCGCGAATTGAGCTAGATGGTAACGATGAGCTTTGTGATATCGGCAATAGCTTTAACGCGTTTATTGATAAAGTGCACCATTCGATTGAAGAAGTGGCAGAAAACTCCAAAGAGCTGGCCTCTATGGCGTCAAGTGTTTCACAACGTGCACATACCACACAGACTAACTGTGCATCACAGCGTGACAGAACCGTACAGGTTGCGACGGCGATTCATGAGCTAGGCGCTACGGTATCGGAAATTGCCTCTAACGCGGCGATGGCTGCGGATGTGGCGAAACAAGCAACACAGCATTCTGGCGAAGGTAAAAAAGTGGTGGGTGAGGTACAAACTCGTATTCAAACACTGGCTACTGAGTTAGACAATGCGACTCAAGTGGTGACGTCTCTTGCCACGCAGATCAATGGCATCAGTTCAACCCTTGATACCATTCGCAGTATTTCTGAACAAACCAACTTGCTGGCTCTGAACGCGGCAATTGAAGCGGCGCGTGCTGGTGAGCAAGGCCGTGGTTTTGCGGTGGTGGCCGATGAGGTTCGTACTCTGGCAAGCCGCTCTGCAGCGTCGACGGAAGAAATTCAACAAGTGATTAATCGTTTACAGAGTGAATCGAATCGTGCTGTAGAAGCGATGGAAAAAGGCCGTTCACAAAGCGACATCGTAGTGGAGTTTTCGGCCAAAGCGAACCAGTCTTTAACCGAAATTAATCGCCAGATTGATCAAATTAATGATCAGAATATTCAAGTAGCAACGGCGACCGAAGAGCAGTCGACCGTGGTGGAAGACATTAATCGCAATGTTGAAGACATTAACCAACTGACGACGGAGACCTCACACGTGGCCGATGAGCTAAGCCGTGCCAGCGCAAACTTACAACGTCTTTCTTCGCAGTTGGATAAACTGGTTGGTGGTTTCGAGCTGTAGGCTTGTTCTTTCGCCCCCTGTCAAAAAGAGTAAATGGGTTCCTTTTCAGCCTCAACCAACGTTGGGGCTGTCTTTTTATTGTTAACCAATTGTTATTAATTTGCCTGCCCTGTTCACATTTTGAACTTTGATCATTCGGTATTCGTTCACTTCTCTTCTAGCCTAATCCACAGCAAGAGGTCGGATCTCTTGCTCATGTATCCCATGCCTTCACCTATGAAAGTGGCGCAATGTCTGAGGTTTTCAAGGATTGAAGGCTAGAATGAGAAGGAATATCTCTTGAAAAACATCATCATTTTTATTGCTCTCTCACTGTGCTCATTCTCCTTGTGGGCAGGAACCAGTGCTAATGCGTTAAATCAATCTGGCTATACGCAAACCCGTTATCCCATCGTTTTGGTTCACGGATTATTTGGATTCGATACGTTGGCGGGGGTGGATTATTTTTACGGTATTCCCCAATCGCTGACCCGAGATGGTGCTCAAGTGTATGTGGCACAAGTTTCGGCAACCCATAGCTCTGAGCGGCGAGGGGAGCAGTTACTGGCGCAGATTGAATCTCTGTTGGCCGTGACGGGGGCAAAAAAAGTCAATTTAATTGGTCATAGTCATGGTGGTCCTACCATTCGCTATGTGGCTTCAGTGAGGCCTGATTTGGTGGCATCGGTGACCAGTATTGGTGGAGTGCATAAAGGCTCGGCGGTAGCGGATTTATTGCGCGGTACCATTCCCCCTGGCTCAAACACTGAGCAAGTTGCCGTTGCGTTGACCCAAAGTTTTGTTGCCTTAATTGATCTTTTGTCTGGCGGAGAATCTCATCCACAAGATCCTCTCGCATCACTTGCCGCGCTGACGACAGAGGGCTCACTGAAATTCAACCAATACTATCCAGAAGGGGTTCCTACATCCAAGTGTGGAGAAGGTGAGTATGAAGTGAATGGCGTGCGTTACTACTCATGGAGTGGTGGCTCCAACGTGACCAATATATTGGATCCGAGTGATGCTGCAATGGGCATACTGGGTCTGGTGTTTTCTGAGCCGAACGATGGTTTAGTTGCGACCTGTAGTACTCACCTTGGTAAGGTGATCCGTGATGATTATCGAATGAACCATCTCGATGAAATTAACGGCTTGCTGGGTATCCACTCTCTGTTAGAAACCGATCCCCTCACTTTGTATCGTCAGCATGCCAATCGACTCAAACTCGCAGGTTTGTAGGAGCAGATGATGAAGAAGATCGTATGGAGTGTAGGAACATTAGTTACCCTTGGCGCGCTCTGTGCGATCTTTGGGTTATCAGGCAGTACGCTAACGCCAGCACTGGGTACATTGTCGCAGGAAGACATTCAGCCCGATCAATCCAGCCCACGAGATCTCTTAGAATTTTTTCTCTCTGGCATGGGGGAATCTTCACTACCTGCCATTAAGCAGCAGGTACAAGAGTATGAGCAGCAAACACAAGGTTTGTTGCTGGATGGCGATGTGTTTGCTCGGTATGTCGATTACAAAGCTGCCGTGGCGGAGTTGAGATTTCCCGATGTTGATAGAGGGCTAACTGGACAAGCATGGTGGCAGTTACATCAAGCCTTATTGGAGCTTCAAGCGCAGTATTTTACTGTTGAGCAACGAGCGTTATTTGCTGAAGAAAATCAGCTGCGTGAACTCGCGATTCAAAAGCGATTGATCCATGAGCAATATGGTCAAGGAGAACTGGCCGATAAGGTTTGGCAGGAGGTATTGAGTGAGCAACCGGATTTTATTCAGCGCAGCGAAGGGAGAGCACAATTACTGCCTCAGTTGATGGAAGCCGAGCAAGGGGATTCCCAACAACGCTACTTGACTCGTGTCAGCTTGGTGGGTGAACAAGCCGCGCAACGCTTAGCGACATTGGATGAGACCCGAGATGATTTTACACAGCAATTTGAGCAATATTATCAGCAGCGGGCGGTTATTTTAGCGCGAGCAGATCTTTCTTCTCACGAGCAGAACACCCAAATTCAGCAGTTACGAGAGCAGCGCTTTGCGCCTGAGCAGTGGCGGCGTATTGATGCGTTAGAACGGCTGAAAGATAGCGGGGAATAAGGCTTTTCGCATCGGTATGAGCCTCAAAAAAAGGGGCACCCGAAGGTGCCCAAATCCATGGTAGAGAAGGGAAATTACAACTTAACTTTAATGGTTTTGGTGGTCACAGCGCCGCGATCATCCATTACTTTTAGCTGCACATCATGCTGGCCGTAGCTTGGGAAAATGGCAGTAAACATACGGCCGCGCTTAATTTTGCCATTCGGCAGCGTCCATTCCGTGTCAACAATGCGGCCATCACTGTCGGTACTGGTTGACCACATCGTGACCCAGCGACCAAGGTGAATGTAGTGAGCATTCGCCTCTGGTAAAGCGTTTGGTTTTTCCACTTTGATGATTTGTTGATGAGTATCGCTATCACCTTTGTCATCCGTCACTGTTAAGGTAACAGAGTAACTACCCGCGTTGGTATAAGACCAAGTTGGAGCAACTTCGGTACTGGTTTGACCGTTACCAAAATCCCACAAGTAGCTCACGATGGAACCATCACTATCGCTGCTGGTGTTTTGCGTGGTGACATTCAAGCCTTCTACGTTCAGTTCAAATCGCGCCACTGGTGCAACGTTTGCTGTACTGACTTTAGACAGACGAACAACACCGTACTCATTCTCTTTGCTTTGTGAGAGCAAATCGATTTTCAGACCAAATGGCATCACTTTGCGGCCAGAATCTGGCGCTTGTGGTGAGCTGTAATCTTGATCGTCCGAGAACGAGGCATTCGCAGTTAAGTTCATATCTTCCAGCGTATTGCCATCGGCCGTGACCAGTTTGAGCGGCGCTTGATCAAACAGTGAGAAGGTTGCATCACGGACTTGGAAACGCGTTTGTGCCACTTCGCCGGTTTTTGACCAAACTAAGGCATTTTGATCCGCATCGACAACGCCTAGCCAGCCTTCACCCGGATGTTTGCCCACCCAGTTATCCGCATAAGATTCGTCCACATACCACACCAGCAAGCCGGGTTCGAATGACATTAATTGCCCAAAGCGTTTTAAGTTGGCTAAGCCTTGGTCGACGTCATTGTGGCTACGCCATTGCAGCAAGTAGTAATGATTAGCTTCGTGGAAGCCGCCATTTTTGGTAAAGCCATTGAAGGCAAAACTGGAATCACCCTCGGCGTTATCCACCAAGCTCTCAGAGCCATCGACTGTCAGACGTAAGTCATCGATGTACAAGCCTTCCATCGCCAGACCACCATCGGTGACATAATCAAACGCCAGTTCAACGCTTTGTCCTGCCCAAGCAGAAAGATCGAACTGTGCATCCACCCAGCCAGAAGAATCACCAGAAATCGCTGGGACTAGGCCAGTATTGTATGGGTCATCCATGGTGGTGATATTGCCTGCGATGGGCTGGCCGTTGATCAGTACACGAGCAAAGTCATAATCTTTTTCGATTTGGAACCAAGCTTTAAAACTCAGAGTCGCATGGCTACCCGCTGGAATGAGCAGTGATCGACTCATGCGGTTTTTCAAATCATCGCCACGGTTCGAGTAGAAAGAAAACTCGCCTTCCGCCGGCTTGATGCCGTCCACGCGTTTCATCGGTAAAGTCACTTTCACCATGTTGGGGCGTGAATTGTCGGTGGTTTGGAATAGTGTGACGACGCGAGGATTTTTTTCCAATTCATTGATCGTCAACTGTTCATGGTTAATCCAGCGACCACCAATAGCATTTTGTAAAAATTGTTTTGACCAAGAGCTGAACGCGGTGGGCTGTGTTCCACCAATTTTACCTGCCCAGCTACCAGACGACATGATAGACCAATACGAGACCGGTTCACCGGCTCCTGTGTATTGGGTGTCATATTCATCGGGTAAGCCTAGATCGTGACCGTATTCGTGAGCACAAACGCCTGCAGCGGCATCAATGGGCTGAATCGTGTAGTCAAATGCCGCAAATTGGCCATTAAAGCGTCCCGGAACATTGCTCTTGGTGCCTTCGAGTACGTGGTAACGGCCAAGGTTAAAGCGGTGTGACCAAATGGCATCCGCCCCTAACACGCCACCACCGGCTTCTTCCCCCACAGAAGCATGGAAAACCATCAAATGGTCAATCACGCCATCGGGCTCACGGAAGTTGCCATTGCCATTGTAGTCGTAGCGATCTTCGATATCGTAGTCAGCAAGATTAATGTTCGGGTCGCGAGCCAATTGATCGAGCGCTTCACGCACTAACTCTTGAGCATGTAAATCATTGTTGGTGGTCGGTGAGTTACCACCGTAATACGCGGCATTTTTTGAGGCGCGATACCAACCGGCAGCTTGGCCTGCAACACTGTATGTATTGCCTGATTCACTCTCGTAGTATTGGCGCATCGAGATAAAGTTTTCCCCATTCGGTCCGGTGTAGCCTTTATCGGAAAACAGCAAATCTTGGTAGTGGGAAGCCTCATAACGATCGTAAAGCATTTCTGTGTGGTCTTGGGTCAGACGGTTGTCATCCCAAGGGAGATCCGGGAAGTCAATCAATAAAGCCAACACCTTATCCGTGCGTTTGGCACTGACATCCAGTGCAAAAACTCGCGCTTTATGTGAGCCTTTTTGCTTATCAATGACTTTAAGGATTTTCGCACGCTGCTCCAACGCTTTTTTGCCAAATTGCGCATCGCCTTTAAAACCAGAGCGAATTTTGTCATCCAAATAATGCTCAAGTGCAATGCGTTTATCACTGTCAGACGCGTCGGCAGAAATTTGCCCAGTACGCACTAACATCTCAATTAATTTATCCTCATTCACCACGCCCAAATCAACGGGAGTTTGAGCATATAAGCCACTGCTAAAAAAAGTCGCTACCGCGGTCGCTAATAGCGTTTTTCTGATTGTTTTCATTTTATTTCCTTAATATTTCCTTATTTAAGGTATGACAAAGCTAACTGAAACGGCTCAGTTAACCAGATAGGGTGGTGACTATTGAGAATCTGGATTAATACAGTTTGGTTTTAATTCACCCGTCGGTTCAGGTGACGAGGTTTCTGGTGCTGTATTTGGCAGTGATTCTGTTGGTATTTTTCTTTTCCCGACTTTTTTTTGTAAGTATATCGATAAGGCTTTTTGTTGCTGTTCGTAAGATAAGTCTTGGCAGATAACCCCTTGTTCAATCAAGGATTCGATCAGCCTTTCATCGTTGGGCGATACGCTCGCAAGTAATAAGCCAGAATGGCAGATAATCCCTAATCCCAATAGAAAGCGCATACAACACATCCATATGTAAAGTATTTGTAACAATTTATGATTGAGGGGAATTGATAGCAAGTGTGAATTATTCGGCGTTTGAAATAAGGTCACATTTACAACAAATTTAGTAAACGAAACTACGTGAGTATTAATTATAAATAAAACAGTTAAATATTCGTTATTATTACATGAATAAATGATATTGATGTCGATATGAAATATGGAAAGAGTTACTTGTGTTAAATAAATCGAGTGAAAACCGATACGGTCGATTTCAAAAGAAAATAAAAACCTTATTGAAATATGTTAAAAATAACGAAAGGATTCATTTTTAAAGAAAGATAAATAATTTGATCTTGCTTCACTTATTTCTTTTTGATGAGATCTCTTTGGGAGAGCCCTGAAATAGAGATAGAGACACTTCAATAAGCATTGGCTGCCGATCGGTTGGTTGGAGGAGGGCGTAGGGGAAGGAGAGGGGCGAAAAGCCGAGTTTAAAGCGTAATATAAGGAGAGTATTGCCCCAAAATGGTGAGCGTGAAAGCCTTACACCACAAGCCTTGGTTCGAAATCCGTTATATTTTTCAGCCCGTATTGCACCCCGTAACTAAACATGCTTTATTGAAATCAGAAATACTTTTTTACAGGACGTGGTTTATGTGTCGCTGGTTGGCTTATCAAGGAAGCCCCATTTATCTAGAACAGTTGGTTTATCAACCTGAGCATTCGTTAGTTCATCAAAGTTTAGAAGCCCGTAAGGCGGTTACACGAGTCAACGCGGATGGCTTTGGATTGGGTTGGTATACTGAGCGCAGTACGCCCGGACGTTTTCATGAAGTATTGCCTGCGTGGGGAGATGAAAATCTACGCTCGTTAGCTCACCACATTCGTTCACACCGTTTTATGGCTCATGTTCGCTCCTCTACTGGCACGCAAGTGTCGCGTTCGAATTGCCATCCTTTCATCTACAACCACTGGATGTTTTTACACAATGGTCAAATTGGTGATTATTGTGCCGTGAAATACGAGCTGGAGCGTTCACTGCCTGAGCATCTTTATATTCGACGGACAGGTACGACAGACAGTGAATTGATTTTTCTGCTGATGCTGAAAAACGGTTTGGAGCGAGATCCGGTGGCGGCGATTCGCCAAACGATTAGTGAGATCGAAGTATTGATGCAAGCTAAAAGTGTGCTGCTACCGTTTAAAGCCTCTATCTGTATTTCTGATGGGCAGCAGTTTTGGCTAGTCCGTTACAGTAGTGATGGTCAGCCTCCTACGGTTTACCGTAAACCTTGGCAAGATGGGATTATTTTAGCCTCAGAACCGTTGGATGGTTGCCCCAACTGGTTGCTTGTTGAGCCACAAACCATCACCCATGTGCTCGGCGCGGAATGTCAACCGTATACGATTTGAGCAGAAATTCATCGTATTAATATCGCAAACCCTTGCTATTGATAGGAATTAGCAAGGGTTTGTTGTTTTTACATCATGACACGATATCTTCCCTCACACAGTTGCATTGCGAAGTCAGTTTTGATTATAGTACGCACTCTCTTAATGAGAATGACTATCAAAATAATTTACTTTGCCATCTCAACTACCGTCGGAAGGAACGTATGAAACCTCTTCTTCATTGGACTACTTTAGGATTGTTGGCTTCATTTGCTGTACAAGCAGAGACCGTTACGATTGAACATCGCTTGGGTAAAACCACGTTAGAACAAAAACCACAGCGAGTGGTTGTGATTGGCGTGGGTGCGCTGGATGCGTTAGATAGCTTTGGTATTGAGCCAGTGGCCGTCTCTAAGTTTGATGGTTCTCCTGACTATTTGGCCAAATACAAGAGTGATCAGTACCCAAGTGCAGGTTCCCTATTTGAGCCTGACTTTGAAACGATTTATACCCAAAAGCCGGATTTGATTGTGATTGGCCCGCGTGCGGCGAAAAGCTACGACGAATTGTCGAAGATTGCACCGACCATTGTGTTTGCGGCAGAAGCTGATCAAGGTTACTGGCAGAGTACCCAACAACAGTGGCGCAACTTAGGTAAAGTGTTTGCGATTGAACCTGCGGTCGAAGCCAAAATTGAGCAAGTTGACGCGCAATTTAAATCCATCATGCAATACAACCAACAACATAAAAGTGATGCGATGTTGGTGATGAGCTCTGGTGGTAACCTGACCACATTTGGCGCGAATTCGCGTTTTTCCTCCGTTTATAAAGATTTTGGCTTTAGCGAGACTGTGCCAGTGAGTAAAGAGAGTGGCCACGGTGATTTGATCTCGTTTGAGTATATCCGTGAACATAACCCCAAAACCTTGTTGGTGGTTGACCGTGATAAAGTCGTGAGCAAAGCCGAGTCGAATATTCGCCAAACCTTTGAAAATGATCTGGTTAAAGCCACCACGGCATACAAAAACGGCCATATTGCTTACCTCGATGTGAATGCTTGGTACATCGCAATTTCTGGGGTAAAAGCCACAGAGCAAATGGTTGCCGATATGAAAACATCGGTAGGTATGCAGTAGTAGATGCGGAGGAGGGGCAACCCTCCTCTGGCTGACAAGCTGAGGTTAGCTTTGAAAAAGTTATTGCTTGTTTTAGGCGTGATGAGTTTTTGTTCACTGTTTGTTGGCGTGGGGCATTTACCGCTCGCCGGTTTGATTCAAGGTGATGCTGGCGCATGGCAGTTGCTGCTGACCAGTCGAGTACCAAGATTATTGGCCATTCTTCTCTCTGGTGCGGGGTTAAGTATTGCGGGTTTGATCATGCAGCAGGTGAGCCAAAACCGATTTGCAGCTCCTTCCACCTCGGGAACGGTGGAGTGTGCCATGCTCGGCTATGTGCTGAGCCTTGTGCTGTTTGGTCATGGTGAAAACTTATGGCTGATTTTTGGTGTCGCTATGTTGGGCACCTTAGTGTTTGTCTTTTTTATCCAACGTATTCAGTTTAAAAACGTCATTTTTGTGCCGTTAATTGGCATCATTTTTGGCAATGTGATTGATTCTCTCGCGACGTTTATCGCTTATAAATACGATGCGATCCAAAACCTGTCCGGTTGGGCAGTGGCAAATTTTGCCAATTTGCTTAAAGGCGATTTTGAGCTGCTCTATCTGGCGATTCCAGTGGCAATCTTCAGCTACCTGTATGCGGCGCGGATTTCAGCGGTGGGGATGGGGAAAGATTTTGCAACCAACCTTGGCCTGAAATATCACCAAGTCATGGTCATCGGCGTGGCATTGGTGTCGATGATGTCGGCGACGGTGGTGATGATTGTGGGTCAGCTGCCTTTTTTAGGGTTAATCGTGCCAAATCTGGTCAGTCAGTATTATGGCGATAATTTGCGCAAGAACATTCCGCGCACTGCAATATTTGGCGCGTTGTTTGTCTTGGTGTGTGATTTGGTCGGGCGGGTGATCATCTTCCCGTATGAAGTGCCCATTTCAATGATCATCAGCATCTTGGGCGGTTCAGTATTTATTGTTCTTATTTTGCGAGGGCAACGTCATGCAGGATAGAACGAAATTACTGCTCTTGATCGTGATTTCGCTGTTGTTTGCCGCGCTATTTATTGGTGTGGGGCTCAATGCGGATAACTACCAATACTTCTTGTCGCGCCGCGTACCTAAAGTGCTCGCCATGGTGTTTGCAGGGATTGCGATTGCGCAGTCTTCACTGGCGTTTCAAACCATTACCCATAACCGTATTCTCACGCCAAGCATCATGGGGTTTGATGCTCTGTATATGTTCACCCAAGTGCTGGTGGTGGTGCTGTTTGGCGGCATGAGCAGCATTGCAATGAATGTGTACTGGAATTTTTCGCTTTCGGTTGCGGCGATGCTGAGTTTCTCAACGCTGCTGTTTACCTTTTATTTTCGCACTGGGCATCGCAATTTGATTGTGCTGCTGTTGCTTGGCGTGATACTAGGGCAGCTTTTTTCAAATATCGCGTCTTTCTTTGTGATGTTAATGGATCCGAACGATTTCGCGTCGGTACAAGCCAACATGTTTGCCAGCTTTAATAACGTCAACACCAAGTTGGTGTATGTGGTGTCGCCTTTATTGCTGTTAGCTTGCGTGCTTCTGTTTCGCCAGCATCGTGTGCTCGATGTCTTTTGGTTAGATCAAGATAATGCGGTCAGTTTAGGTGTGGATGTGCACAAAGTGACGCGCAATGTTTTGCTCAGTAGCGCACTGCTGATTTCGATTTCCACGGCGCTAGTGGGCCCGATCCTGTTCTTCGGTTTACTGGTAACCAACCTGACTCGCGAGTGGTTTCACTCTTATCGACATTCTACGTTGTTGATTGCAGCGTCGGCGATGTCGGTGTGTGCTTTGCTTTCTGGGCAATGGGTGATCGAAAAAGTGTTCCATTTCGGCACTACCTTAAGTGTGGTGATCAATTTCATCGGCGGGATCTATTTCCTCTCGCTATTACTTCGCAATAAAGTGGTTTAGCTATGATTCAACTGGACAATCTCACCAAACATTTTGGCACTAAGCGCGTGGTGCATGACGCCAGCGCCCAGTTTGATAAAGGGCAGGTGACGGCGATTATTGGCCCTAATGGCGCGGGTAAAAGTACGCTGCTCTCCATGGCGAGCCGTTTGGTTAACCGTGATGCGGGTAAAGTTTGGATTGAGCAGCGTGAGCTAGTGGATTGGAATACCAAAGCATTGGCACAAAAGCTGGCGGTGCTGCGTCAGTCCAACGTGCTGAACATGCGCTTTACGGTGCGTGAACTGACGGCTTTTGGCCGCTTTCCTTACAGCCAAGGAAAATTGACCGCGCAAGATGAGCAGATCATCAATCAGGCGATTGAGTATCTCGATCTCGAAACCATCCAGTATCAGTATTTGGATGAGCTGAGTGGTGGTCAGCGCCAATTGGCATTTATCGCTATGGTCATGGCGCAAGACACCGACTACGTATTTCTTGATGAGCCACTAAACAATCTGGACATTAAACACTCGTTGCAAATTATGTCTACACTGCGTCGTTTAGCTCATGAACTGAATAAGGCGGTAGTCGTGGTGATCCACGACATCAATTTTGCTTCCTGTTACGCCGATAAAATCGTCGCGTTGAAAAAAGGGGAAGTGGTGGCAACAGGTTCTGTTTCAGATGTGATTCAATCGGATGTTTTGAGCCAAATCTACGAAACCCCGTTTAATGTGATTGAGATGCAAGGGCAGCGTTTGTGCCTTTATACGCTGCCTACCGATTAATTGGATTTTGTACTGGTTGTTTTTGCTCTAGAAAAGCCTGCGGAGAAATACCAAAGGCTTTTTTAAAGGCGGCAGTAAAGTTGGACGGATGCAAGTAGCCCGCTTCATACGCGGCCTCTGTGATGGTGACCAAACCTCGCTCTAATTGCTGACGCGCCAGTTGTAAACGTCGGTGCCGGATGTAGTGCGCAATCGTCATATTGAAACGAGATTTAAACTTACGCTGTAAGTTTGAAACGCTCATCGCATGCTGTTCGGCAAGTTTTTCTAAACAAATCTCGCTATACAAATGTTGGTCAATGTAATGCAGCAGTGGGTTAATCACGCTTTCGGTGTGTTCATGGTGCGCGGGAAGGGAAGTGCCGCCTTGCTCTGGGCATTGCAAGATCGCCTCGTGAACTAAACGCCAGACCAACGCTTCACGAGTAATGTGTGCACTCGCCGTTTTTGCCCCATGCGTGTTGAGTAACTCTGCTACGGCTTGCCAACTTTCGTTGTGCAGAGAGAGGCGGAGAAAGGCTTTATCCTGCTGCATAAAATGGTGCAACGGGCACTCTTGCTGGGCAAAAGGTTGTAATTTATCGGGCGTCAAAATGATGTTGAGTTTGCGTACCGACATTCCTTGATGTATCCGTCGATGAAAAATGCAAGGTTGCTGTAAGTTCACCATCATGGCTTGTGGCTGTTCATTAGCGCACAATTCGAATTTGTGGTTGTCATAGGCGAAACGTAAGGTGCCCTCCAACAAAAGAATGATGATGAGGGCGGGAGCGCTAGTGGTCATCACATCGCAATCGGCCAATTCAAGGCTAGACCCACCATGCAAGGTAAAGCCTGTCGGGCTGGTGTATTCAATAAAATGACCTTGTGCCATCACAGGTGGATTCACACTTTGCGCCACAATCTGCTCACTGTTTTCAGCGATAACATGGCGTGCCAAGGTGACCGTGTGTCGAGCCCCATGCTTCATCATGACCTTATTGTGTTTTTGCTCATTTCCCATAACGGATGTGCGATTTTGCATAATCAATTCAACTTCTCTATTGGTTGGGCTCAATTTAACATATATGCGAATTGTTATCATTTGTATTTTGAGGAATTGAGCCAGTATGGATATTTGTAAGAAGTCTGCGTTATGGCTTGCGATGGCCGCCGCGATGTCGGCCAACGCGGTTGCTGAGCAGAAAGCGACACCGGAGCAGGAAAATGTGGTGGTATGGGGTACGAAAGTGTCGAGCAGCTCGGAATCTCTCACCACGGACGACCTATCACTCAAACAAGCCGATCACATGTCGGATTTGTTGCGTGATATTCCTGGGGTTGATGTAGGCGGAACGCACTCGGTTAACCAACGAATTAACATTCGCGGATTGGGTGAAACCAACCTAGATATTCGTTTGGATGGCGCTTCACAGCACGCCAATATGTTCCATCACATTGGTAACTTAACGTTGAACCCAGACATTTTGAAATCGGCGGATGTTCAGGTGGGTAACAACTCGGTGACGCAAAGTGGCCTTGGTGGCGCGGTGTATTTTGAAACTAAAAACGCTAAGAACCTGTTGGTAGGAGGCGAGCAGTTTGGTGCACGCATTTTTGGCGGCTATGCCTCAAACGATAACCAACAAGGCTCACTGACCGTTTATGGTCAACTAAACGAAACCGTGGATGCTATGGTGTACGGTCAAGGCATCTCGCGTGACAACTTTGAAGATGGATCAGGCAAAGAAACCTTCGGTGCTGCCGGTGATACCTACAACGTACTTGCCAAAGTGGGCTTTGAGCCTGTCGATGGTCACCGATTCCAACTCTCGTATGACGTGTATCGTGATAAAGGCGACTATAGCCCTCGCCCTGATATGGCAGGAAGCGCCAACGAAGGTTTGACCAAAAATCTTTTAATTCCAACTCGTTACGATCGCGATACCATCACCGGCTCTTATGAACTCAAACAAGATAAGCACCGCGGAAAAGTCACCTTATACAGCAGCCAAACTGACATTGAGCGAGATGAAACCGTGATGGCTGGCGCTTGGCCGGGCAACCGTGTCTCTCACAACACGGCGACCAACCGTAACGTGGGCGTGAATGTACTATTTCAATCCGACTACGAGCTGGCAGCACGCCGTAACCAAGTGACGTATGGTGTAGATTACTTAGATCAAACCAGCAAAGCGACCTACGGTAGCACGCCCTTTATGAAAGAGTCTGCGGTTTCTACCGCGCTGTTTGCTGAGAACAAACTGTATGTGAATGACGTTTGGTCAGTGACTGCTGGTCTACGTTTTGATGATTTTCAGCGTAAAGCGATGACGGGCAGTAAAGATTTTGATGATATTACGTGGTCGCTCGGTACCGAATGGGATGTGACCAGCGATTGGACGCTGTTTGCCAACGCCCGCTCGCTGTTTAAAGGCCCAGAGCTGTTGGAAACCTTTATTCGTTACCAAGATCAAGCTCGCCTAGCAGATGACATCAAAGCTGAAACGGGTTTAAACACGCAAGGTGGGGTGCGCTTTGATAAAACGTTGGGAGAGCATTTTGTTGGCGCCAACTTCACGTTGTTTAAAACCAAGATTAATGACCATATCCGCACCGACAACAGCTACCTGATCAGCAATGTGGGGGATATGGAAATCAAAGGTTTCGAGTTGAGCACGACATACGCGTATCAAGCCGCGAGTGCCAAGTTCTCTTACGCTCGCTCAGATGCGAATGACGTCACTAACGGTGGGCCAATGCTCAATTCTGTTGGTACCAGTGCCGATATGGGTGACAGCATCGCGCTGACTCTGGGCTACCAAGCCGATTCGATCGATACCCTGTTTGGTTGGACATCGATCGTGGTTCTTGATGAATACAACGTGGTTGCAGGTTCAGATAAGAAAGAAGGCTATGACGTACACAACCTCTATGCGCAGTGGACGCCTTATTCAGTTCCGAACCTAGTGCTGACGTTTGGTGTGGATAACGTGTTTGATGAGCTGTACACCTCTCATGCTTCACGCCTTGGTGTTGCCCGCGGTTTCACCTTGGATGACAAAGAGCCGGGGCGCAGCTACAAGCTATCGGCCGCTTACCAATTCTAACCATTGTTTCTACCTTTAAGCCCGCACAGTGCGGGCTTTTGTACTGGAGATTTTCTATGTCGAGTCAACATAATGCTTTGTATCAATCCCAAGCCACCTTACACTCGGAGCATGTTGCCAAATACTTGGTGACATTGTGCCGCCATTTTGCCCGTAAAGTTCCCGCGACTTGGGATGAAACACAAGGCCAAATCGAGTTTCCTGCGGGGGTGACCTCCTTAGCTGTGTGTGAGAAAAACCAAACGCTGACTTTTGTTTGTCAGGGTGAAAGTGAACAAAAAGTGGCTGCCCAACAAGCGGTGATCAACTCTCATATCGATATGTTCTCACGCCGAGAGTCAATCACGCTCGATTGGCAAGCGATATCGATTGCATAGCCGTTAAATATCCCAGCCGAACACGGCATTCATCCCTTTCTGCATCAGCGCTCGTGGTGATGAACGAGCGCTTTTTTATTTGCTTAAAAATTGAAATATTTCTCGGCTAAAAAGAAATCGGTTCTTGTTTAAGATCAACAAAAAAACGTTTCTATCGCACAAAAAACTAAAACAAAGTTGAAAGATTCAAAAATTATTGAATAATGCAATCTCTATAATGACGAAGCAACAATGCTTCCCTTTAACGTCTGAAACAGGATACAGCCCCCATGTCGAACTCGTATGTGTTGGTCATAAACTCTGGTAGCTCATCATTGAAATTTGCAGTGATTGATTCCCAAACGGGGGACGCGCTGATCTCAGGTCTTGGTGAGTGCTTCGGCATGCCTGAAGCCGTGATCAGTTGGAAATATCAGGGTGAGAAAACGGAAGAGGCGATTACCGCCGCCGATAATCATCACCAGCATGCGATCAACCGCATTGTGGGCTTAATGGAAAGCTTGGGCTTTGCTCAAGACTTAGTAGCGGTAGGACACCGTATTGTACACGGCGGTGAGAAATTCACCTCGACCGTTCGTATTGATGAAGAAGTACTGGCTGAAATCGAAAGCTTGTCCGATCTTGCTCCGCTCCACAACCCAGCCGGTGCGAAAGGTATCCAAGCGGCGATGGCAGCTTTCCCAAGCCTGCCACAGTTCGCTGTATTTGATACCGCCTTCCATCAGACGATGCCGAAAAAGGCATTCACTGGTGCTATCTCTCATGAACTGTACAAACAATACGGTATCCGCCGCTACGGTTTCCACGGCACTAGCCACTATTATGTCAGCCGCGAAGCCGCCAAAATGCTGAACAAGCCGATTGAGCAAGCGAGTTTTATCTCGGTTCACTTGGGTAACGGTGCTTCCGTTTGTGCGATCAGCAACGGTCAATCAGTCGATACCTCAATGGGCTTCACCCCACTGGCGGGTCTGATGATGGGTACGCGTTCTGGCGACTTGGATCCCGGCATCATCGAATTTTTGATGAAGAAAGGTTGGAGCCAAGAGAAAGTGTTTGACACTCTGAACAAGAAATCTGGTTTCTTGGGTGTGTCCGGCCTTACTTCTGACGCGCGCGGCATTTTGGAAGCGATGGAAAATGGTCACGAAGGTGCAAAACTGGCGTTTGAAGTGTTCACCTACCGTGTTGCGAAATACATCGGTTCTTACCTGATCCCGCTAGAGCATCTGGATGCGATCATCTTCACCGGTGGTATTGGTGAAAACTCGCTGCCGATTCGCCGCGAAATTCTCGGCAACCTAAAACTGCTTGGTTTCGTGGAAGATGAAAAAGGCAACGAAGCCGCGCGTTTTGGTAACGCGGGCATCATTGCAAAATCTGAACTGCTTAACGCCGTAGCTATGGTGATTCCAACCAACGAAGAATTCGTGATTGCCCAGCAGTCGGTTGAGTTATTGTAATAGTTACGACGAAATATCGATAAAAGGCGAGCCAATGGCTCGCCTTTGTTTTTTCCTGCTTTTAAAAATCTAAATGCTTTGTATTTGGTCAATTATAAATCGATTTGATAAGAAGCTGACCAAACTTCCGGTTGGATAAATCATAAATTCTCTTTCTAGAAGAGATGAATAAAGCATTTTCAGTCATTAAAAATGTAAGTAATAGTCATATTAAATCAGTAGGTTACTTTATTGAGCATTTAGAAGTGACTCGCAAAAATTTAATAAAAAACATTATTTCTATAATTTCTGATTATGAATCATGATCACACAGAGGTTAGATAAAAATTCGTTCTGTTATTTTGCGATTCGATTACTCAGGGTAATAAGTAATGATGGCTAAATAGACTAGCTGTCACGGATAACTGCGAAATTTTTATATTAATGGAGATTATTATGAGCCCTCAACGTTCAGTATTGGCTATGGCGATCGCTCTAACATTGGCTGCGTGTGGAAGTGATAGCCCTCAGTCAAATATTAGCCAACCAAGTGCTGATAAGCCAAGTCCAGATATGTCGCTGACAGCGCGTGCTGCAGACGGCTATCTCATTGGCGCAAATGCGTGTTTAGACCTTAATGTCAATAAAATGTGTGATCGTGATGAGCCTTCGGCAACCACTGGTGAAAATGGGCAGTTCACGCTACAAGGTTTGACTCCAGATCAGATTGCTAAAGGCAGCCTGTTGATTGAGGTTGTCGCAGGTCAAACCAAAGATGCTGATTATGGTGACAAGCCACTGACAAAAAGCTACCGCTTAAGTGCACCCCCGAGCTCTTCATTTATCAGCCCATTGACTACGTTAGTGCATAACGAAATTGAAAATGGTCGCACGCTTGAAGAAGCTAAAGCAGCAGTACAAGCTAAGCTAGGTACGAAGCTCGATTTGGCCGCGGATTATGTCGCAGGTAAATCATCAAAAGAGCTTAGCGCTGCCGATCAAAAAGAATTCGCAAGACTTCATCGCATCGCACAAGTCACCGCTACCATCATGGCCGAAAATACCGATAAGTTAGAGCAAGCAGCTGCTAATGCAGGTATCAGTGTTGACAAGCTAACGTCGCTGATTGCAACTGAAGTCAGTAAGGTGCTTTCAAATGTCGTGACTACGGTTGAAACTGCAGGGGAGAATTTTGACCCTATTAAAGCAGGCCAAGATATTGATAAACAGCATGTGGACATCAGTGTTGAGAACCTAAAAGATAAAGTGAATATCAACGAAGCTGCGAAGAGTGCCACTGAGGCTAACTTAGCTGAATTGATTAAAAATGAAACATTGACATGGTTTGCCGGTGAAGAAGAAAACGGTCTCAAAGAATTGAGCTACGGCTTTGTGGCACTGGGTAAGAATGATGAGGTGATCGATCAAGAATATGAGCTTGATCATGCCTCAGATTCGTTTGTTCCAGTTATCAACATGGCTAATCCTGAACAATTAATTCTAGATAAAGAGGGTTGGGAAGCTGAGACTGATGCCATTGTAAAAATCACCCTCAACAATGATGGTTCTATTATTTTAGAAACGGGTAATTCGTCAAAGAATGAAAAAGTTTCAGCGAAAAAAATGGATCTCAGTGGTCTGAATGTGAGCTCAGTGCTTAAGAAGAGTGCTGACGATGAAGTGTGGGCAAGTGTTATCCCACAAGACTTGATGTTCCCTTCCAACACTTATGGCTACTTGGTTTCGTCCGAAAAACTAGAAGGTGGCTTTTATACCTTTAATAAAGGAAGTAGGTGTAAGGAGGACAGCCCTGAGCGCTATGCAGCCTTAAATCAAATGTGTAATGGCATCAGTGCTATTAAAAATGAGAAAGATACATGGATTGCCACATTGGTTGATACGGTAGCCGCTAATGCCCAAAGCCGTGAAGGTACCACTAATTCAGTTGACTTAATTCCAATCGCAGGTTTGGCTGATGGTCATGTTTTTGCTCAATTATTATCCAATGGCAAAGTGGTGTATTACTCAAGAGGTTGGGACTGGAATGAGAACTTTGTTAAGTATGCCGATCAAGGTGAGTGGCAAGAGATTACTCACCATGGAAAAGCGCTACGCAAAGTGACACTGCCTGCTTCTATTGCTGGCAAGACAACTTGGAGCAATTTCAACACAGCGGATAATACACTGTACCTTACGGAATTCGATGGTTTCGTGCGAATTGCCCATTTTGTAGATCAAAAGGATGAATCAGATTCAAACTATCTGTTTGATTCTACTGCTGCGCAGTTGATTGTTGATAATTATTCACAGTCAACACCACCAAAACCCATATCACCGGCAACATTAGAAGCATGTTTAGCTTCGCTACCTGATGCTGGCTATACAAAGCAAGTGGGAGACAAAGTGGTATATGCTGTTGATCGCACGGTTAGTGACAAACCTTCAAAATTGATCTTTGAATATTCTTATTCTGGCAACCATTATTCTTGGCTCACGGAGGTGAATTTAGTCTCAGGAATGCCAATTTGGATCACTGCGTGGGATGGTTTACTGGAAAAAACCATCATCGATGTTAAGGACCTGAATGGGAATTTATTAGGCTATGAAGAGGCTTATTCTGCACAGGGCTACGATCTGGGCCAAGAAGGTTTTAACCCCGATGGTTCCTTTGGTTGGGGCATTGCCAAGGTAGCTTTAGAAAAATCAGTTTCCGCTAGTGAAAAACGTTTGGGCATCCCAGTCACTTCAGGTCCTGCAATCAATGCGCCTTTGGCGAGCTTTAACGCTGGCGATTCAACGGTGCAAGGCTTACGCACTGTAACCCAACAAACAGATTTGACGGAGATTACTAAGGCATGGCCTAACTCGGATTTTAGTTACTCGGATACTTATATGGGTAAAGAAACTGTTGTAGTTGCAGCAGGCACGTTTGAAGCTTGTAAAGTGACGCGTGAAACTAAGCTGACTAAGCCTGCTATTACAGAGACGAGTGAAAGCTGGTTGACCAACCGCGGCTTCGTAAAACGTATTCGTGATGAACAATCTTGGGATGCTTATCTCGTCATGGAAGCGAAGTCATTACCTGCTAGTCACTAGTTGATTTCTCGTCTTATGACGAGGAGAACTAAAAACTTATAAGTCATGTCTGCTAATCCGAGTGCCTCGTGCACTCGGATTTTTTTATGGTCAATTTTCGGACATTCATTGTTAATTGCGATGGATGGTTGATATCAATTCGTATCGTTAATGAAATTCCTTGTGACGAATCTCGACTTTTACTAATTGCATGGTTGTTGGTTTTCGACATTAAGTTATTATCTCAATGTCGAAAACCAACGGAGAGCGTTATGAGTGAGTTGTTATCCACTGTGAGTCAAGAGCTAAACCCGGAGACCGCGAATTTGTCGGATCTGCCAGTGCTCAAAATTCTTGAATTACTGAATGAACATGATGCCAGTGTTGCGCTCTCGATCCGCCGTGTATTACCGCAAGTTTCGGAAGCGGTAAGCCTTATTGCTGAACAGATGCGCCAAGGTGGTCGCTTGTTCTATGTCGGTGCGGGAACCAGCGGACGTCTTGGTGTGCTGGATTCTGCTGAGTGCCCCCCGACTTTTGGCACTGAACCGGAATTGGTTCAGGCGATTATTGCGGGCGGTCATGCGGCGATGCTGAGTGCTGTAGAAAATATCGAAGATTGTCGAGAGTCTGCACCTGCTGAGTTAAGAGCCCGGCAGCTCTGTGCGAAAGATGTGGTACTTGGTATTGCAGCAAGTGGACGCACACCTTTTGTGCTATCTGGGCTTGAATACGCAAGACAAGTAGGCGCTAAAACCATTGCATTGAGTACTCGCGGATGGGGTTTGATCTCCGAACTGGCGGATGTTGCGATTGCACCCGATGTTGGTGCAGAAGTGCTGTCAGGTTCTACGCGTATGAAGAGTGGTTCTGCGCAAAAGATGTTACTTGGCATGCTCAGCACGGCGGTGATGATTCAGCTAGGTAAAGTTCATGGCAACTTAATGATTGATGTCAAAGCTAGCAACGAGAAATTACGTGTGCGAGCTCAGCGCATCGTCAGTGAAATCTGTGATGTGAAGAGGGATGAGGCGCAAGCCTTACTCAATCAGGTCAATTACAATGTGCGCGCTGCGGTGCTGCTGCATTGGTTGGATATTGAGCCATCTAAAGCTCTTCTTATCGCCTCTAAACCTTTCCAATCCCTCAAACAGCAGCTACTGCAAGGAATCTGATATGGCTAACAAGATAGAACATTTGGAAATCATTGCCGACGAGATTGAACGCCATATTGGTGGCTTTGAGAATGTCGCGACCTTAACCAACTGCATGACAAGGGTTCGCCTTGTGCTTAAAGATCGCAGCCAGTTCAATATGCAAGCGCTGCGTGAAGTCGAGGGCATTAAAGGCGTGGTAGATGCTGGCGAGCAGTATCAAATCATTGTGGGAATGGGTACGGCAGCGAAGGTAACGGGTGTGCTGCAAAAGAGAATGTCAGGTAGTGGTGTAAAGGCTCAAACCAGTGCTCCTGTAGCCGCTCAGCCATTCTCGGTTCGCCGTGTGCTGAACACCTTAGCCGCAATTTTCGTCCCAACCATTCCTGCTTTGATTGGTTGTGGCTTGGTTTTAGGTCTCGTCAACATTTTTAAACTGGTATCGCCAGAATTTGTGGCGACTTACCCAGAAATTTTTGACCTGTTCACCGTGGTGGGTAAAGCGGTATTCGCCGTGTTATCGGTGATGATCGGGATGAACACCGCGAAAGAGCTGCACGCTTCACCCGCGATTGGCGCAGTGATGGCAGCCATTTTAGCGGCGCCGGGGCTGGCCAATATTCAACTGTTTGGAAATACTTTAGTACCGGGCGGTGGCGGCATGTTTGCCGTATTGCTGGTGTGTGTCTTTTCATCCAAATTTGAACTCTGGTTTCGCAGTCACTGTAAGGAAAGCCTTGATCTGATTCTCACACCAACCCTGACAATTCTGGTTTCCTCTGCGGTTGCGTTGCTGGTGTTACAGCCGATTGCACACGCCGTGAACCTTTGGTTAGGCAATCTGGTTTCTGTTGCATTGCTTAATGAGTCAGCGGGTTCTGTTGCTGTTGGTGGTGTGCTTGGGGGCGGCTTCTTATTCCTACTGTTAACTGGCTTGCACCAAGGGCTGATCCCAATCCATGCGCAAATTCTAGAAACGTTTGGCCTCAATTATCTGTTCCCTATTTTGGCGATGGGCGGTATGGGCCAAGTGGGTGCGGCGGCCTATGTTTTCTTAAAAACCAAAAATGAGCGTTTAAAGAAAACCATTACGGGTGCCTTACCGGTAGGGATTCTGGGTGTGGGCGAGCCACTGCTGTTTGGTGTTTCGCTGCCGCTTGGAAAAACCTTTATCGCAGGTTGCATCGGCGGTTTTGCAGGGGGCGCTATGATGGCGGCTTTTAAAGTGGGCATCATCATTCCATTTGGTACGGCTGGCCTGTCATTAATCCCACTCGTGGGTGAAGGGCAAATTCCTTCTTTCTTGTTTGCTGTGTTGGCTGCATGGGTGGTGGGTTTTATTGCCTCTATGTTGCTTGGCTTCACTGAGCCAGTCGAAAAAAACCAGTAGAATCGGTAGTATCTGGCCGTCACCGCGTTAATGGGGGGCGGCTTTTTGAGTTAACAAGGATCTTCGATGGATAAACTCATCAACAAGGTAAAAACGTTAGTACATTCGAGTAATCAAAATGAGCAAAAGCTCTCGCAATTGATTGTTGAACGACAGTTCGATTTATCGGAGTTGAGCGCGACGAAAGTCGGCGCGCTGCTTGGGATCAGTGATTCGTCAGTGATTCGCTATGCGAAAAGTCTCGGTTGTAGTGGTTTTCCTGATCTGAAGTTAAAACTCGCCGCCCAAGCGCCACAAGTTATGGCACGTAC
The DNA here is from genome assembly GCF_030710545.1 of Vibrio sp. AH4. Classification (NCBI taxonomy): domain Bacteria; kingdom Pseudomonadati; phylum Pseudomonadota; class Gammaproteobacteria; order Vibrionales; family Vibrionaceae; genus Vibrio; species Vibrio sp. AH4. Next base: position 418,774 of record NZ_JALAIV010000003.1, read on the forward strand.
GGCTCAATCTGTTTATGCCAGCATTGAGACAGGTGATTCCACGGCGCAAATTATTGAAAAAGCCAAACATCTGTTTGTTTCGACTATCGAACAATCGATTGGTCTGATGGATGCGGAATCGGTAGAGCAGTGCGCGCAGCAACTGCTCAAGGCTAACAAGATTGCGTTGGCGGGGATTGGCGCTTCGGCGATCGTCGCGGCAGATATCAACCACAAGCTGATTCGTGCGGGTTTTAACGTACAGTTTAATCAGGATTATCACATTCAAATTGTGCAAGCTTCACTGCTTAAAGCGGATGATGTGCTGTTGGTGGTTTCTGCGCGGGGGAATACCCAAGAAGTGTTGACCGCGATTGAGCGTGCTCAACAAAATGGCGCGCAAGTGATTGCGTTAACACGCTATGGGCGCGATAAAGTGGCGCAACTGGCGGATTATGTGATCCCTTATAGTTACACCGAAGAGCATTCTCAATTAGGCATGGTGACACCACAACTGCTGCAAATGGCGGCTTTTGATATCGTCTTTTTCAAACTCATTACTTTGACAGATTCGTTCAGCATGCATACCGCACTGAGCTCGATTCAACACATACAACAGTGATTGCACATTAAGGTTTTTCGCAATGAAGATGGGTAAAGATCCGGATTATCGTTTTTCTTTGGCGAATGAACGGACTTTTTTGGCATGGATTCGTACGGCATTGGCCTTTCTTGCTACTGCGGTGGGGATAGATCTGCTCAGCGCGACGCACGATTCGGCGATATTAAGCCACAGCCAGTGGCTAACGCCGGCATTGGCAGGCGTTGCATTTGCCACTGCCGTGTGGGCATTTCTGCGTTGGTACCAAAACGAGAAAGCGATGCGGCTTGAAGGCCCGTTTAAATACAGCAAAAGCCTGATGGTGATGACCGGTGTGGTCATTGCTTTCGCTGTGTTGATTGGGTTTTGGGCATTATGAGTGGGATGAAAACTGAGGTAGAGCGCGACCCCGGTTTGCAGCGTGAAAGAACGCAACTGGCGTGGACTCGCAGTTCGTTAGCATTAACGGCAGGTATGTTATTGCTGATCAAAATCGGGCTGTTTTCTGCACTGCAACTGGCGCTCGCTTTGTTGGGGTTATGGTTGTTACTTCAGCAAATTCTAAAGCGCAAAAATGAAATCGCGACCCAAAGCCGCGTGTTTCACCGTGCCATGCTGCTGCGAAATTTATGGATAAGTGGTGCGGTGGCGATATGTGCACTTTGGGTATGTTTAGACCGGATAATCTGAACAACAAACCTAATAAACCGGAAGGCTAAGGAGACGGTGGCTTTTGAAGCGCTATTCTTTCGAGGCCAATTGGGCAAACTTACTGTAGCTACTCACGCGGCCATTGATGTATTCAATGCCGCAGTGCACTGGGTGAGGTTGGTGACCGACAATTTGGTATTCGACAATAAACTCGCCGCTGATCACTTTGACGAACAAGAAGCCATCCATCACTTTCCACAAACCATGCAGGGCTTTGTCGCTGAACATGTCTTTCTCAATCAAGGTGCCGTTGGGTTTAAAGGTCAGCAGTGATGAAAAACCATCGGCGTTGACCTTAATCCACGCGTGTTGATGCACTTCATAACTGAGAATTTTGCGCCGCGTTTTGATCCACTCTTCGAGTTCTTGCTGTTGTGTTGGGCTCAGTTGTGGCAGGGCCTCTAATTCAAGTAGGGTGTGGTGCTTCTCGTACCAAAACAGCTGAAGGTGGAGTAATTTCATGCTAACCGGTTGGAATTTCAAACAAACAGTCGCCACTGTGCGTCAAGGTGCGGATGAAGTCAACCATGAAGATGAGCTTGCAAAGGTGCGGTAGGTTGGGGGAAACCTACCGCACATTCCCTGTTCGGGAAGTGCCGCGTTGCGCGGCTCAGGAGCTTAAAGATGAGGGAACAAGCGAGGGAGTTCGGCGCGATCACAAGCTTGGTTTAATCGACGCTGCGCGGTGTGAATATGCTGTTGCCACTGTTCATCGTGCGCCCACATTTCAATCACTAACGGCACCACGCAATCCAGTGCTTTTAAGCGGCAGAACAGTCCATCAAAGTCGACGTCGCCTTCGCCAATCACTAAATCACGAAACTGTCCGGCGTACTGTTCGCTCACCTTGTAAGTGTCCTTGAGGTGGATCTGAGTGATGTGAGGTTTGCTTAACGAGAGTTCGGTCAGCAAGTCATAATTCCAGCCTGAGATATTGCCAACGTCTGGATACGCCGTAAAAAAGGGCGATTGGATCTGCCGATTCAGCACTTCAAATTTACTCAGCGCATTGAGATAAGGGGTATCCATTATTTCAACGGCTAACATCACGCCAGCGCGCTCAGCTAAACGGGCGGCGTGTTGCATGCCCTCAATAAAACGCTGATGAGTGGCTGAGTTGGCGGGCTCGTAATAGACGTCATACCCCGCCAATTGGATGGTGCGAATACCCAGTTTGTAGGCGAGGGTAATCGCCTTTTGCATAATTTTCAGCGCCTCATCGCGCAGCGCGGGATCGGCCGAGCCAAACGGAAACTTGCGATGAGCGCTAAGGCACATGGATTGCAGCGGCACGCCATACTCTTCACAAAGACGGCGCAATGAATAAATGGTGACATCATCCCAATCGAGGCGGCTGCGGCGCTCGTCACTTTCATCCACCGAGATCTCCAGAAAATCGAAGCCGAGCTCTTTGGTGCAGGCCAGTTTTTCCTCCCAACTTAAGTGATTGGGCAGCGCTTTTTCATACAAGCCAACGCGGTTGCGCAGTAAATGTTGATACATGCGGCCTCCTGTTATGGCCAGAAACGGTCGATCTGCTCACGCAGAGCCGCCGCGGTTTGTTGGCCTTCGGCGCCTGCTAATGCACGTCCGGCAATAAAGGTTTTGGTTTTGATCCCTTCAAACAGGTAAATATCTTCTGGTACGATGCCGCCGGTGATCGAAAGCTCAATGCCGAGCGCAGAGAGCTGGCGCATTTTGTCGAGATCGTCCGTCGTCCAACCAATCCCTGCCAATTCTGCATCGCGTGAGCGGTGGTAAATGGCTTGAGTGATGCCTAAATCGACCCACGCTTTAGCATCTTGCATCGTCCAGTTGCCATAAATCTCGATTTGGATTTCGCCATTCAGCTCATCCGCCACTTTTTTACACGCGGCAATGGTCGCGATGTGCGCGGCGGCTGAGACGGTGATCCAATCGGCCCCCGCTTCAAATGCCATGCGCGAGAGAATGGCTCCGCCATCGGTGGTTTTCATGTCACACACCAAAATATGATCCGGATGGTTGTGGCGCAGAGTCGACACCGCTTTCATTCCTTCCGCGAAAGCCAAAATGGTGCCAACTTCAATCACATCGACGTAGCTGGCGACATTACTTGCTACGGCCACGGCATCGGTTAGGTTGGTTTGGTCGAGGGCGATTTGAATCATTGGTTTGGTCATACTGTTTATCCTTGAATATGTTCACGTATCAGTTGGGCAAGCCCAGCGTGGTTGTTATCGGTTGAGCAAAGGCTGCGCGCGTAAGATTTCACGGTGTCATCGGCATTGGCCATCGCCACGCCGTGGCCGGCATAGCGCAGCATGGAGATGTCATTGTGGTTATCGCCAATCGCCATCACATGGTTGGCGGCGTAGCCAAGCTGGGCGACGTATTGTGCAAGGCGCTGGCCTTTACTGTTGCCTTTGGCGGCAAAATCAATGCGGTTTGACCAAGAGCGTTCACCATTAAAACGGGTATTCACCCACGGATGCTCTAGGAGTCGTTCGACCGAGCTTGGTAAACCTTCGACGACAAATTTCCACACAAACTCAGAGTCACGCGCAGTTTGGTGAAAGGAGTCAATCGCAAAGATTTGCGGCGGATGAGAAAGAGAAGCTGCTTGCGCCCATTTTTCCAATGCTTGCATGTACGCGATGGGGCTGCGCTGCGAGTAAGTCATTGCATCTTTGATGTACATCACCAGCTTGAGCTGAAACTCTTGGGCCAGATCGATAAAGGTCAGCGCATCTTGCTTATCGATCGCATTGTGCTCCAGCACCGTTTCGCTTGCGTAGTCATACACATACGTGCCGTTGCAACAGATGATGGGCGTGGTCAGACCCAGTTCATCGTAGTAAGGGCGCGCAGCGGTGTGGTGACGACCTGTGACGATCAACACATGGCAATGCTGCTGAGCTGCGCGAATCGCGTCTTTGACTTGTGGATGGATGGTGTGATCGTCACTGAGCACAGTGCCATCAAGATCTAAGGCGAGCACTTTATACATAGCGATTACCTCTGGCCGTAGTAAGCGTTCGCGCCGTGTTTGCGCAGGTAGTGTTTATCGGACAATTCGGGCTGAATTTTGATGCCGCTATTGAGCGAGCGAGTGGCGAGTGCCATGGCGGAGATCTCTTCCAGCACCACGGCGTTGTGCACCGCATCTTCGGCATTTTTGCCCCAAGAGAAAGGCGCGTGTCCGGCCACAATCACACTCGGTACCGCCATCGGATCGATATGACGATGACGAAACTCCTCGACGATCACTAGGCCGGTGTTTTTTTCATACTCACCAGCAATTTCGCTGTGCGAAAGCTTACGCGTGCAGGGAATGTCGCCGTAAAAGTAATCAGCATGGGTTGTCCCGAGCGCGGGAATATCAATGCCCGCTTGAGCCCAAATCGTGGCGCTGCGCGAATGGGTGTGCACTACGCCGCCGACGTCGGGAAAGGCGCGGTAAAGTTCAATATGGGTTGCGGTATCGCTCGATGGGTTCAATTTGCCTTCCACCACTTTGCCCGTGAGGTCGACAATCACCATATCTTCGGCGCGCATCGCATCGTATTCCACGCCGCTCGGTTTAATCGCCAGTACGCCGCGTTCGCGGTCAATTTCCGACACATTGCCCCAAGTAAAAGTCACTAAGCCGTATTTGGGCAATTTGAGATTGGCGTTGAATACGCGTTGTTTCAGTTCGCTGTACATACTCCCTCCTACGCGATGTGCGCTAATTCTTGTTGGGCAGAAGCTTGTTGCGAGAGGGCTTGGTCAATCACCGCATACACTTGCTGTTTATCGCGGCAGCGGCGCAGCTTATCCAGATCCACTCCGGTGTCGCTGTTTTCATCATCCAGCACTTGCGTCACTTCCATCAGTCCTTCCATATGCTCATCGGAGGAACTGCCGGCTAAGGTAATCAGCACATCCACCGGCTCATCTTCGCCTTCGAAATAGATCGGCTCTTGTAAGGTCACCAGCGCAAAAGCGGTTCTCAACACGCCGTTTTCAGGGCGCGCATGGGGCAAGGCAAGATTAGGAGCGATGCAGATGTAGGGGCCGAGCTGCTCGACACTGGCGATGATCGCCTCGTGATAGGCTGGAGTGATGGCGCCTGAGGCAATCAACATATCGGTGCCAATTTTGATCGCTTCACGCCAGTTATTGGCTTTGGCTTGCAGTTGGATTGAGTTGTTTTCGATTAAGGATTGTTTGAGTCCCATGGTTCTATCTCCAGAGTAGAGCTGATCAAATCAGCTTCTTATTGTCGTAGGGGCGGTAGGCAACCAGAGAGGTGCGGCTACCCACCGCCTATCGAGCTAGCGAATTTTCACAAAATGGTTATGGATAATGTCGAGCAGCTCATTGCCAAACGAGTTTGGGTTGAGCATGTTCTGCACCCCGAGCACAAACTTGCCTTCGCCCGGTTCCATCTCGGCTGAGAGGTGTTTCGAGGAGACAATGATGTCGGTGGTCGCGAGTTTGGATTTGTAATCAGACACCGCGCAAGAATCCATCACATGTGGAATGCCTTTTTGCTCCAAATACTTGCCGATTTTCATCTTCATCATCATCGATGAACCTTGGCCGTTACCGCACACTGCCAGAATGCTCACTGGACGAGTGCCTTGCGCGGCTTGCAGAGCTTGTTCAACCGCTTCAATCACTTCCGGCTCGTCACTGACCGTGATGCTGCCTTGTGCATCTTCTTCGGCGCGTAACTGTTTGGAGGCAAAGAACATGTAGACCAACGCCAGTGCAACCAGTACGAAGAAGAAGAGTTTCGAGGCGGACAAACCTTGCATAATCGGTGGGAAGACCAGTGCCCAGTCGGCCATGCCCATCCAGCCACTGAATTCGGTGCCTTGTTGGGTGAAGAGGTGAATTGCCCATGCCGAGCCGAGCACTTCGATAATGCCCATCACAAAACAGATCTTCATCACCGCTTTCCAACCGCCGAAATGGTTCGCAAAGACGCCAATCGTTGCGTTGGAGAAGAACATAGGAATGAAGCCGGGAATGATCATGATTGGCGCATTAAACGCCAGCATGGCTAAGACTGCTGCAAACTGGCCGAGTGCGCCCCACATAAAACCAAACACCATGGCATTGGGGGAGAAGGCGTAGATCGCCGCACAGTCAATCGCGAGCACCGCGTTAGGAATAACGCGCTCGGAGATGCCTTTAAACGCTTCGGACAGCTCGGCGACAAACATACGCACACCGGCCACAATCACTTGGATCGCGACGGCAAACTTAAGGCCCGTTTCGAGGATGTAGATAGTCCAGTGGGTGGAGCCCGCCATCTCTTGCAGATTATTCAGACCGAAAGAGAGCAGAATGATGCCGAAGAACACGGTCATTACAATCGCGGTGGCAGCGATGCTGTCGTGGAAAATATGCAGCCATTTAGGCAGTTGCAGGTGATCAACACTGTCTTTTTTATCCCCCAGTTTGGGAGCAATTTTGGTGGCGATCCATGAAGCGACTTGCTGTTGGTGGCCGATGGAGAAACCCGCGCCGCCAGTGACTGCTTCGGTCGGTTTGAACATGATGTTAGAAGAGATGCCCCAGTAGAGCGCCATCAATACCGCCGAATAAATGATGGTTTCCCACATGCCAGCGCCGAGCACAAAGTAGAACACCGCAATCAAACCCGCTTGCTGGAACATGATGTGTCCAGTCAGCATGATGGTACGAATGCCGGTGTAGCGGCGAAACAGCACCAACAGAATGTTGATCGCCAGCGCCAGCAGTACGGCGTACCCGACCCATGAATAGTTGTCGCCCATGGTTTCCATGGTGGCCATCATCGAGGTGTAGGGGTCAATCACTGATCCGGTTAAACCGTGGTATTGCGACAGCTTTTCAATCACAGGTTTAAAGCCAGCAACCAGTGTGCCTGCGCCCACTTGTACCAGCATAAAACCAACAATCGTTTTGATTGAACCTTTAATGATGGTTGTCGCATCGCGTCTTAGCAGCCAATAGCCGATTAAGGTGACTAGCCCTAGCAGCAAAGGGGCTTTGGTCATTACTTGGCTGTAAAAAATATAGAAAACGTCGTACAAGAACTCCATATCTCTACCCTTAGTTGTTTTGATGTAGGAAGAGTGATTTTTGGTAGTGCGAAAAATCGCTCCTTTTGCTCACGGAATAGACTTTAACAATCAAAAGTAATCATTCAATGCTCATTTGTGATTATTTTGATTTTTATCAATTTTGGCCAAAATTAAACCGCATAAATGATAGGTAGATCACTTATAATTAATTAAGTTATTTAAATTCAATCACTTAAATTTAATTGTGATAAATGTATGATTTCTATGTTCAGAAAGTTTGACAAGTCTATGGGTGATTATTAGAATCAAATTCAATCAAGATTAATCACCAAGTAATCACTAAGTCGACATTCGGTGAGTTTTTCTCAGTTAGGTGATGGTATGAATGAAGTTCAACGACATAACGGTATTTTGTCTCTGCTTGAAGAGAATCAAGCAATTAACGTTTCACACATTATTGAGCGCTTTAATGTCTCTCCGGCCACAGCGCGGCGCGATATCGCCAAGCTCGATGAGCTAGGTAAGCTGCGCAAAGTGCGTAATGGGGCAGAGCGGATTGAAACGAAAAAAAGAAAGTGGTCGCCGCTCAATATCAACAGCACAGAGCATTATGAAGAGAAATCGCTGATTGCCTTGAAAGCGGCTGAGCTGTGTCAACCGGGCGATAGTGTGGTGATCAACTGTGGTTCGACCGCCTTTTTGCTGGGTCAGCAGTTGTGTGGCGAAAACGTACAGATAGTGACCAACTATTTTCCTTTGGCGAGCTATCTGATCAATGAAGATCATGACGATGTGATCATCATTGGCGGACAATACAATCGAGCGCAAAGCATTTTCCTCAACCCCGCACCAGATTCTCTTGGCGGTTATGCTGGAAACTGGATGTTTACCTCTGGCAAAGGGCTAACCGAAGCGGGATTGTACAAAACCGATATGCTCACGGCGGTTGCCGAACAGCAGATGCTGGAGCAGATCGATAAGCTGGTGGTCGTAGTGGACAGCTCAAAAGTCGGGCAGCGTACCGGCATGCTGTTTTGCCCTACCAGCAAAATTGACATCGTCATCACAGGTAAAAATGCGAATGCTGAAGTGGTGAAAGCCATTGAAGCGCAAGGGACGCAAGTGATTTTAGTGTAGCGTTTCACTCACTTTTACCAAATTAAAAAAACTAACCCAACTGGCCAGTGCCAATCCTCAGGATTTCGGCGCTTGGCTCCCTACATCCAAAATTTATCTTAACGTTGTGAAACAAGAGGTGTTGTTATGAGTAAAGTGAATGAAATCACTCGCGAATCCTGGATTTTGAGTACGTTCCCTGAGTGGGGAACTTGGCTAAATGAAGAGATTGAACAAACGGTCGTGGAGCCAAATACCTTTTCGATGTGGTGGCTAGGCTGTACTGGGATTTGGTTAAAGAGTGCTGGCAACACCAACCTTTCTATCGATTTTTGGTGCGGAACCGGTAAAAAAACGCAGAAAAATCGCTTGATGAACGTTCAACATCAGATGATGCGTATGGGCGGTGTGGAAGCGCTGCAACCTAACTTACGTACCTCAATTTTCCCACTCGATCCGTTTGCAATTAAAGAAATTGATGCGGTGCTGGCTTCACACGATCACGCTGACCACATTGACGTTAACGTTGCTGCAGCGGTGCTGCAAAACTGCGGCGAGCACGTAAAATTCATTGGCCCACAAGCCTGTGTTGATTTGTGGTTAGGATGGGGTGTTCCGCAGGAGCGCTGCATTGTGGCAAAAGTCGGTGATGTGCTTGAAATCGGCGATGTTAAGATTCGCGTGCTGGATTCGTTCGATCGCACAGCGTTAGTGACACTACCGAAAGGCGTATCGTCTTACGACAAAGCGATTTTGGATGGTATGGATGAGCGAGCCGTCAACTACTTGATTGAAACCTCGGGTGGCTCTGTGTACCACTCCGGTGATTCACACTACTCAAACTACTATGCGAAACATGGTAACGATTACCAGATTGATGTGGCGCTGCTGTCGTACGGTGAGAACCCACGCGGAGTGACCGATAAAATGACCTCTTCGGATGTATTGCGCGCTGCAGAATCGCTCGATTGCCAAGTTGTCGTGCCATTCCACCACGATATCTGGGCGAACTTCCAAAATGATCCGCGTGAAATCGAAGTGCTGTGGAATATGAAAAAAGATCGCTTACAGTACCAATTTGCGCCGTTCTTCTGGCAAGTTGGCGGTAAATACACCTACCCAACTGATAAAGGACGCATGCATTACCAGCATTTCCGTGGCTTCCAAGATATCTTCAAAAATGAGCCAGAACTGCCTTATAAAGCCTTTTTGTAAGGATGAATGATAAAAAGCCACCATGCGTTGGTGGCTTTTTCTATGCTTGCACCTAATAATTTCCGCTAGGTACGATGGACAACATGAGAGGCTAGGGTATTAACCACGGCCTAACATACGAGCCATAGTGGAATCTTTATCAATCAGTTGATGCTTAAGCACCGCCGCGATGTGCAGCAGCACGATAGCAATAATGATGGGAGGCGCAGTTTTGTGAACGGCTGCGCCAAGCTCTTGCAACCAAACCACTTTTTCACCTGCCGCAACCAGCGTATAACCAAACACTTCCAGTGCACGCCCTCCGCCGATATTCATCGCGATCCCAGAAAGTGGCATCGCCAGTGTGGCGAGCAACAATAAACCATGAACCGCTTTCGCGACTTTTTCTTGCCAAGCTGGCATCACAGAGGCTGGCGGAATCGCCCCTTCTTTGATTCGCCAAAAGACCCGCGCGAGCACGATCAGCAAGATCAGCACGCCAAAGGATTTATGCAGCGCCACCAGTTCCATTTTTTCTGGCCCACGCGGTAAGTCGGATAGATAGGCTCCGACGATAAATACGCCAATAAAGGCCATACCAACTATCCAGTGCAGAGCAATCGAGGTTTTCGAATAGGTTTTTGTGTTATCCATAATCCATTTCCACAAGTTTCATAATGTCATGGCTATTATGCGCGATTAGCTTAGATTGTGAACAGTTTGTCTGAGTAAATTTAGGTAAAGGTAACAAGGTATGATGCCGAGCCGCATCACCCATTGAGCTAGCTTCTCATCGCTTCATCACAAGGCTGTGAATCCATAAGGTCACAGCCTTGATTGAACTGCCCAATCGCGCGGTTTTTGCGCGCGATGGTTATTCGTTTGAGCGTTATTCGCACGATTTCTATTTAGGCTGCCATTGATGGGTTTGCCCATTCGCCAATTGCGCCAATAGGCTGTGTGGCGTGATCACTTCTCCTCCTGCGAGCTTAAATGGCTGCGCGCTAAAATTCGCACTGAGAATCGAGCCATCACTAAAGCGCGTTTGCTGCACTTGCCCTTGCTTATCCAGCCAGCGAAAATCGACCAAGGCTTTATCCCATAACTGCTCATGCAAGGGTAAAAAACCTTGTTGATAGTGCTTGAGCTGCTCGATACGCGCGGAGTTTTTACGCGTTTCATCGCGGCTTAAATGCACCATCGCCGGAGTGTTAAACAGCATGGCACGCAAATCACGCACGGCTTTGACATTCGAAAACTTCAAACTGTCGCTGTGCCAGTGGTGGCTACTGATCAGCTCATCATGAAACACCGCTTGATAGAGCGGCACTTTGTATTCAGGGGCAAACAGTAAGCTGCGGTAGGGCTCTTTAACTTGCGCTGATTTAAAGAAAAAATCCGGCTTTTCATCGGGATACCAGTTGCCCAGATAATAAGGTGACTGCTTGTCACTCTTCATCGCTTGGTCTGTCCAACCAAAGCCGACCGTTTCCATACCATGAGCAAACACCAGCCCTTGAGTGGTCAGGGCATTGCCATCTTCCGATCCCAAAATCAGCGTCGGCGTGTTTGCAATATCCTGCATTCGAGTGTTAAAGGCGGCCAGCATCGCGGTTTCGTTGCTGCGCGAGCGGTAATTTTCCCGCGCCATGGCGGTGCCATCCACATCGAGAAACAGGCTGTTAAAGCGCCCGAAATGGAGAATGTCTTGCACGCGCTGTTTAACGTAACCGAGTTCACAGGCGGGATTGAGATAAAAGCCGTTACCGCGAAAGCCCAGTTGCAACGTGCCGTCGGCTTTTTCAATCGCGCAGCTTTCACGCATGCGACCCGGCAGCTGCGCGGTCAGCCAACTGTCGTTGATGCCTTTTTTAATCGCGGTGTTGTATGAGTCATACACGCCAATCAAATAGCCGGCTTGTTTGGCCCTATCGACCACTTGCGGCTGATAAAAGGCTGGCATCCAGTTATCAAGACCTAGCCAGAGTTTGCTTAATCCTGCTTGCTGAAGGGTGCTGATCATGGGTTGCGCTAACCCTTGTCCCCATTGATCGCTTGGTTTGAGGTATGCGCCAACGTGTTCAGTCAGCCACGCTTTGCGCTGCTGCGCGGCTTGGTACTGCGCTTGAATGGACGATGGATCGGCGCTGAACTTTTGGTTCAAGGCTTGGTTTATCTCTCCGACCAGCAATTTTTTCTGATACTGATTGAGCCAGTCTTGGCCTTTTTTTAGGCTCGCCAGTTCCTTTTGTAATTCTGGTGAAGGGGTAAACTCAGAGCGCCAAAACCAATCGCGCAGTCCCCACCAATCCACCACATCTTGCACTGCGATTAAATCACGCCCGAACAGATAGACGTGGCTTGCACCAATCATTTTTTCGATCTGCGGATTTGCCTTGCGTTTTTCCGCAAGTGAAACACGCAGCCCCGCGGCTTCGCGCCAGTCGCGATACGCTTTGGCTCCGGCTAGCATCTCATCGCCCACGGTGATGCGCACGCTAAAAGGCTCACTTTGGTTCAGCGGGGTAAACCAGTGCTCCGCTTGTAAGTCCAGCTTATTTTGCTGCTCACTAAAGTGCAGCTGGTTATTGGTGGCGTTGAGCAGTTGATAGCTGATGAAGTGTTCGCCCTGTTGCGCGCTCCAGAACGGCATTTTGAGATCTTGCGTGGTATTGGCACCCGAATGATTGTCTATCAAATAACGTGTCCAAGTCGGGTTATCGGTTGGCACTCGCATTCCTTCGTCAAACGGCAGTAACAGCGTTTGGGTCGATACTTCACTGAGATCAAACCAGCGCAGTGCTTTAGGAGCTTGGCGTTCAATCTCACGAGCACTTGGCCAGCGAAAATCGATGTTCAACCCTTGTTGCAACTGTGCAGACACTTGCACGCCACTTGGCTTAAGTGTCCATGTGGCTTGCTCGGCGCTTTGGGTTAATTGCGTTGCCTGTTGTGTCTGCCCGTCAATCTGTAGGCAGCCTTGGTTGATAGCGAAAGTTTGTGAGTCTTGCTTGAGGATGATGGCCAGTGTGTCGGGGTCAATCTGCCAGTGCTGATCGCCCTGTTCTAAGGTCAACGCAAAGCTCGGCGCGCTCACCAGCAGCAGTAGCCCCAGTGAGGAAAAGGTCAATTTCATATCGGTCTCCTATCGAGTAACCCAGATATTTAACCTTGTCCGTCGATAGGTTTTGTCACCAGTATGTCTTTCCCTCTTTTGCCTGAACTTAGTCAATGGGTATCGTGAGGCGCTGCATTTGCTCAACGCGAATAGTGCCTTGGTATTCACTTTGAGTGATGCTGAGGCTACGCCAGCGCGCTTGAGAAGGGGCAGAAGGTGGGGCAGGAGGCTGATCTCGGTTGACGGTTTGTGAGTGTAGCAGGGTAAAGTTTTGATCAAAAAATTGCCAACGAGCCAGTGACGATGCGCAGCCCGAAGGCGTGGCGGGGAAGCGGATAGTGAGATCGGTCGCGCTGGATTGTTCAATCCACGGTGTGTTGGAAGGGGCCGAAATCAGCAGCGCCATGCGTTGCTCGCCCAGAGTGAGCCAATAGACACCTGCGGCATACGGCGAAAGCAGATCGCGACTTTCCACTTCGGCGTAATCGGCAGGCGCAAGCTCTGCTGCTAACAAGGTTGCACCTTTCGCAGAAGCCAGACGCACCGCCAGCGGCTGGGTGAGGTTTTCGGCGCTCAGCCTCACTTGGTAGCCTTGAAAGGTCTGATTGAACTTATGAATAAAAGTCACCGCAATCGCGAGATCGTTAGGCGATGTGCTTGGAAGTGCCTGTCCACACTGGGTTTGACTGAGAATGGCCTCTTTGATGGGTTGCCAAAAAGCCTCGGCTACGGGCGTGGTAGACAGTGTGTGGATGAGCTCGTGCCACGCTTGCGTGGGATGCCCCTCAACCAATAGCTGGTAACTGCTTTGCAGCGGTGTGGTGCGAAACCAAGCGTGGGTGGGGCTTGGCGGCGTTTCCGCTATCGCGGCGCCGCTTACTAACGCGCTGAGTATGCCAAGTCGCGCAATGTGATTGCGAAAAGAGGCGCAGATCATACGGAGGCTCCTTTGAGGCGATAACCCACGCCGCGCAGGGTCTCGATATCCAGTTGCGGCAGCTTTTGTCGCAAATGCAAAATGTGGTTATCCACGGTGCGCGTGGTTGGGAAATATTGATAACCCCAAATAAGATTGAGCAGCTCATCACGGTGATAAACGCGCCCCGGATTTTGCAGTAGCATCAGCAGCAGTTGAAACTCTTTCGGTTTGAGTTCAACCGGCGTTTGGTTATTAAGTACAGAGCGATTGGCCACATCGACCACAATATCCGCGTAGCTGAGTACGCTACTGCCGAGCGGGCGCAGTTGCGCTTCGATGCGTGCCAGCAACTCTTGGTGGGAAAAGGGCTTGAGCACATAATCTTTCGCCCCCGCTTTGAGCCCTTCAATTCGTTGCTCCACTTCAATTTTGGCGGTCAGTATGATCACCGGCAGGGCTTTGAGCATCAACCAGTGCGGCAGATGTTTCAGGCTGTCACCATCGTGCAATTGCCGATCTAAAATCACCAGATCGATACTGAACCAGTGCTTTTCGACCTGTTGGCTCTGCGTTACCCACTCGCATGCATAACCATGGTCATGCAGATAATCGCGCAGACCTTGGCCGAGTAAGGTGTCATCTTCAATCAGCAAAATACGCTTCATAGCGGCAGCTCCAAAATACCACGGGTTGGATGACGACGGATTACCAGTTTGCCGCCCATTTGGGTGATGAGTTTTCGCACTAACTGCAAGCCAACGCCCATGTTATCTGTGTTTGGGCGCGAGTGAGTGTCTTGATGCCTCGAAAGTCGTTTGCACAGACGTTGGTAGAAAGAGGGAAATTCACCGCAATCTTCCACTTCAATGCGCAGCGTTTGTGCAACCACACTCACCGTCAGGCGAATAGGTGGCGCGCCATGCTGCTTGGCATTGCTGAGTAAGTTAGTGATGCACAGCCCAAGCCAGTAATAGGGCAGTGCGAGTATTGGGTCGTGTTTGAGATGAAGCTCAACCTCAAAGTCCTCGATACAATGCTCGATAAAGTCACTCAACTGCGCTGGATGGCGCGCCATGCTGTCGTGGCTCGGGCTCAAGTAGTGGCGGCTGGTCTCGCTCAGTTGTGCTAGCCGCTGATGATCGGCCATTAATCGCCATAAGCTCTCTTGCGCCTTGGGGGATAACTCATCAAATTGGCTGCGTAGTGATTCGACGGTAAACCCTAAACTGGTGATGGGCGTGCGCAGTTCGTGAGTCAGCAGTTGCAAAATAAAGCGCCGCTCGCGCCCTTCTTGATAGCGCAGCCAAAGTGAACGCAGCGCAGCGCCAAACGCAAGCAACACACCGATCACCAAACCGCTATACAGCCACGCATGACTGCTAACGCGCTGATTAAAGCAGAGGTTGCTGTAACGCTCATCGCAAGGCTTTTGCGCTTGATAAGGCTCAAGCGTGAATGGCAGTGGTGCGGTGAGTGCGCGCCAGTGCACGCTCGAAAGCACATGCCAGCCCGCTTCGCTGCTGAGCCACAGTTCATCATTTGGCGCAAGATACAGGCGAAAGCCGTTGAGCAGTGCATCTACCCCGGCAGCGCCCGGTCGTTGCCATAAGGCATGCAACGGATGATAATGGCTCGCCAAGGTGAAACGTGTTGGGTGCGCAGAGGCAAAGGTTGCCTGCTCTGCATCCGCTAAGTGCTCAATATAGCGATCTGCGTAGCTGCCTCCCGCCGGATGTTGCCACGCAACACGCTGAAACCACTCTGCGCCGAGCGGTGTTTGGCGACATAGCGCCAACTCAAATTCGACCGCTTTCGCCAAATACGGCGAAGAGGAGTTGAGCGGCTGGCACTGCTTGGCCGTGGCGGCTAAATCTGCGATGTCTTGCCACGTATATTGAGTAAAATCAGGATATTGACTGTGACTGCTGAGGAGCGCTAACGGGTATTGATTGAGGGTTTGGCTCGCCACCAGTGGCGTGCTTTGCTGCTCAAGCGCTGCGCGATAAAAAATCGACCAACGCTGAGTTTCAGGCAGGTCAATACTGGCCAGTGCGGAAGCAGCCCATAAGCTACACAGTAAGAGGCTTAACCTGCGGTGAGTCAGCAGCAACGTCATGATTTAAATACTTAGTATTGGGTTCATGCCAATAGTAGCCGCTTCATCACAAGATGTGTAATTTGGGTGTCAACAATTCTGCTGGTTAAAAGCCGTGACCGTCTAGAACGGCCCGTTGTTAGCACGAAGTTTGTCCGGTAGACCATCGTGATCACCGAGCTCGCGGGCAGGTACATCATGCCAGTTGAGCTTGCCAAGACGCACGTTCCGTTCCGGATGGACGGCGTAGTGAATGCGGTTATCTTCTCGTTCGGTGTCTCCGATACACAATAAGCGGACGATCTGGTCGGTATTGTTGATAAAAGTATGTGCGAGACCATCGCCCGCTTTGAAGCCAACCGAATCGCCCGGCTGTAGTCGATAGAGGACGCCATCTAGCCAGACATCGGGTGTGCCTTCTAATACATGCACAAATTCATCTTCCGTTTTTTCCGCGTGAGGCCAACTGGTGCGATGTCCGGGCTCGACAATTTCATGGTGAATACCGATCCGCGCGAAGCCAAAATAATGACCGAGCGCGCAGCCGATAGACAGCGGCTCTTGGCTACCAGAGTAGTAACGAGGCTCCTTTTCCTGTAGTTCACTCCAATGTTTGATGCAGGGATGACGATCCATTTTCTTCTCCTGTTATTGCGCCAGTGAGGGGGTAATCCAATTTCAGGCATAGTAATGACTTTGTAATTGGATTTGTAATCCGAGTGTCAACAAAAAGGAAAGAGGAGGGAAGTTGGCAGCAAAGTCAACCTTGTTGTCGGCTTTGGAATGATGCTGCCATTTGTTACCAGAAAAATCATCGGGTCACATAGAGTGTCATCCATAATTTAAGCCTACCAGTAAACAGGATTTGCTATCGCTTCTAAGCATGTGGGTTTACCGCTGATCGGGGTGATCGCTTGCCCTGTTAACGATTGAGCAAGCCAACCTTCAGGGTAGGACAAGGTCAATGGCGCTTGAATCATCTCTTCATTAATCGCAGTAAATCCTACTTTGGAGTAAAAGCGAATATCACCGTAGGTGATGACATGACTGATATCTTTCTCTTTTAACGTCTCTAATCCAAAACGGATCAGTGCTTGTCCAATGCCTTGACCGTGCCACTTCGTTGCTACTGCCACTGGCGCGAGAAGATACACGTTTTCCTCATTAGGAAATGAGAGCTTGGAGAAAAGGATGCTGCCGATAACACGTTGGTGATCATCGCATGCGACAAACACGAAAAGATCATCTTCTTGAAGGGAGTGGCTGAGAAAATCGGAGACCAGTTTTCCAATCACAGTGCCTTCTTCTGATCCTTCAGAATCAGAAAAGGTGTTTTGGAACAGGTCGATAATCTCTAGTTTTTGCTGTGATTTGTATAAAGAAAAATTCATTCTTAAGTCTCTAGTGGTTAATTTTCAAAATAAAATATTGATAAGTAAAGTCTTTGGCAGCACTTCGTTCATAGATAGCAATCTCCTTTTCTATGTCAGACAAAGCTTGGGAGTTTGTCAGCCGAAGTTTTAACTCTTCGACACGGTTTTGCAGTGGTAGCCAGTAGTTTTGCCATGCATCAACGCCTAATGAAAAATGCTCCATCACCTCATAACCCAGCTTTTTGAAAAGCTTGATTCGAGAAGGTATCGATTGGATATCTGGGTATTCGGATTGCCAAAATTGTTGAGTTTCCGGTTCTGGATTCTCAGTGAGCCAGACCAAATCACTGACCATCAAGATGCCGTTATCCGCTAAAAAAGGTTTCCACTGCTTGAGAGCGTTCTCCATGCCCATGATGTAAACACAGCCTTCAGCCCAAATCGCATCAAAACTTTTCGCGGCAAAAGGGAGTGCGGTCATGGAACCCAAGACTGGGGATATCCGCTCTTTCCATGGCGAGTGCTGGCGTTGCTTCTCAAGTTGTTTAATCGCGATGGGTTCATTATCGACAGCAGTAATGTGCGCCGAACTGTTTTCTGCCAGCAGGAGAGTTGAAAGGCCCGTTCCGCAGCCGACATCGAGGATATGCTGCATGCTTTGTATCGACATCAAGGAAATGGCTTTTAAGGTATCTTGCTCGCTACCGGGGCTCCAGCGTTGCAAAGTGGCAAAAACTGCCATGAAATCTTGCATATAGATGTCATGTTCATTCATATCTTTCGATAACCATTTTAATCGGAGCGCCTCTTTTTCACTGTAACCTTGCGTGTTGAGCCAGCTTAAGTAAGCGTTTGGCGCATGTTTACTGAGAGAGTGGTGTAACTCTCTTTGTGGACGTTCGCCGAGCAAGGCTAAAAGCAACTCACGAGCGCGAACTTTTTTCTCAATTTCATCATCGAGTTGGCTTAAACGACTTTCCAATAGGCTTCGGTCTAGTTTCGCCTGTAAGCACTCTTCACACTCTTTTAATGAAAGCCCCGCACTCTGAAGCTGTTGGATAAGAAACAGTTGCTGCAGATCACTCTCGCTGTAGTAGCGATAGCCATTGTCAAGACGTTGCCCCCGAATCAATCCTAATTTCTCGTAGTAAAGTAGTGTGGTTCGAGAGAGCCCCGCCTTGACCGCTAATTCTGAAATTAAATACATATTTGATCTGACCTCAAGAGGCTGAAGATGTGGTTAGTATGAACTGTAGAGCTATAGACAGGTCAAGCAGCATTGAGCAATTGTTTACGCACACAGTCAGCCTAGTGAGCGGATCTTTCCTCATGATTGAGATAGTATTTTGCGAGAAATCGCGCATAATCTTGCTACTCACTCTGAAAGAAGAAATGACCTATGACCAATTTTCAATATTACTTTCATCAACTGCCTTGCTTTGATTGTAAAAAAACCACAGTAAGCACGGATCTCGGCTGGTTAACCGCGGCGATGAAAGAGGATGTGTTAGCTCAAGTTGCCGACATTCTTGCGCAAGACAACGTTGAGCCTGACCTTTCCGTGAACGTGACTTGTACCAAAGAAGAAGCGCGTGACTACTTATTGCTAAACTTCTACGGTTATTCTGAAGAAGAGTTAGCGAATCAAGTTGAAGCGGAAGATGAACAAGAAGTCGCGGATGAAATTGCTGAGCTATTGGCAGAAGGTAATGAAACGGTGGTGTTTGAACACGAAATCGCTTTGCAAAGCTGTACCGATTGCGAGATGGATGAAGAGTAAAACGAGGCTTAACCTTGAGACTTTTTCGCACTATAAGCGATGAGATTTGTCTCTAGCTCAAATAAAAAATCCCTCAGCGTGGCTGAGGGATTTTGTGTTTTAGAGGGGCAATTAGAGTTTATCCCACGCCATTTGCCAATGACTACCAGTACCTGGTTGGTACTGAGTGGCATTGCTTGTCCACTGTTGGCAATAGCCTGATGCTGGCCATGCTTTACACTGGTAAATCGCGCCATCCGAACCTAGCACTTTGGTGCCCGCAACATACTCTTTCAAACCGTTCGGGAAAACAAAGTCGTAATCTCCCGGAGTCGGTGGCGTTTGTGGTTCAACCAACATAAAGTCTAGCGTTTGCTGATCTTGTAGGTTGCCATCAAGATCCTTGATGCGAGAAACCAGCATATGATGACCCGCTTTGGCTTCGCTCAGCTGTAAGGTTACTGATTTGAGCTCGCCGTCGGTCATCGCCTGAGTCCAGCTTGCTAGCGGTTTTTGGTGATGGTTATAAACGGTGAGCTCTGCGCTCATCTCACCTTGTGCTTCTAGCGTTAGGTCAAGTTGAACAGGCTGTTCGCCAATTTCATATTCTGCCGCTAAACCTGAAACTGTCAGTGAATACTCAGGCTGTGGCGCTTCGATTTGGTAGCCAATTTCAACACGCTTCAAGCCGCTGCCTTCTTTTAGGTAAATCGGGTTAGTCCCGTAAACGGGAACAAACTGATCACCATTGAGCTGGCCAGCACGCTGCTGTTTTTGTGTTTGGTTAATTTTAGCCGCTAAAGCGTGTGACCACTGATTCGCTTGAGTGAGCGTTTCTGAATCGATTTTCAGTTCAGTACGGTACGCAGGGTTCTCTCCGGTCGCATCAAAAACGCGTGTAAACACGGTGTCACCGATGCTCAGATCCATGGTTGGGATGATCTGTCCTGCTTGGTTCCAATCAGGTAATACAGGACCGTTGCCATCAAACTTTACATCAATCACGTTGTAGAAGGCTGCCGCGGTATCACCCACATCCCATACCGCAAGAATCACATGGTAACCTTCGCGCTCAGGCACAATACACTCATGGCTAGTGCGTTTGGGTGGTTGCACCATGTTGCCTTCGACCACGCAGAATGGATTCAGATCAAAAGAATCGCGTGATAGGGCTTGGTTTGGGTTCCAGTTTGGCTTGGTGATGTAGTATTTCCAGTCTCGAGTGACATGGTTTGCCGTAAACGTCCACTCAAAGGTTTGTGGTCCAGCTTGGATTGGGCGTTTTACCCAACGGTCGGCCGTTTGTTCATCAAGCGCAGCGGCAAGTGCACTTTGAGCACTGGCAATTTTGCCATCACGTGGGCCAGCAGCCGGAAAGCCTTCTGGGCCTTCAACGCTTTGTGGTTCATATTGAATCGCACCACAGTTAGTGTTTTTTTCACCAGTACCATTAGCGGCAAATTTACATAACGTAACGCGCCCTTCTACAATACCGTCTTCCACTGCTGACACATAACCGTGTCCATACGCTAATCCACTGATACCAGAAAGGATCAGAGCGATTGCGGTCAATTTAGGTTGTTTTTTCATCACAGACTCTTTTTTGTTGGCTGACAGAACTCAGAGGTATTCTGAGTCCTACCACACTCAGCAAGGCATAACTATGCAATATGGTTATGGCGACCCCGCTATCATAGATTGAGAAAACCGTTTGTTGAGCTTTTCTCGAACCGACAGACCGGAGGCTTTGCGTCCCATTTTTTCAAATGGTTTGCCGAAATGTGATCGGTAGCAAATTTAACTAACTTTGTTCAATAAGGCTAAGCGAAGACAACGTTTGTGGAATGAAGCTCTCAGGCTTAATTTTTAGAGTTAAATAACCAATTCTCATACAAAATATCAGGTGTTTATTTGATTGATAAAATGGATAGAGCAGGGTTTGTTTCGAAAATAGAACAGCGATTTAGTGATCGGCGTGGCCTGCCACTCGTAGATAAAGTGACTCTTAATAAAACCAATGTCGACATTGAATAAAAATGCGGCTTAAGGAACATAATGCGTTACCCGGTTGTACGATTGATATTGGGCGATCAGCTCAACCATACCCACTCTTGGTTTGCTGAACCACGAGAAGAGGTGCTGTACTTGATTGCAGAACTGCATCAGGAGCAGTGGTATGTACGTCACCACACCCAGAAACAGTGTGCGTTTTTTGCAGCAATGAAAGCGTTTGCCGAGCGTTTGACGGCAGAAGGACATCACGTTCTGCATTTAGATTTGGATGCCACCGCAGAGTTTGCCGACTTACCACACTTAATTGAGCATATTTGCCATCAGGTTAATGCCCATGCCTTTCAATACCAAAGACCAGATGAATACCGCTTACTAGAACAGATGGCGAATTTACGTATCCCCGAAGTGGTGATTGGTTGCGTCGATACGGAACATTTTCTGTTGCCATTTGCGGAGATCCCCCAACAATTTCCGGTGGGAAAAGCGGTATTGATGGAACATTTTTATCGCCGCATGCGTAAACGTTTTGGCTATTTAATGGAATCGGAAAACAAGCCAGAAGGCGGGCAGTGGAATTTTGATGCAGAGAATCGCAATAAGCTGAAAGCGCCTGATTTGCTGCACTTGCCCACTCCGCTTCGCTTTGATAACTCCATTTCATCCATCAAATCACGACTTGAACGTCATAACGTTAAATCGATCGGCAACGTCGGAGAATCATTACTGTGGCCGATAAATCGTGCGCAAGCCTTATCTCTATTGGCGCATTTTTGCCAATGCGCTTTACCCAATTTTGGCCGCTTTCAAGATGCGATGACGGCACAGCACCCATATCGATGGAGCCTTTATCACAGCCGTCTATCGTTTGCATTGAATTGCAAATTACTTTCCCCACAAGAGGTAATTGGCGCTGCGATTGATACCTATCGAGCTGCCCAAGGCGAAGTTTCTTTAGCACAAGTCGAAGGTTTCGTACGTCAAATTTTGGGGTGGAGAGAGTACGTACGCGGTATGTATTGGAGCAACATGCCTCATTACAAAACTCGCAATCATTTTGGTGCTCGGCGCCCTTTGCCGAGTTATTTCTGGAATGGTCAAACGAAGATGCACTGCCTGCAACAAGCGATCACTCAATCCTTGGATTTTGGCTATGCGCACCATATTCAACGATTGATGGTAACAGGCAACTTTGCCCTGCTCACCGAATGTGACCCCGATGAAGTTGATGCGTGGTATTTGGGCGTCTACATTGATGCGATTGAATGGGTCGAACTCCCGAACACGCGGGGAATGGCACTGTTTGCCGATGGGGGATTGATTGCGACTAAACCTTATGCGGCTAGTGGTTCCTACATCAATAAAATGAGTGACTACTGCGTCTCTTGCCCTTATCAAGTGAAACTCAAATCCGGTGATGGGGCTTGCCCGCTAAATTCACTCTATTGGCGCTTTATGCTCAAACATCGTGAACAGCTCGCTAACAATCCTCGCATTGGAATGCTCTATAAAACATGGGATAAGATAGCTAGCGTCGATCAACTGGCGATTTTAGCGACCGCCGAATCCTACCTAGCCCAGATAGATAACTTGTAACAACAATTAAAAATCCGTGAATACGACAACTCGGCGCAATATTTGCTTAGTATTGTCGGTGAATCTTTAAGCCGTGGACCTGAGTGCTGTCATTAAGGGGACAATGGCACGGTCATTCGAGTCAATATTAGGCAAAAGTGCCGAAACAAATGGTATGTTTACTCTAATGACTATAAATCTAATAAAATAATGTTTTATTGATAAGATATTGTTTTTATTTGCTTTTTTCTGTTGCGGATTACACATGTACGCCCGAAAGTCATTGCAGCTTACTGTGAAGTACTTCAAAATTAGGTTGTTTCCATTTCTTCTTGGTTAAGAATGAGGTTTTGATGAGAGTCGCGGATCTTCTAAAGCATCGAGCTGAAAACTTGGTTAAGCACACTGAATTTAAACAGTGGATGTCTCCCTCTGTACGTGAGTACTGGGATGATATTTTGACCAAAACCAATCGTCGCCCGCTGTTTGCGTGGGTGAAAGATCTGCACCTGCCTGCCAATGAAGAAACACCGATCCCAGAACCGATTGTGCTCAAACCGGAAGCACAGGCTTTGTATGATCAGCTACAAACCCAAGTGGGTGAAGTGATGCATACTGGTGATTGGTTGCTCGTTGACCAAGAGCGTATTAATCAATTTGGTACTGTCACTGAAGATATGCAGTGGATTCATACGGATCCTGATCGCGCCGCGTTGGAATCTCCGTTCAAAACAACGATTGCCCATGGTTTTTTGACTTTAGCTCTGCTGCCTCGTTTAACCGACAGCGTCGATGAAGAAAAATCCCTATTCCCCACGGCGAAATTGGTGGTGAATATTGGCCTTAATTCAGTGCGCTTTCCTTATCCAGTCAAAGCGGGTAATCGAGTTCGTGCCGTGAGTACACTCTCAAAAGTCACGCCAATCAAGAAAGGTCTTGAGATCGAGCGTGAAATCAAAGTCGAAATTGAAGGTGTTCGTCGTCCAGGTTGTGTCGTCGTTTCGGTGATCCAACTGCATTTTTAATCAATGGTGTTCAGAACATAAAAACAAGGAGAGCGAATGCTCTCCTTGTTTGTTTTCAATGAGTTGAAACGACGATTAGGATTTATTCCACATCGCTTGGCATGATATAGCCATACTCAACAATCAACTTTTTCGCTAGGTCTGACTGTAAAAACGCGATGAATTGCTTGGTTTGTTCATCGGCCTTATCCGAGTAGTGCAGGATTAAGAAAGGTCGAGAGAGTTGATAACTGTGCTTTGCAATGTTGTCGGCTGTAGGCTCCGTTTTCTCAAACTGCAACGCTTTAACCGATTTGTCTACCGAGCCAATTGAGATAAAGCCTAACGCTTGGATATTGTGGTTGACCAAGGTTTTCATCATGCTGTTGCTGTTCACCACTAATGCGGTTGGGGCAATATCAGAAACCTCACGTTTGTTAAGCGTTTTGGTTAATCCCATTAAGCTTTCAAAGCTGTAGCGGGTACCCGATGAAGCCTCACGAGTGACTACCGCAATCTTTTGATCATTTCCACCGACCTGTTTCCAGTTAGTAATCTGCCCTTTATAGATGCCATACAGCTGTTCGCGGTTTAAATTAGTGATCGGGTTGGCTTGGTTAACGACTACCGCCATGCCATCGAAAGCAAGCATAAAGCTATTGAGGTTTTCTTGGCTTTCACTTTCCGTCATATAACGGGATGTCATCGCAATATCGGCTACCCCTTTTTTGAGTAACGCAATGCCGGCGGTGGAGCCTACGCCTTGTACCGCGACATAAGTGTCTGGGTGCGTCTTGTTATACTCTTCGGCCAGTACATCCATAATTCTGGCTACGGAAGTGGAACCCGAAACGGTAATTTCACTTGCTTGCGCAGACGGTGTTATCGCAGTGATAGAAAAGAAAAATGCGCAAACGGCGGCAAGTGCCATCCTAAACATAAAGTAGCTCCCATGTTGTCAAAAAAATCTTAAGCAGTATGCCTGAAACGTATGACAAAAATGTGAATGCGTTCCTAGGTTTAGTGTTGGATTTGTGAAATCAATAGAGATTGTTGCGATTGCTTATACTCAAATGATGTTGGGATCATAGAATTACCGCGAGCAGAGCGCCATACTGGATACACCAAGTCACAGTGAGGTTAAACATGATTGTCAACCTTCTACAGCGACAACTCGAACGTCGTGCGGAACTGCTTTGCATGAGCCGCAATCAGAGTTTGCCTGCTGAGTTAGGCAAATCCAGCTTTGAACCGATAGAAAATGGTGTGCAGTTTATTTTATGCCATTACAAATTGGACTCGAGCCATTGTGACTATGAAAGTTTGGTGGCAAAAATCGTATGGGAAGAGGCCTCGAAACAGTGGATTCTTTACGCTTATGATGAAGAACAATCCACGAGTGAACCTTGGATTCCTTACCCATTTTTAGCGCGTAGTGAAGATTTGACGGCAATGATGCGCGAAGTAGAAAAAGACCCTAAAGCTTATTTCTGGGTTTAGTTTCAGTGATATAGCGTGTGGTTGGCGAAATAAAAAAGGCATTCCTGAGAATGCCTTTTCGGTAAGAGGGAGAAAGCCTGAGCTTAACGGATTACGCTTGAGGTTCGCTCTTATCTTCGGTGCTCGGCTTTGCTTCTGTGGTTAGGTCGGCAAATACTTGCGTTGGTTTACCCACTAAGCTGCGGTTTTCTTGATTGACTTCTGTCAGGACGATTTCCAGCACATCACCAAGTTTGTACACCACTTCTTTATCGATCAGTACCGTGCCGTCTTCACCATTACATTCGATACGCTCTTTGTTATCGAGGATCAGAGCTCCCGGAATAAAGGCCATTGCGCCATTTTCGAGTAAGCGAACACGCATGCCCGGACGGTTGATATCAAAGATCTCAGCTTGGAAGCGGGTTTCTTTCGCAGGCTCATCGGCCAGCGTGCGCGCATAGAGCCAATCTGCCACATTACGTTCAGCAATTTTGTGGTGCTTACGGTGCAGAGCCAGTTCTTCACCAACTGTCTCATCCGGCGTTTGCACCGGGGCTTTGCCGAGAATGTGCGCTTTCAGCAGACGGTGGTTAATCATGTCGCCGTATTTACGAATCGGCGAAGTCCATGTTGCGTACACATCAAGGCCCATCGCGAAGTGGGGGAGAGGCTGGTTACCAATCTCACTGTAGCTTTGGTATTTACGAATACGATTATCGAGGTAGCTGGTTTCTTGCGTGGCTAGCCAGCGGCGCAGAGCGGCAAAGCCTTCCACGGTTGCCAGCGTTTCTGCATCCGCATTGGGTGCGCCGTTGACCGCCATGAGCTCTACTACATCGGCCATTTTTTCAGCTTTAAAACCCGCGTGGGTATTGAATACACCAAAACCAAATGTAGTTTGCAGCGTTTTACCCGCACAGATGTTCGCAGTGATCATCGATTCTTCAACCAAGCGGTTTGCCGTACGGCGCATGTCCGCATGGATCGCCACAACATCGTTATCGGCACTCAGTTCGAAGCGGTAGTCTGGACGATCTGGGAACACTACGGCATGGGTCTCACGCCAGTTCGCACGTGCTTGTGAGAAAGCGTAGAGGTCGCGCACTACTTGGGCGATTTCTTCGCTTGGTTGCCATTGTTCCGAGCTGCCAGTCTCCAACCAGTCAGAAACATGGTCGTAAACTAGGCGTGCATGAGATTTGATGTTGGCTGCGAAGAAACGAATATCATCGCCAATCACGCCATCTTTACGGATAGTGACTGAGCAGCATAGCGCTGGACGAACTTGGTTTTCCATCAGAGAGCAAAGCTCATCAGCCAGATCGCGTGGCAACATGGGAATGTTGCGACCCGGCAAATAAATGGTAAAGCCACGCTCGCGAGCAACTTTGTCCATCTCATCTTCTGGGGTGATGTAAGCGGTTGGATCGGCAATCGCGATAGTCAGCGCAAAATCACCGTTTGGCAGTTGCTGTGCGTAAAGCGCATCGTCCATATCTTTGGTCGATTCACCATCGATAGTCACAAAAGGCAGCGCGGTCAGATCTTCACGAACCAAGTCTGCATCATCTTTCAATTGCCAATCGTCAATGCCCGCTGGCTCGCTGTTGGGCAGATCGTTTTCTGCTAATGTCACCCACCAAGGGGCAATTTTGTCATTGGCATCGGTGATTTTATGTGAAATCTGCACAAAGAAACCATCGTCACCTTTCAGCGGGTGGCGCACAAGATGAGCGACCACCCAGTCACCCTCTTGGAAGTCAGCTTCGTTGAGGCCTTTCTTGGTTTTTGCCTTCAGCGACAGCTTTTTCAGTTGTGGATGATCAGGCGCGACGTTGAGTTTGCCTTTAAATAGCTTTACGCGACCAATGAAGCGAGTCAGCGATTGCTCGATGAGTTCAGAAGGCTCAGCCACTTCACGTTCATTTTCGGTGCGGATGAAAGCCACGACTTTGTCGCCATGCATACACTTCTTCATATAAGGAGGCGGAACAAAGTAGCTGGTTTTGCTATCGACTTCGAGGAAGCCAAAACCTTTGTCACTGGCTTTGATGGTGCCTTCTTTTTTAGGCAGGTTTTCTTGGATTTTTTGCTTAAGCTGCGCGAGGAGCGGATTGTCTTGGAACATCTTTTTTATCT
Organism: Vibrio sp. AH4; assembly: GCF_030710545.1. Taxonomy (NCBI): domain Bacteria; kingdom Pseudomonadati; phylum Pseudomonadota; class Gammaproteobacteria; order Vibrionales; family Vibrionaceae; genus Vibrio; species Vibrio sp. AH4. Next base: position 445,890 of record NZ_JALAIV010000003.1, read on the forward strand.
AACCGTTTAAGTTGGGCACACTATAATCATTGAGGGGCTGGATTACTACCGAAAACGTGAGATTGAGCGCCGTTGGCTGTTTATTTATTCGCTGAAATTGTCAGCAATTTTGGTGTTTTAACGGGGTTTTCCGGTCAATGAGGCATCATTTTTCCTTTGCTAAGAAATTTTTGTGATGAAATTCAATTTTTCCTAGCTTTTTTTATGCTTTTAGGGAATAATCCGCGTCCCTTATATGTCCCTAGCGGCTTGATGCGTTTTAATACTTATCCGCATCTGAACGGACTCAGCAATTCATTGGATTGGTTGGAAATGGTAAAGCACGTGGGACCTTGGTTATTTCTTCATTTAGTGGGATCCCCATGCAAGATACTGCAATTCAATTCAGTGATTTAGCACTGAACAGCGCCATCCTTTCTGCCCTAACCGAAATGGGCTTCGTATCACCAACTCCTATCCAAGCAGCAGCAATTCCTGTTCTGCTAGAAGGCCGTGATGCACTGGGTAAAGCGCAAACAGGTACAGGTAAAACAGCGGCATTCTCTTTGCCTCTGCTCAACAAACTTAATCTATCTCAGTACAAGCCACAAGCTATTGTTATGGCGCCAACGCGTGAGCTGGCGATTCAGGTAGCGGCTGAGATCAAAAACCTTGGCCAAAATATCAAAGGCCTGAAGGTTCTTGAAATCTACGGTGGTGCTTCAATTCTTGATCAAATGCGCGCTCTGAAATCTGGCGCTCACATTGTTGTGGGTACGCCAGGTCGTGTAAAAGATTTGATCACTCGTGATCGTCTGCACCTAGACGAATGTCATACGTTCATCCTTGATGAAGCAGACGAAATGCTCAAAATGGGCTTCGTTGATGACGTTACTTGGATCATGGAACAAGCGCCAGAAACCGCACAACGCGTACTGTTTTCTGCGACTATGCCTCCTATGGTTAAAGAGATCGTTGAACGTTTCCTACGTAACCCAGAATGTGTTGACGTAGCCGGTTCTAACCAAACTGTGGCTAAAGTTGAGCAGCAATACTGGGTAGTAAAAGGTGTTGAGAAAGATGAAGCGATGGCTCGTCTGCTTGAAACCGAAGAAACGGATGCTTCTATCGTATTCGTACGTACTCGTCAGGATACTGAGCGTCTAGCGGATTGGCTGTGTGCACGTGGCTTTAAAGCGGCGGCTCTGCACGGTGATATCCCTCAGTCTCTGCGTGAGCGCACCGTTGATCATATCAAGCAAGGTGTGATTGATATTCTGGTTGCGACTGACGTAGTAGCACGTGGTCTGGACGTTCCACGTATCACTCACGTATTTAACTACGACATCCCATTCGATGTGGAATCTTACATCCACCGTATCGGCCGTACTGGTCGTGCTGGACGTAAAGGTAAGGCGATCCTGCTGGTTCGTACTAACCAAATCCGCATGCTGCGCACTATCGAGCGTGTAACTCGTTCTTCTATGGAAGAGATCCAACTGCCACACCGCGATAAAGTGGCTGAATCTCGTCTGACTAAGCTGGGTCAAGAGCTGGCAGCAGATAAAGAGTTCAGCTCACTGGAGCGTTTCGCTGAGCTGGTTGAAAAGCTGCAAGCGTCACTGGAAATCGATGCAACGACTCTGGCTGCAATCCTGCTGAAACGTCAGCAAGGTAAGCGTCCACTGTTCTACGTAGGTGCTGACCCAATGATCGAAGCGATGGAGCGTGAAAAATCACGTCGTCGTGAGCGTCGTGATGACCGTCGTGATGGTGATCGTCCTGCTCGCCGTGAATTCGGTGGCCGTGATCAAGAGAACCACGATTGGGATACTTACCAACTGCAAGTTGGCCGTGACCAAGGCGTTCAAGTGAAAGACATCGTTGGCGCTCTCGCAAACGAACTGGGTCTGACTAAAGGTTCTATCGGTGCGATCAAACTGGCTCAAGGCCATACGTTTGTTCAGCTGCCAAAAGCCATGTCGAGCGACGTTTCTAGCAAGCTACGCAAGCTGCGTATCCGCCAAAAAGAAGTGGGCGCAGTCGTGTGTGACTTCGACGATTTCCGCGAATCTCGTGGTGGTGCTCGTCGTGAAGGTGGCCCACGTCGTGACGGTGGTCGTCGTCCAGAAGGCAACCGTGAAGGTGGTTTCCGTGGTGGTCGTGAAGGCGGCCGCGAAGGTGGCCGTGGCCGTGGTGGTGAAGGCCGTCCTTTCCGTGAAGGTGAGCGTCGTTTTGAACGCAACCGTAGTGGTGAGAGCAGTGGTAGCTACCGTGGTGAACGTGGCCATAGCCGTCGTCGCGAAGAAGCATAATTCACTCATGTGATTTGAATTGATAAACCCGCAGGTAAAACTGCGGGTTTTTTGTTATCTGCATCGCATACTTTCATTTCATTGCTACACTTTAAGCGGGTGATAAATAAGCAGAACAATCAATTCAACCAATGAGGTGGAGCATGCGCAAATGGCTATGGATGTTTTTATTGTTAACGACGAGAGTCTCAGCCGTGGACATTTCACCTTATATCGTGAATGGAACGAATGCGAACGTTGCGAATTACCCTTCTTTTGCGAGTTTGGCGATTTATATCTCTCCTTATCAATACAGCTCTGGAACCTACTGTGGTGCGACGGTTCTTAACTCCCGTTACATTCTCACCGCGGCACACTGCATCTATGGTGATAGTTATGCCATGCTCTACACGGTCGCCATCCCCCAGTTACAAGATGAAAATGATTACCCGAATGGCAACATTCAGTTTGCGCGTGGTGCAGAGTTCTATTATCCAGACAACTATGTGAATTCCTCTTCCGTTTATTGGCCGAATGATATTGCGATCATTAAATTAGAAAGTGACCTTAACGTGAGTAATTTTGTCGGGGTGCTCAACAGTACGATCAATGGCAACTATGACGTCAATGGTGTTTATAAAGCGGTGGGTCATGGCAATGTGTATAGCAACGTAGCGGGTGGAACTCAATTATTAGAAACCACGCTAACGTTTGTTTCTTTTTCGACTTGTTCGAACTATTACGGTGCCAATTTAGGTTCAGGACATATCTGCTTTTCGGGTCAGTTGACGGGGGGATATAAGAACTCAACCTGTTCGGGTGATTCAGGGGGGCCTGTCTATGTCGATAATGGTTCGGGCTATGTACAAATTGGGATCACCAGCTTTGGCCCATCCGTTTGTGGTGATGGAACTCAGCCAGTAACCTCGGTATTCACGGAAATCTCTGACTATTACAGCTGGATTTTACGGGTGATGAATGGGCTAGAAACGCCGAAATATTATGTTACTGAGAGTAATGGAGTACGGCAGTTGGTCGATAGTGAGTCTGATGTTTCGGATGCGGACAGCAGCAATAATAGTAGTGGAGGGTCGGTTGGCCTATCTCTTTTAGCTTTGGGCATCGTTCTTATACGGCGCAATAAAGTGAAGTATTGGTAATGAATGGATGCTGTAAATAAAGGAGGCGACCACAGGTCGCCTTCTTTATTATTGTCATAACGTTTACGAGGAGCATCGTGCCACAATGGAATTAACGATCCCAGTACGTTTCTTCTAAGCTATCTTCCCGTTCAGGCAGTGAGCGTGATAAGCGTGGAGAGTGCTGAGTTAACACTTCATAGCTCACACGGTTCGCGTATTTACACACTTGAGAGAGCGATGAATAAGTCAGGTAAGGTTGATCATGCTTGGCTGAATTTGGCACATTGCGTTGGTGATACGCGTTCGCCGCCATATCGTGCAGCAAGGCTGAAAGTGCGCCATCGCCAGCACCATTGGTGTTTTTAATTTCCAGTGGGCCACCTAAATATGGGCCAATGTGTGAATACACCTTCAGCGGATGGGTACAATCTTGTTTACGCATAGCACGGCTGAATTCGTACTTGTTAAACTCAGGGATATTCCCGGGTAAGAGTGCTAGCTCAGTTTCACGCTTTGCTGACTCTTCAATATATCCAGCCATGTACAAACCAACAGGACCTGCTGTGCACAGAACAAGGTCAACCCATTCTAGGGCTTTATCGGCAGCGAGTAGGGGATCGCGTTCTCCCGTCAGTGCCGCACCTTCTTCTTCATTCATGGCCACAACGGTGATGTGCTCTTCCATATAGTTTTGCCACCACTCGGCATTGCCTTCGATCACGTACTTCGTGCCTAGAGTGAGTACTACAGGAATGCCATGAGCTTTGGCAATCTCAATAGCACGTTGTACCGCCTGTGGCATCGGGTCTTCTGGCTTTCCACGCATCAAATAAGATGACACGACCAGTGCAGAGGCTTTTTCAAACACCTCTTCTGGAATGCTATCTGGGCGGAGCTTGTTCATATGCCCTTCATTGATCGCAAATGTGCGCTCGCCATCTTCCGAAATCAGGGTATAGCAGCGACCAATTGGTCCATCCACGGTTTGCAGATGGTTGAGGTTCATGCGCGAAGATGTTCGGCACAAATAGCGATAAGCGTAGGAGCCGACTTCGATGTTTTTCGACATTACACCCAGCAAAACCGATTTGCTGTCCGCCAAAACGGAGTAATTGTGCAATGTATTACCAATGGTATCTCCCGGATATTGGTGTGTGATCAAGCCACGTTCCACCAATTCTTTATAAAGTGCATCGGCTTTACTCTCTTCCAATACCAGCGAATGCCCTTTGCTAAGATCGTAGCGAGTTAAAAACTCGTCATCGACGCGAGCTTCAATATCTACGATAGTTTGGCCTACACCGACAATCGTCGGGCGGTGGAGCTTGGGTGTTTGCTGAATTTGGTTTACGAGTGGATCTCGGGCGTGAGTAGGAAAATAGTGCTTAGATTTGCGCTGACCGGGAAACTTCATTTTGAAAGTGTTGATTGAAAATTTTCGCGCATGATATCACAGATGTGACAGATTACTTTCATTTTATTGCAGCCTGAAGTGATCTAAGACGCACAACTCAGGCTGCTGAAGGGGTTACTTCGCCGCTGTTTCAGGAAATGCATTATAGGCTTTAGTTCCCCAAAGTGGGACAGTCGATAAGCTATGCTTGAAACTGCCGGATGTCTCTTTAGTCGAGTAGGAGAGATACATTAGGGTTTGATTCTTTGCATCAAAAATACGGCGAATTTTCATTGATTTAAAAAAGATGCTCTTAGATTTTTGGAAGACGACTTCACCTGATGTTGATTTGTCTATTTGAGCGATCATTTCCGGAGTGATCTCGCCCGTTTGACGGCAAGAAATGGAGGAATCGGAAGGGTCGGCGAGGCTCAAATCGGCTTCAATACTGGCGACATGGCAGGTGACGCCAGTGACAATGGGATCAGTCAGGTTGTTGATTTTAATGTCTTTCAAGGTAAACATGCCAAGACTTACATCACCGACTTCTGAGCGATCACAGCCACTCAATACGAAAGCGAAAGAAAGAAGCAAGGCACTGCGAATTGGGTTGAGCATAAGAATGTACCGTTCAGTTTAAGTATCGTTATCATACTGATTTTCTAGTATCTGTGTAGCCTCATGGCTAAGAAGAATGGTGAATTAGCAGGGGAAATCCCGCAGAAAAAGGATTAATGCTTGTCGCATCAAGTCGGGATGAGTATGCTGCCGTTATTGCAACGGATATCAAAGACAACGTTGCTTCACCAATCGAGAAGAAGCCCGCTATGAATTATTCTCCCTCGCCTGTGGTTACGGTTAAAAACCAGTGGTTACTCAGTCAGGTAGATGTCGAGTTCCCGACCTCTGAAAGTTTAGAAGGGCGTGATGTATACCAAGCCTTATCTCAACAAAATCAAGTTACCCCGTTCCAGCCACAAGCTTGTGATGAGCAGCTCCTACAAGAGATCTATTTGGTTGATTTTCACCGTTTGACGGTATGGTTTGCGCTTTTACAGGCCACTCGTGGCACTTCTAAGCATGAGCAAGATCGCTTGGTTGAGTTTTTCACTCAGATCATCTACTCGCCACCTTGCCAGCTATTTATTGGTTTTCACCTTGGCGAGCCCGTAGCCGCAGGTATGGTGACCCAACATGAGCAAAGTGTGTTGCTCTCGGATTTAGTGGTTAAAACTGGGAGCCCTTTTGGGGCGCGTGAACAGTTTGCCCATGCACTGTATACGAAATGGCAATCGATGACCGAGAGTGATGCTCTTCCTTTCATCGAGCTTTAACATTCCGTTTCGAAAAAAGTGACCTTGGTAGAAGTTATGCACACTCATGCATTGATTTCTACCATTCTGTTAACTCCATCCTTTTTAGTGTGGCAGTGGGATATACACTGCTCATAGAACGGAGGATGTGCAATGACAGAACCCAGAGTGAAATGTGTCATTTTTGACTGTGAAGGAACCTTAGTGGACAGCGAACGCTTGTGCTGTGAGGCATTGGTGCAGGTGTTTGGCGAAATGGGGGTTACACTAAGCTATCAGCAAGTCGCGGAACATTTTTCCGGTGGAAAAATCGCTGACATCCTCAATTCAGCTTGTCAATTGGCGCAGATCACCGCGGATATTGATTTGCTAGAACAGCGTTACCGCTCGATTGTGGCTGCCACATTCAGCCGTAAGTTGTCTCCGATGGGGGGCGCACGTGCTCTGCTGCATTATTTAAAACGCAATCAGATTGAGTTTTGTGTTGTGTCTAACGCTCCGCGAGAAAAAATCACAATGACGCTTACTTTAGCGGGACTGGATGGTTACTTCAAAGGACGGATATTTTCGGCCTTTGATGCAAATAGCTGGAAGCCCGAACCGGATCTGATTCGCTACTGTGCGATGAATATGGGTTTTACTCTAGATGAATGTGTGTATGTCGATGATACGCCGAAAGGTGTAGAGGCTGGGCTCAATGCGGGGGTGCTCACGTTCCAGTTAAGCCCTTTAAACGCACAAAGCCGCAGTGATTCCAGTCAGGTGATTGTGCTGAGCAATTTGCTTCAACTAGCTGAATTTTTAACGGCTCATCCGCTGCGTCAATCGGCGTAAAGTCCCAAAATCGTATCCAGTTTATTCCCCTAAAAAAAAACCATCCACCATGATAGGTGGATGGGGTGTCGTTTCCGCTGAATCAATTTACTGACGTGTTTTTACCCCAAAGTGAACAAACCGGTTGCCGAGATGGTTGGCTTTGGCTGCCAGCATTGGTTGAATGCTGGTGAGTGTATTGGTGTGAAAACCGCACTGCGCACAGAAGAATTTCTCTTTATCCGCAGAAATGAAAAATTCGTCGTGTTGACAGAGTGGGCAGCATTCGATGGTTTCTTCTACAGTTGGGTTATTCATTTTTTGATTCTCAGCAGCAAAAAGAGTGTTTATGTTGCTTCGTGTTGAAGTCAACACTTGGCTTGGATGTCTTATTTTGTTTGTCTTTAGCATAAACACTTTCTGGTGATTTGTTGGTCAGCTTTGTCATCTTTGTTCCGAAGTTGAGATGCAATTCATAGAAATTGCATGTATTGCATGCCACAGATCATATTCTTATCGAGCTTGGTCAGATGCTGTGATGCCAAGCTCAATAACATATAACAGTTTAATGACGAATTCGTTGCAAGCTGAATAATCCTAGTGCACTCAACGCTCCGAGCGTGTCGCATAACATATCTTTTTGTGCATCCCAAATATCACCTTGTGAGCCTAAGAAGGCGATGCCCTCGTCCCCGCCAGCGACAGCGGCATACCACCACTCGATGATTTCATAACCTGCGGCCAAACTCATGATGCTAAAGAGTGCGAAGCTGTACGCTAACCAAGGTTTGGTGTGTTGTTTGCGTATTAACCATTCGGCAATCGGATAAGCGTAAAAGCCGATCGAAAAATGCGCGACGCGATCGAAATGATTTCGGGTTGAACCGAGCATCGAATTGAACCAGTCAAACGGCACTTCCGCAAAGGTGTATTTGGCGCCAATGGTGTGCAAGCAAAGCCAGATAAACATCAAAACATAGGCTGTGGTGCTGAATGACCAGCGTAAAGATATCCACCAAATCCCCCCTAAAATCAGGATGGCTGGGATAATCTCTGCAAACCAAACTGCTCGTGAATGGGGAGCAATGGCGGAAAAGACAAATATGAAACTGTAAAGTAGGGTTAAGCCGATGAGTGGGCGTGATAGCGGCATAATGGCATAGCTCCGTCAATGGAATGCTGACTATCCTGCCATTCTAATGAACATTGTTCAATTGCTGGATTGATTTCCCCGGTAATGCGCCAGAATTCTGGCTATTTTTGTGTCAGAAAAATGCTCTGTAAGCCTTATGCTGATTGATCTTCACACATTCAAGATTTCTCATTTCACCGTGGTGATAAATGGGTTAGATTGATCTTGAAAAACGGTATTTCGTCGGAATGGAAGCTTTATGTCAGACAGTCACCAACTTGCCGCAACGTTTCAAACGTACATGGAAAATCCGTTGTTGTGGCCAATTTTTGAGGTACTGAAACATCAGCCGTCAGGCTGGAAAGTGCACACCTTAGCCGCGCATTTAAGTGAGTTAGGGATTATGCCGGTGTTGGATACTCAGCCGGAGAAAGACTTGTTTAAGCGTAATTTTTTGATCATGAATGCGCTTTACCAACTACAAGAAACATTGCATCCAGAGAAATGGTTACAAGTTGAGGCGATGAACATCATTTTAATGCCGATGATGCGCAGTGAGTTTCATGATATTGACGTAAATGATCCACTTCGTGATTACTACACACAGTGGATGAACTATGAAGCGGATGAAGGGGAGGTTAAGCGCCTACTCAACGAATTCTGGACTCGTTATCGTCATTCTGTTGGTAGCCATAATGGTAAAGATTTAAGCCGAGGTCAGGCTTTACGTCTGTTTGAGCTCAGTGAAGAGGCGAGTTCGCTAGAGATCCGCAAAACTTGGCGTAAGCTCGCTTTACGTTGGCACCCCGATCGAGATAACGGCAACGCTGAGCGTTTTCGGATTTTATGTGAAGCATGGAACGTGTTAAGGCAAGAGCCCTGACGACGAAACAATAACGCGACCTGTTGGTCGCGTTATTAATAATTCAGCTTTGTGTCACTTAAGCTTTAAATTGGGCTTTACGCATACGGTTGAGTGCGGCCATCGCGTCCATGATACGAGGCTTCGCCAGATCGCCATGGTTTGGCATGGCTTGATACCAATCGCCTTCGAGCATCTTACTCATTGCTTTCGCTGGGTTTTCTGTCCAACCCGGCAGTTGCGCCAGTTGGAACCAAAGCCAGCCAATCGCATTCACTTCGCTTGAACTTTGTAATTGCTCCAAAGCCGTGAGCTCAGTGAACTCTTTACCAAAACGCAGTGCATCCAAACCTTTTGCTGAAACGCGGAATTTGCCTTCCAACAGCAGTTTTTGCAGGGTAGCGCAGTGTAATGCACGAGGTTTGAAGGTGGCTAATGGCGTTTCACACTCATTGCGACGTTGAGTGGGGTGCTGAGCAATCACTTCTCGTGCTTTGGCTGTGACATCCAACGGTTGATAGTCGTGCATTTGAATCACGGTATCGGCAACATCTAAATAATCGCCAGATCCCCCCATGACGACCAGTGTGGAAACCCCCAAATCATCACGCAATTGACCGATACGATCCACCAACGGTGTAATCGGTTCTTCCCCTTTACTGACAAGGGCTTGCATACGCTCATCACGGATCATGAAGTTGGTCGCGGAAGTATCTTCATCGATCAGTAGCGTGGTCACCCCCGCCTCAATCGATTCTTGCAACCATGCCGATTGCGACGTTGAACCTGAAGCATCTTGCGTGCTGAAATCGGTCGTGTCTTTCCCCATAGGCAAATGGTTGATGTAGTTGGATAGATTGAGATTGTGTACGCAGCGGCCTTCTTCTGCGCGAATTTTCATCGCGTTGAAATCGGTCACCATACGTTCACGACCATCACCAGGGATATGGTTGTAAATAGAGCGTTCGAGCGCCGTCAGCAGGGTTGATTTACCGTGGAAACCACCCCCGACAATCAAGGTAATGCCTTGCGGAATACCCATGCCAACCAACTCACCTTGGTTTGGTGTAGAAAGTGTGACTTCAAGGGATTGCGGCGCTTGGAATGGGACGGCATCTTTCATCGGAAGATCGCAGTTACCCGCCAAACGTGGCAGTACGCTACCGTTAGCAACGAAAGCGACCAAACCGAGGTCGTCAAGTTGCGCGCGCATTGCTTCTTGGTCTTCCACCACTTCACAGTGTTGCAGCAGGGCCGCTTTATCCAGTTCGCGCTCCAACGTGGCACGGCGAATGTATTTTGGCAGATGGAAAGTCAGAATATTCAGCGCTTTTTTAGCCAAAATATCACGTCCTTCCGCAGGCATACTCATGCGAAAACGCAGTTCGATACCGTGCTCGTTAAACAGGACAGAAGTGCTGTCGAGAACGGTTTGGCCGCTGATAGCGATGGACAGGCTATTGTCTTGCTTTGCAAATTCAGCAAAGGCGCGAGCAATAAAATCACGCGCTGCCATTTGATACGCAGGCGATTTTTCTTTGAGCCAATCTAAACCGGTCAACGACCAAGCGCGAGTCGCGCGCAGGCGAGAGGCTGAAGCGTATGGATCAGACTGAATGTGGTCGATGAACAGAGTAAAGTCACCAAAGTCATACTGACCTTTGATCTGCTGATAAGCACGATAGTTCTGCTTTTCGAGTTTTTTAAGTGTTGCAATTAGTCGATCCATCTCGATTATCGCTCATAGGGAAAGAAAAAGAGGAGCGCGATTATAGGTAGCGCCCACTGAAGAGTAAAGGAATGATAAGCCAATCTCTTAATGAGCGACAACCATCCCTGTACTTATTCTGGCTTGTGTGATGGTTGAGTGTGACTTTTTAGCTTCTGCTCAAATTCATCGCTAGGCATCGGCCGGCCGTATAGAAAACCTTGGCCGATGTCGCACCCATGCTCCAGAATAAACTGCTCTTGTTGTGGGGTTTCGATGCCTTCCACAACCACATTCAGTTTGAGTTTTTTAGCAACGTGCAGCATAGAACGCACAATTTCTTGATCGCTTTCGCTATGTTCGATTTGTTCTAGAAAGCTTTTGTCGATTTTAATGCCATCAAATGGGAATTTTTTTAGGTACTGAAAAGAAGCGTAACCGGTGCCGAAATCATCTAATGATAAGGTTACGCCCAGAGTGTGTAGTCTATTGAGTATGTCACTGGCTGTCGGTTCATCCACAATTAAACCACTTTCCGTGATTTCTAATTCCAATTGATGCGCTGGAAAATGGTAAAGCGCGAGCAGTTCACGAATCTGGTCAACAAAGCGGCTGTTTTTTAGCTGCACTGAAGAGATGTTGATTGCGATATGGAAGTTTGGGTATATGGCTAACCAGTCGCTGGCGGCTTTGATGGCATGGTGCAGCACAAAATGGCCGACCTCGAAAATTAAGCCATTTTGTTCTGCCATATGGATTAAGGTTTCATTCGAAAATTCACCCAACAGCGGATGCTTCCAACGCAGCAGTGCTTCTGCGCCAACCCAATGCTGTGTTTTTACGCTCACTTTGGGCTGAAAATAGAGCATTAGGTCATTATTGCGCACAGCCTGTAAGAGGTAATTTTCCAGTTGATTTTGTCGAGCATGGTTGTCGGCCAATGCGGGAGAATGGAAAAAAACTTTATACCCCGAATCTTTACATGCCAACATGCTACTGACCGCATGGCGTAACAATTGCTGCGGATCGCGCGTTTCTCGGCTAAGGGCAACTCCAATGTAAGGGTTGAGATGCAAAGGCAGGCCTTCGGCAATGAATTGTGCTTGGCCGGCATGGATCAAGCGATGACACAACTGGTTTAAATGCCCATCCAATTGTGTGCTTTTCAACAGTAAGGTGAGGTTGGTCGAGTTAGGGCGCGCGGTGAGTAATTCGCCTTCTGTAACAGGACCGAGCCTCTCGCGTAGCTGTTTTAATACATCATCCCACAGATGAAAACCAATCCGTGCTTGTAATTGGCGAGCATTAGCAAAGCCAATATGCACGACGGCGAGTTCTTCATTTTCTTCTAATTGATTGAGCTGTAAGGCAATGTGTTGTTCTAGTGCATTTCGATTGAGAAAACCGGTCCCCACATCGTGACTGCGCTGGTACTCAATTTGCTGCTCTGCTGCGCGACGTTTGTCTATTTCTTGGTGAAGCGATTGGTTAAGTGAAGCAATGCTTTGCATTTTGTTACGGACTTTGAAATGCAAATCTTGGTTCATTTGTAGCAGTGTTTCACGCTGATAGAGGGTTTTGAGTTGCGCTTCAATCGATTCTCGAAACGTGCTGAGCAACTGCTGTTCTAAAGCGAGAAAGTGGTGTTCTTTGCGATCGGTAGCACACAGAGTGCCGAAAAGGTCACCATTAGGCCATAACAAGGGGACTCCACAATAGGCGCGCATGCCATATTCCATATCGGGGTTCTCTTTCCAGAGCGGATCGGTTTCGGCATTACTCACGATTAAAGGTTGGCGAGTATTGATCACGGTTTCACAGTACAACCCTTTTCCTAACCGTTCGGTCATACCGACTCGGTATGGATTATCGAGTCCCTGATTGGCGCAAAAGACGTCAAGATCGTGATGGCGTAATCGCATAATCACGGTGGCTGGCACCTTAAGTATCTCGCCGAGTAAATTGAGCATATTTTGCCAACTCGCAAGCATCGTCGCAGGGATGGGTATCGATTGTGGAAGGATCGGTGCCATTAATGAGTCCTTGAGTTTGGCTGGTAAAACGTTACCCATCTCTTGCTCTTATCGCGCAGTCATGCTCGTTTTGTCAGGATCCAAAACGCCTTTGGGTATTGGACAACCATCGATTCTGTCAACTGGCTGCAACGGCAAGTTAATGAGGTATACATGCAGCAACTATCTTCTTCCTAGAGAATAGTGCGGCATTGAATATTTGTGTCGTTAGAGTGACTGTACTTGAGAAGTAATACCTTTACTTCAATGGTCAGTCACTCTAACAAAAGCCGATCAGAATGGCAGAGTGATTTCGATTAGCTTGTGTGAATTCTCAAATCTAAAACAGAATGCGGTATCATTTATTTGTTAATAAACTTATGCATATCAACAGATTGGCTATAGTCTATCCGCTCAAACTCAAAACCATTCAACTGCATAAATGCTTGTTTAAAGCCCACATAGTCACCGAATTGCTGAAAATTATGACTGTTCATTTGAGCGAGGAGCTCCGCAACTCGTGCTTGGGTATCGGGATTCATCTCCCAATCATCCATGCGTATGAGGCGTTCACTATCAAGAGGAATGCGGGAATGGCCATATAATTTGTCGCTAAACAAGCGCTGCATCTGTTCGATACAACCTTCATGAGTCCCTTTGTTCTTCATCACTTGATAGAGTGCGATGAGGTAGGGACTTAAGCCGGGGATGAACACGCTGGCTTTGGTTACGAGGGCTTTACAAACCACGGCATATGCACCGCCATCAAAATTAGCGAGTTTAAGATTCAGTGAGTGGCTGGTTTGGTGAAGATCGATTTTTGCTCGGCCTAAAGTACCATCCAGATAAATAGGATGGGTTACTTCTGGGCCCATGTAAGAAAACGCAATGGTTTTACAGCCTTCGGCAAGTGATTCGGCATTGATCAAGGTATCAATCCAATTTTCCCAATCATCACCGCCCATCACACGTAGCGTTCCTTCAATTTCCTCTTCTGTAGCAGGCTCTAAAGTGGTGTCAGTCCAAGTGTCGTTGTCTAACATGATGGATGCGCCGGAGACGGCTTGACCAATTGGCTTGATTGCTGAGCGCCAAAACTCACCATCAGGCTTACGGCGCATGCCGCTCGCGATGCTGTAGATCACTAAATCCACTTCGCCTTCAAAGTAGGTTTCAATCGCTTCAACTACCTGTTCACGCATTTCTGCAGAAAACACATCGCCCTCTAAATTGATTGCAATACGGCCTTCTTGCTCTGCATATTGCTTAAAAAAGAGGTTGTTGTAGAAGCCAGCACTGCCAGTTTGAGTTTCACTGGGTGCGCGTTCAAAAGAGACACCAATTGTGTTGGCTTTTGCACCTCCGAAGGTGAGAGCGATCCGCGCTGCTAACCCAAAACCAGAAGAGGCGCCGAGGATCAATACACGTTTAGGACCTGATTTGATCGGATTTGCCTGTTTTACGTATTGGATCTGCTGTAGAACTGCCTGTTCGCAGCCATAAGGATGGGCGCTGCGTGCAACAACGCCCTGAATGAGTGGCTTGATGTGCATAGGGTTACCTATTGTGTGGTTAAGAGCTCAAAAATAACGTAAAGCTGAGTAAATTTTATTGAGCTAAACCAGTAAATAGAGGGATGGTGTTACAAATAAGTGATGATTTGATCCGCTACGAAGTCGGCGATCCAAGGCTGCGCTTCTGGTTTTGGGTGTAAGCCATCACTCATCATCCATTCCGGTTTTACAATCACTTGCTCAAGAAAAAACGGAATGAGTGGAACGGAGAATTGCTGCGCTAAGCTCGGATACACTTGATAAAAAGCATCGCTATAGCGTTTGCCATAGTTAGGTGGTATACGGATCTGCATTAAAATTACAGCCGTATTCTGAGCTTGGATTTGTTCAATCATGGTGGCTAAGTTTGTGCTCACCGTTTTGGGCGGAAAACCACGTAAACCATCGTTTGCGCCTAGTTCAATCAGCACTGCATCTGGGGTATGTTGAGTCAGTAGCGAAGGCAGGCGAGCTAATCCGTTACCTGTGGTGTCGCCGGAAATGCTGCCGTTAACGACGGATACTGTTTTGCCTTTTTCAGCCAGTGCGCCAGCCAGTAGACTGGGCCACGCTTGTTCGATGGGCATTTCGTATCCCGCGCTCAAACTATCGCCAAGGATCAACAGGGTTTTACTGCTCACCGTAGCGGAAAAAAGAAGAATAAACACAAAGGAAAGTCGTCGAGTCATGCAAACATCCATTATTTCAGCGCAGTCATTATCCAAACTAGTGTCCACCAATCAGGAACATTTAACAATCCTCAAACAGGTGAATCTCTCGATTCAGGCGGGAGAAAGCGTGGCGATTGTTGGTGCCTCTGGTGCCGGTAAGTCCACCTTAATGACCTTGCTTGCCGGGCTCGATACGCCCAGTGAAGGCGAAGTTTATTTACTGGGTAAGCCATTATCAAAGCTTGATGATGAGGCGCGCGCAGCACTGCGCAGTGAGTCGGTCGGGTTTGTATTTCAAAGCTTTCTGCTGATCCCAAGCCTTTCGGCGTTGGAAAATGTGACCTTGCCCTGTTTGCTTAAAGGTGAGGCGGAAGATCGCGAACGTGCGCAAATGTTACTGAAATCGGTCGGGTTGGAACACCGTATACACCATTCTCCTGCGCAATTATCCGGTGGTGAGCAACAGCGTGTCGCGATTGCTCGCGCGTTTATGATTCGTCCGCAAGTGCTGTTCGCCGATGAGCCGACTGGAAACTTGGACCAAGAAACCGCCGCGAAAGTGATTGACCTGTTGTTTGAACTCAACCGTGAACATGGCACGACATTAGTCTTGGTGACCCATGATCCGAAACTGGCGCAGCGCTGCCAGCGCCGATTTTTCATGCAAGCGGGTGAGTTGGAGGAGCGAGTATGACGGCATTGCCCTCTGCGGCGCTGAATCGCCGTTTATTGCGCTGGAGTTTGAGTGAAATCCGTCACGGGCAGTTGTGGCCGGTTACAGTGGCGCTGACGTTGATTATCGCCTCCATTTTTGCATTAACGGCACTGGCACAACGTATGGAGCAAGTGATTGTTAAGCAAGGGCGCGATGCTTTAACTGCGGACACCGTGTTTGTCTCTGCCAACCCACTGCCGGAATCGCTATTAACTTTAACGGCTAAGCAAGCCACACCAACTTCGCAAATGACCCGTTTCGCCACGATGGCGTTCAGTGATCAAGGTATGCAGTTGGTGACGGTCAAAGCCGTAGATAGTGCTTACCCTCTGCGTGGCGAAATGCGTTTGAGTGATGGCCTACAGGTGTTGAATCACGTCAGTGCTAACCAACTGTGGCTAGAGCCGAGAGTGAAAGACCAGTTGGGTGTGAATATCGGTGACAATGTCACGATAGGAGATGCGGATTTTGTGGTGAGTGGTGAAGTGCTCGAAGAGCCTGGGCTAAGTTTTAACCCATTCCAACAAATGCCCTCGGTTTATATTCATGCTTCGGATATCGCCAAAACCGGGGCGATTCAACCCGGTAGTCGTGTGCAATTTAGCTTGTTTATTACCGGTGATGATTCGGTGATTAAGGCGATTAAACAAGAGATTAATTTAACACCGAGTGATCGCTGGCGTGATCAAGAGAGTGCGAGCCGCACCAATGAAGTGTTTGAGCGCACTCAACAGTATCTCTCGTTGACGGTGGCGATTGTGATCTTGATGGCGGCGACCACCTTGGTGTTGACCTGTCAGCATTATGTGTCCACTCGAATGCACACCATCGCAATGCTCAAAAGTCTTGGCGCAAGTCGTCAGTGGTTACGTCGTTGGTTAGCACTGCAAGTGGCTCTGTTGCTGGCGTTTGCGGTGGTGTTGGGCGGTATCATTGGTGTTGGGTTGGAGTCGCTGCTACGTTTGCCACTAAAAGATTTATTGCCAGATCCACTCCCCAGTTACGGTTTACGTCCTCTGTGGATTGCGCTTACCAGTAGCTTATTGATTGCCGTTCCTGCTTTGGGCATTCCGCTTGGCCGCTTATTGTCGGTGAGTGCCGTGGCGGTGATGCAGCCAGTGCAACCTGAGCGGCGTTGGCAACGTAATCTGCTGCTGATGATGGTGCCTGTCGTACCCCTGCTACTGGTGTATTGGCAAAACCAACTGATTTGGATTGTGCTGATGGGGATTGTTGCCCTGTTTGTGGTGTTGGCTTTGGTGAGTGTGGTGGTCACTCGTTTATTCGCTAAGCTTCCGTTAAATCCACCGATGGCATTAGCATTAAGCCGAATTAATCGCTCTGGCACGGCTAGCGGTTTACAATTTGGCGCATTAGCGCTCTCTTTGATGCTGTTGGCGATCATCTGGTTAGTGCGTACCGATTTACTCTCAGATTGGCAACGTACGCTGCCCGAAAATGCGCCGAATGCATTCGCACTCAATATCAGCGAGTCGGAAAAAACCACATATCTGGCCGCATTAGACAATGCCCATATTGAACGCTCGGCAGCGTACCCGATTATGCGTGGCCGCTTAACCCATATTAATGGGCAAGAAGCCAAACACTATGCCCAGAATGGAGAAGAGAGTTCCGATGCGCTGCGCCGAGAGTTGAACTTAACGTGGGCTGAACAGCTACCCGATTACAACCCGATTTTGCAAGGTGAATGGCAAAGCCACAATGGCGTGTCAGTGGAGCAAGAAGTGGCGAGCGATCTTGGCCTCAAGCTGGGTGATACGCTCAGTTTTACGATAAATAGCCAAGTGGTGACCGCAAAAGTGAACACCATTCGTCAGGTTGAATGGCGGGAAATGAAGCCCAATTTTTACTTCATTTTTAGCCCCGATGTGGTGCAAAACCTGCCCGTGAGTTACTTGATTAGCTTTCGCGTTTTGCCCGAGCATGATGCATTGCTAAGTCAACTCTCGCGTCAACATCCCACGGTGAGCCTGATGGATATCCGCACTATGGGGGCAAAAATTCAAGCTTTGCTGACGCAGATAGTGTGGTCTGTGACTGTTCTGGCTGCGCTTGGAGTATTGGCCGGAGTTCTGTTGATTTTCACTTTACTGCGTTTAAGCCTCAGCCAACGTCAGCAGGAAATTCGTTTATACCGCACCTTAGGCGCGAGTCGCCGTCGAGTGGTACACACCATTTGGGCCGAATATGGGGTGATGGCATTGGTCGGCGGATTCGTGGCGAGTTTGAGTGCCGATCTGGTCGTTGCTGCGGTGATGAAATGGGGATTTAGCTTAAATCCCAGTTTGCATATGGTGTTGTGGTTGGCTTTACCCGCCCTGACTTTTTGCACACTTGCTGTGGTTGTGAGCAGTATGCTCAAACGGCTGTTAGCCCCCGTGAATAAAGCGTTCAGTGATTGAGACATTGGGTAAATGGGTTAGTTATCCACAAAATCAGTGGATAACTTCTGGGATAAGTAAAGAGGCTATTTCGGGGTGATTAGGTGCTAGCCCCGTAGTGGCCGAGGTTTGCGAGATTGGGTTATTCACAAAGTGATGAAAACTCAATAATGGCAAATTTGAGTCAAGCATTTTTTTATATTTTTTCGGCTTAAAACCGTCTTTGTTTAGCCCGAGTGCGTTTGATCAAAAATCCTTATGTTACAGGTTGTTTTTGTTTCTTCAGGACCTTTTCGGCAAGCGATTTGCAGTCACTAAATCGTCAATTTTTTATGGCATGGTAAAACTTGAAACGTCTTAGAACATCAAGTGAAAGGATCAAGCATGAAGATTGCGATTGCGGGTACTGGATATGTCGGTCTATCAAATGGAGTGCTGCTCGCTCAGCATCATCAAGTGGTTGCTCTGGATATTGTGCCGAGTCGAGTTCAGCAGCTTAATGATAAAATATCACCTATCGCAGATCCGGAAATCGAAGAATTCCTGCAACATCAACCTATCGACTTTCGTGCCACTTGCAATAAAGAGGAAGCGTATCAAGATGCGCAGTATGTCGTGATTGCTACGCCGACAGATTACAATCCAGAAACCAACTACTTTGACACACGAACGGTGGAAGCGGTGATTGATGATGTGCTAGCCATCAATCCAAATGCCATCATGGTAATCAAATCCACAGTGCCAGTTGGCTATACGAAGCGCATCAAACAGCGGCTGTGCTGCAACAATATTGTGTTTTCCCCAGAGTTTCTACGCGAAGGCCGCGCTTTGTATGACAACTTATACCCATCAAGGATCATCGTGGGCGAAAAATCAGAGCGCGCACAGGCCTTTGCCGAGCTATTAGCTCAGGGTGCAAAGAAGACCAACATTCCAATTTTACTGACCCATTCAACCGAGGCTGAAGCGGTCAAGCTCTTCTCTAATACTTATCTTGCAATGCGTGTCTCTTTCTTTAACGAGTTGGATACTTACGCGGAAACGCATGGTTTAGATACCCAACAGATTATTGAAGGCGTCGGGCTTGATCCTCGTATTGGCAATCACTACAACAACCCTTCGTTTGGTTATGGTGGTTACTGTTTACCGAAAGATACCCGCCAGCTATTGCGTAATTTTGAAGATGTACCGAATAACTTGATTCGTGCGATTGTTGATGCCAATACCACACGTAAAGACCATATTGCGTTTTCAATATTGAATCGAAACCCTAAAGTGGTGGGGATTTATCGGTTGATCATGAAAGCGGGCTCTGACAATTATCGTGCTTCGTCAATTCTGGGGATTATGAAACGCATCAAAGCCCGAGGTATCGACGTTGTGATTTATGAGCCAGTGCTCAGCGAATCGACGTTCTACGGCTCTCCCGTCATTAATGACTTAGCGCAGTTTAAAGCGGTGGCGGAAGTGATTGTGACCAATCGTCTGGTGGCAGAACTCGACGATGTGCAGGACAAAATTTATACCCGCGATCTGTTTGGGCAAGATTGAGTGATCCGCAAAGGATAAGTCCGCGTAAAAAATGTGATTTTATTAACGTTTCATACCCTTTAGAATAGCAGCCACTTTTGTTCGCCTTGATGTAACTGTAGGTAAAATATGACATTGAGATCTCAAGATCCCCGAATTGCTATCATTGGTGGTGGTATTGCAGGTGCAACCGCGGCCGTTCACTTGGGTGAGCTTGGATTGAATGTACTGTTAATCGAAAAAAGTGCGGGGTTAGTCAGCGGACCACCGATTTGTCATTTACATGCGGGGGGAAATCTCTATCGAGAAATCTCTGAGCAACAGTGTATTGATTTGCTTGATCAATCAATTGAAACCGTTCGTCTTTATCCACACACCTTGAATGTGCGTCCAACCCTTATCACCATTCCTAAATCGGATCCGGGTGAGCCTCAAGATATTTTGCCGCGATTAGCAACCATTCAAAATGCTTACCAGCAGAGGGTAGAGCAAGATCCGGCTAATAAAGTGTTGGGTGAAGTCGAAAACTATTACCGCCTTTATCAGCGTGAAGAGTTGGATCATCTCGCGCAAGCGGAGCAGCCTAACCCGCCACGCAGTGATGACGATTGGGTTATACCTTTTGCGCAAAACGCGGATTTGGATCAGCTCAAATACCCAGTGGTGTTGGTGCAAGAGTATGGTTGGAGCGTGTTTCGTCTCGCGGCGAGTGTGGATCTCACGCTTGCTGCACTGCCTAATTGTGAAGTGATGCTACGTACTGAGCTTGTTGATGCGCAGTATCAAGATAACCAGTGGCGATTAACCTATCAGGATGCACAAGGTGAGCGTCATACACAGACCGTCGATTATCTGGTCAATGCGTGTGGCTTTGAAACCGGACAGGTGGACGATATGGCAAGCCACCCTAGACAGCGTTTGGTGGAGTTTAAAGCTGCGTATGTGACCCATTGGCCTGCGTGTCATCAATGGTGGCCGGAAGTGATCTTCCATGGGCCGCGTGGCAGTGAGAATGGCATGGCGCAGTTAACGCCTTATGCGGATGGCACGTTCCAGCTGCACGGTATGACAGAAGCGATCACTCTATTTTCTGATGGCCTAGTGGCCTCCAGTGCTGATTCTGCGCAGCCTCAATTACCGAGCTACCTACAGCATAAAATTGCACGCGGTTGGCCGATGGTCGCTCAACAAGAGCGAACTCTACGTGCTATTGAACACATGAGCCGGTTTGTACCTGCGTTTGGCCATGCAGAATACGCAGGAACGCCACTGTTTGGGGCGCAGCAAATTCCCGGTGATGATGTGACGTTGCGCGCGGCGGATGTCAGCTTTGAAGCGAACCATTACGCGAGATTGGAAGTGGTGAAAGGTTCGTCTGCACTGCGCGCAGCTCGGCAGTTGGTGGAAGTGTGGCAACTGAAGCCAACTCAAACGACGTTCTCCATCGAAGAAGCGCATCCACAGAGCATGATGTTAACGGCAGATCAGGTTGAGCAGCATGCCATCAGATTAACTCAGGAACGTGGTTACCCTAGTGCGCTAGCCAGAGTGTATGGGTTGTAAAAGATATTCAGACAAGGTCACGGGCCTTGAGCTCAGTGGTCCAATAACAGCTTAGTAACCAAAGAAACGCGCCCATCGGCACCATACCGCTTGTAGTCCTGCGAGATCGCCAGCGACAAACTGTACGGAATGCCCCGGTTTAGCTTGTGCTAAACGGGGTAAATCAATTCTCGCCACACAACCGA
Source organism: Vibrio sp. AH4 (assembly GCF_030710545.1). Taxonomy (NCBI): domain Bacteria; kingdom Pseudomonadati; phylum Pseudomonadota; class Gammaproteobacteria; order Vibrionales; family Vibrionaceae; genus Vibrio; species Vibrio sp. AH4. Next base: position 467,157 of record NZ_JALAIV010000003.1, read on the forward strand.
ATTTGGGATAGCCACCAATTGTCTGTCGATCATTAAGCAAAATGATCGGTTGGCCGTCGGGGGGGATTTGAATGGCACCCAAGGCAATCCCTTCCGATAAAATAGGCTTTTCTGGCGGTGTCACGCTTTCACCTTGCAAACGGTAACCCATGCGATCGCTGTTTGGCGTCACCACAAACTTGCTGTGATAAAAGCACTCTATTGCCGATTGGGAAAACTGACTATGTTGGTAACTCTCAATGACTCTGAGCCGCAAAGGCAAGTTGTAATCAGGACGGAAGCGGAAGGTCATATGTGCGGGTTTTAAGGCGATTTGTAAGGAGTCAAAGGCCAACTCATCACCTTGCTGTAACGCTTGCCCTTGTTGGTGAAAACCGCCTAAACCTTGTCGAATATGAGTCGAGACGGAGCCAAGCTGCGGCGTTACCATAAAGCCACCTTGAACCGCGAGATAAGCGCGGAGTCCGTTACGTGGCAGACCAAAGCGCAGAATTTGCCCCTTCTGTACATAAAAGCGGCTCCAATTCGGAATGGGAACACCATCAAGAGTCGCGTTGAGATCGCCACCTGTGATTGCGAGCTGCGCATCGCGCTGTAAACGAAATTCTGCAGGGCCTAAAGTGATCTCCAATGTTGCTTGATTGACTGGATTGCCAAGCAAATGGTTAGCCCAACTGTAAGCGTATTCATCCAAGGGGCCGGATGGACTAATCCCCAAATGACTGAAGCCATAACGTCCCAAATCGTGAAGTAAGGTCATTGGCCCAGCCTTGAGCACCTTTAGCATCCCTCGCATCTTTCTTCCTTACTGAAAACGTTGTGGCTGAATGACACCGCCTAATTGGACAAACTCCTCTCGTTCAATGGAACGAAATCGCACTTGGGAACCAATTTGCCACGGCGACATTGGTGTTTGGTCTGGGTTAAATAAACTCACCGGACAGTTGCCGATAATATTCCAACCTCCTGGTGAGTCGTTGGGGTAAATCGCGGTTTGGTGCTCAGCGATGCCCACACTGCCTTTCGGTAGCATCAAACGCGGAGTAGTGCGTCTAGGTCGGCGTAACGGTTCAGCGACCTCCGTCATAAAGGCAAAACCCGGTGCAAACCCAATTGCGCATACGGTGTAGGTGACGGAAGTATGTAACTGAATAACCTCTGAGAATGAAAGCCCTTGCTCGTGATAACGAATGATATCCGGTCCCACATCAGGATGGTAGTAAACGGGCAACTCAATGATATTTGCATTGGTTTGATTTGTAAGCCGAGGTTGGTTTAACAGCGAGGTTAACTGAGCGATCAGATCGTTTTGTGCTACACGATAGGGAAGGTAGTCAATCAGTAAAGTGGTGTAAGAGGGCGTGACATTCATCAGTCCATGCGCAAAATTCTGCATGATGTCATGAGCACATGCACCGATATGAATCGCTAAAGTGGCATCGGCCGAATGCTGAAAGCGCACCAGTAAGCTGCCTTCGGCAATCGGTTCAATTTGAAATGGAATGGACATGGTTTACTCATCCAACGCGGCACGAATTCGCGCGATCAAAGCAATCGAGTTTGGATTATCTCCGTGTACACATAAGGTATCGGCTTCAATCGGAATCACAAAACCATCTGAACTGGTGACTTTACCGTAGCGAGCAATTTGCCGCACTTGGCTCAAAATATCTTCATCAGTCGTAAGAACTGCATTGGGCTGTGAGCGTGGCGTCAGTTTCCCATTGGCGAGATAAGTACGATCAGCAAAGGCTTCAAACAGCAGCGGTACATCAAAGCGATCAGCAATATCGAGATAATCTTGGTTGTTGGCAGAGGCGAGCACCATTAAGGGCAAATTAAAACAGGAAACCGCATCAACCACCGCCCGAAAGATACTGGGATCGCTCATCATGTCGTTATACAGCGCGCCGTGAGGTTTCACGTAACTTAACTGGCCATTTTTACTTTCGCACAGTGCTTTCAGAGCCCCCACTTGATAGAGGATGATTTCACTGATTTCTTGTTCGCTCATTGCCAACGAACGGCGCCCAAAACCTTGCAAATCTGGGTAGCTAGGATGAGCGCCAATCATGACTTGGTGTTCAAGCGCGAGATCTATAGTACGACTCATCACATGGGGATCAGAAGCGTGAAAACCGCAAGCGATATTGGCCATGTCAATCCAAGGCATCACGTCTTCATCGGCTCCCATAGTCCAAATACCGAAGCTTTCACCCATATCGCAATTGAGTTGAATTGTCCGTTTGCTCACTGTCGTACATCCTTTTGTCAATTCTGTTTGTTAAGGTAACGAAAAAGCAGGATTTCGTCAGCCGAATTTGCTTTCGAGTAACTACATTTGCGTGTGCGAATGCCATCCAGTGAGAACGAAAAATAGCATTGGTTTCTTTTTTGAGCGATTCATGGCATAACAGTCTCTTTTAAAAATGAAACGATGTTTCTAGAAACTGAAGTCGGGATCTCAGATTCGACGCAATTTATTAAGGTATAGTGCGAGCTATTCTGTAAATCCAGAAGCATCAATGCTTTGGCGAACGCTAAAAAGCCGTTACAATCGCCGAAAACATCAAGGAGGCTAGGAATGAAAGTATTAGTTACAGGTGGCATGGGATATATCGGTAGTCACACCTGTATTCAGATGATCCAAGCGGGTATGACCCCAGTGATCCTAGATAATTTGTATAACAGCAAATCCACTGTGCTTGGGCGGATTGAAAAAGTGGCGGGTGTTCGTCCTCTGTTTGTGCAGGGCGATATTCGTGATCAAGCTTTGCTGGTTGAGCTGATGAAACAGCACCAAATTAAAGCCGTTGTACATTTTGCTGGCTTAAAGGCGGTGGGTGAATCAGTGCAAAAACCGCTTGAGTATTATGACAACAACGTCAACGGTACTTTAGTGCTGGTGGCCGCTATGCGTGAAGCGGGTGTCAAATCGCTCGTGTTCAGTTCATCGGCGACTGTGTATGGCGATCCTGCCTCAGTACCCATTACGGAATCTTTCCCAACCAGTGCGACTAACCCATACGGCCGCAGCAAGTTGATGGTAGAAGAGTGTTTAACTGACTTCCAAAAAGCCAATCCAGATTGGAGTATTACGCTACTGCGTTACTTTAACCCAGTTGGCTCTCACCCATCAGGCGAGCTTGGCGAAGATCCACAAGGCATCCCCAATAACCTGATGCCGTTTGTCTCACAAGTGGCGGTGGGACGCCGTGAGTTTCTATCGGTGTTTGGTAGTGATTACCCAACCAAAGATGGTACGGGTGTGCGTGATTATATCCATGTGATGGATCTGGCTGATGGCCATATCGCTGCGCTGGAAAAGGTAGGTTCACAAGCAGGTTTGCATATTTACAACCTAGGCACAGGCAATGGTTACAGCGTTTTAGAAATGGTGAAAGCGTTTGAAGCTGCCTCTGGCTGTGAAGTGCCTTACCGTATTGTAGAGCGTCGCCCTGGTGACATTGCTGAGTGCTGGGCAGACCCAAGTAAAGCTGCACAAGATCTTGGCTGGAAAGCCACCCGCACTCTCGATGAAATGACTCAAGATACTTGGCGTTGGCAGTCCAATAACCCACAAGGTTATCCTGAAGCGTAAGTATTCCAGAGCTTCATCAACTCAATGCATCATACGCAAACGCCCATCTATTCGATGGGCGTTTGTTTTTTTGGGTGTTCACTTGTGGAACTGATGTTCCAAGACGGATAAGCCGTTAAGTGCGGTAACGAGACAAAATATCACCCAAATTCCGAGTGGCTTGAGTGATCTCACTGATACCTTGCGATGTTTGTTGCGCGACGCGGCGTAAGGTATTGGATTGGCTGCGAATATCACTCAGCTCTGAGGAGATCCCGCTGGCGACTGAGCTTTGCTCTGTGGCGGATGTGGAAATCTGCACACTGAGTTCGTTAATCAACTGCGCAGAATGAGCGATGGCTTGTACATCGTTACCCACTTCACTCACTAATTGGCTACTGGTATGTGCTTGGTTAACCGTTTGTTCGGTTAGCTTGGCAATGTTTTGACTTTCCACTTGCAACTTTTCGATCATCGCTTGAATTTCAACGGTCGCCGATTGGGTACGGCTTGCCAGAGTTCGTACTTCATCGGCGACGACGGCAAATCCGCGTCCTTGTTCGCCGGCTCTTGCGGCTTCAATTGCCGCGTTGAGGGCAAGCAAGTTGGTTTGTTCGGAAATGGCATTGATGGTGGTGATTACGGCGTTGATTTGCGTGGCATTAGTATTGAGAGTGTCAACTGAGGAAGACGCCTGTGCGATATAGCGAGAAAGCTGTTCAATATCTTGAATGGCTTTTTTGACGCGTTGCTGACTACGTTCAACTTGTTGCGTGTCCTGCTCGGTTTGCTCTGTGGCTCGTTGTGAAGTGCTAGACACCTCTTCTGCCGATGCGGTCATCTGTTCCATAGCGGTAGCAACAGAATCCAGCGAACTGTATTGATTTTGGATCTGAATTTCAGACTCTTTCACTTCCTGCGCGAAAGTATTGGCAGTGTCACGTAGTGTAGCGCTGTTTTGTTTTACGGCGATAATCAGTTCTGCGAGAGTATCCATCGCTTTATCAAGAGCACAACCAATCGTCCCAAACTCATCACGTCCAGGATGAAATCCCAATCGTGAGGTCAGATCTCCATCGGCGATTTTTTGAGTCGTAGAATAAAGCACCCACAGCGCACCACCAATGAAAGTCGCGACCCAATAGGTAAAGATTGCAAAAGGAATTGCCCACAGGTAGGCCAATAAAAAGCTACGTAGGGCTTGTCCGCGAGCTGGCTGTTCATACTGCTGCATTGATTCACTATAAGCGTATATTTGCCCACTTGAACTGGTGGCGCTGGCCGTAACAATACCTTGTGAATAAGCGGTTTCCGTTAACCGGTTTTGAGCTTTCAACATCGGGAGTTGGGCGGGGTCGGGATGGGTGAGTAACCCTTGTAATTTGTATTCGACCGCCAATTGTGATTGCTGCTCAATGCTGGTTAAGGTGTGCCAGTAACGAGCGCCTGCAATCGTAGTGATTGCAGTAAGAAACAGTAAAAAAATCACCCACATTTTGTCATTGATTGACATACGGATGAAGATTCGATCAATCGTCCTGAATTGAACTTCTTTCATAATGGTTCCTGCCTAGCAAAATTGCTGGCACAAGGTAACCCGATTTTAGTGACAAAAGTGAGATTTGCATCTTATAAAAATGAAATGCGCTCCTTGGATTGGCTTAATTTTGTGACGGAATTCAAATCTATTCTGTTGCATAAAAACAGGGCGAATACATCAATATCCGCCCTAGATTGCTTTTTAGATTGGCCTTTAACCCAGTGCGGGTAACACGCCTAGCGTGATAAAAATTTGCGCACTGATAATGAGGAATCCCACTAAGCCTGTAAGTATCAGAGCCATATTTCCCCCAGTCACTTGGTAATGTTGGTCAGTCGCTTGTTGGCGTACTTTCACCACCATCACCAAAGGTAAAAAGATGGCTAGGATCGCGAGAGCAATCGCTGCGTAACCCAGTGCCATAATAAAGCCTTGAGGATAAAACAGCGCAAAAGCCAATGGTGGTAAAAAGGTGACCATAGAAGCCAGTGGGCGATTGATTTTTCCTTGCTTGTTACGCAGAGAGTCCCCCATGAATTCGAACAAGCCTAAGCTGACCCCCAAGAAAGAGGTGAGCAGTGCTAAGTCTGCAAATACACCAATGATGTTGCTTAGGTTCGATTGATGAACCGTGGTTGATAGCACCCCGATCAGCGCGGTTAAGCCCATGTTATCGAGTAGGGCGGATTGGCTGACTACGCCGAGAGTCACCAGTTGCCAGAAAATGTAGATCACCAGCGGAATGGCAGAGCCGACTAAAATGGCTTTGCGTAGTGCTGGTGTGTTGCCATCCAAATAATTGACTATGGCTGGAATACTGCCGTGGAAACCGAAAGAGGTAAAAATTACCGGAATGGCAGCCACGATCAAACCTTGTTCAATCGGCATACTCAACAGGTAAGAGTGTGAAACGTTAGGGGCGAGGAAAAAGAGCACCGCCACCATCGCGATCATTTTGCCAGCAAATAAAACGCGGTTGACACGATCCACCGTACCTGTGCCAATGGTTACGACTAACGCGACAATCAAAGTAAACAGCAACGTACCACTCGAACCTCCGACGGTCACTCCAGTAATGGTGCTAATCCGTTGAGTAAATTGCGCACCGCCACCGGCGATGTAGGCCGCACACAGTGAGTAAAACAGGAACAACATAGCAAAGGTCGCCACCCATTTACCTTTATCACCTAAAATTTGCTTAGCGAGGGTATGTAATGTGGCTTCTTTTTCTGCGTATTGATGAATTTCCACCATCAGCAGTGCGGTAAATGCCATTAGCATCCACAAGCCCAGCATAATGATCAGTGAAGTGGAGAAACCGATACCAGCGGAAGCTAGAGGCAGCGCTAGCATTCCTGCACCAATCGTGGTGCCCGCGATAATCAAAGTACTGCCTAAAAGCTTTGATTGTGCCATGTGTAAACTCTTTTATACGATTCTGGATGTTGTGGGTAGTGTTTTGTGCGAAAGTTGAGCAAATGGTAGTCGTCTTACGCTAGGTTTTCGCTATTTTGTAGAAGTAATCTATTTGCGTCAATCTGTTTGTAAAAATTTAAACCCGAAAGTGTAATTTAAATTTTACACTTCTAGTGTGACCAATTTTTCGTAGAAAGAAATCTTGGTAGTTACTGCAAGCTGTGGTACATCTTAATCGCGTTCTGATTGAGCTTGTCATAAAAGCTTCATCAAGAATGGTTAAAAGGATAAAGAGAAGAGTTAAAGAAGGAGGTCAACCATGAGTGACCACAGTCAATATGATGAATGCTTAGAGCTGCTTGATGCGATGGAAATTGGTTTTGCCTTGAGCCATTACCAAACCGAAGCTCAAGAGTCATCAGACGTTACACCAGCATAATCATCCCCAGTTCGGTGTGAGCCGAATATCACACGTCCATGAATTTTCTTGCCCATCTGCATATCGCCCATCACTGTCAAAGTAGCCTGTTAGGCAATTTGCTAGGGGATTTTGTCAAAGGTGATCCGACAAATCAGTATCCACAGAGTGTGGTGCAAGGTATCCGTTTACATCGCTGGGTTGATGCTTATACCGATAGCCACCCAGTGATGAAAGCATCAAAATTGCTCTTTCCTAACTCACAGCAACGCTTTGCTCCGATTGCTTTGGATCTGTTTTGGGATCACTGTTTAGTGAATACGTGGTCGAGTTGGCACTCCGAGCCTTTAACGCAGTTTTTAACGCGAACACGGCAAGGCATTACGGCGGAAAGCACCGTTACGTTGCCTGAGCGTTTTGAGCGAGTGAATACCGCCATGTGGCAAGGGCAATGGCTTGAGTCCTATGCTGAGTTTGACAACATTCGTTATGCGCTGAGCCGGATGGCTTTGCGTAGCGAACGGATGCAACCTCTGGTTCATAGTGCCGAGGCGCTTGAAGCAAACTATGCCGCCTTACAAGCGCAGTTTAATCTGCTTTATCATGATGTTTTAGAGAAAGCCAAACGCCGCACTCTTTGATACAATCCGCGCCCCCAAAGTTCATTAGGTACGCGACATGTCAGAAACCCCCATCACTTTTTCGCAACTCGGATTAGATTCTCGTTTGCTGAATACGTTGAGCGATCTGGGAATCGTCAATCCCACCCCTATCCAGCAGCAAGCTATTTCGCATGTATTGCAAGGACGAGATGTATTGGCAGGTGCGCAAACCGGAACTGGGAAAACCGCCGCTTTTGGCCTGCCGTTGATCCAACGCTTTATCGATCAACCTTGGCAGCGCGAGGAAAACAGTAAAGAAATTCGTGCATTAGTCTTAGTGCCAACGCGTGAACTGGCTCAGCAAGTCTTGGATAGCCTGCAAGCCTACGCAAAAGGGACTGACCTTAAGATCGTTGCGGTGTATGGTGGCACGAGTATGAAAGTTCAGCTCAACCATCTGCGTGGTGGTGTGGATATTTTGATTGCGACACCGGGTCGCTTGCTCGATCACGCTCATGTCAAATCACTGTTTTTGGGTAAAGTTGAAGTTTTGGTACTCGATGAAGCGGATCGCATGCTCGACATGGGCTTTATGCCGGATCTTCAGCGTGTACTGCGCCGTTTATCACCATTGCGCCAAACATTGTTTTTCTCTGCAACGTTTGATAGCAAAATCAAAGCTGTAGCGTATCGCATCATGCGTGATCCGACCGAAGTACAGGTGACACCATCGAACTCGACTGCAGAAACGGTGCAGCAGATGGTGTATCCGGTAGATAAAAAGCGTAAGCGTGAACTGCTTGCTTATTTGATAGGCTCTAAAAATTGGCAGCAGGTGTTGGTATTTACCAAAACTCGGCAGGGGAGTGATGCACTTGCCGAAGAGTTAAAGCTAGATGGCATCAAAGCGGTGTCGATCAACGGTGATAAAAGCCAAGGTGCGCGCCAGAAAGCTCTGGATGATTTCAAAGCGGGTAAAGTGCGTGCGTTGATTGCTACCGATGTGGCCGCTCGTGGGTTAGACATTGCCCAACTGGAGCAAGTCGTGAACTATGATATGCCGTTTAAAGCGGAAGATTATGTACACCGCATTGGGCGTACTGGCCGCGCAGGTTTGGCTGGTTTGGCGGTTTCTCTGCTGTCACACGATGAAACACCACAATTGGAAGCGATTGAACGTCTACTGAACACGCGTCTTCCACAAGAGTGGTTAAAAGGTTTTGAGCCAAGCCCAGAAGTGCGAGAGGAAAATTCGCCTCGCCGCTCAAGTGGGCGTTCGGCAGAAAAGCGCAAGATGAAAGCACAGCTTAAAATCCATGCGCAACGTGGTAAAAAAGCGCGTTAAACACGGCAAAAATAAAAAGCGCAATATTGTTTTTCGATTACAAATCGGAACCGCATTGCGCTTTCTTTTTATCTAATCCCACTCTTCGCTTTCTTTATAGAAATCACGCCAATCACAGTTCAAGGTATACACCAGTGCATCAACGGATGTTGGCTGCATGATGTAAGACTGAGCAACATGAAATTTCTCAGCCATGATCGAGTTAAAAAGCTGCCAATGTTTGAGGAGGCAACCTGCCATATCTTCAATCTCAGGAGCCCAAGTTGAGCGCATGAAAGGAGTTAAACTGGCGGCACTGTGAGTGTACATAATCAGCTGCCATTTGATTTCCCACAGGTGGATCGGCGTTTTAGGATGCTGCCGGTTGTAGTCGTCCGCCAAGGATTCAACCAAGCTTTCAATCTCTCCGGAAGTGTCGAGGAAATAATCGAACAACTTATCTTCTTGGCGTACGGCGTCGGCAATCAACTGAATCGGCTGCTTGATGATCAAACCGTGAGCCAACATGCGCATGAGGAAGTAGTAAAGTTTAACGTTGACTGGAGTTTCTGCTGGGATCGCCTGCAATACCGTTTGCATATAGCGAATCATGTAGGCGTGTAAACCGTCACTAATGCTGTGCCAAATCTTCTCTTTACTGCCGAAATGGTGGCGAATCAAGCTGTGCGAGACACCCGCTTTTTCGCTGATATGGCGTAGTGATACGCGTGAATAGCCTAGCTCGCAGAACAGTTCTGCGGCAATGGTGATGATGTGATAACGCGTTTTTTGGGCGTCTTGTGCACTACGGCGCCCTTGTTTTTTTTCAATCATGTCAACCTAACGTTTAGCGGTCACGGAAACGCCTCGTTTTTACCAGATCTGCGTGCACTTTTCATCGCCATTTCGCATAAAAGCGGGATTTGCCGAGAAAACTTACGGTTTTGATGCATAAAATGCGGCAACGTCGCGCAAATCTTGATCATTCAAACGCTGCAACTGTGCTTTCATCAGGTCTGCCATTGGGCCACTTCGCTCGCCCTGTTGATAGGATTTCATGGACTGAAACAGGTAGTCTGCGGTTTGACCACGCAGATTAGGATAGCTTGATTGGGTGGCGATGCCATCACTGCCGTGGCAAAAAACACAACTTTGGGCTTTTTGCTGACCAAGAATCGGCTCGCCCGCGGCGAAGGCATAGCTAGACAGTAAAGAGAGCAAAATAAAGGTCAATGAACGATACATTGTTGGTTCCAAATCAACATTCAGTAGATGGCGCGCAGTATAAAGCTTCCCCTAAGGGGAAGCTCAAGAGTTAAAGCTTGGGAGATGAGCGATTCGCTCGGCAGAGAGGCTCGCTTCTCAAGCGAGCATGGTTTTCAGCTTGACCAGAAAAGTTTCAATATCGCTGCGAGTAATGTCTTTATGAGTAACTAAGCGCAGCGGATTTCCAGGTGTAATGATGATCCCCTCTTGAAGCAAGCTGGCTGCGATCGAGGTGATATCGATATCCGCTTCTAACTTCGCAAATACAATATTGGTTTGAACCCATTGCGTGTTAACGGAGAAACCGGGCAAGTTGTTGAGCTCCTGCGCCAAGTAGTAGGCATTGTCATGATCGATTTTGAGCTGAGCCACTTGTTCGGTCAGCGCCAATTTACCCGCTGCGGCTAAAATACCCGCTTGGCGCATGCCGCCACCGACCATTTTGCGCCAGCGTCTTGCTTTGGCAATGTACTCGTGAGAGCCCAACAATAATGAGCCGACAGGTGCCGCTAACCCTTTAGAGAGGCACACGGTCATGGAATCAAAGTATTGCGCAATTTCTTTCACATCCACATTCAGTGCGACGGCAGCATTGTAAACACGAGCACCATCGAGATGCAGTTGTAAACCATGTTGATTAACGAAGTCACGCGCTTGTGCCAAATAACGTAAAGGCAACACTTTACCATTAATGGTGTTTTCTAAACTGAGCAGTTTGGTACGCGCAAAGTGGGCATCATCCGGTTTGATCGCCGCTTTCAGTTTGGCAAAGTCGAGAGTGCCGTCTGGTTCGTTTTCGATTGGTTGAGGTTGGATCGAGCCGAGCACCGCGGCGCCGCCAGCTTCATAACGATAGTTATGGGCTTGTTGACCACACAGATATTCATCGCCTCGCTCACAGTGAGCAAGCAAGCCTAATAAGTTGGCTTGAGTGCCTGAAGTGGTAAACAGCGCGGCTTCAAAGCCATGACGCTCAGCCGCCCAAGATTCTAGAGCATTCACTGTCGGGTCATCGCCATACACATCATCACCGACAGGAGCTTGTGCCATGGCGAAACGCATAGCTTCGGTAGGTTGGGTTACTGTATCCGAACGAAAGTCCATCTTTTCTCCTACAAATATCCGCAAAGTTTGGCTTTACTTAAACAAGCAATGGTTTTTGAATCGGTAATATCGCCAGCAATAATTTTGTACTCCAATTCTTGCGCAGTAAGAATCAGGACTTCAATCACTTCGTCCTCATCGCAAGAATAGCGAGCCGTTTTACTCAGGCCTTTGGCGACAAACAGATGTTGGATTTCATCACAAAATCCGGCTAATGGCGTCACCTGACCTAATTCAATAAATTGCGTGGCGCTAAAACCCGTTTCTTCTTCCAGCTCGCGTTGGGCGCAGGCTAAGGGCGGCTCGTCTTGCTCTATGGTGCCCGCGGGTAGCTCGATTAACCACTTGTTAAGAGAAGGGCGAAACTGGCGAATGAGCACAATGTCACCTTGCTCTGTCACCGGTAAAATCACAGCGGCACCAGGGTGAGCGATGGTGGTGTGCGTCACAGAATGACCATTAGGAAGCAAAACCTCTTCCTCGACCAGCGCGATACTTTTCCATTGATGGATGATTTTGCTCATGGGATGTCTTGAAAACGAAGCGTTGTGATGAAAGGGTTACCTTAACTCACGTTAAGCAGCTTCCCCAAGAATAAATTACACTTTTTGAGCGGCTTGGAGCGAGTTGGTGAGAAGTTGAGCCATGAAATATGCAATCAATGATTACCAGTTGTTTCAAGGAAATGAGATCTGTTATAAGGGTGAGCAAAAACGAAAATACACTTTGTAACAAAACCACAACAAATGTATAAACTGATTGTTTATGAATTCTATTTGACCCAGCTGGGTTTCTTGTCCGAGGAATGAAGAGATGCTGCAACCGACCACTGGCTCTCACGCGCAAAAAGCGCTGCTTTCAGAGCGAATCAATAAGCTGGCCAAAGCGCTCTCTGATGGTGTGTATGAGCGAGAAAATACCATTAAGCTCTGCTTATTAACGGCACTCGCGGGTGAGAGCGTGTTCTTGTTAGGCCCTCCCGGGATCGCCAAAAGTTTGATCGCAAAACGTTTGATCCAAGCCTTCGACAACAGTAGTTACTTTGAATATCTAATGACTCGCTTCTCGACACCAGAAGAAGTGTTTGGTCCACTGAGTATTCAAGAATTAAAAGATAATGGTCGCTACGTGCGCTTAACCAAAGGTTACTTGCCCACCGCACAAGTGGTTTTTTTGGATGAAATCTGGAAAGCTGGCCCTGCGATTCTCAACACCTTATTGACCGTTGTGAACGAAAAAACATTTAAAAACGGCAGTGATATAGAACGTGTACCGATGCGCTTGTTGGTCACCGCTTCTAACGAATTACCCGATGAAGACAGCGGACTTGAAGCACTTTACGATCGGATGTTAGTGCGTATCTTCGTTAACCGAATTCAAAACAAACAAAACTTCAAATCCATGCTTACGGTTGGAACGGCGCAAGAAGCGCAAGTACCCGCAGGGCTGCCGATCACTGATGCAGAGTACCACCAATGGCAGAAACAGCTCGACAAGCTGGAACTCACCGATGATGTGTTTGAAAAGTTGTATCAGCTGAAAAATATGGTTGAAGAACGCTCAAAAGACAGCGCCGGCTCGGATCTGGAAATGTATGTTTCTGACCGACGTTGGAAAAAAGCCGCAAAACTTTTGAAAGCCAGTGCCTTTTTTAATGGCCGCGATGAGATCAATCCTCTGGATCTGCTGCTTTTACAAAACTGTTTGTGGAATACCCCAGAGTCTCACGAAGTAGTGTATGAGGTGATCCGCGAGTTTGCGCTGCGCTACGCCTTTGACCAAGCCGAAGTTGAACAACAATTAGATCTTTGCCGCCTTGAGTTAAACCAGATCCAAGAAGAGTTAGAGTCAGAATTTGCGATGGTGCTTTCACTCGAAACCTCCAATGGGTTAATCAAAAAGCAAGTTCACCACCAATATGACTTATCAGACGCTAAAATTTACAAAGTTGGCGTCACTGCAAATCTGATCAAACTCGTTCTGCTTCAAAGCAATATGTCAGTATCCGAAGGAGAAAAAGGCGATAGCCGCTGGATCTACGTACCGAAAAGTGAGTTAGAACGCGTTATTAAAGAGGGCCACGGTGAAGCCTATGGTTACGTAAACCAAAACACCAACCTTTGCCGCCTGCGTTTTGACCTTGATGCCAGCAACAATCTCGTGATTAAAGACATCGCCAACCGTTCGGTACTGGTGTCGATGGTCACTGAGCAAGGCTTGGAAGAAACGCTTTATCAAAACTGGTTGGCGAAAGCAAACCAAGCTATGGCGCAATTAACGCATGCCGAACATCATCTACGCAAAGTCCGTTTGAAATTTCATGATGCTTTACCCCACAGCTTTATTGACCCTGAGCTACCAACCGCGATGGAGGCCACTTTGCATTCGTTGCAGCAGCAGTTGGAATCAACGCAAGTGGAATGTGAGCGCAGCGTAATGCGTATTCGTAATCTCAATCAATTTTTTGCCTAGGGGTTGCTATGCTAGGTGCGGACGCGTTCAATCTGGTGTTAAGCATTGCGGAGTCTGGGTTGATTGATACCGCGGTCAATGATTTGATCGCACGCTCACAGGTCATGATGATGGCAGAAAACCGCGGTGTCGGCACTTCGGTGAAAAACCACCTTCTCAAGTGGCGAAGTAATGTTCGCCGCCGTATGACCAAAGTGTGCGAAACGGAGCGTTTTCAACGTGAGTTAGCGCTTTATCAAGAAGTGATTCATTGGGATGAGGAAACCTTCTTCACGCAAGTCCCAGAGGTGCTTAAAAAGCTAGAGTGGGATTCCGCATTTTATTTGGAAGCGCGCCGCTTGATCGAAAAAGAGCAGCTACACCATAACCCAATGTTTCCTCATTTCTTTTGCGATCAATGGTATAAATCGCTGTCCGATGCGATTCGCCAAGCTCAGCTACTAGAACTTACCGCCAATAAAGAACGCATGTTTGCGGATCTTTATCAACGTATGGAAACCATGCGTAATATGGACAACGTCACCGCTGCGGGCGATGAAGCGATCGTTGGCCGGCTTTGGGATATGGCCTCCGAAAAATTGAGCCGTGGTGATTTGAGTGTGATGAAGCGTTACGCAGAGTTCCTCAAAAAACACAAAGGGATGCAGGAGATCGCTGAGCAACTTGGCCGAATGGCAGGGCAGGTGGATGATCCTGATCTCAACCGAGCTCCCGCTGAAGAGCTGCAAATGGTTGAGGAGCGTTCGGACGAAGCCACCGATGATATTGTTGGTATTCACGAAAGTGACGATCTGAATAAGTTATTGCCTAACGAAACCATGTTCTTGGCCTACCCAGAATTGGAAGTGGTGTTTTATAAGCACTTGGTCGATAAACGGTTGATGAACTATCGAATGCAGGGCAAATCTCGCACACTACGTAAAGTGAGGGCGCATCGGCCGGACAATAAGCATGTTGATATCGAAAAAGGGCCGTTTGTACTTTGTGTTGATGCCTCTGGATCGATGAGTGGTTTTCCAGAACAATGTGCCAAAGCCATGGCTTACGCCTTAATGCAAATTGCATTGGCAGAAGATCGTGATTGTTATGTGATGTTGTTTTCCTCCGAATTCATTACTTATGAATTAACGCGCCAAGATGGGTTACGTGAAGCGAGCGATTTTCTCAGCTACACCTTCCACGGCGGTACAGACTTTGAGCCAGTGATTTTAAAATCCATCGAGTTAATGAGTAGCGATAAATACCGCAACGGTGATTTAGTGGTCATGTCGGATTTCATTGCACCGAAACAGAGTGAAGAACTGCTGGCAAAAGTCGCAGCACTGAAAGCTCGGAAAAATCGTTTCCATGCCATTAGCCTCTCTAAATACGGTAATCCGCAGTTGATGAGCATGTTTGATCACTGCTGGAGCTATCATCCAAGTTTGGTTGGACGCTTAATGAAGAAGTGGTAACGGGCGGTAAACCCATGTCGTGGTGTGCTATGTTGCGTGCTAGTTAAACAAATCGTTGTAATTCTCAGCAAACGAACCGCGATTGCCTTTTTTTATTTGACTCGACTCGCATAATCCGTAAAGTACGCAGCGAAAGCAGCAAGGGCGATAACCTTGTTTGACTTCAGAGGCGCGTTGGCAGAGTGGCCATGCAGCGGATTGCAAATCCGTGAACCTCGGTTCGACTCCGGGACGCGCCTCCATTTTTCTGAAGTTAACGCTTAAGCCAGCCACGTGCTGGTTTTTTTGTGCCTGATGTTTTTCAATCAAGTCCTCATTCTATACCCCATTTATGTCCCATTGCTCCTTAGAGAGTATTTCCTGTTTGCTTATCACGCTTTATGCATCTGTGTGTGGTTTAACCAGTCGTTTTTGCTATTCTAATGACGATTTTTTATACAAAAACTCAGTTGTCTTGGTTTTTATACATTTTTATTGCATAAAAATACATTCGTAGTAGTATGAATGCCAGATGATAATTAATGCAGTATGTCAGCATGAGTATTCGAGTTAACGGAATTAACAAGTCTTATGGCGCCACTCAGGTGCTGCACGACATCCATTTTGAATGCGCGAAAGGCGAAACCTTAGTGTTACTTGGCCCTAGTGGTGCGGGTAAAAGTTCTTTGCTGCGCGTGCTCAACCTATTAGAAACTGCCGATAACGGCCAACTGCATATCGCGAACCAATCTTTTGATTTTTCAACCCATCCTTCTGAGCAACAAGGCTTAGCGCTACGTCGCAAAGTGGGTATGGTGTTTCAGCAATACCATTTATGGCCACATATGACCGTGTTGGAAAATCTGGTGGAAGCCCCTGTGAAAGTTGCAGGCGTGGCGAAAACGCAAGCTAAACAGCAAGCGATGGACATCCTGAAAACATTGCAACTGGCAGATAAAGCCGACGCGTGGCCGCTACAGCTCTCGGGTGGTCAGCAGCAACGTGTGGCGATTGCGCGTGCACTGATGATGAAACCCGATGTACTGCTGTTTGATGAGCCAACGGCGGCACTTGATCCTGAGATTACTAATCAAGTCGTCAAAATTATCAAAGAGTTAAGTGGAACTGGGATCACGCAAGTGGTGGTGACTCATGAAGTTGACTTTGCCAAGAAAATTGCCAGCCATGTGCTCTACCTTGAAAAAGGGCGCATCATTGAACACGGTACGCATCAATCCTTTATTCATCCGCAAACTCAGCAGTTTGCCGATTATTTGAAACATTAAGTTACTGATATTAGCCCACAGATTCTGGCCAGTGATGTGCCAGATTTCGCAGAACACATGGAGTATTGCAATGAAAAAGATCCTACTTGCGTCTTTGATTGGTTTGGTTTCTGCTAGCGCAGCTGCGCAACAAGAGATCAAGTTTGTGATGGAAGCGACTTACGCGCCGTTCGAATACATGGATGAGAACAACCAGATCCAAGGTTTTGATGTGGATTTAGCCAATGCGCTGTGTAAGCAACTTGAAGCGAAATGCAGCTTCCACAACCAAGCGTTTGATAGCTTGATCCCAGCCCTGAAATTCAAACGTTATGATGCTGCCATTTCGGCAATGGACATCACCGAAGCGCGTTTAGAGCAGGTGAATTTCTCCAATCCGTACTACGACAACTCAGCCGCCTTTGTTTCTCTGGCGGGCAAAGTGGCAGATCAAGCGGCACTGAAAGGCAAACGTGTTGGTGTGCAAAATGGCTCGACGCATCAAAGTTTCCTACTTGAGCAACTGCCGGACGTGGTTGCGGTGCCTTACTCAAGCTACCAAGATGCGTTCATCGATATGAAAAATGGCCGTATTGATTCGGTATTCGGTGACACGGCCGTTGTTGCAGAATGGTTTAAGGGTGATAACAACCTTGCTTACGTTGGTGAGCGTGTCACGAATGCGCAGTACTTCGGTAATGGCTTTGGCATTGCCGTGAATAAAGATAACCAAGCGCTAGTCGATCAGCTCAACGCCGCGTTGGAAGCCGTGAAAGAAAATGGCGAATATGCCGCGATCTTTAATAAGTACTTCGGAAACTAAGATGGTGTTAACGGGCTACTCTTTATCACTGGTACAAGCAAGCTGGATGACGCTGCAAATTGCGTTTGCCAGCTTGCTGGTCGGTTTACTGTTGGCACTGGTCTTTGCTGGCGGTGAAATGGCAAAACTCAAGCTGATCAAATGGCCAACCACCTTGTTGGTCACCGTGATCCGCGGTTTGCCTGAGCTATTAGTGGTGCTGTTTATCTATTTTGGCTCGACCCAAGTGCTGTTTTTGCTTACTGGTGAATTCATTGAGATCAGCCCGTTTATCTCTGGTGTGATTGCGCTCTCGCTGATTTTTGCTTCGTACGCTGCGCAGACGTTGCGTGGCGCACTCAAAGCCGTGGGCAGAGGGCAGCGTGAAGCGGCTAGCGCATTAGGTATTCCGCCGGCTCATGCGTTCTTCCGGATTGTGCTGCCGCAGGCGGTACGCCACGCGTTGCCGGGTTTAATGAACCAATGGCTAGTGTTACTTAAAGATACCGCGTTAGTTTCTTTGATTGGGGTGACGGATCTGCTCAAGCAAGCGCAACTCACTTCTGCCGCAACTCATGAAGCTTTTACTTGGTATGCTACGGCAGCCGCGGTGTATCTGGTCATCACATTGATCACACAACGCGCCGTGAAAGTCATTGATCACAAATTTGCCGTACAGGGTATGAGCCATAGCCAAGGAGCCAACGCATGAAGGAGCAACATCTATGGCAATTGCTTGAAGGCCTAGGCACCAGTTTGCAACTGACGGCGGCTTCGCTGCTGGTGGGTTGCATATTGTCGCTCTTGATGACCGTGAGCTTAGTCATGCGCACGCCCGTTGTGCATTGGTTTAGCCGTGCGGTGATCACCTTGTTCACTGGCACTCCGCTGTTGGTGCAAATTTTCTTGGTGTATTACGGCCCTGGGCAGTTTGAATGGATCCGCGAAAGTGTACTTTGGGTATGGCTCAGCCAACCATGGTTTTGCGCTATGTTTGCTTTGGCGCTCAACACGGCAGCGTACAGCACGCAACTGTTTAAAGGCGCATTTAACGCCATTCCTAGTGGGCAGTGGCAAGCGTGCCGCGCATTGGGCATGAATAAGATTGCAACGCTACGAGTGTTGCTACCTTATGCTTTGCGCCGTGCGGTGCCAGCCTATTCCAACGAAGTGATTTTGGTGTTTAAAGGCACTTCGTTGGCTAGTACGATCACCATTATGGATTTGATGGGCTATGCGCAACGCATCAACGCTCAAACCTACGATACGCTGACGGTCTTTGGGGTTGCCGGAGCATTTTACCTTGCGGTGAATGGCATTCTGACCTTGCTCTTCCGCCAAATCGAGAAAAAAGCGTTAGCGTTTGAATCATATTAACATTTAAGGTTGCGTGGTTTTTAGGCGTTGTGCGTGTCATTTGTACTTTGTGGATCGCTTTTTAATCACTTGATTAAATTAATGAAAATTTCTTATTGACCAGAAATCTCAATCCGTTAAAGTACGCCTCGTTCTCACGGCAAAGCTCGTTAGAACAGATGGTGTCTTCCATCGCAGTATGCGTTGCCCTGGTGGTGAAATCGGTAGACACAAGGGATTTAAAATCCCTCGACTTTCGAGTCGTGCCGGTTCAAGTCCGGCCCGGGGCACCATCATCCTCAAGACACATCCATTAAGGCGCGTTGGCAGAGTGGCCATGCAGCGGATTGCAAATCCGTGAACCTCGGTTCGACTCCGGGACGCGCCTCCATACTCTTTCTTCATGTCTAATTTCTTCTTGTTTTTATTCCATTTTGCTTTGAGCGATTGATAACTTGGTTTGGATCGTTTTTAGTTTTTTCTAATCTATAATTGATCTCTAGAATTTTGAAATAATTGCGGGAATCTGCCTTGCTAGATGCTACTTAACACATATAGTTATTTGAGTTGGCTATTATTGTTGAGGCAAAAATGTCATCTCCCCAAGAAAAAGAAATCACCTTTTCGCGTGATGAACTTATTATCAGTAAAACAGATGTTCAAGGAAAGATTACTTACGCAAATCGAACATTTATGCGTGTGTCTAATTATTCTGAACAACAGCTACTCAACCAAAATCACAACATTATTCGACACCCCTCTATGCCCAGAGGTGTTTTTTATGGTCTATGGAAAACACTGAAGTCCGGTGATGAGTTCTTTGGGTTTGTTAAAAACTATACTGCGGATAAAAACTACTATTGGGTGTTTGCGAATATCACACCAGACATCATGAATGGAAAAATTGTTGGGTATTACTCCGTACGTCGAGCACCGGAAAAGCAAGCGATTAAGGTTATCTCCCAGCTATACAGCGATATGATGAGTAATGAGCTGCGCATGAATAAAAATGAGGCGCCAGAGAAATCATGGAACGGCTTAGTGGAGATGATCTCTCAACAACATCAACAGTCTTACGAAGAGTTTGTGCTGGCATTGTATAAGCAATACCAGAATTAGGAGAGTTCGCATGCGTACCAGTCAGGTAAGTAAGAAGTTTCTATTTTTAAGGCAGAAATTTATTCTGATGTGTATGATTTTTGTCCTGATTAATATTGTCCTATCAGCGACAAATATATTTTTGTATGGCTTTCATCTCTCTAATTTAGTCATACCTGCTGCCAGTGTTTTGTTTACTTTTTATGCCCTTTATGATCACCAAAAGCCATTAGCCGTGTTAGAGCGAATTCGAGAGGTTTTGGCTGAAGCTAAAAACGGTAATATCCATGTTCGTATCACAAATACCAAAGGATTGGGTGAAGTAGGGCATGTGGCGTGGGAACTCAATGATTTGTTAGACATTGTGGAAACTAACTTTAAGGAACTCTCCAATACTTTTGAAAAAACCGCGCAACATCAGTTTCATCGTAAAGGGTTTCATGATGGCTTACCGGGTGAATTTTCACACACGATGAAAAACATCAATAAAGCGGTTCAATCCATGCAAGATGCTTATGTTTTTTCTAGGCAAGATCGATTGCGCAGCGAACTACATAAAACAAATACTTCTAATCTATTGATAAAATTAAAAAACAACCAAGAAGAGATGGTTGCGTTATCGAACAAAATGGACGATGTCATAGTAATCGCAACGGAAAGTCGTGATGGCGCAGAAGAGAGCCGATCGTTGGTCAAAGATCTAAGTAATGAGCTTAACAATATGAATTCACGCATGAAGCTAATGGGTGAAAGAGCTCAAAAGCTAGGGCAAGACAGCGTAAGAATTTCAGAAACCGTGAGTATGATTACGGATATTGCTGAGCAGACCAATTTACTGGCTTTGAATGCGGCTATAGAAGCTGCTCGGGCAGGCGATCTGGGACGAGGATTTGCGGTGGTTGCGGATGAGGTTAGGTTACTCGCGGATAGGACGAGAACCTCAACTGTTGAGATCAGTGGAGTGATCTCTTCGCTGACGAACCAAATTTCTGAAATGGTTCGTCAAACGATGGATGCGGAAAAATACACTCAAATGGCGAGTGATACGATAAATAATTTTTCTATCAGTTTTGAGCAAGTGACCAATGCATCGCAAAAATCAATTTCATTAGTGAGTGAAGCTAAGGATGTCTCTTTTGCCTCTTTGGTTAAGTTGGATCACATTATCTATATGCAAAATGGCTACATAGGTTTAGAAAACCACGGTGATGGGCATGAAGCACATGCTGTGGGTGTGAATCATCATAACTGCCGATTTGGAAAATGGTATTACGAAGGGCAAGGTTTCCACTCATTTAGTCATCTTCCATCGTATCGTGAAACTGAGCCATTTCATCGAGATGTACATCAATATATGCAGCAAGCCATGGCACTGGTTACCAAAGACTGGATGGCGGATGATTCAGTACTTAATGGTGTGGTTAATGCTGTATCAAAAGCGGAGGCGGCAAGTCATAAGGTTGTGCGCGGCATCTCGGATATGGTGATCGAGAAACATCGCATTAAGCATAATGGACGGGTATGAAGCAGATGTAAAACGTAATTTCGGAATGGATTAGCGTTCATCAAAAAAATCTTTATTGCGGATGTATTTACTCATCAAGTGATAAGAAAACGGTCGAATTAACCAACTGATGATCGAACGTCCTAAACGCTCCCATGTCGGTGTGTTTTCGTAAATTCTGCCGTTATACAGCCAGAGTAATTTTCCGGCATGCCAGTACAGAAATGGCACGGGCGGCATGAAGGTTACGATGTCCAGATCGCAGCAGATGCGATAGGTTTTATGAGTCAGCCCATAGTATTTCGGAAAGCGCCAATCCCCGATCGCAGGTTGACCAAAAGTGACGACCCGCTTGATCGTGCGTGGATATTTTCGTTCAAAATAGTCCGCAAACACGCAGCCAATCGCGCCGCCGGAAGAGTGCCCAGTGATTGCAATGCGTTTGCCTTGTTCAATCAGCGGCAGTAGGGTCTGTTCCAGTTTTTCAATCACCGTCATGCCAAGCGTATCTTGGTTGCGGCTCGGTTGGCTCTCTTGATGCAGTAAGTGATAAAAACCAGCATGAATGCGGTATTGCAGACCTAAATGGCGGCAGCTACGTGTCCAGAGGGCGAAGTTGAGTAGCCAGTCGGTGAGGCTGTGTGAGCCTTTAATCACAACGACTACTTCATCGCTCGCTCGGCTCCACAATACTCGGATCATGATTTTGCCAAACTGATTGGTGATCACACGCTGTCCGTTAGGATCAAACCCGTAACGAGTCTGCTTAAAAATGCGCGGATAAGAGAGGTTGCACAAAACGGCGTAGCGTTCGTATTGGTAGCGTTTGAGTGGTTTCACAGTGACATCAATGATTCGGTTTATGATGACTGTATGGGGCAAATATGAAGCTTAGATTAAGCTTGGGTCGGAAAAGCAAGTTTCTCTCCCTCACGCTGAGTGATAGAAACTTGCTCTAAAAGAAGGTTACTCGCCCGCCACCCATTGGCGTTTGGTTTTGACGCTTTTGATCAGCATATACAAACAAGTCGCGAGTAGGATGGCAAACAAGTAAGCCATCAAGCCGTGGCGATCTTGCATAAACCAATCGGCCAATACCGGACCCACCACCGAGCCTACGCTGTAGCTGAGCAGCATCACTTGGGTTGCAGAAACAATGTAGCTCGCATCCAATTTGTCGCAGCCTAAATTAATCGCGATTGGGTAGAGGGCGAAGGTCGCCATGCCTAAAATAAACAGGCTAACGCCCAGTACGAGCAGCGAATCATCGAACACGGTCAGCGTGATGGCTGCTGTGCCAAGTAAGCAGAACAGCGCCATCTGCAGAGTGCGACCTAAAAATTTTGACAGCCAAGGCACCAGAGGTTGCACCGCCATTCCGCCTAAAATCACCAGCGCCATTAAGTTACCCAGATCAGTATGGCTAATGCCACGGTTGGCAAGTTCCACCGGCATCAAACCGTAAATTGCTCCTAATGTCAGGCCCGAAACGAGGCAGCCGATCATCGCCGCTTTACTGAGCTTGAAAATCTGACGCAACGAAAGTGAGCTGGCTTGCTGCGTGGAAGGCTGATCCGAATCTACGTACATCAGCACCATGGAAGCAATCAAAAGTAGTGTGGTGATCGCAATAAAAGGCACGGCACCTGCCACCCCCAGTTGGCCAATTGCCATTTGTCCGAGTGCAGTACCGCCATAGAGTGACACCATGTAAATGCCAAGACGCTTAGCGCGACCTTGTTCATCGCCATGCAGTAACCAAGATTCCACCACCACAAAAATACCGGCCACGGCGATACCTGCGACCAAGCGCGCCAAAAGCCAAACACTGGCGTAGGGCAATAGCGGCATAACCACAATCGACAGTTGCAGTAAGCTCAAGCACCATACAAAGGCTTTACGGTGGCCTAAACGATTAACGAAAGGCTCTGCAACCAGCGCGCCCGCTAATAATCCACCATAAAAAACGCTTGCCAGCCAACTGGCCAAATCAGATTCGAGTTGGTAATGCGGCAGCATTAAAGGCACTAGACTCATTAAGTAGCCTGCGGCAATCGCATACAGAGTTAACGCAATAACAGGCACCGCAATGCGGTTTGGTGCAGAAGAATGGATTTCCACAGCAGGCCTCGGGAACAGCAGAAGGAACAGTTGGCGCGAATATGGGACGAATAATGCGCAGAGTAAAACGAAAAAAAACGTTCTTGACGATAAACTTTGCTTGTTGAGGAGAAGGGCGGGGAAAGTGCCAGTTAAGTTGGCATAATTTTATCGAAAATGCCAACTTAATTGTCGATCGCCAGATGCGATTATTTAGTCAGCGCTTGGTTTAACCATTGGTCAAATTGAGATTTTGGCAGTGCACCATTGATCATGTCGATGCGTTGGCCATTTTTGAACACCATAATGGTGGGAATACTGCGAATTTGAAAATGTGCAGCAAGATTTTGCTGCGCTTCAGTATCAATTTTCACGCAGCGGATCTGGCCTTTACGCTCGGCGGCAACATCACTAAAAATCGGTGCGAAGCCGACACAAGGGTTACACCATGGTGCCCAAAAATCGACGACGACAGGTTTGTCGCTTTGCAGCAGCGCGGAAAAATTGGCTTCGGTACCTTCAATTGGTGCGCCATCGAGTAGCGCACTTTGGCATTTGCCACAATTTGGGCTTTCGGTAATCCGCTCTTCTGGCACACGGTTAAGGCTGTGGCAAGATGGGCAGCGGGTATTGAATGTTGACATGACTTCCTCTCTTTATTTTGCGCTTTCGTTACCAGTTTAAGCTCAATGGTTAACCATGGTTCGAAAATCGGCGTATACTTCTGCCCATTGCCGACAATGGCCACGGGCGTTGATCAATATCTTGGGACGCTCCGCCAAATTACAATAAGCAGCATAGACGGAATTTTTATGACTCAATGTTATGCCGAAATTACTGGGTGGGGTAAATGTCTGCCACCTGCGACGCTCTCCAATCACGATTTGAGCACCTTTCTTGATACTTCCGATGAGTGGATTCAATCACGTACTGGGATTGAACAGCGTCGGATCAGCCATGTGAATACTTCCGATCTCGCCACCGTTGCCGCTCAGCATGCTATTGCCTGTGCGGGCGTAAGCGTTGAAGAGATAGACCTGATTATTGTGGCAACCTGTTCACCGGATTCGTTAATTCCCAATATTGCTTCAAAAGTGCAGCAAAATTTAGGCATTCCTTCTGCTGCCGCCTTTGATCTCAACGCCGCCTGTACTGGTTTCCTCTATGGTTTAGAAACCGCGACACGCTTGATGCAAGCGAGCCATTATCGCCATGCTTTGGTGATTGGTGCTGAGCGCCTCTCTTTCTATCTGGACTGGACGAAGCGTGACACCGCCGTGCTGTTTGGAGATGGCGCAGGTGCTGTGGTATTGAGCAAGACCGAACAGAAAGTGGGCTTGCAAGATGCGCAAATTGGCTGTGATGCCCAAGGACGAGATATTTTAGCGGTACCTAAGTTTGGAACCGCGATGGATCGTTTTGATGCAGACAATGGTTACTGGGCATTTGATTTCGTGGGTAAAGAGATCTTTAAACGTGCGGTGCGTGGCATGGGTGCTGCGGCGCAGCAAGTGCTGGCGCGTAGCGGTTTATCGACCGAAGAAATCGATGTGGTGATCCCGCATCAAGCCAATATCCGCATTATTCAAACCCTGTGTGATTTGGCGGGCATCGCGCAAGACAAAGCCTTTGTCAATATTCATCGCTACGGTAATACCTCTGCGGCTACGGTGCCGATTGCCCTGTGCGAAGCGTTAGAGCAAGGCAAAATCAAACCTCATGATGATCTGTTGGTCGCTGCTTTTGGAGCAGGGCTAACGTGGGGAGCGGGTCATATTCGCTGGGGTGAGCGGGTAACGCCTCTGGGTAAAAGCGATGCGCAATTGCCTGCTTGTGATCACACTGCGTTAGATCTGTTGAGCAAGGCTATTGAGCACTGCAAGCGTCATCAATCAGAATGATTTTCTGAATGTTGGAATAAGAATAGGGCAAGTTTTACTTGCCCTATTTACTGCCCTCCCTAAACCACGGCTTTCAGCAGTGGTGATTGTTTAATATTTCCGTCCAGCTTTTGGCTTCAAGTAGGAAGTGGCTATTCACGCTCAAGCACGAGGCTCATCGATTAGCGCCATCGCCAGTAAACTTACTGGATGAATGGTTTCCAAGTGCGCGTTTTCTTCGATTTGCCACTTACAGGTTTCACAATCGGTCACCGCATAATCGGCATCAGAGGTTTGAATCGCATCAAACAGATGCGAACCAATTTTCTTCGATACCTCGTAGTTCTCTTCTTTAAAACCATAGGTTCCGGCTAGGCCACAACACTCACTGTCGAGCACCACCAGCTCTAAGCCGGGGATCATTTTCAGTAGCTCAATCGTAAACATCACATTACCACTGCGCTCTAAATGGCAAGGGGTGTGATACACCACTTTTTTGTGGACGGGTTTCATCTTCGGCGCGTTACCGCTCATAAACTCTTTGAGCAGAAAACGCGTCACATAATGAATTTGATTTACCACTTGGCTGTTATCTACCCCTAACACATGCGGGTATTCTTGCTGCAAGGTAAACGAGCAGGTGGAAGAGGTGGAAAGCACCGGCGCATGGTAATCATTGACCATAGCCGTAAGGTGTTTGACGTTGTGCAGCGCGTTTTTACGCGCTTTGTTGTGAAAACCGTTGGCGATCAGGGGCACACCGCAACATTTTTCGCTATCAAGCAAACGCACACCAATGTTCATCGCGTTCATCACTCGCACAAAGTCTTTGCCCAGTTGCGGATGGTTATAGTTAACGTAGCAACCATGGAAATAAGCTACTTGTCTTTGGTAGAGCGGCTGGCTGGTACAGTTCTGTTTAAACCAGCGGCGGAAGGTGCCGTGCGAATATTTGGGCAAGGTTTTATGGTCATGCACGCCAATGGTTTTGTGCATCAGCTTTTTCACCAATGGCAACGAGGTTGCGGCGTTGACGAGTGGCGCAAACGGTGTGGCGATCGAGCCAAATAAGTCGGTGTGGCTGAGCACAAAGTCGCGCACCAATTTAGGGTTAAGCGGTTTTTTGCCGTATTTGCCACGCGCCACGGCGATCATATCGCCAATTTTAACGCCTGAAGGGCAGGCGGTTTCACAGCGTTTACAGTTGGTGCACAGCTTGAGCGCGTCATCATAATATTCGGCACTTTTGATCCGTAAACGCTCACCATCTGGGCCACACTGTTTGGGGCCGGGATAGTTTGGGTTGGCTTTGGCAACGGGGCAATACACAGTGCACACCGTGCATTTGATGCATTGATCAAAGGTGGTATTTTGCGGTGCAGAGTGAATAAAGGCATGGTTCATAGCAGCACCTCCGGTTGTTTGGGTTGCGCATAAGTCGCAAGGATCTGTTCTACGGCATGATAAGCGGTCGCAATCGCTACGCCTCCGCCACAGCCTTCAAACACGGGGTCGTACCCACTGAGCATTGCGCCGCAACACCATAGATTGTCAATGGTTTTTCCTTGGCGTGACGGATGCAAATTGGCATCGGTAGTGACGCCGAAAGTCATAAACGGGTGTGATTGTGCGGCGATAAATTGGGCATGTCGCCACTGAGCGCGGTCAGGGTTTTGCTGGACGTCCAGCGCAAAGGTCGGCTCTTGAATCGCATGTTGTGAGGCTTGTAATCCTTGGCTGAAGTAACTGCCGGTCGCCATCACATAGTGCTCAGCACTGATTGGGAAATCGCGCAGATTTTGAGTATGAATAGCAGTGAGGCGAGAGCCTGCAAAATCGCCACCAATCACTTTGTCTCCCTTGAGTTGCACGCCGCCACCTTGGATGAAACTACGATGCAGCGCTTCTTCAATGCGGATCCCGAGCAGTGATGGGGGCATAGTCGGCACTTCATGAAAGCGCAGTTGGGTTACCTGTTGGAGTTTGCTCATCAAATGCAAACCATCACCGTTGCCCATGATGGCAGGCATGATCACCAGATCATCAGGACGCGCAACGCGCATCAGCTGATCGCACAATGAATTCCACGCCGATTCTTGGCGCAGCAAACGGGCAATATCAATCGAGCGCAGCTCGTTAGGATTACGTCTGAACCCTTCAAAGCCGGGGATAGAAACATTCACTGTGAGCATCGGCGTGTTAGCAAGCTCAGGGCGCTGAGCGAGGTTATCGCGCAGCATCGCAGGTTGAAAATCGCGATAGCCGTCAATCGCAACAATCATAATGCGTGAAAAGTCGGCATTGCCGCGATAAGGGTAAACAAAAGGCTGCGACAGCCAAGTATTTTTTAGAGTGCCAAGTGGGGTAATACGCCAGTGGTTGGCCCCATCGGGTTCGTGGTGCAAAGGGACGTGTGCACTGTCTAAAGTACGTTTGAACCACATCAAACCTTTTTCGCTGTTTTTGCGTCCGACTTTGCTGTAAGGGTGCTCTGGTGCTTGCCGTTGTAAAGCTGAAAGTGCGTCAAACGGCTGATTCACTACGCTGCCATCCGGCAAACGGCCAAGCACATCAATCGAGCCGGAAGAAAAATGCAGCGCACTTTGCCCTTGGTTGATTAACACCACTTTTTTTCCGGCTTGCAGTGCGCGCAGGGCGGCGCTGTATCCGGCAATTCCGCCACCGATGACGGCCACATCATAATGCATCATTGTTGTTTCTCCGTGGCTGAGTCGAAGGAAGGTAAATCGCTTGCACCGAGCAAGCCTTCGTAAATCCAGTAGCTAAATTCTGCTTCGCGTAGCGCATCGCCCCAGAAAATCGGTTTGATGCCTTTCCAGCGCTCTTCCAGAAAATCGACCAATAAGTGGCTCGATTGGCAACCCGAAACTTGCCCGTATTCACTAAACAGACTGGCTGCGCGATAGCTACACAGCTCACCCTGACAAGGCCCCATACCCAAACGAGTACGGCGTCGTAGGTCGACCAAATTATTCACATCCAACTGCTTGATGGCGTATTCGATTTCACCGGCGGTGACCATTTCGCACTCGCAGATCACCGCTTGGCTTTTCGCATCGTTGGCTAAAAAGCTCGCAGCACGCTCACCGTGGCGATAAATGGCGGATTCATAAACCGGTTTGGCGATACTGGCAGTTTTTTTGAGTGCTTTTGGCGCTTGCTGAGATCCTGGTAAAGGGCGCAGGTGCGTTTGGCAACTTTGGGTATTGCCAAGTTTTTTGGCGACCAGATCGGTGGCCCACTCGGCCATCAAACGATAAGTCATCAGTTTGCCACCGGTAATGGTGGTGAAGCCTTTCAAGCCGTCACGCTGCTCGTGATCCAGCAAAACAATGCCACGACTGATATTGCGGCCACTGCCATCATCATCCACCGCGACCAGTGGACGAACGCCCGCATACGCGCGCAATACACGAGTGTTGGCCATGATCGGGGCAAGTTTGGCGCCCTCGGCGAGCAAAATATCCACTTCTCGTTCAGTGACATGCAGATTATCGATCTGGTCATAATCAATGTGTTCGGAAGTGGTGCCAATCAGCGAAATGGTATCGCCGGGAACCAAAATGTCCGCATCCGATGGCTTACGGCAGCGGTTAATCACCAGATTATTAATGCGGTAATCCAAGATCAGCAGCGAGCCTTTGGCTGGGAACATCTTGATATTGAGGTCCGCGTATTCGCAGATGTTTTGTCCCCAAATACCTGCCGCATTAATCACTTGCTGGGCGAAAATATCAAACTTAGCGCCACTGCCTAAATGCTGGCAACGCACGCCAAGCACGGTATCTCCCTCACGGATCAACTGGGTCACAATAGTGCGGTTAAACATTCGCGCGCCATGTTCTTTGGCATCCAGCACATTGGCCGCACACAGGCGAAAAGGGTCGAGCGTACCGTCAGGCACTTTCACCGCGCCAATCAAAGCAGGGTTGACATTCGGCTCAAGTAACAAGGCTTCTTTAGGTGTTAAGCGCTGCGTTTCAATCCCTGCATCACTGCAGGCGTGAATAAACGACTCCTGAAAGCCTAAATCATCTTCTGGCAGAGTGATAAACAAACCATCGGTGGCTTCAACGCAGTGGCGCGCGATGGATTTCAGAATTTTGTTCTCTTGGATACACTCGCGTGCTGATTCAGAGTCAGTGACCGCGTAACGAGCGCCGGAGTGCAGCAAACCATGATTGCGACCTGTGGTGCCCGCGGCAATGTCATCTTTTTCAACCAGAATACAGCGCAATCCGCGCAATGCGCAGTCGCGCAAGATTCCAGTTCCTGTTGCGCCGCCGCCAATGATGACCACGTCGGTTTCCATTCTTTGATAAGCCGTCATGAGCTCAACCTTATGCAATCAAAACACATACGGTTAGTGTGCCATTATTTTCATTTCATGTTCGTTGTTTTGCTCACAAAAGCGCGAACGAGCATTAAATGGCGGATAGAAGTGGATGGAACCTTTCAGTGGCGTAATTTTATGCGATTCACTTATTGATGATTAACACTGTTTGTAACATATATGACACATTTAATGTTCGTTTGAGTGAATATGTTCGTGACTTAATAAGGGAATATCTGTCGATTTTTTAGCGCGATCGTGCGTTGAATCTGGCTTGCACTCATGATTTAGTGATTGCTAAACCAAAAGATTAGCCATTTTCAGACACCGGAGAAGAGAGAGAAAAAAGATGCGTTGTTTAACAAAAAACGAATTTGTTAATAACATAATTGTGCTCGAACACTCATTAATTGCGGTCGTTTGTTTTCGAGGTGATATTTTTGTGCCAGATTCACCGCGAACAGTGAGATTGTTCATCCAATAACGGCTATTTCATGATGCGATTAGAGCCGACGGGTGTAGGCGGCGACCACAATATAAACCGAAAAATAGTGAGACTGCAGATATTTATGCTGACTTTCTAAGTATAACGGGTGTGGATGGCTGTTCGATACGGCTCTGGTAGCAAGATAACAAAAAGGACTCTGAACTATGAACCAAACAAAGCAACATACTCTGCTCGGGCAGTGTATCGCCGAGTTTATCGGTACAGGATTACTGATTTTCTTCGGCGTCGGCTGCGTGGCCGCACTCGTTTTAGCAGGTGCTCAATTCGGACAGTGGGAAATCAGCATTGTCTGGGGTTTTGGCGTATCGATTGCCATTTATTGTACGGCTGGGGTTTCTGGCGCGCACATTAACCCTGCCGTCACTATCGCTCTGGCCGCTTTCCACGGTTTTGATAAAGCGAAAGTATTACCTTACATCGTTTCGCAAGTGGCTGGTGCGTTTTGTGCTGCGGCACTGGTCTACAGCTTGTACAGCAACCTTTTTACCGACTACGAAATCGCCCACAATTTTGTACGTAGCAGCCAAGAAGCCTTAGCGACTGCGGGGATCTTCTCAACTTATCCGCATGCTTCTCTCTCTTTTATGGGAGCCATGGCCGTTGAGTTCACCATTACAGCGGTACTGATGTTCGCGATTTTGGCGTTGGGTGATGAAAACAATGGCGCGCATCGCAATGCGATGAACCCCTTGTTAATCGGTATTTTGATTGCGGTGATTGGTGGCTCATTAGGCCCATTGACGGGCTTTGCCATGAACCCTGCGCGTGATTTCGGCCCTAAACTGTTTGCCTACTTCGCGGGATGGGATTATGCCCTGACTGGCGCAAAAGAGATCCCTTATTTCATCGTACCGATTGTGGCTCCGATTTTGGGTGCATGTTTTGGCGCGTGGGCATATCCGAAGTTTATCGCGGTTTATCTGCCAAAAACGGGTACAGGTTGTACTATCCCTAATCAATGCGATAGTGAAGAAGACGCCAAAGAAGCCCACGTATAACACGTAAAAAATCAGAAAAGAACCTTTTAAGCAAGAACGTGAAACTATAAGGAATAGAACATGACTGAGCAAAAATACATCGTCGCTCTCGATCAAGGCACAACCAGTTCTCGTGCTGTGGTATTGGATCACGATGCGAACATCGTGAGCGTTTCTCAGCGTGAATTTACTCAAATCTACCCAGAAGCTGGGTGGGTAGAACACGATCCGCTAGAAATTTATGCAACCCAAAGTTCAACTCTGGTTGAAGCGTTAGGGAAAGCGGGCATCCGCAGTGATCAAGTGGCGGCGATTGGGATCACCAACCAACGTGAAACCACAGTGGTGTGGAATAAAGAAACAGGTAAGCCTGTCTACAACGCGATTGTTTGGCAATGTCGCCGTACCGCGGCAATTTGTGAAGAGCTAAAAGCACGTGGATTAGAAAGTTATATTCGTGAAAACACCGGTTTGGTGCTCGACCCTTACTTCTCAGGCACCAAAATTAAATGGATTTTGGATAACGTAGAAGGGGCGCGTGAACAAGCCGAGGCAGGTGAACTATTGTTCGGAACCGTTGATACTTGGCTAGTATGGAAAATGACCCAAGGTCGTGTGCATGTGACGGACTATACCAACGCATCACGTACCATGCTGTTCAACATCAACACGTTACAGTGGGATGAAAAAATTCTCGCCGAATTCAATATTCCGCTTTCCATGATGCCGGAAGTGAAAAAATCGTCGGAAGTGTATGGCCAAACCAACATTGGTGGTAAAGGCGGTACACGTATTCCTATCGCCGGTATTGCCGGTGACCAACAAGCGGCGCTGTACGGCCAAATGTGTGTGCAAGCGGGACAAGCGAAAAACACCTACGGCACGGGTTGCTTCTTGTTGATGAACACGGGACAAGAAAAAGTGACCTCGAACAACGGTTTGCTGACCACGCTAGCGTGTGGCCCACGCGGTGAACCCGCTTATGCACTGGAAGGTGCGGTGTTTATGGGCGGTGCATCTATTCAATGGCTGCGTGATGAACTGAAACTGATTTCCGATGCTCGCGACTCAGAATACTTCGCCACCAAAGTGGATACCTCAAATGGTGTGTATGTAGTGCCAGCCTTCACTGGCTTAGGCGCTCCATATTGGGATGCGTATGCGCGTGGCACGATTGTCGGCTTAACTCGTGGTGTGAACTCTAACCACATTATTCGCGCAACGCTGGAAAGTATCGCTTACCAAACACGTGATGTGTTGGATGCGATGCAAGCGGATTCCGGCATCAAGCTTTCTGCGCTGCGCGTCGATGGTGGTGCGGTGGCGAATAACTTCCTCATGCAGTTCCAAGCCGATGTGCTTGATACCGAAGTGCATCGTCCGAAAGTCACGGAAGTGACCGCATTAGGTGCCGCGTATCTGGCCGGTCTGGCTGTTGGTTTCTGGGATGGTTTGGAAGAGCTGCAAGGCAAAGCGGAAATCGATCGTAGCTTTGCACCACACCATGATGAAGAGAAACGTCAACGTCGCTACAAAGGTTGGAAACGTGCGGTGAAATGCGCCCAAGCATGGGCTGAGCTGCATAACGAAGAAGAGTAGAAGTCGCCTTCTTGACAAAAATAATGCCCGGGTAAACCGGGCATTATTTTTTCGTCTGGGGGAATTAAGCCGCGCTCGAAGACGCGTCAGGCTTTTTTTCCTGCTGCATTTTCACCAAGAAGTAGACGTTGACGCAGGCAATAAAACCGTTGGTGACCACTACAGGCCAAGCATCAATCATCAGACCGTATGCGGTAAACAGTGCACAACCAATAAAATTTAGTACACGCAGTCTTACGATGTCCTTCATGGTTAACGATACCGCCACCATAATTGATGCCGCGTACCCCAAAATTTCAACCATACTCATTTCCATTATTTGACCCTCTATAAAGTGTGGACAGTGTCAGTGTCGTACCAATCCTCTCATCGTGAGAGTAGTGAGGAAGCTCCATGCCTCGAATGGTTATCTTGGTAAGTTTAAGGCTGAATATACAGGCTCAAACCCTCAAGAAAAGATGCCGCTGTATCGCTATTTTAGTCAATGTTGCGCTTGCTGGGGCATCCAGTTGATTCACTACCACCACTATAGCAATGGAAAATATGTGATGAAAGGCTCGTAATTTTGTTCGGAGAAGGTTAGCGATTACGCAAACGTTTAATGTCGATCACGTTCAGTTTTCGCATTCATCGATTGATAGAGAGGTTAGTTTCGGGATAGATCGAATCAAAAAAGAAAACCCACCTTGCGGTGGGTCTTAAATCATTAGGCTTTCTTGCCTTGAGTCATCTGCTTATCGTGCTCAGTCAAATCTTTGATACGGCGGCTGATGTCACGGCGCTCTTTAGAAATTTCCGCGCTCTTGATGATGTGGTCATCGACACGATCTTCATAGTCAGACTTCATGTTTTTGATGATGCCAAGAATCTCTTCGTGGCTCATGTTTGGCTTGATGTAGTCCAACAGGTTAACCAACAGTTCAACACGCTTACGGTTATCACGAACTTTTTTCTCGTTATCATCGAGTTCGCGTTGAAGTTTATTTTTGCGACGAGCCAAGCTCACAATTTCAAATACGCTGTTCATAGGTTCCTTTTCCTACTTTTAATGCAACTGCGAAGATTAAAACACAACAATTCTTTTCATAACAGACTTAAGATCAATATGCGGCTTAACTTGGCCAATTTATCGCCACTCAGTGCGCTAGTCGATTGTACATAAGAAAAAATGCGCTATATCATGTGCGCCATTCATGAAGACATGATGAGCAACCATGCGTATTTCTGAGATTTTGGTTCCCCAGCCGCCGGTGCAAACTGAGCCTGACGCGACTGCAGTAAAGTTGCGTGAAGCTTATGTGCAAGAGCGTCATGAGCTTGAGTTGACCGAAATTGAATTAAACCGCGCCAAAATTGTCATGATTGACGAGGATGGCAAGTTGGTTCGGTTACCCCTGTTAACCGAGCACTAAATACCGACTGCGGGTTCGCCCGCCAGCAGAAGGACAGCACGATGAATATTCAACTCTCCCCACTCGAAGCCCGCGTAATTGGCTGTTTGATTGAAAAAGAAGTCACGACCCCTGACCATTACCCACTGACGCTGAATAGCCTGACGACGGCATGCAATCAAAAGAGCAATCGTGAACCGGTACTCAACCTCAGTGAAGCGGAAGTACAAGATACGGTGGAGGCGCTGATTGCCCGTCGTTTAGTTAGCGACGAAAGCAGCTTTAATAGCCGCACCAGCAAATATCAGCATCGGTTCTGCAATACAGAATTTGGTGATTTGAAGCTCAATGAACAAGAGTTAGGTTTGGTTTGCTGCTTATTGCTGCGTGGAGCACAAACACCGGGTGAGCTGCGCACCCGCACTAATCGCTTGTGTAACTTTAGCGACGTGAAAGAAACCGAAGCGGTGTTAGACCGTTTGGCCAACCGCGATTCTGGAGCCTTAGTGGTGAAGTTACCCCGTGAACCGGGCAAACGTGAGTCACGTTATCACCATCTGTTTTGCGGTGATGTTGATATGAGTGCTTTTGCGTCGAGTTCGGAAAACGAAAACGTGGCATCCTCTCAGCTAGCAGAATTAGAGCAAGAAGTGGCAGCACTGCGTGAAGAAGTGGCAGAACTACGCGCACTGATTGAACTGCATTTAGGCTAATGGAAACGTCGACAGAATTGCTTTCACCTTGGTTTGTTTATTTGGTGCGTTGTGCTAACAACGCACTCTATTGTGGCATCACTACCGATGTATCACGCCGCTTTGCCCAACATCAAAAGGGCAGCGGCGCGAAAGCGTTACGTGGTAAAGGGCCACTGACGTTGGTTTGGACACTCCCTGTTGCGGAGGGAAAAAGCGCCGCACTCAAACTCGAATGCCGAATCAAAACACTCTCTAAAGCGCAGAAAGAGGCATTAGTTTCTGGTTGTGCTTACATCGAACAAAGTGACATCATTTTCAGGTAATTGTTCCAAATTAGTGAACAGGATCGCCTGGTCTACTTGGCAAACCTCATTCTTGTATTAACCTTGTTTATGGAATCACCAAAAATAGGTTGGTAAAGGAATGAATATTCAGATAAAAACAACTCTAGCAGTGGCCATTGCTATGGCAGCCTCATCAACGGCGTTCGCCACCAATTTAGTGATGGATGCCCGTGGTGCAGGCATGGGAAATACAGGCGTTTCTACGGCAGACTACCTGCTTGCTCCTTATTACAACCCAGCGCTGAGCGCGGTTTATCGGAAAAAAGATTCTTTTGGCGTGTTGATTCCTACGATTGGGGTCAGAGCCGAGGACAAAGACAGTTCACTGACGACGATTGACGATTTACAAGATTCAATTAATCAGTTTGAACGCCTTGGCGCGGGAGCGGCAACTCAAGATAATATTGATCAGCTCAATCGCTATCTTGATGATCTTGCGGATGATAAACCGTTGGCGGTGACAGCCGGTATTGGTCTGGCGGTTGCCTTACCGATGGATGCGGTATCACTGAATTTTTTCACCCGCGGTTATGCTGAAGTGATTGGCAAAGCCAATGTGGCAGATAAAACCGGCAATACCGCTAACGATGTGCAAAGCCGTTATGAGAACTCGGATGTGGATTTAACGGCGTTTGGTTATACCGAAGTGGGTATTGCTATTGCCAAGCAAGTGGTTCTGGCGGGACAAACGGTGGCATTAGGGGTCACGCCCAAAGTGCAGCAACTCAGAACCTATCAACAGAATGTCTCCGTCAAAGCATTTGAATTAGATAACTATGATCAGAGTGAAGTAAAAGATAACTCTTTTAACTTGGATATGGGTGCGGTTTGGTTGCTAGATCAGTATCGTTTGGGGGTGGTGGCGAAAGATCTGTTTGCCAAAGATATCCAAACCATGAATAAAAACAACACCTACAAGCTCGATACCCAAGTAACGGTATCTGCCAGCTATGTGAGCAATTTTTTCGTTGCGGCCATTGATCTTGATGTGACTAAACAGCGTCGATTTAACGGTGATAATGACGATACACAGTTTATGCGTTTCGGGATTGAAGGGAATGCTTGGAACTGGGCGCAGCTACGAGCAGGGTATGAAGTGGATTTGCAAAACTCGTTAGCTAATTCGGTTTCTGTTGGTTTGGGTATCAGTCCCGGAGACTTTGTGAATCTTGATTTTGCAGGTTCTTATGCCGGGGATAACCAATTTGGGCTTTCTGCGAATATCGCCTTTACATTCTGAGGATGATTTGCTGAATAAGTGAGCAGTTGCAGGTGTGAGAATCCATTTTTCCCACACCTGCACTATGAATTACCTCCATGATGCTTAATAATCAGTAACATCGATTTCCCACTCAGGGCAAAAAGTTCACCTTTTATTTATGAACCGTCACCGAGCTTATTGGTGCCATTCGTGGTCAGAGGGGGAAGAAAGCTCGTGAGGAAGCTATGAAAAAAAAGCTAATGTTCTCGCTGCTTTTAACAGCAGCACTCTTCAGTGCAGAAGGTTACGCCGATTCACTCAAAGGTTATTGGCATTACGATGAGTTTCTCGCGGAGTTCCCCGAACAACATCAGTTGACGGATCAACTGGCGAAAACGGTTCGAGATAAACCGATCCCTCTTGGTATTGAGCAAAAACAACCCGTGGTGATTTCTGTTGTTTATCCAGGGCAACAAATCTCGGACTATTGGGTTCGGAACATCAAAGCTTTTGAAAAAAGGATGGATGAACTCGGGATTCGCTACCAAATTAATCAAGTCTTTACTCGCCCTAATCTCGATACTCGCCAACAAAGTGTTTCATTGATGGAAGCACTCAAAAACAAAAGCGATTATCTGATCTTTACACTAGATACGACGCGTCATCGCAAGTTTATTGAGCACGTACTACAGTCATCGCAAACTAAATTGATATTACAAAACATCACGACGCCAGTGAAAGATTGGCAAGGCCGACAGCCCATGATGTATATCGGTTTCGACCATGAGTTAGGGGCGCTGCAATTAGCGAAACACTACCAAGCGATGGCTCCGAGCAAACCATACTCGATCCTGTATTTCTCTGAGGGCTATATCAGCGAAGCGCGCGGAGATACGTTCATTCAAGAAATGAATGAAGCGCAGCGTTTTCAGCTCGCCTCTTCTTATTACACTAAGGCGACCGAGCAAAGTGGGTATGAGGCGACCTTGAACATAGTCAAGAACAACCCAGAAATTGGGTTTATTTATGCGTGTGCCACAGACATTGCTTTGGGCGCAGCTCAAGCGTTAAAAGAACTGGGGCGGCAGGATATTCTACTCAATGGTTGGGGTGGGGGCTCTGCGGAGTTGGAGGCGTTGGCCAATGGCGAACTCAATATGACCGTGATGCGTATGAACGATGATACGGGAGTGGCCATGGCGGAAGCGATTAAATGGGATCTGGAAGGCAAAATGGTGCCTTTGGTATATTCCGGAGATTTTGAAATCGTGACTCAACAAGACTCCGCCAAACACGTTGAAGCATTGAAAGCCCGCGCGTTCCGTTATTCAGATCGCTAGGGAAAAGAGGATTACGTGTTTGAACATTCGACCTAGCCAAATAAAGCACAAACAACGCATTGCCTCCTTCATTACGCATGCTGTCGTTATCGCAATGGGGATTTTGATCGTCAGTGTTTTATTTCAAAGCTATCAGATCAGCAGTCGTTTAATGGCTCAAGAAGGGCAGCGTACCTCTGTTCAAACTTCCAGCTTAATTCAAAGCCTATTTGATTTTCGGCTTGCTGCACTCAAGATTCATCAAGACAGTACCGCCAAAAATGCCAGCTTAATTCGGGCGCTAGACAGCCGCCAAGCTAGCCAGTTGGATGAGTTTTTTTCGAGTGTTGATGAGCTCGAATTGTCTAATTCCCCTGATCTGCGTTTTATTTCCAGTAACGATACGATTTTGTGGGATGACGGTAATGCCTCTTTCTACGGGATTGCCGCGCAAGAGCTGAATAAGTTGATCCGTAAAGTTGCGATCAGCGGTAACTGGCATTTAGTTCAAATGCCGAGTGATGGTAAATCGCTTTATGTTTTGGTTCGTCGCTCCTCTTTGATTGAATCCGTTACCGGACATGTGATGGGGTATCTCTATGTCGGCGTGGTCTTGAATGACAATTTTGCCCTGGTGGAGACCATTCGCAGTGGCAGTAATTCCGAAAATCTCGTGCTGGCGGTAGACAGCACGCCACTGGTTTCCACCTTAAAAGGGAACGAACCCTACTCGCTAGATTATGTCGTGCATAGTGCCAAAGATGCGATGCGTGATAGCTTCATTGTTGGGCAAACTTTTTTAGAAGTAGAAAACGTACCAACGTATCTGTGTGTTTATTCTATCCAAACTAACCAAAACGTACTGACTTTACGTGATAACTTCTATTTTTGGATGGCGTTTGCATTGGTGACGATGATCGGCGTTTCAATGGCTTCTCGTTGGTGGTTACAAAAACGTATTCAGGCCGAAATTGAAACCTTAATGAATTACACCCACAAATTGATGGATTTGGATACGAAGAGCCAATTTGCGGGGTCAAAAATTTACGAGTTCGATTATTTTGGGCGAACTCTCGAACAGTCATTTCGCCGTTTAGCGAATAAAGAAAAGCAGTTTGAAGATCTCTTTAACTTTGCATTATCACCCACCATGCTGTGGAATACCGCGGGGCGTTTGATTCGCATGAATCCCTCTGCACAAATTCAGTTTTTACGTGAAGATGCTCAAAACCACTTCTTGTTTGAGATTCTTGAAAAACAGCTGTTACCGATGATTACCTACGTTGCACAAGGTAAAAATCCCAGTGAAGTGACGACGGAAGTTGATGGACGAGTGTATCGCTGGAACCTCTCCCCGATTATGGTGGAAGGGCAAATTATTTCTGTTATCACCCAAGGTCAGGATGTAACTTCGATAGCGGAAGCCGAAAAACAGAGCCAAGTTGCCCGCCGAGAGGCTGAAGAATCTGCGAGAGTCAGGGCCGAATTTTTGGCGAAGATGAGCCATGAGTTACGTACGCCACTGAATGGAGTTTTAGGGGTTTCGCAGCTGCTTAAACGCACATCATTGACGGATGAGCAGCGTGAACATGTCGCCGTCTTGTGCAGCAGTGGCGAACATCTGCTTGCGGTGCTGAATGATATTTTGGATTTTTCTCGTTTAGAGCAAGGTAAATTCCGCATTCAAAAAAATGAGTTTCCTCTCCAAGAGCTAGTGTGTGCTATTGACCGAATTTATCGTCCACTCTGCAATGACAAAGGGCTACAACTGATCGTCAATTCGAATATTACCCGCTCAACGATGGTACGTAGTGACCAAATTCGCATCAATCAGATCTTATTTAACTTACTCAACAACGCGATCAAGTTTACCCACCAAGGCTCAGTGCGAGTTGAACTGGAATTGATGGTGGGTGATCCACTGGCACAATTAGTGATTCAAGTGATTGATACGGGAATTGGTATTCGTGAGCAAGATCTGGCGGTGATTTTTGAACCTTTTATGCAGGCGGAATCAACCACCACGCGTGAATATGGCGGCAGTGGTTTGGGGTTAACCATTGTGCATAGTTTGGTGGAAATGCTCAGTGGACAGCTGCATGTCAGCTCAGAATATGGTGTCGGCACCCGTTTTGAGATCCAGCTACCTATCGAGTTGGTAGAAGTGGTCGAGCCGGCGCAACCTCCATTGTTGTTGCCTGATCTTCATCGCTTATTTGATAAACCTCTGCGAGTGTTATTGGTTGAAGATAACCATACGAATGCTTTTATTGCACAAGCCTTCTGTCGAAAATATGGTCTGGATGTGAGTTGGGTTACCGATGGTTTGCAAGCCATTGAAGAGTTGAAATTGCATCGCTACGACTTAGTGTTGATGGATAATCAGTTGCCTTATCTGGACGGTGTGGAAACCACGAGGACCATCAAACAGGTGTTGCATTTACCGACGGTGGTGTATGCCTGTACTGCCGATGGTTTAGAGGAGACTCGACAAGCCTTTTTCCACGCAGGGGCGGAATATGTTTTGGTTAAGCCACTTAAAGAACAAACCTTACATAAAGCGTTAGAGCATTTCAAAAACCAGCATCTGAATCAGAGAAGCTCAAATTGAGCCGGCGAGAAAGGCTTGCTCTAAAACCTGTTTTTTGAGAGTTTCCGTTAAGCTAATTGGTTGATCGAATTGGATACCGATCAGATGCCCGTTGCCTTGACGGCGAATATTGACGATATGACTTTTGATCCGTTTGGGTAGATACGAATCCAGTTCACTGTTGATCCGAACCTTGGAACCCTTGTTTAATTCATTTTCACCCTCAATAAACACTCCGCAGCCAGAAGCGGAAAAATCAACCAGCATCCCGATGTAAGTTTTATCGCCTTCACTGAGCTCTGCAGGAATAGCAATTTTGTAGCGTTCATGGCTACGAATGGCCTTGGTGGCAAAATGTTTAGGCGGGCGTAAAAACAAAATACAGAAAGGTTTGGTGTTGGCTTGTAAAATCGAGCTTTGAAACGCCAGAATATGCCCCAATTCAGTATCACACATACCGCGCAGCACAATTTGCACATTGTTGAGTTTGCGCATCACTAAGGCTTCATGAGCCTTGAGTGGAAAATCCAAAATAATGTGTTGATCGATCTTGTGGCCAATAAGAGTGGTGTGGAACGCGTAGTTGTCTTGAGGTCCGAATTGAATTTCAGCTGAGACTCGCATGCCGGGCTTTAACAGTAACGCCAGTTTATTGAGGTCATTGGAACCGACTGCCATATCAAACTCTTAGAGGTTTTTTATTATTGGCAAAGTTATACACCTGAAAGCTGGGTATTTGCTACTTCTTGTTCTGCATTCTTACACTAAGTTGACGGATAGGATGAGGCCAAGCTGAGTGTTGTCTCAACTTGGCGACAAAACGGTTGAGCATTAAAACTGAAAACGTACGCCCATACCGATTTGTGGGCCCCAAACGCCAGCATTACGAGTTTCTGCCGTGAGTGACAACTGATCCGTTGAATGAAAGCGAATCCCAGCCATGAAAACCGAGTGATCTCCCAAGCGACCGATGCGCGCATGGCCTTCTACTTGGTTGGTTAGCCAAACACGGCCGCCGAGGTTGAATTCAAGCTCGGTCTCTTTTGCTCCGCCTAACTCTTTCGGCATACGGATGTTGTGCACCAACATTTGCCCATACACATCGGCAAATTGATTCACTGGACCATTAAAACCAATCCCACCTGCAATATCCCAATCACTATCCAGTTGAGAGTCGATGCGTGCAATAAAGTGTGAATTATCGGTAAAGTAAGTGCTGTACTCGACGCCACCAGACTCTGGGTTCATTGCGGTTCTGAACTCAAGAAAGTTGTAGTTAAAGTTGTTGGCCATCGCGGGCGCTGAAAGTGCTAAGCCGAGTAGCAAGGAAAGGTGTTGTTTGTTAAGCATGTGACGTTGTCCGCAAGCAATCAAATAGGTGGCAAAGATACCGTAATAGGA
This sequence comes from Vibrio sp. AH4, assembly GCF_030710545.1. NCBI lineage: Bacteria > Pseudomonadati > Pseudomonadota > Gammaproteobacteria > Vibrionales > Vibrionaceae > Vibrio > Vibrio sp. AH4. The sequence continues at coordinate 508,696 of NZ_JALAIV010000003.1, forward strand.
AGCAAATTACAGGCCATTTATTCCAATTGAGGACTTATTGGGGGATTTTACGCCAGAAAAAGGGATCTCAGAGGTGTTCAAGAGAGGTCATGACGTGTTTCAAAAGGAAAATCAATAGCGATGCGCAAGGCATCGCTATTGATGATCAGCGTCTGAAATTACAGCAGTTCGATATGATCGACTTCGATTTCAGGTGTGCGGCCGTTTTCAAATTCACCGAATAGGCGCACTTTGGTTTCTGGAGTTAGGGTTGTATTCAGGTGAATGTCATCATCCAACTCAACTTGAATTTCATTGCTACCATCAGAAAACATATAAGTGTCCTTACGCAGTTGGCGAACCAAGTTGCCTTCCACTACTACTTTTTGCTCCATGAAAGGGTTTGATGAATCCAGCAGAGATTGCACTTTCACCACTTCCACAGGACCTTGGAATTGCACACCGGTTTGTGTTTGGTTATCGCCAATAAATTTGATGTGCTGAGAATTATCAGCAGCCATAGTGATAGCAGGAGCTAGGATCAGAGCAGAAGTCAGAGCGATAATAGTACGTTTCATAGTTTTTCCTTTTTAATGAAGTTGTCTCGTAGTGAGACTCTTTGTTGTCTTGATGTGGCTATTAAACGCGATCGGATTTGAACCAATACTGAGGTGACGATTAATATTCGGTTCATTTTGTTGAGTGAGCTGGGTTCAGCACTTATTATGTCGCCAAATTCAGAGAGTTAAGTTGACATGATTTCGACATCACAAGCCTTGATGGTACAAGGCACCACTTCAGATGCTGGCAAAAGTGTTTTGGTTGTGGGGCTGTGCCGTGTATTGGCTCGCCGTGGCATCAAGGTAGCCCCGTTTAAGCCCCAGAATATGGCGTTGAACAGCGCGGTAACCCCTGACGGTGGGGAAATTGGCCGTGCGCAAGCCGTACAAGCACAGGCATGCGGTATTGCCCCAAGCGTGCACATGAATCCGGTATTGCTCAAACCCAATTCCGATACGGGTGCACAAGTGATTTTGCAAGGACGTGCATTATCCAACATGGAAGCTAACGCTTATCATGACTATAAAAAAGTCGCGATGGATACCGTGATGGATTCCTTCCTGCATCTACAAAACGACTACGAAGCGATCATGATTGAAGGGGCGGGTAGCCCTGCCGAAATCAACTTACGTGCCAATGACATTGCCAATATGGGCTTTGCAGAAAAGGCTGATGTTCCGGTGATTATTGTGGCAGATATTGACCGCGGTGGCGTGTTTGCCCATTTATATGGCACGTTGGCTTTGCTTTCAGAGTCTGAGCAGGCACGAGTCAAAGGCTTTGTGGTTAACCGTTTCCGCGGTGATATTGCGTTGCTGCAATCTGGACTAGACTGGTTAGAGCAGAAAACGGGGAAGCCTGTGATTGGCGTATTGCCTTACCTGCACGGGTTTGATCTGGAAGCGGAAGATGCGATTTCAGCACATCAAACACTTTCGGCGGATCACCAACTGCGTGTTGCAGTCCCCGTGTTTACCCGAATCAGCAATCACACCGATTTTGACCCGCTGCGACTGAATCCTAATATCGATTTTCGTTATGTCGGGCAGGGTGAATCACTTTCGGGAGCGGATCTGATCATTCTCCCCGGTACTAAATCAACGCGAGCGGATCTCGCTTATTTACGTTCTCAAGGATGGGATAAAGAGCTCCTTCGTCACATGCGCTTGGGTGGCAAAGTCATGGGCATTTGTGGCGGTTTCCAAATGCTTGGAGAATGGGTACATGATCCGCTTGGTATTGAAGGTGAAGCCGGAAGCTGCGAAGGGCTGGGTCTATTTGCGATGGAAACTGAGCTCACCGCAGAAAAGCGTCTCACCAATGTGCAAGGCACTTTAATGCTCGATGGACAAGAAGTTATCGCGCAAGGTTATGAGATCCATGCTGGGCGTTCGACTTGGACTGAAGATCAAAAAAGTCCGATTTTGCTCAGTGATGGTTGTGTCGATGGGTTAGTCAGTGACTGCAATCAACTCTTTGGTACCTATTTACATGGTATTTTTGACCGCCCTGAAACCGCGCTGCGTGTTTGCCAATGGGCAGGCGCTGTCGAAATCGAACAGTATGACCACAGAGCAGTACAAGAGCGGGCGATTGACCGTATCGCCGATGCGATTGAAGAGCACCTCGATCTCAAACTCTTGTGGCCAGACTTATAAGGAAAATTCACATGTTCAAACGAATCTTGTTAGTGCTGTGTATCGCTTTTAACGTGCAGGTTGTGAGCGCAAAAGAGACACTGCACATTTATGCGGCATCGTCGATGACCAATGCGGTCAATGCCTTGGTCGAAGCCTATCAACAGCAGCATGATGTTAAGTTGGTGACGGTGTACGGTGGTTCTTCTTCTTTGGCTCGCCAAATTGAAGCGGGCGCACCAGCTGACCTGTTTATCTCCGCCAATGAAGAGTGGGCGAATTATTTGGTTGAAAAGTCTTTGGTCAAGGCACAAAACGTCACAACGCTTGCGGCAAACAGTTTGGTCTTGATTCGTCCTTCTACGCAGCCTATTGAAGCATTTGATGTGCAAAATCTATCAGCATGGCAAGCGGCATTAGCGGACTCACGATTGGCGGTGGCACAAGTCGATGCCGTACCTGCGGGTATTTATGCCAAGCAAGCTTTGCAACATGCCGGAGTATGGTCGCCACTGGAATCACGCCTTGCGCAAACCAATAACGTGCGTTTGGCTCTGGCGTTGGTGGAACGTGGTGAATCTCCCCTTGGGATTGTCTATAAAACCGATGCGATGCTCAGTGACAAAGTCACGATCGTGACGACTTTCTCGGCGCAGTCACATCAAGCGATTCGTTATCCACTGGCACAACTTAACGATAAAGCCGCAAGTGCTGAGTTGGTGAAGTATTTCCGCTCAGCCCAAGCACAACAAATTTTGCAAGGCTTTGGTTTTGAATCTGTTAGCGAGTAATGCGTTGTGTTGACCGATTACGAATGGGCAGCACTGGTGCTGAGTTTGAAAGTGGCGGGCTACGCCACGTTATGGCTGCTGCCGATCGGCATCGTGCTAGCGTGGGTGTTGGCGCGTACTTCTTTTGTCGGCAAAGGGCTGATTGATAGTTTAGTACACTTACCACTGGTTTTGCCGCCGGTAGTGATTGGCTATTTGCTGCTGATCAGTATGGGTCGGCAAGGTTTTATCGGCCAATGGCTTTATCAAGTGTTTGGGCTGAGTTTCAGCTTCAGTTGGCGTGGCGCAGTGTTGGCTTGCATGGTGATTGCGCTGCCTTTAATGGTGCGTTCGATTCGTCTCAGTCTGGAAAGCGTCGATCAAAAACTCGAACAAGCCGCCCGCACTTTAGGCGCATCGCCACTGCGAGTCTTTTTCACCATCACTTTGCCCTTAACTTTGCCGGGAATTTTGACTGGGGTGATGTTGGCTTTTGCGCGTAGCCTTGGCGAGTTTGGCGCCACCATCAGTTTTGTTTCTAACATCCCTGGGGAAACGCAAACCATCCCTCTGGCCATGTTCACCTTTTTAGAAACACCGGGTTCGGAAATGGAAGCCGCACGGCTGTGTGTGATCTCCATCGTTACTGCATTGGGTTCACTGTTTACTTCGGAATGGTTAAGTCGGCGCATGAAGCTCCGACTAGGAGTGCAGTAATGAGCGAGGTTATTTTACAGATCCAAAAGCAATTGGGGGAAACGCACCTCGATGTGGATTTACGACTGCCTGCATCAGGAATTTGCGCCATTTTTGGCCGTTCTGGAGCGGGGAAAACCTCGCTGATTAACCTGATCAGTGGATTAACCACGCCTGAGCACGGTGAAATTCACCTTGCCGGACGGACTCTGTTTAGTTCATCACTGTGCATTAATCTGCCAATTGAACGGCGCAAGATCGGTTATGTGTTCCAAGATGCACGGCTTTTTCCGCACTATACGGTGCGTGGTAACCTCAATTACGGGGTGACTCAAGCCGATCCTGATTACTTTGCCAGCGTCGCTCGCTTATTGGCATTAGAGCCGTTATTAGATCGTCACCCGCGCGATCTCTCCGGTGGAGAAAAGCAGCGTGTGGCGATTGGCCGCGCACTGCTGTCTAAACCCGATTTGTTGCTGATGGATGAACCGCTGGCATCGCTCGATATGCCGCGCAAGAAAGAGGTGATGCCTTTTCTGGAAAACCTCGCGCAGCATTTTCAACTGCCGATCCTTTATGTCTCACACAGCATGCAGGAAATTTTGCGCTTGGCCGATCATCTGGTGGTGTTGGAACAGGGCAAAGTTTTGAGTTCGGGGCCGATTGAGCAAGTTTGGTCATCCAAAGCGATGCGCCCTTGGCAATCATTCAGTGAACAAAGCACTCTGTTTTCCGCAACGGTGAGCAAACATCACCAAGAATACGGTTTGACCCAAGTTCGCTTGGCGGACGAGGTTCTACTTTGGGTACAACAAGTGGATGCTGAAATCGGCAGCAGTGTGCGCATGCAAGTGCGTGCCAATGATGTGTCGATAGCGTTAGACAAACCCACCGCGAGCTCTATTCGAAATATTTTGCCAGCGCGCATTGTGGCGATTGAACACCAACAACCGAGCAAAAAAAGTGTTTCGCTGAAATTGGAGTTAGCACCGAAATGCTACTTGTGGGCGGCGGTTACGGAATGGGCTTACGCGGAGTTGGCGCTAAATGTGGGGATGTCAGTATTCGCGCAAATTAAAGGGGTCAGTGTGTCACAACGCGATGTGATCCTGACCCACTAATCTTTTTGTTCCTTAGCCTTACTGATTCTGGTATTGCTTCGCACAGGAAATGGGTTTTGCGCGCTGAGTGTTCAGCGCGCGAGCTTATGGTGTGCACGCGAAAAATGCCCTGCACAAAACGCCCCGACAATCGATAACTCACCGGCAAGACAGAGTGCTGCCGCCACTTCCGCTAAGGCTCTTGCGTGACCTTGCCCCGCTAAACCCATTAAAGATAAGCAAGCCTGTTGGCTGGGTAGACTTGTTCCGCCCCCAACCGTTCCTACCATCAAATTGGGTAACGTCACGCTGGCATACAGGCCGCCTTTCGGGGGGATCTCCATACGTGTCATCCCAATCGCGGATTCCGCCACACATGCGGCATCTTGTCCGCACGCAATGTAGAGTGCCGCTAGGGCATTCGCGTAATGCGCGTTGACTCCGATGGTGCCACTGAGTGCACCTCCCACTGTGGTCATTTGCCCAAACTGCACCATTTTTTCTGGTGTGGTGTGTAGATATTTTTTGACTAACTCAGTGGATAGGTGAACTTCGGCGGTTACTTTCTTACCACGTACACTGCGTAGCGTGTAGCTGTTGGCTTTTTTATCGCCGGAGAGGTTACCGTCCAAAAAGGCTTGAGTCGGTGTGACCGGAGAGTGGCTCAAAATAAACTCAAATACCGCGTGCGTAGCGATGGTCACCATGTTCTGCCCACTCGCATCGCCAGTGGTGTATTCAAACACCAGATAGACGTGATTACCCTCAATATTGACTTGAATATCTTTGAGCTTACCGTGAGCGGTGGTGGATTGAGCAATCTCTTTCATCTGCTCGAATTGGCTGGTGACCCAACCGACAAATTGTCCGGCTTGCGCCAAAGAGAGAAAGGCAAAGACAGGCGTTCGAGTCACCCCTTCATTGATCAATAGCGCACTTGCGCCACCTGCTGCGGTGATCAATTGGCTACCGCGGTGGTATGACGCCACCAAGGCCGCTTCCGTGGTGGCGAGTGGGACTAGATAATCTCCCTGAGCATGTGAACCATTGATACGCAGTGGGCCTGCGATACCAACCGGTAACTTCACCGTGCCAATAAAATATTCGATGTTTTTCTGGTACGCCAGCATGGTCTGCTCGGTATGTTCATCGAGCAGTAGTGCTTGAGCTTGGGGAGCATCCAGTTTGTGCCACCGTTTCATCACTTGTTGCTCAGTTAAGGCTGGGCTGGGTGTTAGGCGTAAATGGGGGCGGTGAAAGCGCGGAGCCAGTTGCTCGGTGAGTCTATCGTTATCAAGAGTATGGTTTTCGATCGTCGCCACATCTGGCGAGTACGGGGGCAGCAGAGCAAACTTGGGCATAGCAATTCTTGGTATTGAGTTTGTTGGGCATTGTAAAGCGAACGAGGTGAATTTCAACGCAAGGATAAAAAAGCTTACAGTTTGGTTTAAACACGCACATCCAGCATGGTGCCGAGCATGTCTTGATCGCGCTGAATGATGTTGGTACCGATGCGACTGTAATGTGATGCTTGGTTGAGGGCATTTAAAGCATCAATATGATCAGCATACTGTTTTTTGAGTGCCGGAGGGGCAGGTTGTAGGCTTGGGTCAACATTTTTGTTGTTTGATGATTCAGCAGGGAGGCTAGATTGTTGAATGTCACGCGCGGCATCCTCCATCATTTTGGAAGATTGCATGAGCATCGATGAACCATTGGGAACTGCTGATACGGGCATAGTGCTTACCTCACCGTTGTGATTAAAGTTTAGTCGTATCGTGTCGGTTACTCAAGCTAAGAAAACAGATGTGCAATCGCATCGCGCTCTTCTTCCGTCAAAATTGAGGTTGCATTTTGGTGGAGTGAACGATCAATTTCGCCTTGTAGCGCACGAAGTTGCTGCGGGCTTAACTGCTGTAATTGCGATTTCCAGCGTTCAAATTGTTGATGATTCATAGTGTGTTCCGGTAGTAATAAAAATAGGTCATTGTTTAGACGCTTTCGACAATCGGTGCTCATTTTGATTCGCTCCATGTCGCTTTGTTGTAATAGGCAAAAATTAGCGCTGAGCCGGTGTTTTTTTGTCCGAAAAGTGTCAGTGTTTTCAAAAAATGCGGTGATATAGTTTAGAGAAAGCTCAATAACGTTCGAGGATAATTAAGATGAGTTCGATGTCGCGGAGTTTGAGGGGATAAAAAGCCAGTCGTCATCGGACTGGCTTAAGTATTATTTGTCAGTATTCGAACTCACTCGTACTGCAAACTTACTCGCGAGGGAGTGCAGCTCTGGCAACATGCGATATATCAAGTGCAATTGTTGCAGTACCATCCGTGCTGAACCATCATCATCTTCACGCCATTCAGCCAGACGTTTTTCCAATCCCGAGCTATCAATGTTGCTGGTATCACACTCTTCACAGTGGTGGAATAACTGTTGGTGAAGCAAGTCGAGATGCTGATGAATCACGCGATGTGAATCGAGCACCAACTGATGCACCGTTTCATCATCAAGCCGAGTTCGATGAGCACCGAGCGCAGAGATGTAACTAAGCAAGGCATGATTGAGGGTTAAGAAACGGAAGCTCTCATCGGCTGCCGCTCGATAACGCCCCGGTTCCGCCAGCATATTGGTGACTGCGGCAGAAAGCGCCGCATCTTGGTTATGGGCATGACGGCGAGAAATGCGATAGCTCAAGCTGTCTTTTTTCCCAATTCGATACTGACCGATGATTTGCGCGAGATACTGCTTATTGGCATCCACAGCTTCAGCCATGACCTTATGTAAGCGTTTCGATTGCCAGTCAGGCAAAATCCACGCGACGGCCGCAACGGCTAGAGCACAACCAATTAAGGTATCGGCTAACCTTGGTAGTACAACAGCATAGCCTTCCCCGAGTTGGTTAAAACAAAACAGCACCAGTAAGGTAATAAAGCCTGTGGCATAGCCGTAATTGTTCAAGCGAAAGGCAAAGAACATCACCCCAGAAAGCACAATAAACACCAGTTGGCTTTCTTGTGACGGGAAGAATGTCAGTAATGGTACACCGACAAACAATCCGGCTAACGTTCCTATGATTCGAGCGGTGAGTTTCTGTTTGGTCGCGGCATAGTTTGGCTGACAAACAAATAAGGTGGTGAGCAAGATCCAGTAACCGCGCTCAATTCCTAATCCTTGAATGATGCCGTAACCGGCGGTTAGTGCGATAGACATGCGTAACGCATGACGAAACAACAAAGAATCTTTATTTAGATTTGCGCGTAAACGTTGCCACATGCTGCCTAAGGTGTGTGCTTCGGTATCATCTAACATCCCTTCTTCAGGCTTTGCGACATCCGGGTTACTCACGTTATTGAGCTGCTTTTCTACAGTGGCGAGGTTATTAAACAGATACCCTAATTGGCCGAGTAAACTCTTCCAATCTCGGCGATCTTGCTGGCGTAAATAACTGAGAGACAGTTGCAGTTCATCCAGTGCGACGATGGATGCTGAATCATGCTGGTAGCTGTGACCTAAACGGATGGACTGCGCGATATCCCGACAAGCTTTGGCTTGCGTTTCCAACAGATATTTAAAGCGAAAGAGGATGTCTGAGCGACCAAAATGATCAGCCAGTTCTTGGTAACGATAGTGGCTTGAGCTGACGCGTTCGTGAATATCTTGCGCGAGAAAATAGATGTTCAAAAATCGGTCACTGGCACTGTCGACATGCCCGCGTTTAGAGCGCGTAAGAAAGATGGCTTTACACTGGTTCAGTGCGTTTACTGTGGCGGCGTTCAGGTTCGCTTCTGTGATGCGATAAGGCTGCGGTACCATATTCGATACGGGATGAAACAGGATGGATTTGGCTTCCAAGTAATTAGCCAATTGCAAAAATATATTGGCGAGATTTTGCTGTACCGGTTGCATTGGCCAGAATGCATGCCAAAGCATCGACATTAAGTAGTACCACGCGCTGCCACTGAGTAGCAGCAAAGGCTGGAACCAGATATTGGTGCTTTGGTGCGCCCCGAGCATGGTGTAAATCGCGATCAACAGTGAAGCAAACGCGATGCTGGCGTAACGTGATCCCAGCGCGCCAAGCATGATAAAGCCGAAGGTTGAACTGAAAAGGCCAATGGCGAACAACCAAGGGGTGCGAAACAGAATTTCAATTGAAAAAGCCGCGATCGCGAAACAGATCAATGTCAGGGTGATCGATTTCAAGCGCCCGCTAAAACGGTCATCACGCTCGGCGAGTGCCGCCGCAATCACGCCTAAAATGAGAGGGGTAATCCAAGTATTGAGCTGATAGTGCCAAGCGGGGATCACTACACCAAGTAAAGTCAGTAAGATCAAAACACTGTAGTTAACAGTTTTATTTGCCCAATAGAGGCGCAGTTGGTTGATTTTTGGCACAGCGCAGCACGTCAGTGAGTATAGAAAGTGGGGAGTTTAGCAGATTGAAGTAATAAGATTCTGATCAAGATAAAGAAAAATCGTCTTTCTGCTATGAAGCGATAAGGTGGGGTTGGTTGAATCACCGGGCTGCCAAGTGATTGTTGAGTATTGATTAATCACTAAGAATATTGACATTATCTTTTCATCGGGGAGGGGGATTAGGTTATTATTGCCGACAACTTTGTTAGTGGGCTTTTACCAATGCAGCTGAACGCAAATAAGACTGCACAGTTCTTTATTGCCAATGAATATTACCAAGTCCAACTTGAAAAAGAGTGGCTGGTTCTTACTTCGCTCAGTAGCGAAGAGCGTATTCCATTCCATGTGTGGAATGGAGAAGTGCAGATCCGCAGAGGGTTAGTCTGGGGGACATTGCAGTTTTTTGCGCATCCTGAGAATGGCGTACAACGTAGCTGGCTAGTACAAGGGCTACCTTGGCCAGAGTGTCGGCATTTTGCGCATCAACTCGTCGCGCATTATCAGGCTTGGCACAATCAACAGTGTGAGCAGTTGAGCCTGTATTTTCCTCGCTGGCAACAAGAATTGTCGCGCTTAAAACGTCTGCCTTCTTTCTTGTCACATTCGTCTATCGAAGCTTGGGTCGAGCAGGTATACGCCGACTTAAAACGGATGGATATGACGCTGCATGAAGCACAAAAGCACCTTCCTACGGTATTTGATACTTTATTGCCTTGGTTACTCGACACCTCAGCCGCACTTCATGAACGCAACCAAGCTTGGTTGGAGATAGAGCGTGCAAATTGGGCGGTGCTATTTTCACAGTGTGAATCTTCGCCCCTCAATGTATCGCAACAATACGCAGTCTTACTCAATGATGATCATAACCTTGTGTTGGCTGGGGCGGGCTCTGGTAAAACAAGTGTGTTAACTGCGCGAGTTTCTTATTTGTTGCAAAGTCACTTGGCGAAGCCTGAGCAAATTTTGATGGTGGCTTTTGCACGCGATGCTGCACAAGAAATGGCTGAGCGTTTAAAAAATAAAATTGGCTTGGAAGCCGATCGGCTGCACGTTAACACTTTCCATCAGTTGGGATTGCGGATCCTCAACCGAGTGGAAGGAAAAACGGTCATGATGTCTCCACTGGCGAACGACAATAAACTGAAGCAAGCTTGGTGTATTGATTGGCTAAAGCGACATTGGATGACGCCAACCAACTTTAAACGTTGGCAAAAGCATTTAGCAAAATGGCCAATTGCTTATCTGGCTGGTGATGATGAGCTCGGTAGTCATGTTGAAAACCCTAAATTGATTGCTTGGTTAGAGAAGCAGCTCGATCAGTTGGCACAACTAGGTTTGAGTAAGAAAGAGCTGCAGGAGCGCTTAGTCGACCATGAGGATTTTCCGCGCTTAAACAGTGAGCTTTCGCTGTGTTGGCCATGCTATCAAGCTTGGCAGCAAATGCTCAAAGATCAGAACCAGATCGATTTCAATATCATGATTACCCGAGCAACTGAGTATGTTGAAAAAGGCAAATTCCGTTCGCCATGGAAATTCATCATGGTCGATGAGTATCAAGACATTTCGCCGCAGCGCTTACGTTTGCTACAAGCGTTGTGTGAGCAGAACCAAGGCCAGTGTAACTTGTTTGCGGTGGGGGATGACTGGCAATCGGTTTATCAATTTGCGGGTTCGGATGTGGATTTAACCACTGGTTTTGCCACACGTTTTGCTCAATCGACAGTGCATCATCTGGATACGACTTATCGTTTTAATGATCAGATTGGGGCTGTCGCTAACCGCTTTATTCAGCAAAATCCGAATCAGTTACCGAAAACGCTGAACAGCTTCAAAACGCAAAAGCAAAAATCAGTCGTGCTGGCATCCAATAACGCGGTGGAAAAAATTCTCGATGAGCTCAATCGTTCAACGAATAAACTAAAAACAGTGCTTCTACTTGGCCGTAACCACTACCATAAACCAGAGCTTTTGAAAGATTGGCAAAATCGCTATCTCTCCTTAAAAATTGATTTTATGACTTGCCATGCGAGTAAAGGTAAAGAGGCTGATTTTGTGATTATTTTGGCGGTCGATGAAGGACAATTTCCTGCTAGAGTGAAAGCATTGCATCTCGATAGCGCGTTGAGCCAAGGTGAAGATGACTTTGCTTATGCAGAAGAGCGGCGTTTATTTTATGTTGCGTTGACCCGTGCCAAAGAGAAAGTTTGGGTTACCTTCAGCGGTAATGGTTCGAGTTTTGTGCAAGAACTGCTGAATGATGATTATCCTGTCGTGAAGCTGAAGTAAGTGTTGCCCTGTAAGCTTAGGTATAAAGCGGGCTGGTGAAAAGCCATCGCCCGCTACTTACTGTAGTTTATCTAGTGTTTAATTCGCCAAATAGTAGGTCTTAAATAAAATAACGCCCCACGTAAATGCGGAAAAACAGAGGGCAACAAACACGGCTGCGGAGCCAATATCCTTGGCGCGACCGCTCAATTCGTGACGTTCTGCACCAATGCGATCCACCACGGCTTCAATCGCTGAATTGAGTAATTCGGCAATTAAGATCAACACTAAACTGCCCACCATTAATATCTGTTCAGCCGTGCTTATTGGAAGGAAAAAGCTCAAGGCGAGCAAAGGGAATGATAAGGCTACTTCCTGACGAAACGCGGCTTCATTTTTCCATGCCGCGGCAAAGCCTTTCATCGAATATCCAGTGGCGTAAACAAGGCGAGTTAAGCCAGTACGAGAGGGTTTCATGCAGAGAACTCGGTTAGTCTATAAGAATAAGTGCATGATTATATACTCTTATTGGGAATGTCGGCAGCGTTAATCTGCGTTGAGGTAACGAGGCAATGGGTAATCTGTGTGCTTGATCTCGTCGTCACTCCACGGAGTTTAGGTATAGGTGAGTGGGAAGATTTTCTTTTCACGCTGCAACGAGTTTTGTAAAGTGGCCGCCTAAACCAATCAGTTACACCACTAAATAACCCCCACTCCCGACAAAGGAAACGAGGCAATGAGCAAAGCACTTCTATTAGTTGATATTCAGAATGATTTTTCACCCAGAGGTGCCTTGCCTGTGCCTGATGGGGACGCTGTAGTTCCGGTGATTAATCAACTGATTCCTCTGTTTGAGCATGTTATTGCAACCAAAGACTGGCACCCTGCCAAACACGCCAGTTTTGCCTCTGTTCAGGGGAAAATCCCCGGAGAAGTCATAGAGCTCAATGGTATTCCTCAGGTAATGTGGTCGGAGCATTGTATCCAAAATACACAAGGCGCAGAGTTTATTGATGGGCTAGAGGTGCAGCAGATTACCCATACTGTGCTCAAGGGAACCCATCCTGACGTTGATAGTTATAGCGGTTTTTTTGATAACCAACGCTTTCATGCGACAGGACTCGCCGAGTATTTGAGTCGCCACGGCATTTCGGATGTCTATATCGCTGGTTTAGCCACCGATTACTGTGTGAAATTCACTGCACTGGACGCAATTTCACTCTGCTTTAATACTTGGGTGATCCAAGATGCATGTCGTGGTGTGGAGCTGAATGTCGGGGATTGCGCTACGGCATGGCATGAAATGCAAACTGCCGGATGTCAGTTGATCAATGCGCAACAGCTACTCGTGGGTTAAATGAATTCAACAATGGCTCTTTTGAAAAGAGAGCCATTGTTGTGATTAGGCTAAGTTTTAGGTGCGCTCAGCGAGATAAGCCTGGTAATCAGGGATTTCAATATCCACTTCCTGTTCCATCAAAGACGACGAAAACAAAAATTTAGCACTGGCGCGGTTGGTCGCGACGGGAATATTCCACACACTGGCGATACGCAGTAGCGCTTTCACATCTGGGTCATGTGGAACCGCATTGAGCGGATCCCAAAAGAAAATCAGCACATCAATTTTACCTTCGGAAATCAACGCACCAAGCTGTTGGTCACCACCCATAGGACCACTGATCATGCTTTTGATCGCAAGTCCAGTCTCTTTACTGAGCATATGCCCCGTAGTGCCTGTGGCATACAGAAAATGGCGTTGCAGTTTTTCCTTATTTTCTTGTACCCAACGCAGCAGTTCACCTTTGCAATTATCGTGAGCCACAAGAGCAACGTGTTTATGCGCTGCCATAGTGCGGGTGGTTTTTTTCATTGGTACATTTCCTAATATGTTTGGATTAGATGCTTGATAACCAAAAATTTGCGTTTATTCAACCGCTTTTACGTGAAAAACGGGTCTGTACTCGGATGGAGATAACGAATCCGCAATGATTTTTTTCTCTAGGTGAGTTGGAGTTAACGCTTCAATTTTAGGGGCTTGCTGTTTTGTGTAGGGTTGTGCTCGTAAAAACGCGGCGGCTTGGCGTACAGAAAGCCGACCTTGCTCGACCATTTGATCGGTTGGGGCAAACTCAACACGTCCACGCAATAATCCACGATAAACGCCGTGACTTAAATAGGTCGCAATCAGCCCAATTTGCTCGCTTTGGTTTAGTGTCCGTAATTCACTGATAGCGGCCTCGATGGCAACAGCACTGCCAACCAAATAACGTATCTTGTGTTGCTCTAACACTTGTTGAATGAGATTGCGTTGTAACTCTTTATCGTTGTCTGCCCACAAGGTTTGGATAATACGCACATCACTGTCGCGTATGGCATCCTGTAATCCTTGCATGACCGGCTGAGTACCACCACTGGAAGCAGGGCCAGGCAATGCCACAATATTCACTTCACCGCTGCCTTTCGGATGTTTGCGGGCTAAATATTCTCCGGCATAAAATCCCATCCAGTACCAATCGACCCCCACTTCACCTTTAAGATGTTTTTGCTGTTTTTCATCCAACAAAAGTTGATTCACGGTAGCAAATACAGGCACGGAGCGTGTATAGCGTGCTAAATCGTGTTGGTAGAGTTCTGGAGATACGGTTCCGAGCAGAATCGCGTCCGCACCCCAACGCACGCATAGGGCAATTTGTTGCTTCTGCTTATCGTGGTTAGGGTAACCCCCAGCTTCCATCACGCGTAAATCAAGGTTGAGTTTACGCGCCTCTTCCACCATGCCGTAATTCACTGACAACCAGTAAGAATCTTTGAGGTGGGGGTAGAGCGCACAAAGTTTTACTGCTGCGGCCACTGGCAGTGGGCAGAGCAGTAAAAATGCAGAAATCAGAGAAAATGAGTACAAGCGCAGATTTAACATGAGGTTATTCGTTGGCGAACCGGAGTAAACACTGCACAATATAGCCCAATCCGTCACGCAGAAGAAGTCAACAAGAAGGTTTTCCCCATGCGTCTCGCTAAAGCCAGTATTGGTCGCAAGCTCTTATTCTCTTTCAGCGCGATGGCGTTGCTAGTGCTTCTCTCCGCATTGATCGGTGTTTTAGGCTTTTCTCTGGTCGCGAAAACAGAACGGGATATGGTTAATAATGCCATTCCATCGATGATTGAAGCTCGTCAAGTGGCGGAGCTTAGCCACCAAATCATTGCGTCTGCCCAAACCCTCTCTAGTGCCAAAAATGAGCAAGAACACCAAGAAACTGGGCAGAAAGTGTTTACTCAATTGGAAACCTTGCTCACCCACATTCAGCAATTGGGAGAGGAGGCCTTTGACAGCGTCTTGCTTGATCGCCTAGAACGGGATGTGCAAAACGTGATTGATTCGCTCGCGCAGCTAGGGCGTCGAGTTGAACAGCGTCTCTCATTGGAGGGACAGCTGGGGCTGAGTGTGAAAGAGATGCGTAAATTGGCGCAAGAGCTTGAGCAGTTAACGCGCACGCAAGTGCTCAATACCAGCACGATTGCGGTGGCGAATGTCACTCACATCTACGATCTATTACAAAAACAGCAGCAAGCACAGGTGTATCGGGCTTTAGATAATCTAGTTGAGGTGGATTTAGATCTGGCGGAGCGTTTGCATGAGCTGCATCTTCTGGCTTTTAAAGTGCTCAATGAAATTGAAGAAACGCAAACCGTGACTGATTTGGAGCGGATCTTGGCTTTGGATGCGGAATTTGCACAGAACCTGAGCATTATGCAGCGCCGTGTGCAAGCGGTGGAAGATCCAACCCGTTCGAAACAGATGGTCAGTTTATTGCGCGAACTAGAAAAACGGCGCATCGTGTTTTATTTACTCAAACAACGCTACGATAACGAACAAGCAGCACAACAACTGTTGCAAGACAGCCTGACCCAATTTGCGAGCCTCAATAAAACGGTTAACCAGTTAGTGGACGCCTCAAACCAAGTGACTACAGAGGCGGTGGGGAAACTTTCCAATACTTTGTATTACGCACAGCTGATCTTGACCATCTTGGGGGTGCTCGGTTTGGTAATCGTGGTGTGGATAGTGTGGCAAGTGGTGTACCGTTCGGTGATTCAGAGGCTGGATAAACATACCGCGGCACTGCTTTCTGTGGCTAAAGGCCAACTTGAGGTTGAGGTTGAAACACAAGGTAAAGATGAGTTGGCACAAATGGGGCTGGCGATAGCGCATGCGCGCGATACCGCCAAAGCGCTTAAGGTGGTGGCGGAAAGTGAAGTGCTAGCCAAGCGTGAACTGCAACAACATAAAGAGCATTTGGAAGAACTGGTTGAACAACGTACTCATCAATTGAGTGACATTAACCATAAACTCAATCAAGAAGTGCTGAACCATGTAAAAGCGCGTTACCAAGCAGAGCAGGCAAACCGTGCGAAGTCGGCCTTTTTAGCGACCATGAGCCATGAAATTCGCACCCCAATGAATGGCGTACTGGGTACTGCGCGTTTGTTGCAGGAAACCTCTCTTACATCAACTCAGCAACACTACGTGCAAGTGATTAACCGTAGTGGCCGCTCGTTGCTCGCGATCCTTAACGATGTGTTGGATTATTCGAAAATCGAAGCCGGACATCTGGAAATCCATCAATCCCATTTCGATCTCTATCGCTTAGTGCGTGAAACGCATGAACTGATGCAAAGCCGCGCTTTAGAAAAAAGCATTACGCTGTCTTACCAGATTGATGAAAATGTCTCGCAATACTGGCAGGGCGATGAAATCCGCATCGGGCAGGTATTGAACAATTTGGTGGGTAATGGGATTAAATTTACCGAACAAGGGCAGGTGTGTATTCGAGTCCGCTTCGATACGCAAAGTGGAGGGCTCTGCTTTGCGGTTGAAGATTCAGGGATTGGTATCGCAGAACAAGATCAAGTCTCGCTGTTTGATGCCTTTACACAAGCAGAGGCTGGCCGTCGTAAACAAGGGGGTACAGGTTTAGGTTTAGCGATCAGTCGTAAGTTGGTCGAGGCAATGGGCGGTGAGCTGCAATTATCATCGCAGTTGGGGCAAGGAAGCTGTTTTTATTTCACGTTACCTTTGCAACAGGGGCAACCGGTTGATACTCCCATTCTTGCGGTTGATGAATTACCCGTAGCTAACGTATTGGTAGTGGAAGATAACGAGGTGAACTGTCTGGTTGCACAAGGATTTTTAACCGGTTTAGGACACCGTGTCACCCTCGCCAAAAGTGTGCAGGAAGCCAAACGACGTTTCCAAGAACAGCGTTTTGATATTGCTCTGCTCGACATCCATTTACCTGACGGCAATGGTGTTGATTTGCTGCGTGATTTACGTGAGATGGAAGACAGTACACACAACGCCGTGATCCCGTTTATTGCGGTTTCTGCCCATGTATTTACTGAAGATGTGGCAGGATATTTAGCGGCTGGATTTGATGGTTATTTGCCGAAACCGCTAGTGAAAGAGCAACTTGCCACCATGCTGCGACAACAACTGTCTAGCCATAAAAACGGAGGAAATGAGGCATTATCATCATCTCAGCAACACGTTTTACTCCCTACACGAGTAGAACCAGAACGTTACCCGATCATAGAACTGGCTAAGTTTGAACAAGATGTACAGATCCTCGGTGTGGATAAAATGCGCGAGATCGTAGGGTATTTTGAGCTGGGATGTGATGAGTTTTTCGCACTCTGTGCAGCAAAAAGTGATAATGATGTGCAGATCAAAAGCCAAGCACATAAGTTAAAAGGATCGGCGGGGGCATTGTGGCTAACGGAACTTTATCAACTGTGCCAGCAAATTGAGAAAGCCGAATCTCCGGCTGAAGTCTATCAGCGAACCCCTCTGAGCGATGCGGTGGAAAAGGCTAAGCAGGCGTTGTATCAAGCACTCGATTCATTGACGAAAGAATAAAAAAGACCTGCGGCAAGCGCAGGTCAAGTCCCTATGTGGAGCATTTGGGAGAGTATGATTACAAAGTTTTGGGGGATATAAGTGACGCGGAACCCTACTTTCCACGTCACTTATTAGGTTAGGCGAACAAGGCTTCCTGTTGCGCCAAATTCAGTAGTCGGCACACGTTAATGTGACCAACCCCTTCGAGTGACTCCAGTTGAGTCACTAGGATGGAAGAAATTTGCTTATCCTGAGCAGGTTTACGCAGCAAGTGAATCAGCTGAGTCGCAATATCATCTTGCTTGTCTAAATGCTGGAAATAAGTCGGTGTTACACCACGCAGAATGGATAGCTTACGCAGTAGCGCGGGCTTATCAGACACCGCCCAAATGGTGGCTTGGCTTTGACAACGTGACATCAACAGTGGCGTTTCGCCTTGCTCCGTCACAATCGCAACACCAAGGTCTTTGTTCACTTTGGATGCGGAAATCATGGATGACAGAGCGAAACTTTTGCCCGCATCATTACACAGATGTTGTAGCGCATCCCAGCAATCTTGCGCGCAGTGAGTTTCATGCTCAACACCTTGTGCGATACGCACCATCGCTTGCACCGCTTCAACAGGGTAACGTCCCGCAGCGGATTCCGCAGAAAGCATGATCGCGTCAGTACCATCAATCACCGCGTTCGCCACGTCTAACACTTCTGCACGCGTTGGCAGTGGGTTTTCGATCATAGACTCCATCATTTGCGTGGCTGTGATCACTGGCTTACCTAAATGCTTAGCACGCGCGATCAGCGCTTTTTGTACACTTGGCAGGCGAGCATCACCAATTTCTACGCCTAAGTCACCACGCGCTACCATGATCACATCGGACGCACGAATAACGCTGTCCATGGCCGCTTCACTGGCCACCACTTCCGCGCGCTCAACTTTAGCCACAATATGCGCATGACAACCCGCTTGTACGGCTAATTGGCGTGCGTATTCAATGTCTTGTGCATTACGTGGGAAAGACACGGCTAAGAAGTCTGCTTGCAGCTCAGCTGCAGTAATGATGTCGATTTTGTCTTTTTCAGTCAGTGCCGGTGCTGAAAGACCGCCGCCCAGCAGGTTAATGCCTTTACGGTTTGAAAGTTTGCCGCTGTTGAGTGCGATAGTGTGAACGATGCGAGTTTGGGCATCTACCGCGGTCACTTCAAGTTGGATACGGCCATCATCAAGGAGCAGGATATTGCCCACTTTCAGATCATCAATCAGTTCTGGGTAGTCTAAACCCACGCGATCTTGAGTACCGGCTTGACGATCTAAATTGCCATCAAGAATAAAGGTGTCGCCTGCGGCGAGTTGAATCGCGCCTTCTTCAAAGCAAGCGATACGAATTTTAGGACCTTGCAGGTCAACCAGTACGCCAACGCTCACATTCAGCTCTTGAGCGATTTCACGAACCATTTCGGCGCGAGCAATGTGTTCTTCAGCGCTGCCGTGAGAAAAGTTAAGGCGAACCACGTTCACGCCAGCTTGGATGAGTTGAGTCAGGGTTTCACGAGTTTGGCTAGCAGGGCCTAAAGTGGCCACAATTTTGGTTTTACACATATTGCAATTCCTATAACGACGCTCAACAAGAAAATAAAAAAGAGAAAGTAAGCAGTAGCTTAGCTCCTGCTGTCATCGTCGTCCTACTTGGCGCTGTAGTGCCAAGTAGGACGGGTGTCGATTAAGAGGCGGTTTGGGTTTTCAACGATTTGCTTTCAGCTTCATCGATATCAACGACTTTCTTCGCATTCCACACTGTCAGTGCGAGCAGTACGGAAACCACACCCGCGGCCAACCAGAAGTATTGAGCGTTACCGAAGTCATAGTGTTTTACGCCTTCGACTTCAGTCACTGTGATCAGTGATGCAGAGATCAACTCTTGAGCAGAAGCGGCGATGTAAGAACAAAGACCGATCAAACCTTTCACTGCACCGACTGCGTTTTTCGGCATCAGGTCACAAGCGATAAGGCCAGCTAGGAATACGACTAGACCACCGATGGAGAAGCCGATCATGCTCAGTGCTACCGCATCCACGATACGGTTATCTGGGCCGAAGAACATCAGACACATACCCGCGATGTTGGTCAATCCGTACAGCAGGTTCGGGATGTTACGGTTACCTTTGAACACTTTGTCAGACAAAACTCCCGACAAAATCGCACCCGCCAGACCCGCTGTTGGGTACATAGACATCGCAAAACCAGCGTCAATCAGTGAGTAGCCTTTTTGCTCTTGCAGAAACAGAACCGCCCAAGAAGACATCGCGTAGCGAGATATGTACATCGCCGCACAAGCGAGAGCGATGAGCCATACCACAGGTTGCTTCAGGATGAACATTTGCGCACGACGCGTTTCTTTTGGATCGTTGGCTTTCTTGATTTCAGTACCTTCATCAAACACGGTACCTGGATCGGGCATACCGTAAGTTTGTGGGCGGTCTTTCAGTAGCTTAAACATGATGAGAGAAGCCACGACACCCGCGATACCCGCACCGATGAAACCTGCACGCCAGCCGAAGTAGCTCACCAAGCTTGCGGTTAGGATCCAAGTGATACCTTCACCGATGTTACGTGAGCCACCCCAAATTGAGTAACGGCTACCACGTTGCTTTGGTGAGAACCATTGGTAGATAGAGACGCAAGAGGGCGCAGAACCGACTGACTGGAACCAACCATTCAAGCCCCAGAGCAGAACGAAAAAGAAAGCGACGGTGTTCATCCCCATGAAAATGGAGGCAACGCCCGATAGCAGCAGTGAGAACGACATAAAGCGGCCAATGTTGGCATAGTCAGACAGGAAGCCGTTCAGGAACTTACCAAAGGCATAAGTAAAGAAGAATGCCGAACCCATGATGCCGAGTTCTTCGAGGGTGACGATGCCGGCATCCAGCATCGGCTTTTTCACTACGCCGAGCGCCATACGCACGACGTAGAACATGGCATAACCGAAAATCAGGCCAATAAAGACTTGCCACTGATAGCTTTTGTAACGTTTTAACATTTCCGCTTTTGAGCTGCTGAGTAACGGCAGGTCTGGGCGGGTTTTAAAGAAATTAAGCATAAGAGCTCTCCCTAGTTCACGAGATCAAACGTTCTGTTTGTCGGGAGGCATCATCAAATAAAGCGACTTGTCGCTCAAAAGCCCCCTTTTGGGACAGAAGTGACTCAAATACGCTTGATGAGTGAGTCAAAACTGGGAATTTTGCCCTCAGTGGATAAGCAATTGCTGATAAAATTAATGACAGGAAAGGTCAGAGTTGACCCAAACACGCAGATGACTTTTTTTGAACAATTGATAGAGATTTGAGTGAACGCACAAAAACTAGGGATTTGCCCCATGCAGCGATGGATTTTTGCTTTAATTTTGCCCAGCCTCTTGCTGACTTTAGGTGTGCTGCCGGCTCAAGTTCATGCCGCAGAAAGGGAGTTGGTCATTCTCACCACCTTCTCTCGTGAGCCTTTACTGCCTTTAGTGGAAGAGTTCAGCCGTCGCTACCAAGGGGTTGAAGTACAAATTATCCATCGGCGAGCTCAATCGAGTGTACAACTGCTCAATAAAAGCTATATCCAGAACATCGATCTGGTGTTGAGCTCATCGCCATACTTGATGCACCACTTAGCGCAAAGTGGCAAGTTAGTGACCTTACCCGAACCGATGCAAACGCCAGAGTGGTTGAAGCCATACGCGTTACCGATTACTGATCAGGTCGCAACCATTGGCTATTCTGGGGCGGGTTTGGTTTGGAACCAAGATTACCTCAAAACTCATCAGCTTCCCGAGCCGAAGCAATTTAGCGATCTGGCTAAACCTATTTATTTTGGGCATGTCACCATGAGTACCCCTGCGCGCTCTGGCACCACGCAGATGATGGTGGAAAGCATATTGGCCAAATATGGCTGGCAAAAAGGGTGGGAGATCTTGCTGCGAGTCGGCGCCAATCTAGCGACTGCCTCGGCCAGAAGTTTTGGCGTGAGTGACTATATTGCCAATGGTCAGTTTGGGGTTGGCCCGACCATCGACAGCTATGCCTTGATTCTTGGTCGCAAACTCGACTACGTGCAATTTGTGTACGATGAGAGTTTTACCTTAATGCCGACGTATGTCGCCCAAGTTAGACAAAATCATAACGATCAATATGCGAAAGCGTTCATTGAGCTTCTCATGTCCAGTGCAGTACAAACCAACATGGAAGGCAACGACTTTGCGAAACACAGTGTTCAAGATAAATCGCTGTTTAATGAGCATTTCACTCGCTTGCCGATGGGCAGCATTATCCGCCGCGAAGAGTGCCTGAACGATTTATTCGATTTGGCCATCACCAAGCAACTGCCGCAACTAAAAGATACGCTACTTGCGGTACTTGAAGCGAAGGCGCAGTTTGCACATCGTCCTGCCGTATTGAGCAAAATTGGGCAGATTGAACGCACGGTTTTTACCATGCCGATTTTCGAGCAAGAGGTTGATGCTTTAGCCATACAAATCGCGCCAAACTCGGCGCTGAGTGAAGAGCAGCAAGCGGAATCCGCCATGCTGCTTGCAGAAAAAGGGCATGAATGGCAAACCCGCTTGGAAAAGCAGTTAGAGCAAGCCAATCAGCAATTAAAAATGTTGCTCGCTGAGGAAGCGCAATGAGCATGACCACTCGCCATACCATAGGCGCAAGATTGTTGCTAGCGTTTGCGTTTAGCACTTCGCTGCTCACCATCGTCAGCTTAGTGGCGTGGGGGACATGGAGCCGATTGGACTATCAGGTGGAAGAGTTGCTCAATCAAAGCGTGCCGAAATACAACACGAGTTATGTATTGGAAACCCGCAGTTCAGAAATCCGCCGGCGAATCCAATTGATCGTCAGTGCGACCAGTAAAGTCATCCTCAGTCAGCAGCACTTACGTTTGCAAGATGATCTCACCGCGATCCACTCCGCATTAGCCAGTTTACAGCAAACGGAAGAACAAGCGGCTCTGCAACGAGGCTACACGGAATTGCAACAAACCACGCAGCAGATTAACGATCTGGTTTCGGCTCGTATTGATGTGAATCGCCGTTTAGCTCTCTTTGCGGAACAGTTGGATTGGCTGCATCAAGATATTGGGATGGAGCTGTCGCCGATGCGTCAAGAATTGCAGTGGCAATTAGAACGAGGCGGCGCGGCACAACCTCAGGCTCAAATCATGTTTCAAACCATTAATCTGATCCAAACGATCTTAGATGGTGAAACACAAGCCTTTTTGTTTGTAGATGAACTACTTAAAGCTAAGCACCTCACCCAAGTGGATAACGGTATGCGTGTTTTGCAGTATCGACTTGATGAAATAAATCGATTAAGTCAGCCGCTGTTTTCCCAGCCTTCCTCCATCGCTTACCAACAACTGCTTGAAGAATGGCGAAATGTGCTGCGTCTTGAAGGGGATTTTCATCACAGTTTGCGTGATATGGTGAGATTGACGCAGCAGTTAGATCGTACGAGTGAACAGTTACAAATCCAGTTAGATCAGCAGCATACGGCAATTGCAGATCTGGTGGCGAATGCCGATTCTCTCTTTGTGCAAGTCAAAAAACAGACCGCCCAACTGGTGAAAGAAGGCAACCGAGTATTGCTAGTTTGCTTTGGCCTTTCGATTGGGCTGAGCTTATTACTGATGTATTACTTTGTTCATAAGCGCATTGTTGGACGGTTACACCGCTTAAGTGAAAGTTTGGATGCGATTATTCATAACGATCTTTCCCACCCGATCACCGTGGATGGTAAAGACGAGATCGGGGCATTGAGTGAACAGCTCATCTTGTATGGCAAAAAAGTGGAGGAGATGGAACGCACTAACGCGTTAAGCCTCATCAATAACACACAAGCGAGTTTGATCACCTGTGATTTGCTGGGGAAAATTGAATCCGCCAACCCGAGTGCGATGGCAACGCTGCGTTTGGAATCTATCGCTCAACCACTGACGTTATGGAGCTGCTTTGCTGAATACATTCAACCTAAAGTAAGCCAATTATTTGATAAAAAAGGTAATTTAATTCAGAAAGGGGCGGAGAGTTTAACCCTATCACTCGGTAACTCGGAAAAGCCTCACTACTTGCGTCTCTATCTGCGTCGTTACAACCAAGGGCTACAAGATAAGATTATTGTCACCATTACCGACGTCACAGACCAAGAACATGCCAATCGCTTGCTGGAGCAGCGGGTCAAAGAGAAAACCCAATCACTGCGTGAGAAAAACCGAGAGTTACAAGCTGAAGTGGAAGAGCGGCAACGTGCCGAAGCTCACCTGAAAAAAACACAAGGCGAACTGATCCAAGCGGCGAAAATGGCAGTAGTCGGGCAGACGATGACGAGCTTGGCCCATGAGCTCAATCAGCCGCTAAGCGCGATGTCGACCTATCTGTTTTCTGCTCGATTGGCATTAGAGGAAACCCCGCAAGCTCAATTGTCAGAATCACTCGACCATATTGAAAGCTTAACCACGCGGATGGGGAAAATTGTGAATAGCCTTCGCCAATTTGCCCGCAAGAATAGCAGCGATGAAACGCTACAACCGATACGCCTAAACAGCGTTGTTGAACAGGCTTTGGTTCTAGTACAAACCAAGGCGAGGCGGCAGCAAGTTCAGCTTATCAATGAGCTACCTGACGATTTAATCGTTATGGCGGATGCGTTGAGTTTGGAGCAAGTCTTAATCAATTTGATTGTGAATGGCTGTGATGCTTCAACCACTCGCGCACCCGCGTGGGTCAAATTAATGGTGTTGGGCGCGTCGAGTAAAGGCATGTTGCGCATCGCGGTGGTCGATAGTGGGTTGGGCTTTGAACACGATGTTGTCGATAAACTATTTACCCCATTTACGACCACCAAGGAAGTGGGGTTGGGGCTGGGATTGAGCATTTGCCAATCATTAGTTGAAAAAATGCATGGCCGAATTGCACTGGCCTCCGATCTGGGGAAAGGTGCAATGGTCATTTTGGAGTTACAGCAAGATGAAAAGTACCGTACTGCTGATTGATGATGATCAGGACGTGTTGGAATCCTATCTACATTTGATGTCGATTGCTGGCTTAACAGCAAAAGCAGTGATTGATCCCACGCTGGCGATGAACCATATCCAGCCCGACTGGAACGGAGTGGTGCTGCTCGATATGTACATGCCACAGCTGCATGGCATGGAATTGCTCAAGCAGATCAAAGCCGTGGACGACAAAATCCCAGTGATTGTGATCACTGGACATGGTGATATCCCGATGGCGGTGGAAGCGGTAAAAATCGGTGCGTGTGATTTTCTCGAAAAACCGATCAACCCGCCTCAATTGCTCACGCTGATCAAGCAGCATCTTGAGTTGCGTCGTTCTTTCATCGAACAAAAACTGCTTCTCTCACGTTCAGTGAAGCGTGAATTGGTTGGTAAATCGGCACAAATGGAGCAAATTCGTTCCCATGTTGCGCAATATGCGCTGTTGAACCGCCACGTAGTGATTGTGGGCGAATCGGGGTGTGGGAGACACACCATCGCCTATCTTATTCATCAGCTCACTATCAATAATGGCAACTTACCCTTGGTTGAGTTCGTTGCTTCGGAAAAAACCGAATGGAGCGCGATGGAGCCGAAAGTTCAGGAAAGTGCTGGAGGAACGTTATTGATTGATCATATTGAGTTTCTGACCGAAGAAGTGCAGCGCAATTTGGTACAGAGCTTACTCAACCAAGAGCGACTCAATCGACCAAGAACGCGCGTAATTGCCGTGATTGATCAGTCACCCGAGCAGTTGATTGCTCAAAACCAGCTTTTGCCAGAGCTTTACTATTTGTTGAATCAGGGGCAGATCGATGTGCCTTTACTGCGCCAAAGGCCGGATGACATCGCGGCACTGTTCCACTATTTCCTAAAACAGAGCTGTTACAAGCTGGGCAAACCTATGCCGAATGTTGAGGCGCATTATCTCGCCTTGTTACGTGCTCACCAGTGGCCGGGTAATGTGCGCGAACTGCGCAATGTGGCGGAATTGTATGCGATTGGCATTGTAAAACTGGCGGGCAAAGAGCGGATCTACAATCAGGAAGAAATGTTGTCGCCACTGGATGAGTTGGTGGACGACTACGAAAAGCAAGTAATTGAAGATGCGCTGTTTTTGTTCTCTGGTCGCGTCGCCGATGCCGCGAATTACCTACAAGTGCCGCGTAAAAAGCTCTATCTGAGAATGAAAAAGCATGGTTTAGAAAAGGATGCGTTTAAAGCCCGTGGTTAGGGGATGACAGATAAGGTCAGTAAAGCCTGTGCGCTGTAATAACTAAACATCACCACATGTCGCGAGAACTGCGATGAAGAGCGAAAGCGGTCAATCGCTAACACCAGATCGGAAAGCATAAACATAGCGGCCCCCACCAGAGCAAGGCGTGAGGCATTGTTGTTGTATCCAAGCCAGTACTCGGTTGCAGCACATGTCATCAAGACAATAACGATGACATAACCGGCAACGGGAAGTGCCATGTTGCCGAGTGAGGGCAATAGCAAAAGGAAAGCGATGATTCCCACGGCAGCCCAAACGGCGATTGGCCACCAAGTGATGTGCGTAACCGTGGTGCTAAACCCTAGGGTGTAAGCGATGTGTGCTAATAAAAAAACCACTAAACCGGAGACAAATCTGTCCTTGGGAAGCATCAGCAACACATCTCCCAACGCTGAAAGTACGAGACCTACGACAATCCACCATGCGAAAACGGATAAAGGACTGGGGGTGACAAGGATCGTCAGCGCCATGAGCAAAATGGGGGTAGGTTTAGACAGATAAAATAGCCAACGCGGGCCGCGCTCAATTGTCATTAATTGAACGAAACAGAAAGCAATAATCACCAGCCACATAAACTTATCCGCAACAACGTATCCCCAATCACCCCAAATAGGCACGCAATCTATAGTGGATTAGCGTGCCGCGAGAGTGTAACAGGATTTGTTGACGACAGAATAGCGCTACTTGCCTCAGATCTAATACAAAGCGCTTTCAAGTATTTTGCGTGATTCTTGGAGGGTGATGGTGCCTTGTTCACCCAACTTCAACATTCCGTGGGTGGTCAATTGTTGGATGACGGCGTCAACCGCAGCCGCTTTTTCCATACCATGTTCACCAAATTGGGTCGCCACATTCAGTTGGTGGTAAAAAGCTTCAATGGCCGCAATGGTTTTTTCCGCTAAATCATCGGATTTCGGTAGACCAAAGACATTTTTGCCCATCTGTTCCAGTTTGGGCTTTTTATACTCAAGCTGGTTGCGTAGCAATGAAGGTTGAACAATAGCGAGTGAGCGAGCATGGTCTACGTGCCATAGTGCGGTGAGTTCATGTCCAATCATATGCGTTGCCCAATCTTGCGGAACACCGGTACCGATCAAACCATTTAATGCTTGGTTGGCTGTCCACATCAGATTGGCTCGCCACGCATCGTTGTCTCGATTCGCAAAATCCGCACCTAGGGCTAATAAGTTTCTTAGCAGCACTTCAGCATAGCCTTCTTGCACCATGGCTTGAGTAGGTAGTGTCAAATATTGTTCACAAACATGAACCCAAGCATCCACCAAACCATTGACCAGTTGGCGCTCGGGGAGGGTTTTCATCACATCTGGGTCAAGCACCGCAAAGCGTGGCTGAACGGCAGGAGAGAGAAAGGCCAGTTTATCTTGAGTTTCCGCTTTGGTGATCACCGCACCAGTATTGGATTCAGACCCCGTGGCAGGCAAAGTCAAAATTGCACCGATCGGTGTCGCCTGTTGTACGGTGTGTTGCCCTGTCAAAATATCCCAGCCATCACCTTCATAATATGCGGCGGCCGCAACATATTTTGAACCATCAATGACCGAGCCGCCCCCAACCGCAAGAATAAAATCGATGTGTTGCTGCTTCACCATGGTCACCGCGTTATCCAATGTTTCTTTGGTGGGGTTTGGCTCAACCCCAGAAAATTCGACCCACTGGTGTTCACTCAGCGCCTCAACCACTTGGTCATAAACGCCATTACGTTTGATAGAGCCGCCACCGTAAATAACTAATACTTTGTGATCTTTAGGGATTTCTTTGCGAATGCTGGCGATTTGGCCTTGTCCAAAGTGAATTTTAGTCGGGTTTACATAACTAAAGTACATAGTGTTCACCTTATCTGTGTGATGAGTTTACTTTTACCACTTGGCGTTAATTTCGCCATGCGGTTTGGGTGTGAAAACGATTAAGAAATACGATACCGATTTTCATACGTAGTGACTGTGCAAAATAGGTCAATTACGAGAATTTTTTGTGTTTTATGTGTTGAGATGAATAACAAAATCAAAAGATTGAGAAAAGAGGAAGTTTGGAGACGTGATTTTTACTCTTTTGCAACATTAAGCATAGTTGTAGGCTAACACTCCCTCTTAGGAAAATTTGTCACAAAAAATTTGTTGAACCCCGTATTTTGTTCTGAAAAACGGGGCTTTTTTTATGGCTAAAAATTAATGAATAATTGGTTGTTGATGCAAAATAACCCCTTGCTCATTGCATAAAATAGACAATCATTTGCGAGTCATTATTAAAATTCACACTTTTCTGAGTGCCAAATTATCCCGCTATTCTAAAGTTGTTTTACGCAAGAATTTAAGTGAACCCATGTCGACGTGGTTTTATTTAATTAGTGAAACAATAACTTAAGGGAAACATAAAAATGCGTATTAACGATGGAACGGGCGTGAAGAGAATTTTTACTCTCAGTACCTTAACCGCCTCGTGTTTGATGGCGTTTAATAGCTACGCCGCAGTAGATTGTTCAGCACTACCAGAATGGCAATCATCTGCTGTCTATACTGGTGGCGCGAAGGTTCAGTACAAGGGCAATGCTTATCAAGCCAACTACTGGACACAAAATAACGACCCAGAAAAGTTTTCTGGTAACTACGCTCAGTGGAAACGGGTGGATTCTTGTTCGACATCCGGCGGTACTAACCAAGCTCCAACCGTAAACCTAACCTCTCCGCTTGCCACTGCACAGATCACTGAGGGTGAGGTAGTGAGCTTGGCGGCGAATGCAGCGGATGCCGACGGTTCTGTCGCTCGTGTTGAGTTTTCTATCGATGGTGTGCTTGTCGCGCAAGTGAACAAAGCTCCTTACACCACGAATTGGACAGCCACTAAAGGTGCACATGAATTCAGTGCAATAGCCTTTGATGACAAGGGCGCGGTGAGTGTCAAAAATGCGGTAACCGTAACGGTAAAAGAGGCTTCCGGCCCGGCTAACCAAGCTCCAACCGTTTCCATTACACTGTCTGCGGCTACTGTGGATGTTGGCGCAGTAGTGACCCTTACCGCGAATGCTGCGGATGCCGATGGCTCTGTTGATAAGGTCGATTTCTATGTGGGTGGAACTTTGGTTGGCACATCGGCTAAAGCGCCTTACACACTCAATTACACGACAACCAAAGCAGGTTCACTGGCCGTTTATGCGCGTACCACCGACAATTTAGGGGCAACCACCGATTCTGCACTGACAACTTTAGTCGTTAATGGCGTTGCTCCTGTGGCAAGCTGCCGTCCTGATGGTTTGTATCAAACCGAAGGTGTTCAAGTACCGTATTGCACTGTTTATGATGAAGCAGGCCGTGAGAAAATGGGTGCCGATCATCCTCGTCGTGTGATTGGTTACTTCACCAGTTGGCGTTCAGGAGATGACGATCAAACCGCCTATCTGGTAAAAGATATTCCTTGGGAGCAATTGACTCACATTAACTATGCGTTTGTCAGCATTGGTTCTGATGGCAAAGTGAATGTCGGGGATGTGAACGATCCAAACAACGCCGCGGTTGGTAAAGAGTGGCCGGGAGTGGAGATTGATCCAACACTAGGCTTTAAAGGTCATTTTGGCGCTTTAGCGACGTATAAGAAGAAATACGATGTAAAAACATTAATTTCGATTGGCGGTTGGGCTGAAACGGGTGGCCATTTTGATAACAATGGTAATCGTGTGGCAGACGGTGGTTTCTATTCAATGACCACCAATGCAGACGGCTCCATTAACTATGCCGGTATTGAAAAGTTTGCGACATCCGCAGTCGAGATGATCCGCAAGTACCAGTTTGATGGTGTGGATATCGATTACGAGTACCCAACGTCAATGGCGGGAGCCGGTAACCCAGATGACAAAGCGCAGATGGAACCACGTCGTGCGTATTTGTGGGCTTCTTATCAAGAACTGATGCGTGTTCTACGTGAGAAACTCGATCGAGCTTCAGCTCAAGATGGTCATCATTACATGTTGACGATCGCCGCACCATCTTCTGGTTACCTACTGCGTGGCATGGAAACCTTTGATGTGACTAAATATCTCGATTACGTCAACATCATGTCGTATGACTTGCATGGCGCGTGGAATGATCATGTTGGTCATAATGCCGCCTTGTATGATACCGGTAAAGACTCCGAGTTAGCGATGTGGAATGTGTATGGCACGGCAGAGTATAGTGGTATTGGCTACCTAAATACCGACTGGGCTTACCACTACTTCCGCGGCTCAATGCCAGCAGGTCGCATCAACATTGGTGTTCCTTACTATACCCGTGGTTGGCAAGGTGTTACGGGCGGAGACAATGGCCTGTGGGGACGAGCCGCGCTACCGAATCAAAATCAATGCCCACCAGGAACCGGAGAGGGTGAGAAAAATAACTGTGGTTATGGTGCGAGTGGTATCGACAACATGTGGCATGATGTGAATGCCGCTGGTGATGAAATGGGCGCCGGTTCTAACCCTATGTGGCATGCGAAGAACCTAGAAAAAGGCATTTGGGGTTCATACGCAGCGGCATACCAACTTGACCCTACTACGACACCGCTGATTGGAACGTATACTCGCCATTATGACAGTGTTGCCGTAGCACCATGGTTGTGGAATGCAGAGAAGAAAGTGTTCTTGTCGACCGAGGATAAACAGTCTATCGATGTCAAAGCGGATTATGTTATCGACAAAGAGATTGGCGGTATCATGTTCTGGGAACTGGCGGGGGATTATAGTTGTTACAACCTCGATGCTAACGGCAAACGCACGTCAGTCGACCCAACTGAGCAAGCGTGTGCGACAGGCAAAGGTGAGTACCACATGGGTAACACCATGACCAAAGCTATCTACGACAAGTTCAAGGCTGCGACACCGTATGGTAATAAAGTGGCTACAGGTGCAACCCCAACAGAAGCGGTGAATATTGCGGTGAAAGTGGGCGGTTTCAAAGTGGGCGATCAGAACTATCCGATTAACCCTAAAATTACGTTCACGAACAATACGGGCGTAGAACTGCCCGGAGGAACAGAGTTCCAGTTTGACATTCCTGTTTCGGCTCCTGATAACGCGAAGGACCAGTCTGGTGCGGGTTTGAAAGTGATCGCTTCTGGCCACAGCAAAGCCAACAACATTGGTGGATTAGAGGGAACCATGCATCGTGTGGCGTTCACTCTGCCTTCTTGGAAGTCACTTCCAGCGGGTGCAACCTATGAGTTGGATATGGTGTATTACTTGCCAATTTCTGGCCCTGCCAACTACAGCGTGAAGATCAATAACGTGGATTACGCCTTTGCTTTTGAACAGCCTGATTTACCAAAAGCGGATCTTTCTACTGGAGGGAATACTGGTGGCAATACGGGCGGTAATACAGGAGGCAATACTGGTGGCTCCACTGGGAGTGTTATTCAGTGGGTTGCTGGCTCTACACAAGTGAAAAGCGGTGATACCGTGATTTTCAATGGAAAATGCTTTGTTGCAAAGAATAATCCAGGTGTTTGGGAATCACCCACTCAATCCAATTGGTTCTGGACTGAAGTGACTTGTCCTTAGAATTGAAGAGATTGCTTCATTAAGTCAAGAAACCCCGCTAAGCGGGGTTTCTTATTGTATAGAGAAAACCCCCAGCTAGGCTGGGGGTTCCGTAAAGCTTTCAGCTATAAGTCAGTTATAAAGCCCCTTTCAATTTGTTAAAACACTCTTGCGGTCTGGCAACTGCGAGAGTTAAACAGAAATTGAAAGGGGGTCCCAATGGGGGACGAAAAGAGCTTAGCGCACACGCGCTGGAACTGTAAATACCACATAGTCTTTGCACCGAAATATCGACGTCAGGTGTTCTACGGAGAAAAACGTAGAGCAGTGGGAGAAATATTGAGGAAACTATGTGAATGGAAAAATGTGAACATTCTTGAAGCAGAGTGCTGTTCGGATCATATCCACATGCTTTTAGAAATTCCGCCGAAAATGAGCGTTTCAGCTTTTATGGGATACTTGAAAGGTAAAAGTAGCCTAATGCTTTATGAACGATTCGGAGATTTGAAATTTAAATATCGGAATCGGGAATTTTGGTGCCGAGGGTATTATGTAGATACGGTTGGTAAAAATACGACCAAGATACAGAACTACATAAAGCATCAGTTGGAGCAGGATAAAATGGGAGAGCAATTGTCGATCCCATATGCAGGAAGCCCGTTTACGGGCCGTAATTAATCGTCATATGCAAATGTCAGATCGTAATGCGCCTGTTAGGGTGCTGCTTGTAAGAAAGCCTTATAGGCGCATATGAAAAACCTCCGGCTATGCCGGAGGATATTTTTTACTCACGGGGTTCACACATAGTGCGCAGAAAGCACATCACCGTATTTAAATGAGCTCACAGAAAAACTGATAACTTTCGGGAACCACAACCACACCACGTTCTGAAATATGGAAGCGTTTACTGTCTTCACTCGGGTTCAACCCAATCTCAGTATTGGGCGGGATTTTTACGTGTTTATCGATAATGCAGTGAACCAGTTTACTGCCTTCACCTACCTCAACATCATCAAACAGAATGCTATCCACAATCAATGCAGAATCATTAATGCGTACGTTGGAAGAAATAATCGAATGCTGCACTGAACCGCCAGAGTTGATAACACCGTTAGCAATGATCGAGTTAATAAAAATCCCTTCATTCCCCGTGGCTGAGGAAACGGTTCTTGCCGGTGGGTATTGTTGTTCGTAGGTGCGAATAGCCCAGTTTTTCTGATACAGATTCATCGGTGGCACGGGCTGTAATAAATCCATATTGGCGTCATAAAAAGAGTCGATGGTACCCACATCACGCCAGTAGCAATCACGAGCAACTCGGCCTTTACCCGAGCAAAACGCGTAAGCAAACACGCTGCCGGTTTCGATGAGTTTCGGGATCACATCTTTACCAAAGTCGTGGCTAGATTGTTCGATCTCCGAATCTTCCTTAAGGGCTTTTTTAAGCACGTCCATATTAAAAATATAGATCCCCATCGAAGCCAAACTGCGATCTGGCTTGTGCGGAATGCAGGGTGGATCACTGGGTTTCTCAACAAAACATGTGATGCGTGATTGATCATCAATCGCCATCACACCAAAAGCGGAAGCCTCATGGCGAGCCACCTCCATGCAGGCGATGGTGAGAGTGGCATTTTTCTCAATATGCTCTTCGAGCATGGCAGCATAGTCCATGCGATAGATGTGATCACCCGATAGAACGACGACGTACTTGGCATCACTGCGTGCCAGTAACCACATGTTGTGGAATAGTGCATCGGCGGTACCTTCGTACCATTTACCACCTTTGCGCATTTGTGGTGGGACGACAGTAATGAACTCACCCAATTCAGGGTTGAAAATAGACCAACCATTTCGCAGATGTTTGTGCAACGAATGAGATTTGTATTGGGTGAGAACTAAGATTCGGCGCAGCCCCGAGTGCAAGCAATTGGTTAATGTGAAATCAATAATCCGATATTTTCCGCCAAAAGGCACGGCGGGTTTGGCTCTGTCATCCGTAAGTGGGGAAAGGCGCGATCCCATTCCTCCAGCCAGTATGACAGCTAAAGAGTCCTGCATGATTTATCTCCCTGAAGATATTTGTACGCTGCTTTAGGGTACAACCCCTGCGCAAAATGTGAGCTGAAACAAATATATCAAGCGTAGTACAGGATAGAGAGGTTAGATAAACGCTTTGTAATACAACGGCAAAGTTAATATATGAACATACACAAGCTGTGAGATAGCTCGTAGTAATTCTCGAACTTTGTAAAATTTTACATCAGGCAAAGTGATGCATTTCCGCGGCAGTGAGTACAGCGATTTGGTTACGACCGGAGGATTTTGACTCATACAATGCAAGGTCAGCACGTTTATAACTTTGATCGGGAATGGAACAGAGATCGGTTACGCCACCGCTGAGTGTCACTTTTTGTTGATGAATGGAAGCGATGTACAGGCGAACGCGATTGAGCACGCGCTCCGCTTCTTCTACTGAGGTATGCGGGAAGATAATGGCAAACTCTTCTCCACCAATGCGAGCCACAAAATCAGACTCACGCAACTGTTCTTGTATCCCATTCGCGACACTCCGCAGAACATGGTCACCCTCACTATGCCCTAATTTATCGTTAATCATTTTAAAATGATCGATATCCACAATCGCTAAGCAAGCTTGAGCTATGTCAGGGTAACGGCGGATCTTGGCACATTCTAAATGGATCGCTTGATCGAATTTACGTCGGTTCCATAAATCGGTTAAGGCATCTTTTTCACTCAATTCTCGGAGGCGATTTTCCAACGCTTTGCGGTGAGAAATATCCACGAAAGAGGCAACGTAAAACTGAATCACATCGTTTTCATCACGGATACTTTGAATACGTAAAATCTCGGTAATACTCTCCCCATCTTTGCGTTTGTTAATGACTTCACCTTCCCATACGCCATTGTCTTGCAGTGCTTTCCACATCTGCATGTAGAACTCCGTTCGATGTAAGCCGGAAGCAAAAATAGAAGGTTGTTTACCTTTGACCTCTTCAAAGGTATAGCCACTAAGCCGAGTAAATTCATGATTCACTTTGATGATCCGGTTACTACGGTCGGTGACAACTACGGCCGACATACCATCCATCGCCGCGCGAGCCAGTTTGCTGTCGAGGCTATTTTTGAGATGGTTGATATTCCATGCGGCGAATCCTGCTGCAATGATGGTGAGTAACGATAATACGGTTACCGCTTGGCTCAATAAGGACCATTGCGCATTGGCATAAGTATTTTCTATCTCTTTTTGGTTGACGCGCAGCACCAATACCAACGGTTTCGCGTCAGGCAGTACAGAACTAAGGTCAACTTGCGCGTAACTAAACCAAGTTTGGTTAGACAGAGCGAATCCTTGTTGGTTGATTAACACTTTCTGCCATAGACCCGGATGTTGGTTGGGAAAACTAAAGTGAGACTTGCTATCCGTTCTTGATTCGCTCAGTAATAACTCCCCCGCTAAATTTAGAATGTCGGGAGAATCGAACTGGTCATAGATAAATGAGAGTCGCTGATAAAGCGACTGTAATTTCACGGTCACGGTAAGGTAACCTAGCGATTGGCCATGCTGTTCGGTACGAGTAACAAAACGAAAGGTAGGCAAAGCTCCCGATGGGTCTCCGGGGTTGATGGCTAAACCGCTTGCCCACACTTGGTTGGTTGGAAGGTTGGCATATTTAGCGACAATCGCTTGGCTAAAGGCATCGGTGGTTTGCGCGGATTCGACAAACGTTACCTTTTTTCCATCATAAATAGCTCGAAGTTGCTCGCGTCCTTGAAGGTCAAGCAACTGGAATGAGGAAAAAATGTCTTGAGATTGCAAGGTGACATCCCACAGCGTTTTTAACTGATGGAGTGTAGTCGTATTCAACCCTTTGGCGGCGGAGAGTAAGGTGTCACTTCTTGCTAAGACTTCTGTGGATTGATGTGCTTTTTTCAGCATTTGTAATAAATCATGCTGACTAAATTCAAGTTGTAAGCGTGTCTGCTTTTCTACGCGGCTGACGGCTTGTGTCTCAAGCTTACTGGCTTCATGTATGAAATACAGTGAAGGAATAAACCCGAGCACAAAGGCAACAATGGAGAATTGAATAAGGTATTTTCGAGCTGACGTGTACATAATTCTGTTTATAAGTATTTAAGTGCATACTATATAGTGATTTTAATGAGATTTCGCTTCCAAAACTTCACTTCGTGCACTCGATCATAGTTCGAGTGGTTGAATAAAACGATCGAGTTCAATATCCCCCGCTAAATAAGCGATGTACAACATTTACATTGTAAATCTTGTTTATCAGTTTCAGTGATTGACAGCATGGATAAGCTTGAGTGGGCGTTACTCAAGCCGTCAATGCATACAGAATTGTGCTCCCACTTCAAAAAAGATCCTCCACTCTGTGAGTTTTGGTTAAGTTTTGTGCATTTATCCCGCTATATTGATATGAAAAGTAAAATCTGTCGCATTTTCTTGCTGAGCAAGTTGCGTTTTTATGGATTTCACGAGCGAGGGTAAATGAAAAAAATACTAATGCTACTCGTGTTATTGATTGGATTGGGGTGTGCAGGTGGGGGGTACTATTTGTTTTACCTCAAACCACAAATGGATGCAGAAGCGGCGAAAGCTAATGCTGCCGCGGAAATAGCACCGGCAACCGAACCTACAGCACCCACTCCAGCTGCTGAAGCTAAGCCTGAAGTCATGGACTTTTATGTTGATGCTACGACGCTAGGCATTCGAGAACAGCCGGATGCGAATGTGTATCCTGATGTCGATAAACAGCTATATCGAGGTGATAAAGTTCACTTACTGGAAAAGAAAGCAGGGTGGGGGCGTATTTCCGATTATTACGTTTATCAAGATGGAGGGCCTGAAGTTGCAGAGTGGATCCCCTTAGATGGATTAGTCGTTGAACCGCCAGTGATTACGCCCGAGGAGCGGACAAAAACCCTCAAGGGATATATTGAAGGTTCGGATGACTTTTTGCTCTACCAAGACATATTTCTTAAAACAACCGATACCTTACTCAAGGAAGGCACTTGTTCTCCCAAAGATTTTGAAGAACTGAGAGGGTGGGTTCGCTCGGTGACATTTGAAAAGCAACCCGTGTATTTTATTTATTGTGGGGGCTTGAGTCAGGCGAATAAAATTTATCTAAATGCGGATACGGGGAAAATTTTCTATCGTTAGATCACATTTTTTCTCTTGAGCAAAAGCAGGCATCGGCCTACACTGCAGGCTTGTTGATGTAAGTTAGAGCTTTGATCATGTTCTGGCGTGTCCTTATACAGTGTTGGTTTGCTCTGCTTGCGATGGTACTACCTTCGCAAGTGATGGCTTGTGCGCTGGATAATGAACGCTCGGTGCTACCAAGCCTTGACTTCCCTCTTTCTCAAGGTCAGACGATTAATCATGATTGGTTGTTAGATTCGGCATCGCCTCCTGCGATACCGAGCTCACAATCACATATCACTCATCGCTCCTATGCCATTTTGAACCACTCTCGTAGTGCACCAACTCAACGTGTACTCACTGGTTTTGGTTCTGATATTCCTTTCGATTTTGACGCCGATGAACCTCAATTAGGCGCTGTCAGTCGACCTCTGTTTATCGCGATCCGTTATTCGAATCGAAGCTACGACTTTTTCACTTCTACTCACAGACTCGCAGGCTGGAAAGAGAGTAATGCGATGTATGTTGCTCTTAACAGCCAGTATTCATAGTTCCATATTCAAAATTTAGTGTGACATTGTCACTTGTTGAATAACTCAGTTTAGGCTGAGAGGGAAACTATGAAAAAAAGAGAACAAAAACAGGCTACAAAGCGCCTGATTAACCACTATTCTGCATGGAAATATGTGGTGTTAATCATCACC
This sequence comes from Vibrio sp. AH4, assembly GCF_030710545.1. Lineage (NCBI taxonomy): Bacteria > Pseudomonadati > Pseudomonadota > Gammaproteobacteria > Vibrionales > Vibrionaceae > Vibrio > Vibrio sp. AH4. The sequence continues at coordinate 545,750 of NZ_JALAIV010000003.1, forward strand.
ATCATCATTCTAACGTTAAGTGCAATTCCAACTTGGTATGGTGAGCAACCCTCAATCCAACTGCAAACCAAAGATGCCGCCAGTGTTTTGCGTAATGTGCCGGAACTGGCTCAGATCTTAAATAAGCAGAATCTTTCCGCTGATGAGATCACTCAGCAGGGTGATAAAACAACCTTGGTGTTTGCCAATGAGAGCCAGCAATCACAAGCGAGAAATGTACTGGATTCGCTAGTGAAAGAAGGAGATTCCATCACATACTCCTATGTGTCGGTAGCACCTAAGTGGCTAGATAATTTGGGTTTTTCTCCAATAAAATTAGGGTTGGATTTACGTGGTGGCGTGCAATTTTTATTGAATGTCGATGTGGACAAAGCCTTTCAAGAACAGCGAGAGAGCATGATCGATGCCGTGAAGGATTCACTGCGTACCGAGCGTTTACGCGGCGTTTCAATTGCGGCATTTGGTAATGATGGTTTTGAGGTAAAAGCCGAACAGCCACAAGCTTTGAATCATGTACGCAAATACTTGCAAGAAAACTATCGTGGTTGGGATATCCGTCAGGGCTCGGATCATTTACAGGTTCAGCCTTCACAGCAAAATAAAACGGAATTTCAAACCGCCACCATTCAGCAAAACTTAAAAATTATGCGGGATCGGATTGAAGAACTGGGTATTACTGAGGCTCTCGTTCAGCGCCAAGGCGAACATGCGATTCGTATTGAACTTCCTGGGGTGCAAGATCCATCACAAGCTAAGAATGTGATTGGTGCGACTGCCAGTTTGGCGTTCTATGAAGCCAAATCTGCAACGGATGCTCGCAGTTTCGATGATTTAATTCTAGCTGATGGCAGTGGACGACCTGTGATTCTGGCCAAACGCCCTGTGCTGAGTGGCGAGCACATTGTCAACGCTCGTGCGGGGGTGGACAACATGGGGATGTCAGAGGTGAATATTTCACTGGATCACGCAGGCGGCAAAATCATGAGTGATTTTTCCGGTAAACACATTGGTAAACCCATGGCGACCGTGTATCGCGAGTATAAAACCAACGCTCGTGGCGAAACGGTTCGCAGCGAAAAAGTGATCAGCGTGGCGACTATTCAATCTCAATTAGGTAGCCAGTTTCGAATTACGGGTGCTGGATCTATGGAAGAAGCACAGCAACTAGCATTGCTATTGCGTGCGGGTTCATTGACGGCACCTGTCACGATTGTTGAGGAGCGCACCATTGGTGCTTCTTTGGGTGAAGAGAACATTGCTAATGGCTTTGCTGCATTAGCGTTGGGGATGGCCATGACATTAACCTTCATGGCGCTTTGGTATCGTCGTTTAGGTTGGGTGGCCAATGTTGCTTTGTTGATCAACATGGCCTGCTTATTAGGGCTTATCGCGCTGTTACCCGGTGCAGTGCTGACTTTGCCGGGGATCGCGGGCTTGGTATTAACCGTAGGTATGGCGGTAGATACTAACGTACTGATTTTTGAAAGGATCCGAGACAAACTCGGAGAAGGACGTAATTTCGCGCAAGCGATTGACACGGGGTTTGATAGCGCTTTCAGTACCATCTTGGATGCCAACGTCACAACCATGATCACCGCGGTGATTTTGTATTCGATTGGTAATGGCCCAATTCAGGGCTTTGCACTGACGTTAGGCTTAGGCCTACTCACCAGTATGTTCAGTGGGGTGTTTGCTTCACGAGCGTTAATTAATTTGGTCTGGGGACGCGATACGCGTCGTGATGTAAGGGTCTAATCATGGTTGAATACTTAAAATCTCGAATTCGTCCAATTCGTTATGTCACGGGCATCATTTCTCTGTTATTGATGGTGATCTCGTTAGGTGCTTTTGCGATTAAAGGCCTAAACATGGGGCTCGATTTTACGGGAGGAATGGTTACAGAAGCGACGATTAATCGTTCCGTCAGTAAAGTTCAGCTGCTTGAAAAGTTACAACCGACGTTAGGAGAATCCGTTTCCGTTACCCCTTCAGGAGAAGATGGACGCTGGGTGATTCGTTATCCATTGCCTACAGAAAACTCTACACCAGTTGATATTGCCGCAGAACTGCATCAGATCTCGGATCAAGTACAGATTGTCAGCAATAGTATGGTTGGTTCACAGGTTGGGCAAGAATTAGTCGATCAGGGCGGCTTAGCATTATTGATCTGTCTCTTGTCTATCCTGGGTTATTTGAGCTTTCGCTTCGAATGGCGTTTGGCAAGTGGGGCTTTATTGGCTCTGTTGCATGATGTGGTACTGGTACTCGGATTCTTTGCCATCACCCAAATGGAATTTAATTTGACGGTGTTTGCTGCGGTCTTGGCTGTGCTCGGTTACTCATTGAATGACTCGATCATCATCGCCGATCGAATTCGTGAACTGTTGTTAGCGAAACAACAAACACCTACGGCAGAGATTAATGACCAAGCTATCATTGCTACCTTCTCACGAACTATGGTGACATCAGGGACAACCTTGATGACCATTTCAGCACTATGGTTGATGGGTGGTGCACCATTACAAGGCTTTGCGATTGCAATGTTTATTGGGGTTATTTCAGGAACTTGGTCTTCGATTTCTATTGGTACAGTATTACCAGAATGGTTAGGTTTAGAGCCGAAGCATTATCTCCCTGTAGAGTTAGATGCCGCACCATAATCTTTATTTAAGCGATAAAAAAGCCAGTTTATACTGGCTTTTTTATTATCTACCAAATAATAAGTTAACTCATTTAATTCTGTTTTTTAAAAATAAACTATCAGTGAACTGATTATTCCAGTAGCTAGACCTGTGACTTTTAATATAAATCCTTCTGTTCACTTATTCGTATGGTTAAAATTATTAATGACTGAATTGTCATTCTTTGTTCTCGTTATATTGATTATTTTAACTATTTATCAAAAGTATCATATTGGTGCTGTGGCAGACTTATGGGTTCACATGTAACAAAATAAATATTTTTAACTGTATGATTTGTAATGGATCTGTGATTTTTTCATTCTGTCACCTCAATAAAAATCTCTTAAATTTCATCATCATTTATTTATTTAACAATTTATTTTCATTTCATCAGAAGGTAGAGCTAGATCAATCTATTTAGAAAATACATCCAAGTGAATTGGAATTGTCATAAACAGGGATTAGCTTTAATGATGACAAGGAAATAGTAATGGTCTCTCTAATTGATTGTTTGATAAATATCTGATCATGAATGATAACTTGTTGGTGAAAATATTCTTCAAAACGTTAACCAAACGATTTACTACTGTGATGATGGGAAATTGATGAATCACACTTGTAGTAAAGATATATAAATTTGCTGTTGAGAATGGAGTCTTTAATGAGAAAAATCGCTTTGATCACAGGATCGAAAGGCGGGATAGGTTCTGCTATTTCAACCCAGTTGGTCAGTGAAGGTTATCGGGTGATTGCCACTTATTACACGGGTAATCATCAGTGTGCGTTAGATTGGTTTAATGAAAAGCAATTTACCGAGGATCAAGTCCGGCTTTTGGAGTTGGATGTTACCAACACCGAAGAGTGTGCAGAGCGCTTAGCAAAATTGCTTCAAGAAGAAGGCACCATTGATGTCATCGTCAATAACGCAGGCATTACGCGTGACAGTGTATTTAAAAAAATGTCGCCTCAAGCGTGGAAAGAAGTCATAGAGACGAATCTCAACAGTGTATTTAATGTTTCTCAGCCTTTGTTTGCTGCCATGTGCGAGAAAGGATCTGGCCGCATTATCAATATCTCCTCAGTCAACGGCTTAAAAGGTCAATTTGGTCAAACCAATTACTCGGCTGCCAAAGCGGGGATGATCGGTTTCTCTAAGGCGCTTGCAGCAGAAGGCGCACGCTATGGTGTGACTGTGAATGTCATCGCTCCCGGCTACACGCTTACCCCAATGGTTGAGCAAATGCGTGCTGAGGTTTTGCAATCGATTGTTGACCAAGTTCCGATGAAACGCTTAGCTAAGCCGGAAGAAATAGCCAGCGCCGTCAGTTATTTAGCCAGTGATGCAGCCGCCTATATCACAGGGGAAACCTTGTCGGTGAACGGCGGCTTATATATGCGCTAAAGCAGGAGGATGCATGGAAAAAATCTATATTGTGGGCGCCAAGCGCTCAGCAATCGGGGCTTTTGGTGGTTCACTCAAAGATTGTTCTGCAGGGACTTTGGCGGGGCAAGTCATCCAAGCGGCTCTTGTAGCCGCACAAGTCAAACCTGAAGCCGTTGATGAAGTGATTGTTGGCAATGTCATCAGTGCTGGACAAGGCATGGGTGTTGGCCGTCAAGCTGCGTTGGCAGCAGGCATACCACAATCGGTTCCAGCCTACAGCATCAATATGGTGTGCGGCAGTGGGATGAAATCGGTGATGGATGCGGTTTCACACATCAAAGCTAGAGATGCCGCTGTGGTAGTAGCCGCAGGCGTTGAAGTGATGTCTCAGATTCCATTTGCGACGCCAGCCAGTCTGCGTGATGGCCACAAAATGGGGGCATTTGAAATAAAAGATCTGCTCATCCATGACGGTTTGACCGATGTTTTTAACCAATACCACATGGGGGTAACGGCAGAAAACGTAGCTAAGCAATTCACCATCTCACGTGAAGCGCAGGATGAATTTGCGTTGGCGAGCCAAATGAAAGCGACGGCCGCTATTGAAGCGGGACATTTTAAGCGAGAAATTGTACCTATCTCGGTGAAAAAACGTCGTGAAACAGTGGTCTTTGATACGGATGAATACCCTAAACCCAATACTACTTTGGCGGCACTGCAAGGGTTGAGAGCCGCATTTGATGCACAAGGTACGGTCACGGCGGGCAACGCCTCAGGTATTAATGATGGTGCAAGTGCGGTGATTGTTGCCAGTGAAAGTGCGGTACAAGAGTTTGGCTTAACACCTATCGCAGAGGTCATCAGTTACGCGCAGACAGGTTTAGATCCTCAAATTATGGGATTAGGCCCCGTCAGTGCTGTGACTCAAGCGTTGGCGAAGGCTGAATTATCTATCGAGAATATTGATCTGTTTGAGCTTAACGAAGCCTTTGCTGCACAAGCGCTTGGTGTTGTGCATGGGCTTGCGGATCAGCATTCAATCAAATCAGAAGCGATTTTAGATAAAGCCAATGTGAATGGTGGAGCGATTGCCTTAGGGCATCCATTAGGCGCATCGGGTAATCGTATCTTGGTTTCTTTGCTTCATGAATTACAGCGTCGCCATCAAAAATATGGTGTTGCTTCATTGTGCGTTGGTGGTGGCATGGGCACCGCGATCGTGATTAAAACTGTTTAATTTAAAAATCATTCATTAGGAGATAACGTATGTACACGGAATTTTTTAAAACATTCAGCGATCAGACAGAGAAAAACTTCGAACCGTATATCAAGTTCAACAAACTGGTGACCAAGAATGTTGAAGTGCTGACTGAGCTACAACTGAATGCTATCCGCACATACAGCGATCTGGGTTTGGCGCAAATGAAAGCGGCCAGTGAGATCAAAGATGTGACTTCCTTAACCTCGTTCAACTCTCAACAGTTGGGCGTACTGAACAAGCTCTCTCAGCAAATGATGGATGACAGCAAAAAACTGCAAAACATCGCAAAAGAGTTTAAAGAAGATGTAGAAAAACTTGCCTCTGAAAACCTTAAGACAGTGACCCCTGCGTAACACTGTATTTCGCGCCGCCTTCGGGCGGCGCTTTTTTCTGTTTTAAGGAGTAAGTGTATGTTCCAACATGCCTTTACGGACTACCTTGTCCAATTACAACAAGTGAATCAACGTTGGTGGAAAGAGGTTGAACAGAGCAAAGCGGCCGTCAATTCCCCACTCAATAAAGCGATGCAAGAAGTCAATCTGGAAGACTCTCTCAAGTTCTTTGAGCAAGCTGCCAACCAACCGGCTGCCTTGTTAAAATTGCAAACCCAATGGTGGGAGCAGCAACTCCAGATTTGGCAAAAAGTGGTGCTAGAGTCCAAAGTTCAATCCATCATGGAAGCGGAAAAAGGAGACAAGCGTTTTAGCCATGAAGCATGGCAGCAAGACCCTTTCTTCAACTTCATCAAACAATCCTATCTGCTATTTAGTAAAACTTACCTCGATACCATCAACGCTATTGAAGGCCTCGATGAGAAATCCAAAGAGCGGATTTTGTTCTTCTCACGCCAGATGATCAATGCGCTCTCTCCGAGCAATTTCATTGCGACGAACCCAGAGTTGCTGCGCCTAACTCTAGAGAAAAATGGTGAGAACCTGATTGCGGGTCTTGAGCAACTGAAAGAGGATGTCACGTCCAGTGCCGATATTCTCAAAATTCGCATGACCAACAATAATGCTTTCCGTCTTGGCGAAGATGTTGCCAACACGCCGGGCGAGGTGGTGTTCAAAAATGAAGTGTTTGAGCTCATTCAATACAAACCCCTGACGGAGCAAGTGGCAGTAACGCCGCTGTTGATTGTTCCGCCTTTTATCAACAAATACTACATTCTTGATTTGCGTGAGAAAAACTCCATGGTGCGCTGGCTAGTCGAGCAAGGTCACTCTGTGTTTATGATCTCATGGCGTAATCCGGGAGCGGCGCAAGCCCAACTCAATTTTGAAGATTATGTGCTCGAAGGCGTTGTCAAAGCGGTGAATGCGATTGAGTCGATCACCGGGCAAGAGCAGATCAACGCGGCAGGTTACTGCATTGGCGGAACAGTATTAGCGACAACCATCGCTTACTACGCGGCTAAACGCATGAAAAAACGCATCAAAACCGCGAGCTTTTTCACCACCTTGCTGGATTTCTCTCAACCGGGAGAAGTGGGAGCCTACATCAACGACACCATTATTCGAGCCATTGAGCTGCAAAATAATGCCAAAGGCTATATGGATGGACGCTCACTCAGCGTGACATTCAGTTTGCTACGTGAAAATAGCCTGTACTGGAATTACTACGTGGACAACTACCTGAAAGGGCAGAGTCCGGTTGATTTTGACCTTCTGTACTGGAATAGCGACAGCACTAACGTGGCAGGTGCTTGTCATAACTTCTTGTTACGAGAGCTCTATCTTGAGAACAAGTTGGTTCAGGACAAGGGCGTGAAAGTCGGTGGCGTCTGGATTGATTTAGATAAAATCAAAGTGCCGAGTTATTTCATTTCCACCAAGGAAGATCACATCGCTCTGTGGCAAGGCACTTACCGCGGCGCATTACGTACGGGGGGTAACAAAACCTTTGTACTGGGTGAATCTGGGCATATTGCGGGAATCGTTAACCATCCTGACAAACGTAAGTATGGATACTGGGTTAACGACACCTTGGATGATTCTGCGGAAGATTGGCTGGAAACGGCTCAGCACCGAGAAGGTTCATGGTGGGTGCATTGGAATGAGTGGTTAAACGGTTTTGCAGATGGCAGCAAAGTCGAACCTTATCCATTAGGCAATGCCGACTATCCGGTGTTGTACAGTGCACCGGGTGAGTATGTAAAACAGGTATTACCCATCCAAGAAGCTTAAAAGTAACGCCACCTTAGGGTGGCGTTATTCTTGCTTGTACTTGAGTTTAAATGTCGAGAGAGACTCAACGTATTATCACTATTCGGCATAGGGCAGCAAAAATAGGCCGCGAGGGTTAAAGACCAAATACGCGTGCTGAGTTAACGCGTGATTAAACTGCGTGGAATTGAGCTGTAATAGGAGCTCTTGAGCGTGCCATTTTACGGTCACTTCATACATTGAACCCATATACGCGGATTTAAGGATTTGGCAGGCTTGGCTTTCGCTGCCTTGCGTATGTAAGGTAATGGCTTCTGGCCGGACACCAATTTGATATTCGCCGGTAGGCTTATCCCGCGTCACTTCAAGATCGGCATCAATCGCATAGCCATTAATGTGGATCTGCTGCCCGTCAAAATGGCCTTGGAACATGTTGGCTTCACCCATAAAGTTTGCCATAAACATCGACTTAGGCGCTTTATACAACTCTTGTGGCGTGCCAATTTGCATAATATCGCCTTGTTTCATCACGATAACGGTATCTGATACCGCGAAGGCTTCTGCCTGATCGTGCGTCACGTAGAGCGAGGTAATATCAAAACGCTGTTGCAGTTCGCGAATGGTTTCACGCATGCTGCGGCGCAAGTTGGCATCTAAGTTACTCAATGGCTCATCAAACAACAGCACTTTAGGTTTGAGCACTAAAGCGCGGGCGAGGGCAACTCGCTGCTGCTGACCGCCGGAAATCTGGTCAACATAGCGTTCACCCATTCCTTCGAGATCAACAATTTTGAGTGCCTCATCAACTCGCTGACGCACTTCTTCACTCGGCAATTTGAGCATCTTTAAGCCATAAGCCACGTTTTCGTACAGAGACATGTGTGGGAATAGGGCGTAAGACTGAAACACCATACAGATATCGCGTTGTTGGATGGAACGTTCGGTGACGTCTTCACCATCAATGAAAATCTGCCCGCTGGTCGGTTTCTCTAAGCCGGCAACCAAACGCAAAACGGTGGTTTTCCCGCAACCGGAAGGGCCAAGTAGCGTGACTAAGCTGCCTTTTTTGATCTCAAGATCTAAGTTGCCAATCACGGTATTGCTACCAAAGCGTTTGCAGATGTTTTTGAGCACAACAAAGTTTTGTTTTTCCACGGTGATGTCTCCTAAGAATCTTGATTAGTGGCTTTGGAACGAGAAACGCGAGCTTCACCGACCAGTAAATCGAACAACAAAATGATGGCTAACATCACGACAATCAGCACGGAACCGTAGGCGATAGCGATGCCGTACTCACCATCTTCGACTCGGTTCAGAATGTAGGACGTTGCAACGCGGGTTTCTGGGGTAACCAGAAAGATGATCGCACTGACTGTAGTCATCGCCCGTACAAAGCTGTACACCAGCGTAGAAAGAATCGCGGGGCGCAGCAGTGGCAAAATGATGTAGCGAATGGTTTGTAATGAGCTGGCACGTAAGCTCAGTGAAGCTTCATCCAATGATTTATCGAGCTGTCCAAGCCCTGCAATACCAGAGCGGATCCCCACGGGCACGTTACGCATCACCATTGAGATAACCACAATTGCGGCGGTACCAGTTAAATAAATCGGCGCATCGTTAAACGCTAAGATGTAGGAAACGCCTGCCACTGTACCGGGTACGGCAAAGCAGAGCATGGTTGAAAACTCGATCACTTTTTTGCCGTAGAACTGCTGTCTTACTACCACATAAGCAATCAATAAACCGAACAGGGCAGTAATCGGAGCCGCCACACCCGCATAAATCATGGTGGTGATCAGTGACGGCCAAGCACCATCAGACATGCCATTGCCAAACAGGTTAAGGTAGTTTTTGAAGGTCAGGGTGTAATCGACCCCCCAGTTCACGGTAAAGCTGCCGAAGAAGATGCTGCCGTAGAGCAGAACGTTAAAGATCATCCACGCATACAAAGTCACAGTGACGCCCAATTTCAGCGAGGCTGGCATCTCTTGCACATCGCCACGGTAGGCTTTGCCGGAAATGGTGACGTAGGAGCGCTGGCCAATCCACAAATACTGCACCACAAAAATCGCGAGTGAGAACAGCAACAGAACCGAGCCGAGCGTACTGGCTGAAGCGTAATCCAGCTGCGCCCCTGCAATATAGAAATAGATTTGCGTTGCGAGCACATCAAAGCTGCCGCCTAGTACTAAGGGGTTACTGAAGTCTGCCAATGATTGCACGAAAATGATCAAAAACGAGTTGGCTAATGCGGGTTTAAGCAGCGGCATGATGATGCCAAAGAAGGTTTGATAACGGTTGGCTTTGAGCGTATAAGAAGCCTCTTCCAACGAAGGATGCAGTGACTTGAGCGCACCATCCAAAATCATGAATGACATCGGCGCAAACGCCAACACCTGTGCGAGCCAAATGCCCGTGAAACCATACAACCAGTTGGTTTTCTGTAAACCAAACCCATCGACCATCAACTCAGTGATATAACCCGAACGACCCAGCATTAAAGTCACACCCAACCCGACAATAAAGGGCGGTGTCACGATCGGTAAAATAGAAAACACGCGCGCGATAAAGGCGGAGCGCTTAGCAATACGTGTAGTGTAAATGGCAAAAATCAGCCCGAAAAAGGTTGCGCCAACACCTACCGCAATACCGAGTGCAATCGAGTTGTAAATGACGGTGAGGGTATGAGACTGGGAAAGGATCGTCATGAACTGCCATGCCGTCCAATTGCCCATGTCATCTTTAAACATCGGCAGGAAAATGGCGATGCTCGGATAAACAATAAAAATCACAATCAGCAGAATAATGCTGATCAGCGAGCCAATGACAAAGTGGTCGCCACCGAGGTATTCCAAGCGGGCGAAGGCGAGCGTCATGATCGCGCCAAGAGCAGTGAACAGAATGATGCTGGAATAGCCCAACCCTTTACCGTTTAGCCATGCGCTGAGCAAAATAGCCAGCATACAGAAGCCAGAGTAGGCAATATCGAGATAGTGGCGGTTTGTGGATTGACGTCCCTGAGCTTGCCGAGGTCGAAATACGAGCAATAAAGGCAAGCTAAACCAGAACCAAGAAATGTTTGGCTCACTCCAACCCATCGCCGCGTAGAATTCATCTGGAGTCGATTCAAACAGCCCATAATCCAGAGCAAAGGATGGCAGAAGAATAAAGCTAAACAGCACCGCCGCCAGCCAGTAAAAAACCGGATCGGTTTTGACGGGTTGGTGGAGTGTTAGGTTTAGCGTTTGAGAAGGCTCATGCATGGTCAAACCTTAATATTGAGTCGCACTTAACCTGCCCGCAAGCAGTGAGCAGGCCAAGTGTCATGAGAGAAATACCGCCACTGAGTGGCGGCGCGACTACGATGTCGGGTTAGTTACCCATTTTGATTTCGTTAACCCATTTGGTGATCAAACGTTTACGCTCATCGGATGAACCATAGGTTTCCATATCGTAATTGATCAGTTTGAGTGCTTTCGGGTCAAGCGCATTGGGTGATTGTTCCGCTTGGGTATTGGTCAAGATTTGGTAGGACTCACCTTGTTTCCATGCCACTTCTTGGCCTTCTTTCGACAATACCCAGTCAACAAACAGTTTGGCGTTATCGAGGTTACGTGCACCTTTGATAATGCTGACGCCCCCAATTTCGTACCCAGTGCCTTCACAAGGAGAAATGAGTTCCAGCGGTGCGCCTTTAGCTTGCTCCAGCGAGTAGTCGTGCAGGAATCCAATACCAATCGCTACTTCACCGCGCGCCGAGTTGCGTGATGGCGTTACCCCTGATTTAGTGTATTGAGAGACGTTTTTATCGAGCTTTTTGAAATACTCAAATGCGGTGGGTTCATCCCAGAGCTGGATGAAGGTCGCAAGAGCGGTATACGCCGTGCCAGAGCTTTGTGGGTCGGAGATTTGAATTTCGCCTTTGTATTCTGGCTTAGTCAAATCCGCCCAGCAACGCGGGATTGGAATGTCTTTTTGTGCCAAGCGTTCGGTGTTTACCCCAAAGCCTAAAATGCCCATGTAAACCGCAGAAGAATAGTTGCCTTTGCGTTTAGCCGGATCACGGAAACCTTCCATGATGTTGGCCAGTTCTGGGGATTGGTAAGCTTGGAGTAAATCCATTTCACCCGCTTGTGATTGTGGGTCAAGCGTGCCGCCGTACCAAACATCCGCGCGTGGGTTGTTTTTTTCTGCATCAATTTTTGCAAGTGTACTGCCTGAGCCATTGCGCACAAAGGAGGTATTCACATTGTATTTTTCCGCGAACGCTTTGGTTCCGGCTTCACACATCGCATTGGTGGCACTGCAGTAAACCACCAAACGGCCTTCAGCATGAACCAGTGGCGCGGTCATCATCGAACCAAGAACACTCAGTGCCAGCAGCGTGCGTTTTGCATTAACAATCATTGGGTTTTCCCTCTGGTTGATGCTCCCTTGTGTCCTTATCAGGTCGGTACTGCGTCAGGTCATAAAGTGGAGCACAGTTACGTTATTGGATGGTAAAGATTGGTTGTATTTATCACTCATCTTCCGTCACCGGTTTGCTGAGCTTTTATAAAGGGCAGCAGCTGTAAACTGATCACGGCTGCTGCCGCAGTAATGAGGCAGAAGAAGCCTTCCCAACCCCATGCTTCAATAGCGAGTGACATGGGGTAGCTGGCTAACGCTGCACCGAGATAGCTAAATAAGCCAACAAATCCAGTCGCGGTGCCTGCCAAATCTTTCCTTGCACATTCTGCGGCGGCCATACCAATCATCATTTGCGGGCCGAAGACAAAAAAACCGATACAAAAGAAGCAGCCAGCTAAAAACCATAAATGATCGATCGGGGTTAGCCATAAAGCGGCTACAGAGGCAAAAATGCCTAACGCAAAAATCAAATTCATCGGGGCTCGGTTGCCGCGAAAGTAATAGTCGGAACCCCAACCGCCAAGCAATGAACCCAAAAAACCGCCCACTTCAAACATGGCTACTGCGCTATTGGCACTGAGAATGTTGTACGCATGCCGCTCAACCAGATAGAGCGCTCCCCAGTCGTTAATGCCAATTCTGACCACGTACACCAGCAAGTAAGATCCACACAACAGCCAAATGTAGCGATTTGTCAGTACATAGCGATAAACCGCAACGCGGAAGGCGAGGCCTTGGCCTTCTTTTTCGTGTTCCTGTTCAAGTGCATCACCGCGCCATTCACCGACCGAAGGCAACCCCATTTCAGTCGGTTTTTCTTGGATGCGATAGCAGAGCCAAAGCCCAACTAAAATCGCAATCCCACCGGCAAACAAGAACCCATAACGCCAGCCAAAAGTTAAGCTGATAAAGCCAATCACGATGGGGATCAATGCGCCACTTAAGTTGTGGCAAGTGTTCCAAATTGACCACCAAAAGCCCCGTTCACTACGCGAATACCAGTGCGTTAGCACCTTGGCACACGCAGGCCAGCCCCAGCCTTGAAAAAAGGCATTCGCCGTCCATAACAAAGTAAAAGCCAACAAGGACGAGCTAAAACCAAAAGCGAGGTTGATGATGCCGGTTGCTATCAGCCCCAATCCCATGAAATAGCGTGAGCGGGAGCGGTCGATCATCAAACCTGAAACAAATTTAGACACCCCGTAAGTGAGGTAGAACAGCGTACCGAGAAAACCCAAATCGGAATAATCGAGTCCTAACTCACTGAGCATTTGCGGCATCGCAAAATTGAAGCTTTTACGAGTGAGATAGAACACGCCATAACCGACATACATGGAAATCATTAAATGAATGCGCCAGTGGCGATAAGCCTGATCGATTTCCATTGCCTGAATGGGTTGCACCATAGGTACAATCTTCATATTGCTTGTCCTTATTGAGTTTCATCCTAATCAAGCGAGGTGGGAAAAACATGGGAAGGAGTTGTATTCATCTAGGAATATTTCCTAGTTTTTCGCTGGTTATTGAGCGTTTTGTGGGTAAGTTAACAATTATTCGCGTGCCAGTTTGGAAAGTGGATGTCGTCATCTTTAATTGACCACCGAGTGCGGATACACGCTCACTCAATCCTTTTAAGCCTTGTCCACGCACCCGCCAGTCGGTGGGCAAACCAATGCCGTCATCTTTGACTTCCAGAATCATTTCACTTCCCGGAAATAGGCTGATGTGTACGCGGGTGGCTTTGGCATGCTTGGAAATGTTGTTCAGCAACTCCTGCACAATCCGATATAGAGTCACCCGAGTCGTATCGTCCAGCTTTTGCGGATTGACTCCCATATTGAGGCGCACCGTAATACCTTGTTCGGCAAAACGCATTTCTTGCACCAGTTGACGAATGGCATGTTCTAACCCGAGTTCATCCAAAATATGCGGGCGTAGTTGCTTTAAGAGCTGACGTGTGGATTGATGAATCCGCATAGCGAGCGACTGCACGCTAGAGGCCGCCTGTTTGGCTTGATGATTACTGGCTAAACGTTCTGCAAGCATGGATTGAATTTGAATCGCGGTAATGTTTTGGCCGATCTCATCGTGCAGTTCGCGAGCCACCGATTTGCGAATTTGCTCTTCAACAGAAACGAGCTGGCGCGCGAGGTCTTGCTTTTCACGCAGCTCTTTGGCTAGGCGGGTGTTCATTTTTTGCAGCAATAAAGCGAGCTGATGTTGGCGGCTGATGGCGATGCCCAATCCAAGCCCCACAAACGCTTGGCTTGACATAAAGATCAGCAACTCTTGATCCGAAGAAAAGGAGCCACTGAACTGGCGTGCCGTCGCTAGCAGAATGCAGTTTAAACTGCTCGCCAACACGCCGCCTTGCCAGCCATAGCGATAGGCAAGAAAAATCGTCGGCAGTAAGATGATCAAAAGGGCAAACGGCTTCATCTGCTCAAGTAACGTCAGCTCCGCCAGCAGTCCTAAGCTGAAAAACAGTAAACTCCATACCAGCATTTTCGGCTTAAGTTTCACATCGTGGTGGATCAGTTGCGGAGAGAGCGGATGCCAAGTTTGGTGACTAAGATAGTCGGCCACCAGATACAAAAATGGGGTCAGCACAATGCCTCCCGTGAGCGCAGCAATACTCACGGCAATTAACGTATCAGCCCCCATGTGTAGTGGTTTCGCGAGTAAGGTAAAAGTCAGGCCAACCAAAATGGTGTGCAGCAGCACCAGTGCAACGATCAGCAGCAGTTTTTGCCAATATAAGTTTAGTTTTTGCCAGTGTTGGCGTGCGAGGGAGGTGGCAAACCAAACGACCCAAGGCATTAATAACATCAAGGCGTTGGACTGTTCTGGAAGTAACACTAAGATCGCGCCCGCTAAGAGCATGTCACTGAGTAACCAAACCCAAGTCTGTGTTTGGCGAGCTAACAAATAGACCGCCAAACGTACACCTGTGGGGAAAAGTAAGTAGGCTTGGAGCGGATTGTGGCTCAAATATTGGCTGACATTCCACAGACTAAATTGACTAATACTGTAGAGCACAAAAGCAAAAATCAGTGGAAACAGCTTGGCCATGCTTAACCTTCCACGAGCAGATGGTGCTGCAAAGCAAAGCGGATCACATCCACGTTATTGGTTAGGTTTAATTTGCTCAAAATGTTGGCTCGGTGAACGTGAACGGTTTTATGGCTGAGAAACAGCGTTTGCGCGATCTCTTTCACCTCTTTGCCTTGTACCAATAAATCAAACACTTCAACTTCACGCTTGGTGAGGTCGGCAAGCACATTATTGATATCGGGATTACTCAAATTGACCAAGGCATCGGCGCACAAATAGCGCCTGCCAGAGGCAACGGTACGAATCGCACTCACCAGCTCGCTTGGGCCACAACGTTTTGAAAGGTAACCTTGCGCACCAGCATCCAACGCTTTTTTCACAAACGAAGCGGAATCATAAATGCTAAGGATGATCGCTTTAAAACGCGGATTATGTTGGCGCAGGCGCTCAAGCAGACTCAGACCATTTTCATCGGGCATCGAAATATCGATGATGGCGACATCAACTTCATGGTGGGTGAGGGCATGAAAGGCCTCTTTTGCGTTTTCGTACTCACCTTGCACCGCGATATCTTGCTCAAGATTGAGTAATTGGGCGAAGCCCGAACGAACAATAGTATGGTCATCAATCAGCGCGATGGTAATCATGGTACGTATCACTTTGCAGAATCAAATTCACAAAAGTGTAATGTTTTTACGGAGGGATGGCTGAGACATGTCGCACGAAGAGCGATTGATGGTCTAATCAATCGCAATATGTTTATAAAATGGCTTTTATAACAATTAGTTGAGTGGTTTTGGTTGCGTATTTAGCGTTGTGATTTTTTAACAATGCCGCTTCCGAGCGGGTGTGTTGCACCAAAATAAACTTTCGTTTAGCAAGCTCGTGGTGGTCTACTATATTTTTATTATATGGTGATTGTTCAATCGAGTGGTTAGGCACGAGATGCATATAATGAAATCAGTAAAAATCCAGTGGCATGTCGATTTAAGACAAACATTCTTCTGCATCGCGCGAGCGTTAGATTCGGTGGGCATTGATGATATTAATCATGGTCATCGTGTTGGATATATGGCGTATTCCTGCGCCAAAGCGATGGAATGGAGTGAAGAAGAGTGCCAGTTAGTGTTCTCTTTAGGTTTGATTCATGACTGTGGCGTAGCCCAGAAGCGTGATTTCTATAATTTGCTTGAAAACATGCAGCCAGACAATGTTCGTCAACACTGTGTGAGAGGTTATGAGCTGCTTTCGCACTGTCCTCCCTTATCCCTGTTTGCTGATGCGATCTTGTATCACCATACGCCTTGGAAAGATTTGAAAAATATTGATATTGCAGATCGAGATAAACGTTTTGCTGCGTTGATTTTTTTATCAGACCGGATTGATTACCTCAAAGAACTGTACCCCAAAGATCAATTTGGCAACGTAACCCAAGAAGCGCGTAACCAAGTTTGCTTAGAGATTGGGCGTTTAAGTGGAACCTTGTTTGAGCGTGACCTAGTTCGAGAAATGCAGAACTTATTGGAAAAAGAGTTTATTTGGTTTTCCATGGAATATCAGTATGTTGAATCGATTGGACAAAACCTGCCGTCCATTCCTTTCTTTGAGCAAAAGTTAGGGGTTGATGATGTGATGTCGATTGCGATGTTGATGGCGAATATTGTCGATGCTAAAAGCCAATTTACTTTTTATCATTCACAAAAAGTAGCGGAGATTTGCCAGCGGTTAGCCAAAGAGCTAGGGTTGGATCCTGAGATGCAAAAGGCTTTATATCTGACAGGCTTAGTCCACGACATCGGTAAGCTGCATACGCCAGAAGATATTTTACATAAACCCGGAAAACTCAATGAGAGCGAGTACTTGTGCATTCAGCGTCACTCTACCGATTCTCGCTACACCTTACAGATGATGTTTGGTAACTCCATAATTTGTGAATGGGCAGGCAATCATCACGAGCGGTTGGATGGTTCAGGTTATCCAAGAGGGTTACAAGGGTTAGACATCGATCTGCCTTCACGGATCATTGCGGTAGCGGACGTATTTCAAGCGTTAACACAAGCGCGGCCTTATCGAGGAAGAATGTCGCTCAAAGAGGTGATGAATATTCTGTCCCATGAAGTGAGCTGTGGACGCCTCGATAGCAAAGTGTTCGAGGTTATTGTGCATAACGCGGAAGAGTTTTACACGCTGTCTATCCAAGACAGTGTCAATGAATGGGTGACCGAGCATTCTGGCCGGCAGATGAATGCCAGCTAAGGTTAAGTGGATGGAAAATAAAAATCCGGTGCTTTGCACCGGATTTATTTTTTTGCTTATCTGTTTTACTTGTCTTTGGTCATGGCTAGCAAGCCAAGTGAGACAACGGCAACGCCAAGGAAGCCGGCCAGAATGATCACAGGCATAGCGCTGTAGCCTAGCACGTGCCAAAAAATCGATTCAAGAGTACTCATTGTGGCTCTCCTTATTGCCAGCCTTCAACACCGTGCATGTCGGGTAGGTTATGTGCGATACCTTTATGGCAGTCAACACAGGTTTTTTCACCAGAGGCCAAGGCCGTAGAGTGCTGTTGCACCGCGCGGCTACTTTGCTCTGAAAAATCCATGTAGTTGAACTGGTGACAGTTTCGACATTCCAATGAATCGTTCTTTTTCAACCGAGCCCATTCACGTTCCGCCAAATGTGCGCGGCGGGCTTGGAACTTCTCTTGAGTATCGATAGTGCCGATAAAGTGCGCGACCAGTTCTTTCGATGCTTGGACTTTACGTACAATTTTATCTGTCCATTCGTGGGGTACATGGCAGTCAGAACAAATTGCGCGAACGCCAGAACGGTTCGAATAGTGAATCGTTTCTTGGATTTCTGCGACGATCGGTGCGTGACAACCTGAACAGAATTCTTCGCTGTTGGTTGCTTCCATCCCCGTGTTGAACGCGCCCCAAAACAGCAAGCCGCCCACGAAGCCCATCAGTAAAACCACACCCACGGCGGCTTTACTTGGACGGGACAAACGAAGCCAAAACGCTTTTAAAAATTTCATAAATGGCCTCTTTACGCTTAACGCAGTGAATCAACGCGTTCGAAATCGTTCTCAACCAACGGTTTTGCATCCGCTTGAGGAACATGGCACTGCAAACAGAAATAACGGCGTGGAGAAACATCCGACAGTACCGCATCTTCACGGTTCACAAAGTGAGTCACGCTGATTTTGGTTGCGCCCATCTCTTTGGCATTTTTCCAACTGTGACAAGAAAGGCACTTGTTCGCGTTCAGTGATACTTCATAGTTGCGAATGTTGTGTGGGATCAGTGGTGGCTGATAGACAAAGTCACTGTCCAACGCTTGCTCACGTGGGTATTTCTTCATTGGGTCTGCAGCGCGAGTTGCTTCAATTTCACTCGCCCCACGCAGTGATTCTAAACCACCGATACCGCCTGGATTGTTCAGCTCAGCATGAGCGATACCTGCCAGCACAGTAAACACTGAAAGAAAGGCAATGAGTTGTTTTTTCATCGTAAATTCTCCGCCTTGCGGCTTAATACTTAGTCTGGGCTGGCTGACCAGCCCAGTGCAATCAGGGTTACGCGACTTTAGTGATCTTCACTGGACACTTCTTGAAGTCAGTTTGCTTCGAGAGTGGGTCAGTCGCATCCAAGATCAACTTGTTGATCAGAATGCGTGCATCAAAGAAAGGCACGAACACCAAGCCTTTAGGCGGCTTGTTACGGCCACGGGTTTCAACGCGTACGCGAACTTCACCACGAGCATTCGAAATCAGCACTTCATCGCCGCGGCGTAAACCGCGTGCTTGTGCATCTTCATGGTGCATAAAGCACAGCGCATCTGGTACCGCTTTGTAAAGCTCAGGTACACGACGCGTCATGGTGCCGGTATGCCAGTGCTCAAGAACACGACCAGTACAGAGCCACAGATCGTACTCTTCATTCGGTACTTCTGGTGGTGCTTCGTAAGGAGAAGAGATGATCCACGCTTTACCATCTGGTTTACCGTAGAAATCCCAGCCTGAACCTGCTTTCGCATAAGGGTCAGAGCCTTCTTTAAAGCGCCATTTGGTCTCTTTACCATCAACCACAGGCCAACGCAGGCCACGCACTTGGTGGTAAACATCATAAGGTGCTAAATCGTGACCATGGCCGCGACCGAACTCGGCATACTCTTCAAACAGACCTTTTTGAATGTAGAAACCAAAGTGGTGGGCATCATCGTTCAGCTCACGCGCTTCGCTCACTGGGTACTTGTCAACTTGACCGTTTTTGAACAGCACGTCATACAGGGTTTTGCCACGGTATTGCGGAGCTTTTGCCAATAGTTCCTCTGGCCACACTTCTTCAACTTTGAAGCGTTTTGAGAATTCAATGACTTGCCATGAGTCGGAGTGAGATTCACCGACAGTTTCTACTTGTTGGTACCACACTTGGGTACGGCGTTCGGCGTTACCGTAAGCGCCTTCTTTTTCTACCCACATTGCCGTTGGCAGAATCAGATCCGCGGCTTGTGCAGTAACGGTTGGGTAAGCGTCAGACACCACGATAAAGTTTTCAGGGTTACGGTAGCCCGGTAAACGTTCAGTATTGATGTTTGGACCCGCTTGCATGTTGTTATTACATTGCACCCAGTAACAGTTCAGTACACCATCTTTCAGCATGCGGTCTTGTTGTACCGCGTGGAAGCCCGGTTTCGGTGGGATAGTGCCTTCAGGCAGTTTCCACACTTTTTCTGTAATCGCACGGTGTTTTGGATCGGTAACCACCATGTCGGCAGGCAAACGGTGAGCAAAGGTACCCACTTCACGCGCCGTACCACACGCCGAAGGTTGACCGGTCAGTGAGAATGGGCTGTTACCAGGGGTTGCGATTTTGCCAGTCAGCAGGTGCAGGTTGTACACCAAGCTTTGCATCCATACACCACGTGTATGTTGGTTCATACCCATAGTCCAAAGTGACATCACTTTGGTGTTAGGATCTGCATATTGTTTCGCGAGCGTGATCAGTTTATCCGGTGCCACACCTGAAATTTCAGAGGCTTTTTCAACCGTGTAAGGTGCAACCGATTTTTTGTACTCTTCAAACGAGATATTGCTGACATCACCTGAGTTGGCATTCTTCGCTTGTTTTTGCAAAGGATGATCATCACGCAGGCCGTAACCGATATCCGTAGCCGCTTGTTTGAAGTGGGTGTGCTTGTTCACAAAATCCCAGTTTACTGCATCGTTTTCAATGATGTAGTTGGCGATGAAGTTGGCGATCGCTAAGTCAGACTGTGGTTCGAAAATGTAACCGTGATCGGCCAATTCAAAGGAACGATGGTAGTACGTCGAAAGCACATTCACTTTAACGTGAGGATGGCTTAGGCGACGATCAGTAATGCGTGTCCAGAGCACTGGGTGCATTTCTGCCATGTTTGAACCCCAAAGCACGAAAGCATCGGCGTGTTCAAAATCGTCATAACAGCCCATCGGTTCATCAATACCAAAGGTACGCATGAAGCCGACCACCGCTGAAGCCATACAGTGGCGAGCGTTCGGGTCAATGTTGTTAGAACGGAAGCCAGCCTTCATCAGTTTTACTGCGGCGTAACCTTCCATTACCGTCCACTGACCAGAACCGAACATACCTACGCTGGTTGGGCCTTTGGCTTTTAATGACGCTTTCCATTTTTCTGCCATCACATCAAAAGCGGTATCCCAAGAGACAGGCATGAAATCGCCGTCTTTGTGGTACTGGCCATCTTTCATGCGCAGTAGCGGTGTTTTTAGACGATCTTGGCCGTACATGATTTTTGAAAGGAAGTAGCCCTTAATACAGTTAAGGCCTTTGTTCACTGGTGCTTCAGGGTCACCTTGTGTCGCCACAACGCGACCGTCTTGGGTTCCGACCAGTACAGAGCAACCTGTACCACAAAAACGACAAGGCGCTTTGTCCCAGTGAATGGCGGTTTGATCGGAGCTAGCGATCAAATTGGTGGCAGAAGCGGGGAGGGTGATCCCTGCAACCGCCGCAGCGGAGGCGGCTGCGTTTGCTTTCACAAACGCGCGTCTGGTCATTTTCATACATTACCCTCGATTTGAGAAAAGGCATTTCCAGTGTGTAATTGTTCGTCTTCCGTTGCGGTCTCTACCTGATGAAATACCAGAAAAGCGTTGAGCACTTGGGGAAGATTATTTATATATTCAATGGTTTCGGTGATGAATCCTTGTCGATCGGTTTCGATCACCACGACGAGTTTTCCTTGCGGATCTTCGCCGTAAATTTCTACGTCACGCAGTTCGCTCACTTGTTTTTTTACTGCGAGTAAATGCTCCGGTAAGGTGTGAATCACCAAACTTGAGATATGTACTTCGTGTAGTGAGTCTGCAGGGTGTGACATATTGCTCTCCAAATCATCTTGCCGTTTCAGCAATGTTATTAATTATAGTGAACCGTCATGGCATCGCTCGGACAAACCGAAACACAAGCACCACAACCTGAGCAGTTTTGGGCATTCACCTGCGGGCTCGCAGTACGACCAATTTGCAGCGCAAAATGAATCGCATCTTCAGGGCAGGCATCTTGGCAAGAACGACACTCAACTTGGTTATTCGCTAAACATTGGCTGGAGATGTCAACCGCGGCTTTCCAAGGGGTTTGGTCTTGTGGTAGGAAAATCGGTTCAGGGCAGCTTTGAGCACATTGATAACAAAATGTGCACTCATCCACGGCAAAATTCACCCGTGGAAAACCGCCATCGCCTTTTTCAATAATGTGGGTTTCACAAGCATCTACGCACTTACCACAACGGGTACATTCATCGATAAAAGTTTGTGGGCGTGCTAGCCAAGGTAGCCGGACTTGGCTTTGGTCTAACTGACGAGCGGGGGCAAACCAGCGTCGTTTACTTAAATCGACCATCTCATCTCTCCAAAACCGTTCACAACTTGCCACATTTCGATACACAAATTGTAGTTTTTGACATATTAGTATAAATACCTCTTAGGAGGTAAATAGGGTGGTGGATTGTTTTGGATCAATAAATTAACCTGCGCGTTTCGGATAGTGTGTAGCCCTAAAGAGGTGGAGCCTTGCTCATTAATGAAAGAGAAACCGCGTTGTCGAGTCCAGTTCGTAAATCATTAACTCGTACCATGGCGAAAGCCATGCTGTTGATTCTGTTTTTGTCAGCGTTGACAACGGGGGTGGCGATCGTCACTTTGGCGTCCTCTCTCAATGATGCGGAAGCGGTGAATGTGTCTGGTTCGATGCGGATGCAAAGCTACCGTTTAGCTTATGACATCCAAACCCAATCGCCGGATTATCCTGCCCATATCTTTTTATTTGAAAACTCGCTCTATTCGCCTTCCATGCTTGCCCTGCTGAATTGGACAGTGCCAGATGATATTCAACGGGATTATTACCAATTAATAGAACGCTGGCATCAGCTAAAAAAAGTGCTCAACAGTGAGCATAAAGCAGAATATCTACACCATGTCGCGCCTTTTGTGAGTTTAGTCGATAACTTTGTTCTTAAGCTGCAGCGTTTTTCTGAGCGTAAGTTGATTGCTTTAGCGGCGGTCGGCAGTTTTGGCTTAGGGGGTATTTTTGCGGTTTCCCTGTTCGTGGTTTACTACATCCGCGAAGAGGTTGTTCGCCCGCTCAATGCGATGGTAGGAGCCAGTGAAAAAATCAAAAATCGGGTGTTTGAAGTGACGCTGGATGAAACCAGCAGTACAGAGATGGGCATCCTGACGCGCACCTTTAACAGTATGGCGGGGGATCTCGGTAAGCTGTACCGCGGGTTAGAGCATGCAGTCAACGAAAAAACGCACAAACTACAAATGGCGAATCAGTCGTTGCAGGTGTTGTATCACTCTTCACAAGAGTTGACGGCATCACGCATCACCGCGAGCAATTTTCAAACCATTCTTCGCCATTGGATCCGAGTCGATGGCATTAACGCACTACGCTTAGAAATTGAAGAAGAAGCGGGTAAATCATTAATTTTGCAAGAAGGTGAACCAAGCGGAGCGGTGATGTTTCACACCCCACTGACGTTGGATGGACGCCATCTTGGTTTTTTATATTGGGATGCAGGATCGCCAGAGCCTGATCGCGCTTTAATTGATAACTTTGCTCTGATTTTATCGCGAGCCATTTATTACAATCAGGCACAGCGCCAAGCTGAGCAGCTGCTTTTGATGGAAGAGCGAGCCACGATTGCGCGAGAACTGCATGATTCTCTGGCGCAATCCCTTTCCTACTTAAAGATTCAACTAACCTTATTGAAACGCTCAGTGGTTACATCAAATCCGCATGGGGAAATGAATAACATTGAAGCGATCATTGGCGAGATTGATCAAGGCTTATCGGACGCTTATACCCAACTGCGTGAGCTGCTGACCACTTTCCGCCTCACTTTAACGGAGGGCAGTTTTGGTCAGTCTCTACAAGGTATGTTGAGCCAGCTTTCGGGGCAAACGGAAGCCAAAATTGAACTGAACAATGCACTTTCCTCGATAGCGCTAGATGCTCATCAGCAAGTGCATCTCGTGCAGTTGATCCGAGAAGCGACCATCAATGCCATCAAGCATGCTCAAGCCAATCGAATTGTGGTTAATTGCCAAGAAGTCGGTGACACAGTTCAAGTCACTATTGAAGATGATGGAGTGGGGTTTGACCCACAAGATCACAAGCTCAACCACTATGGTATGAGCATTATGCAAGAACGTACCGCTCGCTTACGCGGCGAATTAAAAGTGGAATCCGCTCCGGGTAAGGGGTGCAAAATTGTACTGACTTACCAGCAGGGCGAGGAGAAAAATAAAAATGAGTTGTAGAGTTTTATTGGTGGATGATCACCCGCTGATGCGCCGTGGTATCAATCAATTACTAAGTTTTGAAGCGGAATTTGAGGTAGTTGCCGAAGCAAGTAACGGTGCAGAAGCTATCGCTTTGGCGCATGACTTACAGCCTGATTTGATCCTGCTCGACCTGAATATGAAAGGCATGTCGGGTTTGGACACTCTCACGGCACTGCGTACCGATGAATGCGACGCCTTAGTGGTGATCCTCACCGTCTCCGATAGTGCAGCAGATATTGAAGCACTGGTCAAAGCTGGTGCTGATGGCTATTTACTGAAAGATACCGAGCCAGATCAACTGGTGACATTACTCAAACAAGCGATGCAAGGTGAAAAAGCCTTTAGTGAATCGGTGGAGCGCTACCTTTTAAATCGCGATGAAGCGAGTAACCCTTTTGAAGCGTTGACGGAACGTGAAATGCAAATTATGTCGGAAGTCGCGAAAGGTTATCGCAACCGCCAAATCGCCGATCGCCTGTTTATTTCAGAGTCGACGGTGAAAGTGCATATGAAAAGTTTATTGAAAAAATTGAATGTGCCTTCGCGTACTGCCGCGACGATTCTTTATCTAGAACGGTACGGAAGCTAAACAGCCGCATTTAGGCGAGAAGGTATATACTGGTTGATAAGATAGCTTGAACTCTTACGCATTAAGGGGAAAGTGATGCTCTCAATCTTTGATATCTACAAAATTGGGGTTGGCCCTTCCAGCTCGCATACCAATGGGCCGATGATTGCAGGTTACCGCTTTGTGCAGCAGTTATTGCCACAACTCAATCAGGTTGCTCGCATACAGGTCGATCTGTATGGCTCGTTATCACTCACTGGCAAAGGCCATCATACTGATCGTGCTACCTTGCTTGGCTTAATGGGTAATCAACCAGCCACCATCAAGATTAGTGAAGCCAACCAGACTCTGCGTGAAGCGTTGCAAACGGGTAATCTGCGTCTCAATGGTCAACATGAGATTCTTTTTGATTACCATCAAAACCTCCTCTTTCATCAAGATAATCTGCCGCTGCATGAAAATGGTATGACGCTGAGTGCATTTGATGCACAAGGACAGCAGATTGATTTTGAAACCTATTACTCTGTTGGTGGCGGGTTTGTTGCCACCGAGGAACAACTGAAAAATGGCACCGCCAGTGCCGATGTTTCCGTCACTTACCCTTTCCGAAGCGCAGATGAAATGCTGCACCAAGCTGAAAAACATGGTTTGAGTTTAGGCGGAATGATTCTGCGTAATGAGTTGGCATTTCAAGACATGGCGGTGATTGATGCCAAAGCCGATCAAATATGGCAAGTGATGAGCCAATGTATGGAACGTGGTTTTGCCACCGAAGGTATTTTAGAGGGCGGGTTGAATGTGACTCGCCGTGCACCGAGTTTGCTCAAAAAGCTGGAAGCGAATGCGGCGATTGAAAATGATCCGATGGAAGTGATGGACTGGATTAACCTCTTTGCTTTTGCAGTCAGTGAAGAAAATGCCGCTGGTGGACAAGTGGTGACGTCACCCACCAATGGGGCCGCGGGCGTGATCCCTGCGGTTTTGATGTATTACCACCGTTTTATCAAGGCGCTCGATACCAAACAGCTTAAGGATTTTATCGCGGTTTCAGGTGCGATAGGCATTTTATACAAAACCAATGCCTCCATTTCCGGTGCTGAGGTGGGGTGTCAGGGCGAGGTTGGTGTCTCGTCCTCGATGGCCGCCGCAGGCTTAACGGCTTTGCGTGGTGGTAGTAATGAGCAAATCTGCATGGCGGCAGAAATTGCAATGGAACACTCACTGGGTATGACCTGCGACCCCATCGGGGGATTGGTACAAGTTCCCTGTATTGAACGTAACGCGATGGGGGCGATGAAAGCCATTAACGCTTCACGTATGGCACTCAAACGTACTAGTAAGTGTTTGATTTCACTCGATAAGGTCATCGAGACTATGTATCAAACCGGAAAAGATATGAATAAAAAATACCGCGAAACTTCGTTAGGAGGTTTGGCGCTGATCCATCTTGCGCCGCCTTGTGAGTGATCGAACAGAGGCCATAAGAAAAGCCGAGTATCTCATACTCAAGTCGTTTAGACTGAAAAAGAAAGGGCGTGAAATTCACGCCCTTTTGAGTTTTGCTCATTACACACACAATTAAGCGTGCATAGGTACCAGTACCATGGTGCCGATGATGACCGTGATAAGACCCAGAAGAACTGGCACCGAAGTGCGTTTTACCACTTCAAATGGGCTGATTTTACCCATACCAGCCGTTGCAACGACCACACCTGAAACCGGAGAAATGGTGCGACCAAGGTTTGAGGCTTGCAGCATTGGGATAATCAAGAACGCCGGACTTAATCCCATTTTGGCTGCCAATGATGGCGCGAGTTCCACAAACGCATAGAAAGGTGCGTTACCAGAGCCAGTCGCAATTGCTGCGGCTACCGTTAAGCCCGTTAGGATTAACATCAGGGCAATACCGCCTGCACCGGCAACTTCCGCTAAATGCAGTAGGTTATCGATCGCGCCGATCGACATCAAACCTTGTGCAAAAACACCGGCGGCAACTAACAGCATGACCACGCCTTTGAACGCATCCGCCATACCTTCGTAGCAGGCTTCAAGATCTTCCAAGGTTTTCTTACCGTTAAAGCGCTTGGTGATGTAATCCACCACCACACCAATAAAGATCGAAAGAACCACGATAGTGTAGATGTCTAGCGTAATGCCAGGTAGTGTTTCACCGTTGAAAACAAACACGCCAATGATAGGCAGGAAAGGCAGAATGGCGTAATACGCTGGGGCTTTCACTTCCATTTCAGAAAGGTCCACTTTCTCCATCGGTGTATTGTCTTTTTTGTCGAGATATTTGTTCCAGAAGTAGGCGGCGGCGGCCATTACAAGGATCGCGCAAATAGAAACAGGCAATACAGTTTCAACCGCAAATACGTGCAGTGGTAGACCTGATTTTTCAGCCGCGATGACGACGTCACCTGAGGTGGGTGACAAAATAATAGCAGCTGGTGAAGCACACACCGCCACGGCGGCAGGGCGAGAAATGCCCATCGCGGTCATCATTGGGAACAAGGTTGCCATTAGCAAAACACCGAGACCCGTTGCAGAGCTCACGGCCAATGACATTAAGCACGCCACAATGTACGCCGCCACGAGTAAAACGTATGGCGATTTAATAAAAGAAAGTGGTTTAGAAAACTGTTTAACCACCACATTGTTGGCACCGATGTGGGTCATGTAAGAGGCGAAACCACACAGCAACATGATCTGCATACCTAAGCCACCACCACGGTTTTGCAGCATGAATTTCACATACTCCATTGAGTCAGTGAGTAGGTTACCGGTGGTGTCCATTTTTCCGGGGAGTACCTTGTGACCCAAAATACCCGTTAAAATCAGTAGCAAAATCCCTGCGGTGAGTAGGATACCCGCAGGCTTATAGCCCTTAACGATGAAATAGCCAACCGCAAAGGTTACGACTAAGCCAATCAGAAGCTCAAGCATAGCAATCTCCAAAAATGTCCGTTTATGTCAAACTGTAAAATGTATGTCAGGAATTTACTGAAAATTAATTTGTAGCACGAGTTCAACTTGCACTTTGCATGATCTAAAGCAATAAATATATCAATTATTATTGGTGATTAATTCTTGATAATCGCTTGTTTTTTATTGGTTAATAATGTGTTGCTGTATATTTTTAGTTATTTGTGTTGTGAATAAGTGGTTTTGTGGCGATGTGCTAGATGTGGTGAGTGAATCTTAATCATCTATTAGTTGAGTGTTTCAAAAAGAGTAAAGGCTCCGTGAGGAGCCTTTACTTATGGGCCGTTAACCCGTGTTGGTTAGTGACGGCGGTTGGTGCGAAATTCCGCGACCGCTTCATCCATAGCATGAGCTTGGCGAGATACCGTATCGACTTCAGTTAGGCATTGTTGTGCTGAACGCATGTTGTTATCGGAAATAGTATTGAGTTCCGTAATGGATTCACTGACATGATTCATTACGCTGCCTTGCTCTTCAATGGCGGCGGCAATGCGCTGGGAATTGTCTTGAATGGTGTTCATATCTCGCAGGATCTGCTGCAAGCTCTCGTCAAGTTGAGTGGATGCGGTGAGAGTGGCTTGTCCTTGGTTGTTGCACAGGTCAATATCATCCACCACTTGGCTCATTTGTGACTGAATGTTTGAAACAACACGGGTAATTTCTTCTGTCGATTGGTGCGTACGAGTGGCTAATGAACGGACTTCATCGGCAACCACTGCAAATCCACGTCCTTGCTCTCCTGCGCGAGCCGCTTCGATGGCGGCGTTGAGTGCCAAAAGGTTCGTTTGCTCAGCAATGCCTTGAATGATGCTGACTGCGCCGCCAATTTTTTCAACAAATGCGTTAAGTGAACCAATGGAGTGTTGGCTTTTTTGCAAGGTTGAAGAAAGGAGGTCGATATTTTTCACGGTGCTAACCACCACACTACGACCATGTTCTGCGTTACGCGCGGCTTGGTTTACGCCCTCTACCGCTACGTTAGTACTTTCTGAAATTTCGCTGATTGTGGAAACCATTTGTTGCACTGAAGTGGCCATTAATGCCATGTGTTCAGACTGCACATTGAATTGTTCGATCACGCCTTCCAACTCGTTATGCATGCTGGAGGTGCTGGTATACAGTTGGTGGGATTTGCTTTGTGATCCGCTGATCAATTCTTCGAATTTATCCAGTAAGCCGTTGAAGTAACGAGCGACAGAGGTGATCTCATCTTGCCCTTTAATCTCGGCCCGCAATGAGATGTCATTCGATTGTGCAATACGCTGGATCACCAACAATAATTGGCTGACGCGTAAGTTGATGGAGCGGCTGATCTGGAAAATCACCAATAAAATCACCAATACAACGGCAATGGTGATCGCTAGCTTAATGTTATTCATGCTTTGCTGCTTTTCAGCGACTGCTTTGGTGATCGTTTCTGAAAAGGTTTTAAACATCTCTTCTACATCATGAGATTGGGCTCGAGTACTACCGAGTAAGCCTTCGTTATATTTCAAACCGATCACTTTCTCTTGAGCCACTACCGCCTGCGCTGCGGTAATCAGTTGCGTATATTGACCCAGCGCTGTCGAATTTACGGAACCCGCCAACGTTTGCTGATGAAAATCAGTAAGGGCTAATAACTCTTCGGCAGTCGCTTGTTGTTTGGCTTGATTAAGCGCTTGATAGTAATTTTTCAGCAAACCGCTTTCTTGATCTAAACCGAGAGTTTGGTAAGCCTTAACCAA
The DNA here is from genome assembly GCF_030710545.1 of Vibrio sp. AH4. Lineage (NCBI taxonomy): Bacteria > Pseudomonadati > Pseudomonadota > Gammaproteobacteria > Vibrionales > Vibrionaceae > Vibrio > Vibrio sp. AH4. The sequence goes on from NZ_JALAIV010000003.1 coordinate 574,836, forward strand.
TTGTTCAAAACCTTGTTTATATTGCAGCAAGTCAGTGCGCAGCGCATTGGAATCACCGAGTTTGTATTTGAGCATGATCGCATCAAGTTCAGCTTGTAAGCTAAGGAAGAGATCGCTATTTTTTTGGAAGGTATCCAGATATTTAGCATCGCTACGTAGCAGAAAGTCTTTTTCGTTGCGTCTTAAATTGAGAAGTCTTACTTCCAGTTTATCAACTTGGTTGATGGCTCGATTGAGTTCATCGTTGGTGCGGGCAAATTGTGAGGTAGTAAAGAAAATTGCGATGGATCCTAAAATGGCTATGATGCCCAAAGTGTAAAGCTTATTTCTAATATTCATGGTGTTACCTACTTATTATTCTTGCTCAATAGACAACCAATAAGCGTTGATAGGTGTCTTGGTGCAAACCGTTCAGCAGTGTACTGAGAATAATGAAACTATCAATACTAGTGTCGTTCATGGCTTTCGGCTTTATATTAAATATTAATGACAAATTTATTACAAAAAACGGGTGATGATGTGTTCGAAATCGACTTTGATTGTTATGACGGATTTATTTTTGACATGGATGGAACGCTGCTCGATACCATGCCCGCTCATTTAGCGGCTTGGAAAGAAGCCGCAGAGCATTTTGGTTTTCCATTTGATGAACAATGGCTACACGGCTTAGGTGGCATGCCGAGCACCAAAATTACGATGCATATCAACAAAAAATTAGGATTAACCCTCAATCCGGAGCTCGTGGCGGGTTACAAGATGGATCGGTTTGCGAGTATTGGGATGCAAGCCGAGGTGATCCCCGCAACATATGCGCTGCTGTGCGAATGGCAGGGCAAAAAGAAAATGGCGATTGGAACGGGTAGCCAACGTGACAGTGCTTTACGTTTATTGGACACAGCACAAGTGCTGGATAAATTTGATGCGGTGGTGACGGCAAGCGATGTGACGGAACACAAACCACACCCAGAAACTTTTTTAATGGCGTGCGAGCAACTGGAGCTGCAACCCAAGCGATGTCTGGTTTTTGAGGATACTCAATTGGGGTTACAAGCCGCACACGCTGGAGGCATGGATTGTGTATTGGTGACGCAGCAGGGATTAGCCTTTTATCCTTGTGCGGCGTAAATAAAAAAGCTGCCGAGGCAGCTTTTTTATTGTCAGATCGAAACCCTGTTGTCACTTATTCGATAGCGAGTAGTTCGACTTCAAAGATCAGTACGGCAGAAGGTGGGATCGGGCCTGTACCACTTTTTCCATAGCCTAGGTTACTGGGAATATAGAAGCGTGTTTTTTCACCCACCACCATAAGTTGTACACCTTCTTGCCAGCCTTTGATGACTTGATTGAGACCGAAACTGATAGGTTCACCACGCTCGACCGAACTATCGAACAAGGTCCCATCCAGTAATTCACCATGATAATGTACTTTCACTCGGCTTTTCGGGCCTGGGTGTTCAGTGCCAGTGCCTGCTTGCAACACCTCATATTGCAAACCGCTATCGGTCGTAATCACATTTTCACGTTGACCATTTTCAGCGAGAAACTGTTGGCCAGCAGAAAAGTTGGCATCGGCGGCTTTATGGTTAGTCCAAGTACGATAAATCATAAAGCCAGCGAGTAAAGCAACCACTAAGGGAATAATAATTTTAGACATAAAGCGTGTAGTGTCCTTTAACAAATGTCTTTCCCATCAACGCTATTTGAGAATGAAAGCGCCTGACCACAAGGCCATCAGGGAGTAATGAATGGCTGACATTCTAACGAGGGATTGTGTGATGGCAAGCAAGCCATTTGTAAATTGTTGTTGATGAGCGATAAAGTTTTTCAAAAAATGCCGATAACTGAATAGAGTTCAATGGCTGAGTGTTGAAAATGAAAGTCTGGTTTTTGTGCATTGCATTTGTTCTAACCGGGTGTGGTTCGTTGGCGACGGATCGCATGTTTAACGACAGTATGCTCGATGTCGCCCCGAAAGGAGACTTCGATGTACGTTATCCAGAATGGGGCAATGCGCCACAACAGAGTGTGAGTGTTGCTCAAACGCCAAAAATGCAGGCGAGATCTTCAAGTTACGAACAGTTACGCCAATATCTCGTAAGTAACGGTATTGAGCATGAAGTCATGCCTGGTGATTACCCGATGATCAAACTCAAAAACACCATTAAATTTGAGACTGGTTCAGCCAAAGTCAGTGCCTCTTCAAAGCAATGGCTCGATAAAATGGCGCAATTTTTAGCCGGAGAGTCGGGTGTCGATATTGTGTTAGAAGGGCATACCGACAACACCGGGACCCAGAAATTTAATGATAAATTATCGGAAAAACGTGCCACTTCAGTGAAGTCTGCTCTGGTGCAACGGCAAGTTGCGCAGAATGCTATTTATACTCGCGGTTACGGTGAACATGTACCTGCGTGTACCAACAACACCAAAAAGGGGCGTGCTTGTAATCGCCGAGTAGAAGTTCGATTTATCCTTTCTTCTAATTAAAGTGATTTGTCATCGAAGATGAGATAAACCTCAACACAAACAGAAGCACTAAATGGCCACATTATGTGGCCATTTCTATTTTAGGCTGTCGCTTTTGAAGAGTGAGTTGCGTGTATCTTTTGTTGTAAATAGGCTTCAACTTCTGCCACTACGCTTGTATCGTGATTTAAACCAAGTTTAGTCCTGCGCCAGAAAATATCTTGCGCATGGCGGGCAAACTCGTTATCCCAAAGATAATCCACTTCTCTTTGATAAAGTTCACCACTGAAGGCTATGCCTAAATCCTCAATACCCGTCACTCCAGCCAGTAATTGTGAGGTACGGTTGCCATAGCTGCGTAACCAACGATCAAGTAACGATTCGGCAATAAAAGGAAAAGCGACAACCAGTTGTTTTTTTAGGCTGGTGTAATCGAAGTTCTCCCCCCCTGGTAGTGGTGCTGTTGCCGTCCAAGGTGCTTTCATGTTCGGGAAGAAAGGGGCGAGGTGTTTCATCGCCGCTTCCCCCAGTTTGCGATAGGTTGTCAGTTTACCGCCGAAAATGGACAGCAGCGGCGCTTCATCAGCTTGTTGATCCAGAGACAGTGTATAGTCACGAGTAATGGCCTGTGGCGAGTTCGATTCGTCATCACACAGTGGGCGTACACCACTGAATTCAGCAATGATGTCTGAGCGGGTGATTTCGCGCATGAAATGCTTGTTCACAATCGAAATCAAATAGTCACGTTCAGCATCCGTGATTGCCACTTTTCTTGGGTCGCCTTTGTATTCGACATCGGTTGTACCAATCATCGAATAGCGATCGAGATAAGGAATGACAAACACAATGCGCTTATCTTCATTTTGCAGAATATACGCCTGCGGCTCATCGTGAATACGCGGCACGATAATGTGTGAGCCTTGGATTAAACGAATGCCGTAAGGGGAGCTGACGTGAGCATTCTCGTTTAAAAACTGCTTTACCCAAGGGCCAGCAGCATTCACAAGTGCATGACTACGGCGTTCAAAGCGTTGTTGAGTTTGTCCATCAAGCAAAGTGACATGCCATAAATCGCCGATACGCTCAGCTTTTTCGACGGTGCAGTAGTTCAACACTTCTGCACCTTGTTCTTGAGCTTGCATGGCGTTGAGGATCACTAAACGAGCATCATCAACCCAGCAATCGGAATACTCAAAACCGATTTGCATTTCAGGTTTAGTCACGGAGCCAGCTTTTAATGTGACTTTGTGGCTTGCGGGTAGGGATGTGCGTTTGCCCAAATTGTCATAAAGAAACAGACCGGCGCGGATCATCCATGCTGGGCGTAAGAAAGGACGATGTGGCAAACGAAAACGCATCGGCGTTACGATGTGCGGTGCTTTTTTCAAAAGCACTTCGCGTTCCGCCAGTGCTTCACTGACTAAGCGAAATTCATAATGTTCTAAATAGCGCAAACCACCGTGCACCAGCTTTGAGCTGGCAGAAGAGGTTGCGCTGGCAAAATCTTTGGCATCGTATAAGCCAACTTTTAATCCTCGCCCTGTTGCATCTGCGGCAATGCCAGCGCCATTAATGCCACCGCCAACAATAATCAAATCGAGCACTTCATCTTGGGTAAAACGTGTTGAGCGAGCGTTCATTTTCTATCTCCGCGCTTAATTGTTTTCGTTTTTGTTCTTTAATGTTCGTATGAAAGCATTAAAACATAGGAATGCGCAATATTTCTACTATGAATTTTGATCTTGATCATAAATGAACGAGGAAAATGGGTGTAATGAGCGCTCGAATATTCCATTTTTACTGGAGGCCCATGTGTGTGGCTGCTGCACCAATCCGTTTGAGTATGAGATGAGACGTGATGACTTTTCTAATAGGTAACGTTCCCGAAAAAAGTAAAGAGAAACTTACTATAGAGATCACAATATCTATTTAAGCTCACAGAAATGAGCAATTCCTGACCTGAACTCGAATGTGGCAGTTTTCCCTCTTGAAGGCTTTGGTTAGACTCAGCTCAAACCACATTTTGAGGAGTGATTCTATGTCAAGAGTATGGCTGACAGGCGATGCGGTGGTCGATCTGATCCCAGATGGGCCGCAGCATTATTTAAAGTGTCCGGGTGGCGCACCCGCTAATGTTGCCGTCGCGATCGCCCGTTTATCCGGTCGCAGTGCTTTTTTTGGTCGAGTCGGGAACGATCCCTTTGGCCGATTTATGCAACAGACACTCACTGCCGAGCAAGTGGATTGCCAGCTCTTGTATTTCGACCCCGTACATCGCACTTCCACTGTGGTTGTTGACCTTGATGAGCATGGAGAGCGCAGTTTTACCTTTATGGTGAAACCGAGCGCGGATCAATTCCTGCAACTCAGTGATATTCCCTCTTTTCAAAAAGGGGAGTGGCTGCATGTCTGTTCGATTGCTTTGGCCAATGAACCGAGCCGCAGCTCGACCTTTGCCGCAATTGCGCAAATGAAAGAGGTGGGGGGATATGTCAGCTTTGATCCTAATCTGCGTGAAGAAGTATGGTCAGAGCCGCAAGAATTACAGGCCACTGTCATGCGTGCCGTCGGTTTGGCGGATGTGGTGAAGTTTTCGGAGGAGGAATTACAGTTTCTAACCGGGACTCAGTCGATTGAAGAAGGATTACAGGCGATAGCTGATTTCCAGATCCCTCTTGTTGTCGTGACATTAGGCGCGAAAGGGGCGCTGGTGGTCACGCCAAACTCGCAGCAAATTGTGTCGGGCAAGGCAGTCAAACCGATTGATACAACGGGTGCGGGAGATGCGTTTGTTGGCGGCTTGCTCTATCGATTATCCGTGGCGCAAGATTGGCATAACCAAGCCACGATTTTAGATGCCGTCAAATGGGCTAATGGCTGCGGCGCTTTAGCGACCACACAGAAAGGAGCCATGACCGCACTTCCGAATCAAGCGGCGCTGTATGCCTTTTTAGAATGAAATATGGCCAGAGTGAAGATTGACTCTGGCCATATTTACTCTGGGGATAGTGGCTTATATCTCTATGAGATATACCCCCTTGCAACTTGAAGCGGCATATCTGCCACGCCAAGTTGTTTATTCAAGGCTGCACATTCACTTCTCGGTTAAATGGCGCAGATGCGGGAGCCATGTAGTACAGCTTTGCGTCTACGCTCGCGCCATGCAATGAAATACCGCTAGCATCCTGTGGGGTAAAGATGCGGCTGGTCATCACATGTTCGCCTTGATTGATGAAAATCTCTAATGAAGATTGATCAGCCAAAATGCGCAGCTCAACCGTTGGGCTATCGAGCTTCAGCTCCCGAATGGTGTCCCCTTGGTGAATTTGAGTCGCAAAGCGATCGAGGCGTAATAGTTGATTTTCTGCATCTAACGTTAGCGTGACGCGATACTGCGCATTTTGCATCAAGCGTAACTCACATCCCCAAGGCAGAGTCACTTGCAGATCAAAGCTCTTAGTCCTTAACTCAGTGACGTTGTCACCCAAAAGCAAGGTGTGCGGTTCACTTCGCAGTGTGTCGAGTTCACGCAATGGGCGCTGATAAATCTTACCTTCACGCCACTCTAGTTCACGGAGTGCGGTCAGTTGATGAATCCAGCCTTGGTCGCAGCTTGGGTGCTGCGTTTCATCGGGTAGTCCCATCCAGCCACACAATACTCGTCGTCCATCGGCGGTTTGCGCAGTTTGCGGGGCATAAAAATCAAAGCCTTCATCCAGTGGCCAACCCTGCAGTAACGCAATTTCGCCTTGTGCATTCTGGGTCGCTCGAAAGATCCGATTTTGATGTTCAATGGTGTGATGAGGATTCGCCGATGCGATACCTTGTGGCCCGAACACAAAAAACGCTTCACCTTGCAGTTCAAACCAGTCAGGACACTCCCACATATACCCGTAATCGCCAAGTTCATCGCCATAGAGCTTATCGAAATGCCAATGGAGTAAGTCATCTGAGTGGTAGACCGCCAGCCGCCCTTGATGAGCGAGCGTTTGCGCGCCAAGTAACATGTGCCACTTTCCTTGGGTGTAAATCACTTTAGGATCGCGGATATGTTCGGTCACGCCTTCAGGCAAACACCGAATCACAGGCCCTAATTTTTCAAACTCACCATTGGCGTTCATGCGCGCGGCGCACTGCATGGTTTGGCGTTGGCGTTCTGCACCTAAGCGCGTGTTGCCGGTATAGAAAAGCCATAAATCTTGTTGATGGCTGACCGCATGACCTGAGAATACCCCGTGGCTATCAAACCAATCCGAAGGTGTCAGGGCGACCGACTGCCACTGCCAATGGACTAAATCGAGGCTCTTGAGATGCACCCAATATTTATCTTTGTGTTCGCAAGCGAAAGGATGCCATTGATAAAAGAGGTGGTATTCCCCTTGATGATAAATAAAGCCGTTGGGGTCGTTGAGTAAGCCCTGTGGTGGTGAGATATGCCACAGTGGCCGATAAGGGCAGTCTAAGGCTGTTTGATAAGGGAGAGTTTCAAGCTTTTGGCGCTCGGCAATCGCTTTACCTATCGCGGCGAGTTGCTGATCGGACACTTCAGCTGTGCGTTGGACAGAGAGTTGCCACTCTCCGAGTACCGATTGCAAACTCACATCATCAGGAAGGTGAGGAGTATGCGGGGGATGTTTCAGTGCCAAAACCACTTGCCCCTGTGGAGCTAAAATGCGTGTGACATTGTTTATTCCACCCGCGAGTTCGAGCAGCGTATCTAATAACATGGACTTACCTAACCACTAAATTCGGGAACGTTCTCAATTTAGCGCTGCAAAATCGGTAAAGCAAGTGTTTCATGGTTAGACTGGGCAAGTCTCACGTTGAATGTTTTGGAAGGTCAGTACCACTTTGCTCATCTCTTGTCCACGTCCGGCGATGCGTTCTAATAGCATTTTCGCAGCATTTTCTCCTGCCTTATCAAAAGCATAGTTAAAAGTGGAGAGTGGGGGATTGCTGACATAAGCCAACTCATCATTACCGACACCGAGCAGTTTGACTTGCTGTCCAACGTGAACCCCAAGCTCTTGCAAGGCTTTAATGGCGCCAACCGCTAGCCTGTCGGTGGCACAGAAAAGGCCATCGAGCTGTGGATAGTCAAGGTAGGCTTGTTTTGCCATTTGGTAGCCCGATTCTATTGAAAAATTACCGCGCGCATGAAACAGCAACGTTTGTTGATGGAACCCCAGAGCTTGCTGCAAGCCTTGTGAACGCAGCACATCAACCGCAATGTCATCACTTTGTACCCCAATGAAACCGATCTGTTTGCAGCCTGCTTTGACTAAACGTTGTCCTGCTTCGAAGCCGACACGGTGATCGTCATGCACAATACTGGGAATGTTATACAAAGAGCCATCTTGGCCAACCAAAACCACAGGTACCGCCGAGTGTTGAATCGCATGAATCAGCGGCTGATCAAGGTGAGTGGCATAAAACACAATACCTTCTACACGCTTTTGATTAAATATCTGAATATATTCAATTTCCTTTGCATGGACTTGATGAGTGTTGGCCAGTAAAACATGTTTACCTGCTTGCTCAAAAATAGCGGTAAGTCCATCCACGCCTTGCGCTGTTGCGTGAGAGGAGACGCGCGGCACAATCACGCCAATTAAGTTGGTTTTTTGTGATTTGAGGTCTTTAGCAACTTGATTGACCATATAGCCACACTGCTCAACTGCCTTTAACACTTTGATTTTTGTAGACTCTTTCACGCCATATTCATCATTAATGACGCGTGAGACGGTGGACTTAGAGACACCCGCTAAGCGGGCGACATCATGCAAACTGGCCATAACGTATCCTGTAGGCTCAAAAACTGGGATGGATTGCAGAAATCAGTACGGCAATCAAACGAATGATCGGATTTTAACCCCGTTCTAAGGTTTATCCTCACGAAATTTGGCGATCCTATTCACATTTTCACTGTGTTGATTTTGACCATCACTTCGAAACAGACAAGAATCAGATTTGCAAACGTTCCCAAAATTAATGTCGAAACCAACGAATCATTCAATTACACAACAACATCCCAACGACTTGGATCAGCAGGTAATACAACTTCAAGTTGAAAGGGGATAACTACCGGGGTGAGTTATGGACTATCCAGTCATAGCAAAACAACTTCTTGAGAGCTTGGGTGGCAAAAGTAATATCCAAGCACTCGCGCACTGCGCGACTCGTTTACGTTTAGTGCTTAACGATGAAACGCAAATTAATGAGAGCGCCATTGAATCACTGCAAGGTGTCAAAGGACAATTTAAGGTCGCAGGGCAGTATCAAATCATTTTCGGCTCAGGCATTGTCAACCAAGTCTATGCTGAGATGGCGAAATTGACCGGTTTGGTTGAGATGTCAACCAATGATGTCGCTTCCGTGGGTGCCGAAAAGCAGAATTGGGCACAGCGTGCAGTAAAGGGATTGTCCGATATTTTTGTCCCTATCATCCCCGCGATTGTGGCCGGTGGTTTATTGATGGGGCTGTTCAACGTATTGACTGCACCGGGACTGTTTATTGAAGGCCAATCTTTGATTGATGCCAATCCGGGATTGGCTGATCTCGCGAGCATGATCAATACCTTCGCGAATGCCCCTTTTGTCTATTTACCCGTATTGTTGGCTTTTTCTGCCTCGCGCAAGTTTGGCGGTAACCCCTTTTTGGGCGCTGCGCTGGGTATGCTGATGGTGCATCCCGATCTCTTGAACGGCTGGGGTTTTGGCAGTGCATCAGTATCTGGCACCGTTCCAACTTGGAATATTCTCGGTTTTGAAATCGAAAAAGTCGGTTATCAAGGCTCGGTATTGCCCGTGCTGGTTTCCGCTTACATTCTGGCCAAAATTGAAAATGGCTTACGCAAAATCGTACCGTCCGTACTGGATAACTTGCTTACCCCCATGCTGGCGATTTTTATCACGGGTTTTCTGACCTTTACTGTGGTCGGTCCGTTAACGCGTGATGTCGGCTTCATGTTGGGAGATGCACTGAACTGGCTGTACGACTCGGCAGGGTTTGTCGGTGGCGCTCTGTTTGGCTTTATCTATGCTCCTTTTGTGATCACTGGGATGCACCATAGCTTTATTGCGATAGAAACTCAGCTACTTGCCGATATCGTGACCACGGGTGGCACCTTTATTTTCCCTATCGCTGCGATGTCTAACATTGCGCAGGGCGCCGCGGCTTTAGCTGTGGGTGTGATGACGAAAGAGACCAAACTCAAAGGGGTTGCGATTCCTTCGGGTGTGACCGCGCTGCTGGGGATCACTGAACCTGCCATGTTTGGCGTGAATTTGAAATTGCGTTATCCGTTTATTGCTGCCATCTGTGGTGCGGCTTTAGCCAGTGCTTTCATCACATTATTCAATGTAAAAGCCCAAGCGCTAGGCGCGGCTGGTTTGCCAGGGATCATTTCGATTAATCCACAGCAAATTGGTTACTACATCATGGGTATGGCGATCTCATTTGTGGCCGCCTTTGCGTTGACTGTCCTGCTTGCGATGCGTGAAAAAACCAAACAAGCGGCTCAGGTAACAGCGTAACTGCCTCCCCCTATATTGGCTACGCAGCCCACTCTTTGAGTGGGCTTTTTTGATAGTTCAATACCAAGGTGAATCTCTGAAAGATAGAAAAACGAAAGGAGCGCTTTGGCGCTCCTTAGTTATCTTTTTGCCTTTCAAACACGAATGTGCATGAGGGCTAGGTTTACTTACTTAGCAAACACGTCTTTGAAGTCACGCTTCAGAATTGGGTCGCGACGGGCTTTTTTGATCTGCTTAACCATGTCTTTCACACAGTTGTGTAGCACTTGATCAAGCAATTGAGCGCGGTACGCGTCTTTGTCTTCTTCGCTCATGTCTTTAGGAAGGTTCAGAGTTGGGAACTCTTCCATCACATTCAGGCCAGCAAAGGCTTGGCTTACTGAAATTAGCGCGTGGAACTGTTCAAAGTTATCCAGAATGTTTTGCGCGCTCGCTGGCAGTGAATCCCATGCTTCGCGAACCACTTCTTCAGAGACTTCATGGATTGAAGTCACCATGTGGAACATTGCTTCAGGCACCTGATCAAACTCTAGAACCTGACGTAGTTCAGGAGAGATGGATTCGAGATCCACTTTTGGTGTTTCGGTTTGGTTTGTCTCAGACATGGAAAATTCTCATTAGAGTGAAAAACGCCATGCTAAAAACTTATCCCAAAATGTCAATACAACAGCGACAAATTGCTGTTTTGCGCACGTTTATCGCTTCTTTTACCACCAATTGTGGCGCAAAGGACTCAAGCCTCTTTCGCTCGATTGACCAAGATGGTTTGGCACATTTAATCACGTCATGAAATTTTAATTAGTCAGTTACGGTCTAGAGTAATAAGTAGAGTGAATAGTTATGACGGAATGATTTATGGATGCAGCCCTAAGCCAATGGATAAGCGTGCACAGTGATTCGCCAATTTGGGCATTTATTGGCATCGTTTTGCTCTCTTATTTATTGGAGGATGTCGCGATCGTGACCGCTGCGGGACTGGCCAGCCAACATATCACTTCGTTACCGGTGGCGCTAATGGCGGTGTTTGTGGGAATTGCGACGGGAGATGTAGCACTGTATTACCTCGGGCGTTATTGCCGATATTTTCGAGCGGTGCGCTATCGGTTATTGACCAATCCTTACTTTCGACTCGTTCGTCGTCGTTTATTACAAAGACCGTTTATTAATCTTTTTGTTATTCGTTTTATTCCAGGATTACGCACGGTGGGCTTTACGTTAAGTGGTTATGTGGCCATGCCTTTGCGATTGTTTTTAACGGCGGTGTTAGTGGCTACCGCACTGTGGACGGTGTTGATTTTTTTCACCATTTATCAATTAGGTAGTCAAGTTTGGTTTCAGGCCAGTGAATACCGCTGGGGATGGTTGTGTTTATTGGTTGTGTTGTTGCTCGGTTTTAATCGTTTATTAAGCGCCAAAGTTATTAAGGAAATCGCATGACAGCTTTCTCTTCTGTCTCCTATATCGCGGACCACAAAGTTAATGCCGGAATGCCTCTATTAGAGGCTGATACTGATCGGGTCATTTCGCCTTTTGAGTTTTTGCCCAGTTGGTTTTTTTACACTCCGGTCGTGTTGCAAAGTTTGGTGCAAGGCCTTTATTACCGAGACTGGCGGTTGCCGTTAGTCGCGAATCCTTCAATTCGCTTGAGCGGGATGGTGGGAGAGTCTAAACACGATATTTTGAGTTTAGCCGGTGCGAAGGCTCGTGGTTGGATCTCGCCATTTATCACTTGCACGGTGAATAATTTACCCACCTCGGATCAGCTAGACATGATTACAGAGCGTTTAGAGGAAGCGGGGCTGAATTTTCCACTGGTGGCTAAACCCGATTTAGGTTGTCGTGGGGTTGGAGTAAAGCTGATTCAAAACGTAGCACAGTTGAGTGATTACCTTCGACGATTCCCGCCCCATGCACGTTTCCTTTTGCAGCAAAAAGCGCCGTATCGTGCAGAAGCAGGGATCTTTTATGTGCGCTTTCCGGGTGATGCACATGGGCAAATTATCTCGATGACGCTGAAATACGCCCCAAGCGTAGTGGGAGATGGGGTGCGTACTTTGCGTGAGCTGATTTTGGCTTGCCCACGTGCAGGGCAGCTTGCTCATCTCTATTTACCACGCCACCCCGACAAGCTGGACTGGGTAGTTCCTGTGGGTGAAGAGTTTCAATTGGCGTTTGCGGGCAGCCATAGCCGAGGTTCTATTTTCCGTAATGGCAATCGCTATATCACACCTGCTTTAGTACATCAGTTAGATGCGATATTCGACGATTTCCCCGGTTTTCACTACGGGCGGTTGGATGTGAAGTTCAGCAATATTGATGCACTGATGCGTGGTGAAGCGTTCACCATTTTAGAAGTCAATGGAGCCAGTAGCGAGGCCGCGCACATTTGGGATCGTGAAACTCGATTGCATGAAATTTTTGCCATGTTGCTCAAGCAGTACCGAATTTTGTATGCCATTGGTGCTGAACAGAAAAAGCGTGGCCATCAACCCCCTAGCTTGCGTGATTTATTGCGAGCATGGAAAGAAGAAAAACAATTGATTCGCCACTATCCAGAAACCGACTAACTCAAAGCGTGAATCAGAAATATCGGTTCAAACATGCTGAACCAGAAACAAATAGGAAAGGGGATTTTATGCTTGCTGTGACCAATTTAGCCCAACCATACCATTACTCTGCTGCTATCCATGGTTGCTTAGAGACATTAGAACAAGGTCGTGATTTTCTAAATGGTATTCAAGATGAACATTACACCTATATTGCTGAACCTTATGTCAGCAGCAGTATTGGCCAACATTTTCGCCACTGGTTAGATATTTTCCACGCGTTGCGAGCCGCTCCCAATACGGTGGATTACAACCAACGTCGTCGCGGTCATCCCGTTGAATCTTCGCGAGAAGTGGCCCTGAGTGAAATCGATGGTCTGATTGCTTGGCTGGAATCGGAACAGAATATGCCTCCAACGCTGGAGATTGATGTGGTGACGGAGGTTTCGCTATCACAAACCGAAAGCTGTACGTTTCATTCCACCTTAGAGCGTGAATTGGCGTTTGCAGCCTTGCATGCCAATCACCATTTCGCGATGGCCAAAGTGGTGACCAGCTTACTTGATGTCGAAACCGCTAGTGCGTTTGGCATTGCCCCTGCGACAGCAACTTTCTTACGAGGCAACGCGTAATGTGCTCGGTGACTTGGTATCTCAGCGATACTGGCTATCAGGTGTTTTTTAATCGAGATGAGCAACGAAGCCGTGCTCTCGCATTACCGCCTAAACCGTATGAGCTGCAGGAAACGTCTGTACTGATGCCGTTGGATCCGCAAGGGCAAGGCAGTTGGATCAGCCTGAATGAGTTCGGATTATCACTTTGCTTGCTCAATAACTATCAGGGCAAAGTACCTGCCGGGCCATTGATCAGCCGTGGGTTATTACTCAAATCGCTGGCAAGCCTATCTGATGTTGAGCAGGTGACCTTGGCTTTTGCGTCTTTGAATCTGGCTCAGTTTGCGCCGTTTACTCTGCTCGCTTTCGATCCGTTACTCACTCGGAAGCAAGGTGATGTGTTTGCTTATGCTTGGGATGGTGAGCAGTTTGTGTATGGTGCGACCTCATCGCCACTCTTCTCTTCAGGGGTAGCGTTGGCCGAGGTACAGCGTTATCGCACGCAGATTTATCATTCGATGACCACAAAAGGTGTGACACCACAAAAGCTGCTGGCCTTCCATTGCCATCAACATCCGCTATTTTCGCATCTTTCAGTGGCGATGCAGCGGGAAGATGCTCACACAGTGAGTTTTACTCATATCCATGTCAGTGGCGGGAATTTGGGGATGAGTTATGTCCCTGGTCGCCCATCACAACTGGCAGAACAGATATTGCAACATCCGCAATATCAATTCCCACAACGGGTTTCGCTTGTATCGTAAAGGAGTTCACAATGAAATATTGGATTGGCTTAGCCATGCTTTTTTTCAGTAGTTTGGTTATCGCACAAGATCAAATTTACACAGGTATTTTCAGTAATAAAGCGCTAGATGGTTACGATACCGTTGCCTACTTCACCGAAAACAAACCCGTGAAAGGGTTGTCACAATTTAAAACCGAGTACAAAGGGGCGCAGTGGTTTTTCTCTTCTCAACAAAACCTTGATTCCTTCGTGGCAGATCCTGAAAAGTACGCTCCGCAATTTGGTGGATATTGTGCTTGGGCGGTGTCTGAGAAGAATGATTTTGCTCCAGGGGACCCGCAATATTGGGCGGTTGAAGACGGTAAGCTATACCTGAACTACGACAAAAAAATCAAAGGATTATGGGATAAAGATCGCGCACATCATATCGAACAAGCCAATAAAAACTGGCCAACGTTAATTGGTAAGGAATAAACCATGAAACTTCGACTCAGTAAAACTCTGCCCGCGATATTCATTGCCTTTGTGTTTGTGCAATCGCTGTTTTATAAATTCTCCGGCTCCTATGAAACCCAGTTTATTTTTAAAACCTTAGGTGGATGGTCTGGGTTCACTTGGTTTGGCGATTGGGGGGCTTACCTGATTGGTAGTGCGGAGTTGATTGCCTCAATTTTATTGTTCACTCGCTGGCATGGGGTTGGGGCACTCATGAGTGTTGGCATCATGAGTGGCGCGATATTTTTCCACCTTTTCACTCCGCTAGGTGTGGTGATGCCAGAATTCAATGAAGTCGGGGAAATGATAGGTACGGATGGTGGATTGTTATTCATCATGGCTTGCTTAGTTTGGCTGTGCGGTGTGTATCTCACGTTACGTGATTGGCGGTCAGTCAACAGTAGCCTACGCAACATTCTCGGGGGGATTTGATGGTACAAACACATCCATTTCGCTTGCCGCGCTACACCCCGTTTGGAGTGATAGAAAAAGGGGTCGAGTTAGCCACAGGCTTAAGCAAGCTAGAACGTTACTATCAACAACGCCCTACAACGCATGATGGCTTTGAGTTCATGCGCTATACCCTAGATGCTTTGAATGTGCAGTATCAAGTCGATAGAGGCAGCATCGAGCAAATACCTAAGCAGGGATCGGTAGTGATTGTGGCTAACCATCCACTAGGGGCGATTGAAGGCGTGATCCTTGCGGATCTGGTTGGGCAGGTACGCAAAGATGTGAAAGTGCTTGCCAACCAGTTACTCAAACGTCTGCCAGAAATCGATCCACTCTTCATTGGCGTGGATGTGTTTAATGGCGCGCAAGCGAGTAAAACCAATGCGCGAGGCATGCGTGAAGCCCACCGTCATTTGACTGAAGGTGGCGTATTGATCGTATTTCCCGCTGGGGAAGTTTCGACACCACAGAAAGAAACAGGGCAGTTGAGTGATATTCGTTGGAGTCAATCCGTTGCGAAATTCATTCAGCGCAGCCAAGCGACGTGTGTGCCGATTTACATCAATGGTCGTAATAGCCCTTGGTTTTATCGCGCAGGAAAGATTCATCCTCTATTGCGTACCGCCATGCTAGGTAGAGAGCTGTTGAATAAAAGCGCGAGCACCATTTCACTCTGTATTGGTCAGCCGATTCCCTATTCAGAACTGAAAGAGTTCACGCAAGATGAAGATGTGGTGAATTACTTGCGGCTCAACACCTATTTGATGAGCCCGCATGGCCAACCCGAACTGGCAAAAGTCACTTTTGCTACTCCGGTGATTGAGCCTGTATCCAAAGCTGATCTCGTCGCAGAACTAGCCCAATTAGAGCAGCAAGCGACGTTGCTAGAACAGGGCGAATTCACGGTATACTGCGTACCTTCAACGCACATTCCCCGCATGATGCAAGAGATTGGTCGTGTGCGTGAAATCAGTTTCCGCGCGGTGGGTGAAGGCAGTGGGTATGCCTGTGATGTCGATACGTATGATCAACATTATTGGCAACTGTTCGTTTGGAACCGAGATAAAAGCGAGCTAGTGGGTGCATACCGCATGGGGCTTGTGGATAGAATTTTGGCGGAAAAAGGGTTACAAGGCCTCTATTCGCGTAGTTTGTTTCAGTATGACCAAGCATTTTTGGCGACCTTAGATAATGCGATTGAGCTTGGACGCTCAGTGGTGGCAGAACAGTATCAACGCAATCTCAACTCGTTGCTTTTACTCTGGAAAGGTATTGCGCGTTTCGTAGAACTGAACCCGCGTTATACCCATTTGTTCGGACCAGTCAGTATCAGCAATGATTACAGCCCTGCGGCTCGACAATTGATGGCGGCGACGTTATCGATCCATCACTATGATCAAAATAAAGCCGCATTGGTTAACCCGTCGACACCACTACGGGCAGGGGCGGAAGTGTTCTGGCAAAAAAGCTTATTATCGGCACTTGCCAGTGTCTCTTTGCTCTCAAAAGTGATTGCACGAATGGAGCAGGGTAATGGGTTGCCTGTGCTATTGCGCCAATACCTTGGCATGAATGGTAAGTTAGTCTGCTTTAATGTTGACCCAGCGTTCAACGATGCGTTGGATGGTTTAATTGTGGTGAATCTAAAGCAAGTACCACTAAAAACGCTTGGTAAATACATGGGGAAAGAAGCGGCGCAGAAGTATCTTGTTGATCTGAGGTGAGGATAAAAAAAATCAGCCAGTATTGAGGTACTGGCTGAGGGATATTTTGTCCGAATCTTAAAGGGTGATTTAAGCTTTGGCGAACTTATAAGTACGATAACCACCAATCAAATTGCGTGCTTTAAAGCCGTTATTGGCCAGTTGACGGTACGCTACGTTACCGCGTAACCCTACTTGGCAATAAATCACAATCTCTTTGTCTTTCGGCAGCTCATTCATGCGTTGGCGCAACTGGTCAACAGGAATGTTGATTGCACCGGGCAAGTAACCCACGTTTTGTAACTCCATCGGGTTACGCACATCGAGCAACACTTGATCATCGGTGAGGCTATCAATCTCATCAAAATGAATCGCTTTAGCATCGCCTTTCATTAGGTTAGTCGCGACAAAGGCGGCTTGGTTAATCACATCTTTCGCGCTACCAAACGGTGGAGCGTAGGTCAGTTCAAGGTGCTGTAACTGCTCAACCGTCATGCCCGCACGCTGTGCTACTGCCATCACATCGATACGCTTATCGATGCCATCTTTACCCACGGCTTGTGCGCCGAAGATTTTGCCTGTTTGTGGATCAAACAACATCTTGAACGAGACGACTTCCGCCCCCGGATAGTAGCTCGCATGGCTTGCGGTATGCACATACACTTTTTCGTAAGCCATGCCTTCACGTTTTAGCTGCTTCTCGTTTTTACCGGTCGAAGCTACAGCCAAATCGAAGATCTTACAAATCGCGGTACCTTGTGTGCCTTGGTAGCTTTCGTTGCGGCCAAGCATGTTATCTGCGGCCATACGACCTTGACGGTTAGCAGGTCCCGCCAGTGGAACCAGCGTTTGTTTACCTGTCACAAAATCTTTCTCTTCAACCGCATCACCGACCGCGTAAATCGCTGGATCGCTGGTTTGCATCTGCTCGTTGACCCAAATACCACCGAGTTCACCGAGCTGCAAACCGGCTTCCGCAGCCAGTTTGGTTTCTGGGCGTACACCAATCGCCATGATCAAAATGTCAGTAGTTAGGGTGTCACCATTACTGAGCACCAAATCCAGTTCGCCTTCCACGTGTTTATGCTCAAGGGATTCACCCGACTCCGTGCTCGGTAACGTGGCGGCGGGTCTGTATTCGACCGATTTCAAAGCCACGCCTAAACGCAGGTCGATACCTTTAGCGCGAATTTCAGCGTGAGCAAAGCCCGCCATTTCGCGATCGACGGGTGTCATGACTTGATCGGCCATTTCAATCAGCGTGGTTTTGATGCCCAGTTGATGAAAGGCTTCCATCATTTCCAACCCGATAAACCCCCCGCCAACCACGGTGGCATGTTCGGGCTTATTCATTTGCAGCGTTTGGATGATCTTATCCATATCTGGAATGTTACGCAGCGAATGAGTCAGTGGGTTTTGAATCCCTGGGATAGGTGGCACGATTGGGCCAGCACCAGGAGAAAGCAGAAGAAAATCATAGCTTTCATCATACTCAGATTGGTCGAGCAGATTACGTACGGTAATGGTTTTTGCTGCACGATTCACGCGCAACACTTCATTCATGGTGCGCACATCCACATTAAAACGCGCTAAAAAACTCTCTGGCGTTTGCAGCAGCAAATTGCTGCGTTCTTTGATGTCACCACCGATGTGATATGGCAAGCCACAGTTGGCAAAAGAGACATAGGGGCCGCGTTCAAACATGATGATTTCAGCGTCTTCGCTGAGTCGACGAGCACGAGCCGCTGCGGATGCACCACCTGCAACACCACCAATAATCACTATTTTCGTCATGAGTTACTCCAAATCAGTTGCTAGATCCCAACACACAAGCCCGATGAGACAGAGTGTGTTGGGCTGTCGTTAACGTAATCCTAGTTTCTTAAGAAAGAAGACGGCAGGACAAAATCCTGTGAATGCGCTTTGGATCAGGTTTACGCCCACAAATACTGTTAGCCACAGAAAATTAGGGTGAACAAACCAAGTGAGAATGACTGAAAGCAGAATCATGCTGCCAGCTAATACTCTTACACCGTTTTCAATCGTCATGTTGGTAACCTCCGTTGTTGTTTGTTCAAAACTATACGCCTCTAAATTAGATGTGTCTAATGTAATTTTATCTAAATTGATTGTGGCTAAATAAGAATTGACTAATATAAATATATTTGTATGATCTCGTTAAATTTTAGTTAGAGGATAAGCCATGACTAAGCAAGCCAATGACCACATTGAAATTGAACAAATGAAGAGTAATGCCGTGGAAGTTGCTGAGCTACTGCGCGTGATGGCTCATCCGGAACGGTTAATGGTGTTGTGCCAACTGACCAATCGCGAGATGGGGGTTGGGCAGTTACAACAAGGTTCAACATTGAGTCAGTCTGCGTTTTCTCAGCATCTTACCGTGCTGCGTAAACACGGCATTATTCAGGCGCGTAAAGAATCACAACAAGTTTTCTATAGCCTAGCTGACAGCCGAATCACCGCGTTGATTCAAAGTTTACAGAATGTGTTTTGTCGATAATTAAGTAGAGGAAAGTATGACGTTTTCTGTTCCTTGGGACTCGTTAATTGGAGGGATGCTTTTAGGGATTTCAGCGACATTGATGTTGCTGATGAACGGAAAAATTGCCGGAATCAGTGGTATTTTGACGGGCTTACTGACGCCGAAATCGCGGGATTTTGCATGGCGACTGCTATTTGTGGTTGGCATGGTTTCCGGTGGTGTGATGGGCGTAAGACTCTTCGGTCATCATGTCCCGACCGATTTTGGTGTAAGTGGTATTGTGCTTGCGACCGCAGGTTTATTGGTTGGCGTGGGTACACGACTGGCGAATGGCTGCACCAGTGGACACGGTATCTGCGGGATTGGTCGCTTGTCTAAGCGATCCATCGTTGCGACTTGTGTATTTATGGTGGTTGCTGCTGTCACGGTTTTCGTTCGTCTTCATCTGATGTAAGTGGGTTGGTATGCATAACGTATTATTTCGTGTGACTTCACTCGTCGCTGGTCTGTTATTTGGCTTAGGAATGGTGGTATCTGGCATGGCGGATCCCGCAAAAGTGATCGGGTTTCTGGATGTGGCAGGAGCTTGGGATCCCAGTTTGATGTTTGTGATGGGCGGCGCGTTAGTGGTCTTCATGCCTGCTTATTTCTTGCTGATCAAACCGAAAGCCAAGCCAGTTAATGCTAAAGTGTTTTGTTTGGCCAATAACACCAAGATTGATCGTCGCTTGATCTCAGGATCTGTGATCTTCGGTTTGGGGTGGGGATTGGTTGGCATCTGTCCGGGGCCGATTGTTTCCAGCTTAGCGTTAGGGAATTTAGGGGCATGGGTCTTTTTCCCCGCAATGATGCTTGGCTTAGGTGTTACTAATTTATTGATCTGTATTAAAAATCGTAAAGAAATTCAGACACAAACTGCCTAATGCAACTAGTCTATTAGGCAGTATCTAGGAAATCACTCTCTGACCCGCTTGAAGCGTTCGCGATACCGTGTGGCAACAAGCGGGGAAGTAGAATCTGCGAGGGAAGAGGATGAAAGCGTTAAGTTGGAGTATCGCACTGGTGCTCGCCAGTTCGGCCTATGCTCAAAATCAAGACAGTAACGAACTGTTTACCGTGAAAACAGAGTCGATCTCGCAGGTGGTCGAATTAGATGGCGTTGTGCAACCTGTCAATCAGGGGTCTTTAGCGGCGCAAACCTCGGGACGAGTGGTTGGCTTATATGTTGATGTCAATGACTATGTCAAGAAAGGCCAAGTGCTGCTAGAAATCAGTGCGGTTCAACAATCGGCTTCGCTTGATGCGGCTAAAGCTCAATTGGCGAGCGCCAATGCGCAAAACCGTGAAGCGCAAGCGCAGCTAAACCGCTATCGCCAACTTTTTCCCAAAGGGGCGATTTCTAAAGATCAAATGGACAGTGCCGAAGCGCGCGCGCGCAGTGCGGATGCCGCAGTGAAATCTGCGCAAGCGGCGGTGGAGCAAGCCAAAGAGTCGCTAGGGTACACCAATATCACCGCACCTTATGATGGCATTGTTACCAAACGCATGGTGGAGTTGGGTGAAACCGTTGCACCGGGTACGCCATTGCTTAGTGGTTTTTCGCTCGATGAACTGCGAGTGGAAACGGAAATTCCTCAGCGCTATCAACCTTTTGTTTCTCAAGTTGATCAATTTACTGTGCGTACCGCGCAAGGTGAGCATCTCAAACCAACAGAATTTAGTTTGTTTAGCTATGCCGATCCGCAATCACATACCTTCAAGACTCGGCTTGAGCTGCCGGAGAAAACTGCCGCACTTGTCCCTGGTATGTGGGTGAAAACCGAATTCAATTATGGTCAACGAGAAGTCTTAGTGGTTCCTAACAGCGCCGTTTTGCGCCGCGCCGAATTGAGTGCCGTGTACCGAGTGAATAACGGCCAACGTGCACTTAACCCAGTACGTTTGGGGCAAAATTATGGCGACTACGTTGAAGTGCTTTCTGGCCTTGAACAAGGTGATGTGGTTGCTACACGAGCAGTAACAGCAAAAGGTGAATGACATGGATAGTCGACTCGGTATTTCGGGTCGCATCGCTGCGGCCTTTCAAAATTCAGCTATGACGCCACTGCTTGCCTTAGTCGGTTTGCTGATGGGGTTATTTGCGGTCATGGTGACTCCGAAAGAAGAAGAACCGCAGATTGATGTGACTTTCGCGGATGTCTATATTCCGTTTCCCGGCGCTTCTCCTCGTGAAGTGGAAAGTTTGGTCACCTCACCGGCAGAACAAGTGATTTCCGAAATTGAAGGGATCGATAAGATCTACTCGTTTTCTCAGCCGGATGGCGCAATGATTGTTGCCATTTTTAAAGTGGGTGTACCGCGTAATGATGCGGTGGTGCGGATCTACAACAAACTCTATTCCAACAAGGATTGGATGCCTCAAGGTGTTGGCGTGGGTGAGCCCATCATCAAACCGAAAGGAATTGAAGATGTGCCGATTGTGACCATCACCTTGGCAGATAAGAGTGACCGCTTCGATCAACAACAACTCACGCAAGTTGCCCACGGTTTAGAAACCGAGCTGAAACGTATTCCCGGCACGCGTGATATCTACACGGTTGGCGGACAAAATACCATTGTGGATGTGCGTCTTGACCCTGCCAAAATGAACGGCTTTGGTATTACATTAGATCAACTCAATCAAAGTTTGCCGGCGGCGAATCAAAGCTCACCGATGCTGCGTTTAACCCACGATAACCAAGAGTTTCCGGTGCAAGTTGGCCAGTTCTTAACTCGGGTGGAAGAAGTGAAACAGTTGGTGGTTGGGTTACACAATGGCACGCCCGTTTATCTGGAAGATATTGCGAGCGTTTCCTTTGGGGTTAACACGCCTACTCAAAATGTATGGACAGGCGATCGCGACGGTATTCATCCTGCGGTTACGATTGCGGTGGCTAAGAAAGGGGGAGAAAACGCGGTCGATGTCGCTAAAGCGGTGGAAGCACGTTTAGTCAGCCTTGAAAACCAGCTGATCCCGCAAGGGATTGATGTGGATATCACTCGTGATTACGGACAAACTGCCGCCGATAAAAGCAATACTTTGATTGGTAAACTCGCTTTCGCCACCACGGCAGTGGTGATTTTGGTGCTGCTGACCATGGGCTGGCGTGAATCCATTGTGGTTGGTATGGCCATCATCGTTACCCTGATGATTACCCTGTTTGCGTCTTGGGCATGGGGTTTTACTCTCAACCGAGTCTCATTGTTCGCGCTGATTTTCTCCATCGGTATCTTGGTCGATGATGCGATTGTGGTGGTGGAGAACATTCACCGGCATATGGCGATGGGCAAACGCAAGTTGTCGGAACTCATCCCCCCTGCGGTGGATGAAGTCGGTGGGCCAACCATTCTTGCTACCCTAACTGTTATTGCGGCCCTGTTGCCGATGGCGTTTGTGTCAGGTTTGATGGGGCCGTACATGAGCCCAATTCCAATTAACGCTTCAATGGGGATGCTGATTTCCCTTGCGGTAGCCTTTGTACTTTCCCCTTGGCTGGCGGGTAAATTCCTCAAGGCGGGGCATCATCATGAAGAAGGCAAAGCGGCGAATGGCATCTTCCACAAAATTATGTCGCCTTTTGTGACTGCACCAAAACAAGGGCGTAACCGACTGTTTTTGCTGCTGACCATTCTGGCTTTAATTGCGGGATCGGTACTGCTGCCAGTGTTCCAAGCCGTAGTGCTCAAAATGCTGCCATTTGATAACAAATCAGAATTCCAGATTGTGTTGGATATGCCCGAAGGCAGTTCGCTAGAAAAAACACAACGGGTGCTGTTTGAGATGGGGACGGCGCTGAATGACGTTCCTGAAGTGCGGGATTACCAAATTTATGCAGGAACGGCTGCACCGATTAACTTCAACGGTTTAGTGCGCCATTACTTTATGCGTAACCAAGCCAACCAAGGCGATATTCAAGTCAACTTGCTGGGGCGCAAAGAGCGCCATCGCGATAGCCACACCATTGCTAGTCAACTGCGCCCACAACTGAATGAAATTGCGCAGCGCTTTGGCGGCAAAGTCAAAGTGGTGGAAGTGCCACCAGGACCGCCAGTTTGGTCGCCGATTTTGGCGGAAGTGTATGGTCCTACACAAGAAATTCGCAACGATGCAGCGCGCCAAGTACGGGAAATTTTCCGTGAAACGAAAGACATTGTTGATGTAGACATGTACTTGCCGGAAATGCATGAGAAATGGCAGGTGGTGATTGACCGTAGCAAGGCTGCGCATTTGCAAGTGGCTTATGCCTCGATTGTCGATGCGTTGGCGACGGCGGTGGGCGGTAAACCCATTACTTATCTGCACAGTGAACACAGTAAGTATCCGATTCCGATCCAGATTCAAGCAACCGAAACCGCCAAAGTGCGCTTAGAGCAGGTGCTGAATATGAAAGTGGGTAGCCAAAACGGTTACGCTTATCCGCTTTCCGATCTGGTTGAAGTACGCCAAACCCGTATGGACGACTACATTGTGCACAAAAACTTGGTGCCAATGGTGATGGTGGTCGGCGATATGTCAGGTAATTTGGATAGTCCACTGTACGGCATGTTTGAAATTGGTTTTGCGCTGGATGAGCAAATGGGGTTGGATCAGTACTACATCCATCAACCAGATGGCCTAAGCGGTGTTGCCGTAGCATGGGATGGCGAATGGACGGTGACTTACGAAACTTTCCGAGATATGGGTATTGCTTATGCGGTGGGCATGGTGCTGATTTATCTACTGGTGGTTGCACAGTTTAAATCTTATCTTGTGCCGCTGATTATCATGGCTCCGATCCCGCTGACCATTATTGGTGTCATGCCCGGTCACGCACTGTTGGGAGCGCAATTTACCGCCACCTCCATGATTGGGATGATAGCGTTGGCGGGGATCATTGTGCGTAACTCTATCTTGTTGGTGGACTTTATTAACCAGCAAGTGGCGCATGGCATTGAGTTCTCAGAGGCGGTCATTCAATCTGCGGCGGTACGGGCCAAA
This sequence comes from Vibrio sp. AH4, assembly GCF_030710545.1. Lineage (NCBI taxonomy): Bacteria > Pseudomonadati > Pseudomonadota > Gammaproteobacteria > Vibrionales > Vibrionaceae > Vibrio > Vibrio sp. AH4. The sequence continues at coordinate 598,914 of NZ_JALAIV010000003.1, forward strand.
CCGATCATGCTGACTGCTCTGGCGGCCATGATTGGCGCGGTATTCATCCTTGATGATCCTATCTTTAATGGTTTGGCGATCAGCTTGATCTTCGGGATTTTCGTCTCCACCGTACTGACCTTGTTGGTGATTCCGGTGCTCTATTACGTGGTGATGCGTAAACGCTTCGCGGCACATTAGTCCAGAATCGAGTTACCAAAAATAAGGAGAGGCTGATCGCACAGGTCAGCCTCTTTTTTAGGTGCTATTCGCTATCCCAAACATATAGCAGGCCTATTCAAGTTGGATTATCAAAAAATTTTTGAAAATGATTCAAGCAGCAGGTGGTTTCTTGTTGTGTGTCAGTCAGATATCTTAGCGCCATCTTAAACCTCATCTTTACCCAGACGACTTGCAATGGCAGGTCATATACCCAAACTACTTGGAGTTGCAGGTAGGCGGCAAGTAAGTTCATCCCCATGAGCATAGATACACTATGTGATTGGGGTGAACGAACGTAGCCAACACCGCTGCAGCTTCAAGTAGGAAGGGTATAGAGAATTTCCTTAGGAGTGAAACATGAACATTGTACAAGCGTCGCAGTCTCGCTATTCCACCAAAGCGTTTGACGCCAGCCGCAAGCTGTCTGAACAGCAAGTCGCCGATCTCAAAGAGTTGGTACGCATGAGTGCCTCTAGCGTGAACTCGCAACCTTGGCATTTTATTTTGGCCGGCAGTGATGAAGGCAAAACACGCATTGCCAAAGCCACGCAGGGCGGTTTTTCGTTTAACGAGCGCAAAATTTTAGATGCCTCGCACGTGATGGTGTTCTGCGCCAAAACCAGCATTGATGACGCGTATCTGCTCTCTTTGCTGGACAACGAAGATAAAGATGGCCGTTTTGCGAATGAAGAAGCCAAAACCGGCATGCATGGTGCGCGTAGCTACTTTGTAAACTTGCACCGTGAAAACCTGAACGATGCTGAGCACTGGATGCAAAAACAAGTTTACCTCAACGTGGGTACACTGCTGCTTGGTGCTGCAGCCATGGGCATTGATGCGGTGCCGATTGAAGGCTTTGATGCTCAAGTGCTGAACGAAGAGTTTGGCTTAACCGAAAAAGGCTTCAACAGCGTGGTGATTGTGCCACTAGGTTTCCATAGTGAAGATGACTTCAACGCCAAACTGCCTAAATCACGTTGGCCGGCGGAAGCGGTTTTTACCGAGCTGTAAGTTATGATCCATTTACTTGCAGAAATCAAAGCCTTCCCCGATTCAGCGCAGCAAGTGCAAGCGCTGCTCGAAGCGCTCCTTGAGCCTAGTCGCAATGAAGAGGGGTGCTGCCAATATGAGCTGTATCGTGACAACTCGATTGAGGGGCTGTTTTTAATGCAGGAAATTTGGTGCTCGGAAGAGAGCTTGCAAAAGCACCAACAGAGCGACCATTTCCAGCATTTTCAGCAAAAGATCGGTGAGCGCGAGATGTTGGAATACCTCCAGTTACGCCCACTGACTTTTGTTGGCTAACGAGGATTTTGCTCTCGCTCTTGAATGGCTGTCAGCACCGCACGTCGTTGCTGACAGCCTTTTTCACGAATGAACTCCTGAAAAGCGCGAATGGTTGGAGTGATCAAACGTCGATCGGCACACACCATATAAATGGGTACAGGGCCGCTTTCCCATTCCGGCAAAATCCGCACTAGACGCCCATCAATAATGTCCTGACTGATGTCCATCAGCGATTTATTGGCAATGCCTTTGCCTTTTACCGCCAATCTGTGTACCACTTCGCCATCATTACAGGCAGGATTGCCTTGCACCACCACACTGTGCGTTTCGCCATTGCGGCTCAAAATCCATTTGTTGTGTAGTGTATCGGCCAGCATAAAGCACAGACAGTTGTGATGCTGTAAATCGTCAGGATGCAGAATGGGCGGGTGAGTGGCCAAATACTCTGGCGAAGCACACAAGACGCGCTCGTTAGAATCGCACAGCAACATGGCAACCAAATTGGAATCGGCGGGCTGACCATAACGAATCGCGATATCGACCGGATTGGCGTACATATCCGTCAGACGATCGGAGAGATCCAGTTTCACGGTGACATTCGGGTGCAGCGCGATAAATTCATCAATCCAGTCGAGCAGCAAATTACGCCCCAAATCGGAAGGCGCGCTGATGTGCAGTTGCCCAGCCAACTGGCCACGCGCACAAGCGATCTGATCCAAACCCTCTTGCAAGGTGGCCAGCGCGGTTTGGGTTTTGGCGAGAAAGATTTCGCCCTCATGAGTTAAGCGAATATGTCGCGTTGAGCGCACAAACAGCGGAAATTGCACTTGCTCTTCCAAGCGGCGGATCGCCGCGCTCACGGCGGCGGTTGTGAGTGATAAGCTGTTGGCCGCTTTAGAAAAACTGCCTTGGCGCGCCGTTTCGACAAACAAATTCAAATCATTGAGTGCTTTCATCTTTCTAGCCTATTGAACGAGTTCTAGAGTGGAATCCATCGATTGACGGATCTCCACGGCTTGATACGCTTGCCAACGCTGCTCTGCGCCCGCATCACCGCCTTGTGCTTTGCGCTGATAGTGCTGTTGCAACTGCTGTAAATAACGCTGCGCGATCTTTGATTGATCTGGGCCGCTGACTTGCCACAGCGACTCACCGACCAAAGAGAGAGGGTGAGAGCAAGCCCCCGAACTGGGAGAGATCTGCACATGCAGCAGCTCATAAATGCGTTGGTTTTCTTCCACTAGAAGTTCGCTTTTCAGCTCCGCATTCAGCGCGATTAACTGCTCGCGCAAGGTATAAGTGTGGTGAACAGGGCACAGCAGCAGGTCAAACGTCATGCTTGGGTGACGCTTGGCAAGCTCGGCAATAAATTCCGTCATCAAATCTCCGCCTACTCCGGCGATGATGATTAGATGCGATCCGGCGTTGGCTTCGAGTGGCAAATCGCGCACATCAAGGCAGTATGTGTGCCAGCGCGGTGAATCGGTCGTTACAGGAAAATAGCGGGTTAAATCGCGCGTCACCTTCTCAATCAAAGACGGAACGATATCGACAAAATGCACTGTGCTGCTTGGGTACTGTTTGAGCAACGCCGCGCCGAGTAAGCCGTGGTCGCAGCAGCAATCCCAAATATGGTCGTAGTCGCGCTTTACCTGTTGGACTAACTGAGTCAGCCGTTTTCCTAATTTCATGCCGTACCTACATGCCGTAACTAAAAGAAGCCGCCGCTATCGGCTGCCGAATCAAAACAGAGGCGGCCATTTTACTCAGGTTCGGAAAAATGTTGCAGAGAAATTAACAAACTGGTTAATGAGCAGTTCTTCTTAACGGGAGAGTGATTTATAGTGGGTGCCTGTAACCTGTTCTGACAAAAGGAAATGTCATGGCGGCTTTGTTTTTCAAGTGCTTGCTTGGAGCGCTTGCGGTGTTGATCATTGCCCTGTTATCGAAAACCAAAAGCTTTTTTATTTCCGGCCTTGTGCCGCTATTTCCCACCTTTGCTTTAATCGCCCATTACATTGTTGGCACCGAACGCACCATGGAAGATCTGCGCACTACCGCGCTGTTTGGGCTGTATTCGCTTATCCCGTATGCGGCGTATCTTCTTGCGGTGTATTACTTTAGTTACCGCCTGAGCCTTACTGGTACTCTGGTCTGTGCCACCTTGGTTTGGCTGGTGTTTGCTGCACTTTTACTGGTAGGTTGGACTCGTTTACACCCGAGCATGGCCTAAGCTCACTCGCCATCATGAAACGGATTTAAGGAGAAAGCTGTGTTTGTAGAAAAAACCGAGCCTGTAGAGAAAACGCCAACAAGATTGCCCGTGGCCGAATGTGTCTCTTTTTTGCTGATCAAAGAGGGTAGTTGTCTGCTCGAACGTCGCTCAGCAACCAAAGCGAGCGATCCTAATATCATCGCGATCCCCGGTGGGCATATCGAAGCGGGAGAAAACCAAGCACAAGCGTTGCAGCGTGAAGTGCAAGAAGAGTTAGGCGTGGACGCTACGCGCAGCGTTTATCTCTGCTCGCTCTATCATCCGACAGAATTTGAGCTGCAACTGCTGCACTATTACGTGGTGGATCAATGGCAAGGTGAGATTGCCTGCCACGAAGCGGATGAAGTTTTTTGGACGCCGATTGCGCCAAGCGCGGTGGAAACCATTGCCGATAAAATCGCGATTCAAGAGTTCCAACGCCTGTATCCACGCTATCTAGCGCTTTAAATTCGCGCTCAATCATTCGTCAAGGAGAGACTATGTCGTTAACTCGATTAACTTTGCAGGATGAAGCGGCGTTTGCCGAGTTCTTCCAAGATTTTCAGCGCCACGACCCGATCAATTGTGATTTTTACCGCCAAGGCGATGAGAATTTTGCCGACTATGTGCAACTGTTGGATGACCACGCCCACGGCCAAAACCTGCCTTGTGGCTACGTACCTTGCAGCTATTTTTGGTATCAAGATCAACAAGGCAAGATTTTGGGTGCGCTGCGTTTGCGCCACCACATTGATACGCCATTTCTTACTAACGAAGCGGGGCATATTGGCTACGATGTTGCACCCAGTGCGCGCCGCAAGGGCATTGGCCGCGAAATGCTGCGCCTTGGATTGATAGAAGCCAAACGCTTAGGCTTAAAACGCGTGTTGCTGGTTGCCGATAGCGATAATCACGCATCACGCCGAGTGATTGAAAGCAACGGCGGTGTGTTTGAAAGCACGATCACCGGAGAGTATTTCCCCTCTTTACTGGCACGCTACTGGATTGACCTTTAGCCACAAGGACGTGAGATGAAAATTGCGATTCTGGATGATTACCAAAATGTGGTGCGTGGCTTAAACGCCTTTCAATGCTTACAAGGGCATGACGTCACCGTATTCAATGACAGTGTGAGCGATGAAACCGTATTGATTGAGCGCCTGAAACCTTTTGAGGCTTTGGTGCTGATCCGCGAGCGCACCCCAATCACTGAGAATCTTCTGGCTCATCTGCCGAATTTGAAACTCATCAGCCAGACCGGAAAAGTCAGCAACCATATTGATGTGGCACTGTGTGAGCGTTATGGCGTGACCGTGTTAGAAGGCATCGGCTCTCCCGTTGCCCCAGCGGAGCTGTGCTGGGGTTTAATCCTTGCCGCTTCGCGCCATTTGCCAAGTTATATCGAGCAGTTACACGCAGGTCATTGGCAACAAAATGGCGGATTAGGCTTAGGTCGAACCCTCTCTGGTCGCACCTTGGGCATTTGGGGGTTAGGCAAAATCGGTCAGCGCATTGCTCAATTTGGTCACGTATTTGGTATGCCAATCTTGGTGTGGGGCAGTGAAGCCTCGCGGCAAAAAGCGCTTGAGTTGGGCTATCAAGCCGCCACCGATAAAACCGAATTTTTTGCTAAAGCCGATGTACTTTCACTGCACTTACGTTTGAATGAGGCCACGCGTGGCATTGTCACCAAACAAGATCTGCTTGCCATGAAACCCGATTCGCTGTTTGTGAATACCAGCCGAGCGGAGTTAGTGGAATCGGGCGCACTCTACTCAGTGATGCAGGCTAACCCAATGCGCCAAGCCGCGGTCGATGTGTACGAAGACGAGCCCGCGTTACCCAGCAGTGAACCGCTGCTGAGTTTGCCCAATGTGCTGTGCGCGCCGCATCTCGGTTATGTGGAGAAAAACAGCTACGAGATCTACTTTCAGGCCGCGTTTGAGAATGTGGTCAAGTTTGCTCACTCGGCCGCAAAAGCGTGACTGAGCGATAAGGCCTAAAGGAAACACAGCATGTCCAAAAGAGCTTCTTTCACACTCTTTATTCAAATCTTGATTATCGCCGCCGTGTCTGCGGGGGCAGGGACGCTACTCTCCATCCCTCTTTCTGAAATGTTTATTGCCTCGGGTTTGGTTATTGTGCTGCACAAGAAGCGTTGGCTAACTATTCATACGCCGCCGTGGCTGCTGCTGTTTGTGCAAGTCGTGCTTGGGATCAGTGTCGGTGCGACCATCAGTTTGAGTGAGCTAGGCACCACCTTAACCTTGCCGGTGATCGTGGGTTTGGTGTGCTGTTTAACGCTGCAAATCATCAGTAGCTATTTGTGGCTCACCAAAAAAGAGGGTTGGACACCGTTTGAATCTCTACTCGGTGCCGTACCGGGTGCCATGGCCGCGATTTTGGTGATCAGCGAATCAAGCGAAAAGCCTTCCGCCAAAGTGGTCTATTCCCATTCTGTGCGCCTGATGATCCTCACTTTGTTGGCACTTTTGATCTCCAACAGCGCGCCGGATAGCACATCCGTAGACGGCAGCTTGACCGTTTACGCTTGGCTTATTTTCTTGGCTCTGGCGCTGATGAGCTTGCTATTGGGTAAAGCTTCCACCTTACTCGGCATTCCTGCGCCTTATATGCTGGCTGCGTTGCTCATCACCGCCAGCTTTAATGGCTTTGCCACCGGCATTGATATGCAACTGCCGAAATGGATGGTGATATTCGCCACCGCTTTACTCGGTATTTTGATCGGCTCACGCATTGCCGATACCACACTGCGCGAAGCCATGGCGTATTCCCGCGCAGGGGTAATGGTCACCATGATTGGCCTTTTGGTCGCGGTGGGTGTCTCCGGCGTCTTTTCTATTTTGATCGATAAATCATGGGTCGTGCTGCTGCTTTCTTGGGTTCCCGGCAGTGTAGAAGCCATGACCGCCGTCGCCTTACTGCTCGGAATGGAGCCCGCGTTTGTGATGATTAACCACGCTCTGCGCCTGTTGTTGCTCTACTCGCTGCCCGCCATGCTCAAAAAGAGCTAGCTGATGTGGTTAGCTTAGAAGTGCCCCAAATCTTGTTAGTCTAATTTTATATCTCAATTCGTCAATCAGTTATTTGACCAACATTTTCTAATCAATGTAATGTGTCAGTAGAGTCTACGGAACATTATGATTTATTGGGGAAAACTAGTGATAACTGATATTGTGCTAGAAAATGTAGCGAGCTACAGGTCAAAAAATGAGCTAAAAACTAACAAAAAAGTCAATATAATTTATGGACTGAACGGGTCAGGAAAAAGTACTTTTTCAAACTATTTTTATAATCCCGAGAGTACAAAATATCAGCAGTGCTCTCACCGTGGATCTGGTGATACGGTTCTCGTTTACAACCAAAAATTCATCCAAGATAACTTCTATGCAAAAGATACTCTTAACGGTATTTTTAGCCTATCTAAGGAAAATAAAGAAGCGAAAGAGAAGGTAGAGGCAATTACTCTTGAGTTGGAGAAAATTGCTAAAGATAAGCAGCAGATCCAAAAAGAAATTGGTGAACAACGTTCTAAGATTAATGACGCAAAGGAGAAGGCGCAGAAGAAAATTTGGGAAATCAAAACCAACTATGCAGGTGGGGATCGAGTACTTGAATTTTGTCTGAAAGGCAAAATGGGCGGTAAAGAGCCACTTTTCAACCATCTTTGCTCTATACCCCTACCCGCATCTAAACCATCTAAGACAATTGCAGATCTCAAAGAAGAAGCAAATGCTATAGATGGTGATACTGCAATTAAACACTCTGTTCTTAGTAAGCTAGGCATGTTTGATTTATCTGCTGATGACTTAGCTTCGTTAAATGAAATCATTGTAGGTAGCGAAGACAGTCCAGTTGCAAAACTTATCGGGAAACTTAAAAACTCTGACTGGGTAAGTGAAGGTCTTAAATATCTCGATCACATCGAGGGTTCTCAATGTCCTTTCTGTCAATCAGAGACGATTACAGAACATCTAGCCGAACAAATTCGTGGCTATTTTGACGAGTCATACCAAAACAGCGTGAATGAAATTAAAGCAATTCAGGCTCGTTACAGCACAATAGTTGAGAGTATTCCAAGCCTAGACGATTATAAAGCAACTCAATTCTCTACAGACTATATAGCTCAATTAAATGAACATTACGCTAAACTATCTAGAGATGCAGAAGCTAATCTTAAGCTAATCAAGCAAAAAGTTTCAAATCCTAGTCTACAAGTCATTTTGGCCGATGTTTCTGAATCTGTTGAAGCATTTAACCTTGTTGTTGAGTCTATTAATAAACTTATAAGTGAACATAATGCTAAGATCGATAATTCCGCAAATGAATTAACCAAAATTAAGGCTGAGTTTTGGCGAATATTACGATACGAATATGACCAAACAATCAGCAATTTCAATGATGTTCAAAAAGATGCTAACAAGGTCATCGCTGAAAAAACTAAAGAGGAAGCTGCAAAAATAGATCTAGAAGAAGCAAAGGACGTTGAAAGGGCTGAGCATCAAAAATCAACTGTAAATATTGATGATGCGATAGTCAGTATTAACCAAGGCTTGACGGATATTGGCATAACAGGCTTCTACATAGAGAAGTATGAAGATGACTTGTATCGCTTAGTTCGTACTGACTCTAACTCGAAAATCTTTTCATCATTAAGTGAAGGTGAAAAGATGATTATCAGCTTCTTGTATTTTAGAGAGTTATTCAAAGGGAAGCGGAGCGCGACAGAAGGACAAGTGAAAAAAGTCGCTATTATTGACGATCCAGTATCAAGCTTGTCACACATATTTGTCTATAACATAGGCCAATTAATCAAGAGTGATTTTTTTAATTCAGAAGACATTGAACAAGTATTTGTCTTAACTCATAGTTTATACTTTTTCTATGAACTTGCTGATGCGGATCATAATAGAAGGAAAAAAAATCAAAATTTATACCGTCTATCGAAGAACGAAAACGGTAGTTCAATTAACACAATGAAATATGAAGAAGTGCAAAATGACTACCAATCATATTGGTCGGTAATTAATGATGATAAACAACCACCTGCTTTAATTGCTAACTGTATGAGAAATATTATTGAATATTTCTTTAACTTCGTGCAGAAAGCCGATCTAAGTAATGTGGTTCAAAAACCTGAATTGAAGAATCCAAGATTTCAGTCATTTGTACGTTACATCAATCGCGAATCGCACTCATTAGGTCAGAATATCTTCGATTTTAAGGAGTTTGATTACCACGATTTTAAAGAGGGCTTTAGATTGGTTTTTGAAAAGACAGGCTATCCTGAACACTATGAAAAAATGTCCAGAATTAGGACCTAACGCTAGCAAAATGCCACTCGTACTGGTGATGTTTCCGTGAAAAGTGGGTACTTCAGCTAGTGCTTAAGTTGCTACACTAACCAACACGTATATTTCCTACATTGAGCCAGCCGAACATCGCTGGCTCAAAATGCCCCTTCTTGAGCAACAAAGTCATCTACTTCGCTTTCCCTAACTGAACTTATCCAAGCCAAACGGTTTAGATTATCTGTTCTAAATCGTTTCTGTCCATAAACGTGTTATCAATTCACAATCAGCCACAAAATCCAAATAACCACAAATCCAGTTCCATCCCCTTTTAGGGGAGGGTTAGGGTGGGGTATTTTAGTTATCGTTGACCTAAAAATCGCACACAGTTGAGTAAGGCTGGCGTGGAATACCCCCTCCCGTCCTCCCCCTAAAAGGGGGAGGGGAATGAAGCATTTTCACTATCGCTAACGTAAAAAGTGAACGCGGTTTAGCTTTTCACCTTCAATCGATTTTTATTATCACGATTGGCGATCACTTGTGCTTGATCGTCAATCTCACCGAGGCTTTTGGCTAAACGGTCATACAGCACAACATTGACGGTGGCGGCGAGGTTCATACAGCCGTGGGTGGGCACGTAAACCACATGATGCGCTTGATCGACCACCTCTTGCGGCAGCGAACCATCTTCGGGGCCAAACAGATAAATCGCTTGTTCTGGATGGGTAAAGTGAGGCAGCGCAGTTGCACCTACCGCCAGCTCGACACAGACGATTTTGACTTCACTATCCAATCCCGCGGTGAGATCGTCCATCTCGACCAATCCAATACGTTCATGGCTATTTTGAGTATCGGTCTGAAATTTCACGGCGCGAGCATAACGCGTACCGTTGTAACGCACTTGAGTGGCGTTGTAGCAGCCAGCGGCACGCATTACTGCGCCGACGTTGGTTGGGCTTTTCGGGTTGTGCAATCCAATAATTACGGTGGAAGAGGTGGTCATTGCGGTGGTTCTACTTCTGTATTGCTTTGGTTTGAGCTTGGCTCACGAATGGCGCGATTGTCGCTCTAACACGAGAGAAAAGCCAGTTGATCGCTCCATCTGAGCATTAACTCAGGAGAATTCATTAAGCAATCGATTGCTAATTTTGCTTTTGTTCGGTGGCGATAAATCGCTCAATCAGAGTAAATCGTGCGCAAACGATTGATCGCGTGAATATTTGTGGGAGCAAGGTCACTAAAATCATTGTTACAAATTGTTGATAATAATTATCAATTGCATCAGTATTCGTGCTTTATTTTTGACAAGGATCAAATTATGCAGTTGAAACCTTTGTTCACTCTTCTTCCTGTCGTTTTGAGTAGTGTCGTTCAAGCACAAGAGAATACCGAGCAAGCCGTCGATGAAACCGTTACGGTTCATGGTCAATCGATTCCCACCGATCAACGTACTCGTTCTGATTTAGATAAAGTGCGCGGTATTGCCAACGCGGATATTTTTTCCGGCATCACGAGTGTGCAGAGCAATAACATGCACAATGAAGCGGGGGCATTGGATATTGGCATCCGTGGTGTGCAGGGCGAGGGGCGTGTGCCGATCTTTATTGATGGGAGTTTGCAATCCACTCATACCTCTCGTGGCTATCAAGGGGTGAGTGATCGCACTTATATTGATACCGATTTGCTCAGTTCATTGACCGTCAATAAAGGGGCAACGATTGAGAGTTCACCTTATGCCAGTGGCGCGGTGGGCGGTGTGGTGAATGCCACAACATTGGGTATCAAAGACATCATCAAAGATGATCAAGCCTTCGGTGTGGTACTGAAAGCACGCGCCAATAACCATAACCGGACGCCTGATGTTTCGAGTGATTACTCGGAACAAGGCCAATACGCGCTTGATGAGCGAGGTGAGCATTCTGCGTTTAAACACGGTTCACTGATGCTTGGATTGGGTTATCAGGCCGAATCGTTCAATACGGTACTGGCGTACAGTAAGCGTTCAAAAGGCAATCACTTCGCTGGCAAGAAAGGTTATGAGGAGTATCAAGAGCCTGTTGTTGGGCAAGGGCAAGAAGTCGTCAATACCAGTTTTGAGAGTGACTCTTGGCTGTTCAAACTCGCGAGCGACACTGGCACGGCACACAATGCCGATTTTAATTACCGTCACCATGCGCAAAAAGCGGGTGAAGTGCTGATGGCGTATTGGTACAAATCTTCAGAAGATTGGGAAGGGAACCCATACCCCGATGGCAAAGACAGAATGCCGCAGTGGGGGCTAGGAACCGCCAAAGTGAATACCTACAGCGCCAATTACTATTACCAACCGGATCATCCTTGGCTCAATTTAAATGCTAACTTTTGGTACACCGAGGCTGATCTGGCGCAATACAATGGGCTTTGGGCGCTAGGAACCAACGCGGAGCAATATTTTCATGCATATCACAATGATCGCTCTGGTCTGAGCCTGACCAATGAAACCTTACTGACTCAGTGGCCAGTCAGGCTGAATTATGGTTTGGCTCAGCAGAATGAGCGTTTATCTCCCGAAGAAGATGGGCAAACCCGCTTTACCAAGACGGTGACTTCCCGCCACGGAAAACGCACGGCGCAGAACCTGTTTGCAAATGCGGATATCGATTACTCGCCGTTGAGAGTTCAGCTTGGCCTCAATCTGCACAATGCCAAGTCAACCGATTATCAAACCAAGCAGCAGTTAGACTACAAGGAGAAGCTCGATCTGCTCAGTGAGTTCACCTACGCCTTAACACCCAGCACTCAGCTGTTTTTGAAATCCTCACGCACTTATCGTATGCCGAGCTTGTATGAAACAACGCTATCAAATGAGGTATTCAGCTATAACCCATACAACCCGATCAAACCGGAACAAGCGTGGAACAATGAGGTCGGCGTGCAATTTATGGCGTCGGACAGTTTGCTGCAGGATGATCGTTTGAATCTGTCGGTGTCCTATTTCCGCAACAGTATTAAAGACTTCATTTCAGGTGGACGATTGGCGAAAACCCCGGGTATGTCTGAATGGCAGGCGAACTTTACCTTCACCAATTATGATAAGTTGCAACTCTCTGGTTGGGAGTTGGGGGCTCATTACCAATATGCTTGGTTGTACACGCACTTCGCGGCGACCTTGTACAGCGAGACAAAGATTTGTTCCGTTCAACAAGCGCAATACGCGGAGAGTGATACCTGTAATTCGCTCGGATTTGCATGGGGATTAACCCCAACGCGTATTCCGCCAAAACAGAATTTGTACCTGAATGTGGGTACGAAATTCTTTAACGATACGCTCGATTCTGGGGTGAAAGTTTCTTATCACTCGGGCAAATCAAACCCTAGTGATTGGTTGGCGGGCACGGCGGCCAATCCGATCCTTGAAATTCCGTCCGATTACACGATTGATCTCTATTCACAGTACGAGTTGAATGCCAACACCCAGCTGTTCTTTGCGATCAACAACGTGACCGATCGTTATCAAGTGCGTCCGGGGTCTGTGGTCAGCATGCCGGATCCGGGGCGAACCATTACGCTCGGATTTGAAATCTCTTATTAATCGAATCGTTTAAGTCTCGTACCATAAAACAAAAATCCCGCCGCAGCGGGATTTTTTATCATCGATTTTTCTTTGCGTAACTTTCTTTGCGTAACTTTGAAATAAATCGCTTTTAATTACGCCAGCAGTTCTTTGGCTTGTTTCACTACGTTTTCAGTCGTGAAACCAAACAGTTTGAACAGCTCACCGGCTGGTGCTGATTCGCCGAAGCTGCTCATACCGATGATGCGACCACCAAAGCCAACGTACTTGTACCAGAAGTCGGCAATGCCGGCTTCAATCGCGATACGCTTGGTGACTGCCGCTGGCAGAACGGCTTCGCGGTAAGCGGCATCTTGCTTATCAAATGCGTCGGTCGATGGCATAGAGACCACGCGAACCGCTTTGCCTTCGGCGCTCAGTTGCTCGTAAGCGGCAACCGCGAGTTCCACTTCAGAGCCGGTCGCAATCAGGATCAGTTCAGGTTGACCTGCACAATCTTTCAGGATGTAACCACCCTTAGCGATGTTCGCGACTTGCTCAGCGCTGCGTGGTTGCTGCGCAAGGTTTTGACGCGAGAAAATCAGCGCAGATGGCGCATCTTTACGCTCAATCGCCAGTTTCCAAGCCACTGCCGATTCCACTTGGTCACATGGACGCCATGTGCTCATGTTTGGTGTCATACGCAGAGAAGCGATTTGCTCAACCGGTTGGTGAGTTGGGCCATCTTCACCCAGACCAATCGAGTCGTGCGTGTACACTTGGATGTTTTGCACTTTCATCAGTGCAGCCATACGCATCGCGTTACGCGCGTATTCCATAAACATCAGGAAGGTTGCACCGTAAGGGACAAAACCGCCGTGCAGCGCGATACCGTTGATGATGGCCGTCATACCAAACTCACGCACACCGTAGTGGATGTAGTTGCCTGAGAAGTCTTCTGCTGTGAGAGACTGAGAGCCAGACCACATGGTGAGGTTAGAAGGTGCTAGGTCAGCAGAACCGCCCATAAATTCTGGCAGCAGTTTGCCGAACGCTTCTAGCGCATTTTGTGATGCTTTACGCGATGCGATGTTGGCAGGGTTGGCTTGCAGTTCCGCGATGATTGCGCTGGTTGCTGCTTCCCAATTCGCTGGCAGTTCGCCGGCTACACGGCGCTTGTATTCCGCAGCTTCTGCTGGGTAAGCGTTCGCGTAAGCCGCGAATTTCTCATCCCAAGCGGCTTCTTTGCTTGCGCCTGCTGGTTTTGCATCCCACGCTGCGTAGATGTCAGCCGGGATTTCAAACGGAGCGTATTCCCAACCCAAGAATTCACGGGCGGCTTTGATTTCATCGTTGCCCAGAGGCGCGCCGTGACAGTCGTGTGAGCCCGCTTTGTTTGGAGAGCCGAAACCGATGATGGTTTTGGTACAAATCAGCGTTGGGCGAGACGTTTCTGCTTTCGCCGCTTCAATCGCAGCGTTAATCGCATCTGCATCGTGACCATCAACCGCTGGGATCACATGCCAGCCGTAGGCTTCAAAGCGTTTTGGCGTGTCGTCTGAGAACCAGCCTTCCACGTGACCATCAATAGAAATACCGTTGTCATCCCAGAATGCAATCAGTTTGCCAAGGCCAAGCGTACCCGCCAGTGAACAGGCTTCGTGCGAGATACCTTCCATCAAACAGCCGTCACCCATGAACACATAAGTGAAGTGGTCAACGATGTCGTGACCCGGTTTGTTGAACTGCGCCGCCAGAGCTTTTTCAGCAATCGCCATACCTACGGCATTGGTGATGCCTTGGCCTAGTGGGCCAGTGGTGGTTTCGATGCCCGGTGCGTAACCGTATTCTGGGTGACCCGGTGTTTTTGAGTGCAGTTGACGGAAGTTTTTCAAATCGTCAATCGACAGCTCGTAGCCGCTCAGGTGTAGCAGCGAGTAAATCAGCATAGAGCCGTGGCCGTTAGACAGTACGAAACGGTCGCGGTCAGCCCAATTTGGGTTTTGCGGGTTGTGGTTTAAGTGTGAACGCCACAGCACTTCGGCGATATCCGCCATGCCCATTGGGGCTCCCGGGTGGCCAGAGTTAGCTTTTTGAACGCCGTCCATGCTCAGGGCACGGATAGCATTGGCAAGTTGTTTGCGATTCATAGTGTTACTCATTTCAATAAAGGAGGTTGAACGGAGTGCGTTCAACAAAAATAAAAGGCAGAAAGAAGCGAGCCGGAGCTCGCTTCAAAATCAGGATTACAGCTTAGCCGCGATCATCGCTTCCAGTTTGCCTTGGTCAACAGCGAAGTTACGGATGCCTTCAGCCAGCTTCTCAACGGCCATAGCGTCTAGGTTGTGTTCCCACAGGAATTCGCTGTGCGTCATTGGAGCAGGGCGAGCTTTAGAGCCTTTTGAGTCAACCAGTTTCGCAACCAATTCGCCTTCAGCCGCTTCAAGCTCAGCCAGTAGCGAAGGTGCGATAGTCAGGCGGTCACAGCCAGCCAGTTCTAGGATCTCGCCGATGTTACGGAAGCTTGCGCCCATCACGACAGTTTTGTAGCCGTGCTCTTTGTAGTAGTTGTAGATCTTGGTGACTGACAGTACGCCTGGATCTTCGCTTGCCGCGAAATCACGGCCTTCTTTGGCTTTGTACCAGTCCATGATACGGCCAACGAATGGAGAGATCAGGAACACGCCAGCTTCAGCACACGCACGCGCTTGTGCGAAAGAGAACAGCAGGGTCAGGTTACAGTTGATGCCTTCTTTCTCAAGAATTTCCGCCGCGCGGATACCTTCCCAAGTTGAAGCCAGTTTGATCAGGATACGATCGTTGCTGATGCCAGCATCGTTGTACATTTTTACTAGCTGACGTGCTTTCGCTACGCTGCGCTCGGTGTCGTAAGAAAGACGCGCGTCAACTTCAGTAGAGATACGGCCCGGAATGGTTTTTAGGATTTCTTTACCGATGTTAACCGCCAGCATGTCACAAGTGTCTTGTACTTGTTGTGCTTTGTCGTTGCTTTGAGTTTTTGCGTAGGCGATAGCTTGATCAATCAGAGGTGCGTATTCAGCAATCTGCGCAGCTTTAAGAATCAGAGAAGGGTTAGTGGTTGCGTCTTCTGGCTGGTATTTTTTGATCGCATCAATTTCACCAGTGTCGGCCACGACTGTGGTCAGTTTACGAAGTTGCGCTAATTTATTGCTCATTTCGATCGTCCTATTTCGTTGGGCTTATCTGCCGATGAGGGTCAGATAGGGCAAGCAGTTGAATGACTCAATCACTTTATCCCCTTCCTACTTGAAGCTGCAGCGGTGTTGGCTACGTTCGTTCACCCCAATCACATAGTGCATCTATGCTCATGGGGATGAACTCACTTGCCGCCTACCTGCAACTCCAAGTAGTTTGGGTAGATTTAGAGAGTGCGAGTCAGTAAATGCAAAATTTTCAGCGCCCGAACTTTTGCTCTGAACATTTGCTCGTTCGCTGAGTAAATGATGGAGCCATATTTATCCTATCTGTCGGGAAAGTCAATTCAACAACCCGGTTTATGACGCGTTGAGCGGAGTTTTTTTTCGCCTTCACAGCCCTTGTTACCATTAAATCGTTTGCTCAAATTTGGCCTCACCATGGGCTATCTATCCAAGGTGAGAAAACTACACTGAGAAAATGTTATGACAGAGATCATTTGCTCACTCCAAAAAGGCGAGTAACATAGCGCACATACTGATGTTGGGCTGAATGTTGAGCGCAATGTTGAGTGCTGCGGCATGCAAGGCCGCTGCCATAGAAGGATAGCCTATGAGCCAAATTCCAGAGATTTCGGTTGAAAGTACCGATCTGCTGACTGAAATCGCCGTCTCTTATTATCAAGATGGCGCAACACAGGAAGAGATTTCCAAAAAATACACCATTTCACGCGCCAAAGTGGGGCGCTTACTCAAACAAGCCCGTGATGAAGGGATAGTAGAAATTACCGTGAAGTACCATCCGGTGTTTAGCGCCAAAATCGAGCAGCGCTTGATTGAGCGTTTTGGTGTGCGCCGCGCCTTGATTGCTCTCGATCAACCCAATGATGAAGCGCAGCGCCAACAAGTCGCGGGGTTGGTGTCCAACTATCTCACCAGTACGCTCAAAAACGGCATGGTAATGACGGTTGGACAAGGGCGTAATGTGTCGGCAGTGGCGCATCATGTCGGGGTGATCACGCCGCGAGATTGCAAATTTGTGTGCAGCATCGGTGGCATTCACCCACGTGGCGGTATGTTTAACGCTGACCACATTTGTCGCCAACTCGCAAAAAAATACGGCGGCAGCTCGGAAACCTTGTACGCGCCGGCCTACGCAGAAAACCCAGAGCAGAAACGGGTATTCATGCAAAACAGTACGGTGAAGCAGACCCTTGATCTCGCTCGTAAAGCGGATATCGCACTGGTCGGGATTGGCGATATGAGTGAAAACAGCTACATGGTCGATCTGGGCTGGTTTACGCCGGAAGAGGTGGTGCAATCACGCCTGAATCAAGGTGTGGTCGGGGATTTCGCTGGGCATGATTTTTTTGATGTGCATGGACGCATCGCCAATACCGTGATGAATGATCGCGTGATTGGTTTGGGGATTGATGAGTTCCGCCCGATTGCCGAAGTGATCGCGATTGCGGCAGAAAACAGTAAACCGCTTGCTCTTTTGGGTGCACTGCGCACCGGCGCGATTGATGTGATCGCGACGAGTGTAAGTAACGCTTTGACGGTGCTCAACTTAGATGAGCAGATGCAAACGGCATTAAGTTCATAAGGTTGAATGAAATCGATGAAAAAGTGAGCCAGTTTTTAACACTGGCTCGCAAGAGTCGCATGTTTTTTAGTCAAGCCTACGTAAATTTGCTGTATTGGAGGCAGTGAAACGGAGGCTCTAAATATGAAAAAAACAGTCATTGCTACCGCATTATTTACTGCATTATGCAGCCATGCGGTGCTCGCTAACCAACCGGTGGTCGCGGGGTATTTTGCCGATTGGCAATATGCCAACACTGCCAATCCCTACGTTGTAAAAGATATTCCTGCCGAGAACCTGACTCATGTGATCTACGCGTTTTTGAGCATGTGTGGCCCGCACACCGGTGCCAGTGAAACGGTGCAAAAACTGGTCGCCGAGCAGTGTAAAGGCAAGCCAGATTTCACCGCCATTGTGGTGGATACCGAAGCGGCATTAGAGAAAGACTTCGGCGCAGTCAAAGTGAAGGTGCCTTATAAAGGCCACTTTGCTCAGTTAGCACAGTTGAAAGCCGATCATCCACAGTTGAAAATTTTGCCTTCCTTTGGTGGTTGGACCATGTCAGAGCCATTCCACGCAATGGTGAAAGATCCTAAATCGGTCGAGCAGTTTGCAAAGACAGCGGCACAGCTAATCGCGCAATACGATTTCTTCGATGGTGTGGATCTCGATTGGGAATACCCCGGTGGCGGTGGTTTAACCACCTCGCCTTGGAACCCAGACACCAAGCTTAGCGATGAGCAAATGGCCGCAGAAAAAGCCGCATTCACCCACTTAGTGAAAACTCTGCGTGCGGAATTGGATGCGTTAGGCAAAACTAAACAGCGTGAATATGAGCTTTCCACTGCGGTCGGTGTTGGCTCAAAAGCGGCGCAAATTGACTGGCCTGCTGCTGCACCGTATTTAACCAATATGTTTGCTATGACCTACGATTACCTTGGCGGATGGGGGCCACAAACGGGACACGTTACCAATTTGCACGCCACCGAACGTAGTTGGTGGGGAATGGGCTCGGATGTGTTTATCAATCAGATGATCGAGCTCGGCATTCCACGTGAAAAATTGGTGATTGGTGCAGCTTATTACGGTCGTGGCTGGCAAGGTACCAAAGATTATGACGGTGGTTTGCCCACTGCGGAGCTAAGCTCCGAGCAGGGAGCACAGTTTGGTACCACAGAAAATGGTTACTTCATGTATTGGGATTTAATGAAGAACTACACTGCGCAACAAGGCTATCAATATCATTATGACGAAGCCTCACACGCACCGTATCTGTGGAACCCAGAGAAGAAAGTCTTCATCAGTTTTGAAGATGAACGCTCGGTAGCGGCGAAAGCCAAATGGGCGAAAGAGCAAAAACTCGGTGGTATTTTCACGTGGGAACTCTCTGGCGATCCTTCCGGTAAGCTAACTCAAACCATGTTTGAATCGATCAAATAATCTTGCTGGGCACAAAATAAAGGCCACTGAAGTGGCCTTTACTCTTTCTAATGTTTGAAGGTTTAGACATTACTCAATCGGCAGATCTTGCCGTTGTCCCCATTCCGTCCACGAACCATCGTAAACCGAGAGGTTTTGATAGCCGCACATATACGCCGCGAGCAGCACAATACATGCGGTCACGCCTGAGCCGCAGCTAAACAGATATTCTTGTGCTGTCTCGGGCAGCATATGAGTCAGCAGCGGGCGTAATTCGGCTTCCTCTTTCAGCTTGTGACCGTCGATGAGCTCTGCAAAAGGCAAGCAGGATGAACCGGGAATATGTCCACTGCGCACGCCGGGGCGAGGTTCTGGCACTTCACCGAAAAAGCGCGCTAATCCGCGAGCATCAATGGTTTGGCTGTGCGGATTAGCGATCTGTTTGTGAACATAGCTCGCATCAACAAAGGCTTGTGGGTTGAGTTTGCCGTCAAAGTTGCCTTTTGCGGAGAGTTCACGATAGCTTTGAGTGACGTTGTAACCCTGAGCCTTCCATTCGGTTAATCCGCCATTGAGGATATACACCTTGTGGTGCCCCATGGCTTTGAACATCCACCATGCACGGGGAGAGGCAAACGTGCCGCTATTGTCGTACACCACAATGAAGGAATCTTGGTTGATTCCCAGTTTGCGAGCGAGAGTGTTAAAGCGCTCTTCTGAGGGCATCATATGGGGCAAGGGCGAATCAGGGTCGCAAAACACTTTGTCGTAATCAAAGCGCTGTGAATTAGGGATCTTGTTGACCCAATCTTTTTCAGACTCGGTTGGAATTTGAAACTCGATGCTGCTATCGAGGATCACTAAATTAGGATCGTGCAGATGTTGTTGCAGCCATTGCGCCGTGACGAGTGGGGAGGTCATTGTTATTCCTTATTTTTGTGATTACCCAATACGTTGACCAATACGCCACAGAACATCACTCGGGTCAACTAAGCAAAACTCCAACATGCCCCAAGGCTGAGTGACGAGGTCAGTCACTTTGCTTTCAAAACGTTCTTCCAATTGCAACGTTTTGACGTGATCGAACCAGCTTTGCGCATCTTCCACTAACAGATGCATCATGGTGTTGCCTTGATGGGGACGTTGATGAATGTTTTGCAGCAAAAAGGCGCATTGGCCTAAACGCAAATAAGCCACATCACCAAATTCTGAAACCACTTCAAAACCGAGGGATAAGTAAAACTGTTTGGAGGCAGTAAAATCCTGAGCTGGAACAAAGGATTTGATTTC
This sequence comes from Vibrio sp. AH4, assembly GCF_030710545.1. Taxonomy (NCBI): domain Bacteria; kingdom Pseudomonadati; phylum Pseudomonadota; class Gammaproteobacteria; order Vibrionales; family Vibrionaceae; genus Vibrio; species Vibrio sp. AH4. The sequence goes on from NZ_JALAIV010000003.1 coordinate 618,970, forward strand.
AAGCACATCGAGATTGGGCATAGCGACTCTCCTTAACACATCAACTGAGGTAACTGTAGCGACCTTTACGATGTTGAACCCGCGAGCCAGCCACAGATTTGGCGGCGGGAGAATGGCAGCACTCTAAAATTGGAGCGCTGCCACACTCTATCTGCCTTCAAACCTTTATTTCAGTCACTCATGATGTATGACAAACAGGGCATTGAGGAAGTTTCATCAGGTTCATCTCACGCCATGTCATGCTCATCGCATCCAGAATCAAGATCTTACCTTGCTTAGGTGTGCCCAAACCGGTCAGCACTTTAATCGCTTCCATTGCTTGAATTGCACCAATAATGCCGACCACTGGAGCCATCACACCCGCTTCAACACAACTGAGTGCCGATGAGCCGAACAGGGCGCTTAAGCATTGATAGCAAGGCTGTGTGGGGTCTTGATAAGTAAACACGCTCACTTGGCCTTCCATGCGAATTGCCGCGCCAGAAACCAGCGGCGTTTTGTGTTTAAAGCACAGGCGATTGAGCTGGTTACGTGTGTCCACATTATCGCAGGCGTCGAGTACCAGATCATGGCGTGCGATCAGCACATCCAATTCGTCATCACTCAAACGTGCTTGGATCGTCTCGACATTAAGATGAGGATTGAGTAGACGCAGCGAATCAGCCGCCGAATCGACTTTCGCGCGGCCAATATCCGCATCATGGTGTAGCACTTGGCGCTGAAGGTTGGAAAGCTCAACCACATCATCATCAATTAAAGTGATGTGACCGACACCCGCCGTCGCTAGGTATTGGCTACTCGCACAGCCTAAACCACCCGCACCGAGGATCAGTATCGAACTCTGCTTTAGCTTCTCTTGTCCTTCAAAATCAAACGTTTTGAGAATAATCTGCCGGTTGTAACGCAGCATTTCTGCATCGCTGAGAATATCCACCATCACTCCTAGTACAGGGTTGGGTTAAACAGTTGGATCTGAACGGTTTCACCGACTTCCACGCGGCCACGTTCACGCTCAAGCACCACAAAGCAGTTAGCCAAGCTCATTGAGCGGAACGCGCCAGAGCTTTGGTTGCCTGTACTTTCCACCACGAATTGACCATTTTCAATGTGGTAAATGCCGCGTTGGAAATCCGTCCGTCCCGGTGCTTTTTTAAAGGGGCTGCGCGTGATCGCTGGGATCGATTCCGGGGCTTGCCAAGCGCTGTGTCCCGCCAATTTGGCAAGCATAGGTTGCACCAGCACGTACATGGTCAGCACCGCGGAAACCGGGTTGCCCGGCAGACCGCAGAACCATGCGTTTTGCAACGCGCCAAATGCAAAAGGTTTACCTGGTTTGATCGCCAGTTTCCAAAAACCGATTTCGCCCAGCTCTTCCAAAATATCTTTGGTGTAATCGGCTTCACCCACGCTGACGCCACCGGAGGTGACCACCACATCTGCCAAGCTTTGTGCTTGTTCAAACGTGGCTTTCAGAGTGGTAGGGCAATCCGGCACGATACCGAGATCAATCGCTTCGCAGCCGAAGTTTTCAATCAAGGGTTTAATGCCGTAGCGGTTGCTGTCGTAAATTTGTCCGGCTTGCAGCGGTTCACCGAGTGGTTTGAGCTCATCTCCGGTGGAGAAAAACGCCACTTTCGGTTTGCGATAGACGGTGACATGGCTAATGCCTAGGGTCGCAATCATCGGAATATCACGTGCGGTTAAGCGCGCACCGCGTTCCAGCACCACATCATTTTGGCGTATGTCGTCACCCGTCGGGCGGATGTTGTCATTGAGTTTGACTTCATGTTGGCAGAACACCACTCCCTCTTCGGTGATGGTCGCTTGTTCTTGCATGATCACTGCATCACAACCGGCAGGGATTTGCGCACCCGTCATAATGCGCACGCAGGTCATTGGCGGCCACTCTGCTGTAAAGGGTTGACCAGCAAACGATTTTCCTGCAACGGGCAACGGTTTTTGTTGTGCCAATTCTGCGCGTCGTACGGCATAGCCATCCATCGCTGAGTTATCAAACGGTGGCACATGAATGGGCGATAAGATCGCCTCGGCGAGCACATAGCCGAGCGCCTCAGGCAGAGGCAAACGTAAAGTGGTTTGCACGGGTTGAATGCGTGACAGCATTTTCTCAAGTGCATCTTCAATCGGCATTAAGCCGGGAGCATCGCAACAGCCCATCGGGAATGTCCTATGTTGTTGTTCTTTTGCGGCAAACTGTAGCACAGAATCCTTCTGCGATGCAGAATCCACGTGAATTTTGGGGTGTAATTGTCGCTAAATCCGAGTATTCTTGTCAGCCATCCGAAAGGGGTATTTAAGAGGTAGAGGAATGTCAGGTCTTAGCGAATCCGCGAAGTTGGTGAAAGATGCGCTAGAGCGCCGAGGGTTGGAAACACCAATGCAGCCCAACTTGGCGACACCAGCAGAGAAAAAGGAAAAAATCGAACAGCATATGCGTGAGATCCTCAACCTGCTCGGACTGGACTTAACGGATGACAGTTTGGAAGAAACCCCACAACGCATCGCTAAGATGTATGTGGATGAGATCTTCTCAGGGTTGGATTATGCCAACTTCCCCAAGATCACCGTTATCGAAAATAAGATGAAAGTGAGTGAGATGGTTAAAGTGAAAGACATCACGCTGACCAGCACCTGTGAACACCACTTAGTCACCATCGATGGCACGGCAGCGGTGGCGTACATCCCGCGCGGCAAAATCATCGGCTTATCGAAAATTAACCGTATTGTGCGCTTTTTTGCCCAGCGTCCGCAGGTGCAAGAGCGTATGACGCAGCAGATCTTAGTTGCGCTGCAAACGTTGCTTGAGTCGGATGATGTGGCAGTTACCATCGATGCGACTCACTATTGCGTGAAATCTCGCGGCGTGATGGACGCGACCAGCGTCACCACAACAACCGCTTTGGGGGGGATTTTTAAATCTAACCCAGCGACGCGTGCTGAATTCCTACACGGCTTGCGCTAACGGGTTGTTGTAAAAAGTATAATAAATCAGCCCTCAATTTGAGGGCTGATTGCTTTTCAGGGATTGATATAGCTAATTATTTGAATAGAGCTAAATATTCGCCATAGCCTTGTGCCGCCATCTCTTGCTTCGGAATGAAACGCATCGCGGCAGAGTTCATGCAGTAACGTAAGCCAGTTGGGGCGGGGCCATCATCAAACACATGTCCAAGATGTGAATCCGCGAAGCGGCTACGTACTTCGGTACGAGTGTAGAACAAGCTATTGTCATCCTTTGTGACAATGTAACTTGAATTGAGCGGTTTGGTGAAACTCGGCCAACCGGTTCCTGATTTGTATTTATCGGTTGAAGAAAACAGCGGTTCACCCGAGACGATATCAACGTAAATGCCTTCTTCTTTATTGTCCCAATATTCATTATCGAATGGACGTTCTGTGCCTTCGTGCTGAGTCACCTTGTATTGCAAGCTGGTCAGTTTAGCGCGGATCTGATCATCTGATGGGCGGACATAAGCTTTGACGTTAGCTTGCCCATTTTTCTCATCAATCAACTGGCGAAGGGTTTTCGGATTTGTGTTACGGTCGGCACCGAAAATTTCATCCAAATACTGATCACGTCCTGATGCGTAGCGATAATAGTTGTAACGGACTTTATTCTTCTTGTAGTAGTCCTGATGATAATCTTCCGCTGGCCAGAACTTTTTAAACTCAATCAACTCGGTTTTCAGTGGCTTTTTGAAAATGCCGAGCTGATCAATCTCCATCATAAAACGTTTAGCGACGTCAAGTTGCTCGGCATTGTGATAGAAAATCGCAGGACGGTATTGTTCACCTCTGTCCACAAACGAACCTTGGTTATCAGTAGGGTCAATATGGCGAAAGAAGTTATCCAGCACTTGTTCATAACTGACAACCTTAGGGTCAAAGGTGACTTGGATCGATTCTATATGTCCGGTTTTACCAGACGAGACTTGCTTATAAGTTGGGTTATCGACATTCCCCCCGGCATAGCCTGAAACCACATTCACGACACCGGGAAGTTTCTCCATATCAGATTCTGTACACCAGAAGCAGCCGCCAGCGAGTGTGGCTTGCTGGTAACCATCCTGACTAGAGGGCATATTGTGTGGTTGAGTATCCGCTTGGCTAAACAAAGAAAGGGTTAGCGCAAGCAAGGCGAAGAGTGGCGCTCCCCAAGTAAAGAGTCGTTTCATGAGCATTTCCTTTGTGTTCTTTACAGAGTTATAGAAAAAGAACGACAAAGCGGATCAGAAATTTCATTGCAGGAACGACTTTTATTTGAAAATGACGCCGTGAAGCAAGTGACAACACGGCGCGAATAAGAAATGCGATTAACTGAGGCCGATAATATTGCCGTTGTGATCCAAATCGAGTGACATAAAGGACGGTTTTTCCGGGAGCCCCGGCATGGTCATCACACTGCCACACAGGGCGTAGACAAATTCTGCACCTGCACATAAGCGCAGTTCACGGATCGGTACGATAAAATCTCGTGGAGCCCCTTTAATCGCGGGATCGGTGGAAATAGAAAGCGGTGTTTTGGCCAAACAGACTGCGAGATGATCAAAGCCTTGGGCTTGCAGTTTTGCCAATTGCTGAGCGGCTTTATCACTCAGGTCAATGTCGGCTGCACCATAACCTTTCATCGCCACGGCTTTGAGTTTTTCATCCAATGGTATGTCTGAATGGTAGAGGGGGGTAAACGTCGCCGGATTTTGACACTGCTCAACCACTTTTTCGGCAAGGAGTTGGGTGCCTTCGCCACCTTTGGCAAAGCCTTCAGAAATGGCTACGGATACACGATTGGGCAGGGTTTCAATCAGTTTCACCAACTGTGCTAATTCTTCGGCACAATCTTGTGGGAAGCGGTTAATCGCCACCACGGCAGGCACACCATACTGGTTAACGTTATCAATATGCCATTTCAGGTTTTCAAAACCGGCTTGCAAAGCAGTGCTGTCTGGCGCGAAGAGGGTATCCGGTACGGCTTGGCCGGGACGTAAATCATACAGGCCTGAATTGGCTTTTAAACCGCGTAAGGTGGCAACAATCACCGCACAATCTGGGGTTTTACCAGAAGCTTTGGCTTTGATGTTACAGGCTTTTTCAAACCCCATATCGGAGCCAAAACCGCCTTCGGTCACGGTGTAGTCTGCCAAACGGGTGGCAATTTCATCGGCAATGATCGATGAGTTGCCGTGTGCGATATTGGCAAATGGGCCTGCGTGGATCAGTGTTGGGACGCCTTCTAACGTCTGCATCAAGGTCGGCTCAATGGCTTCTTTCATGCTGACGGCCATTGCGCCGGCCACTTTCAAATCTTCGGTGGTGACCGGATTACCGTCCAAATCATAAGCCAACACTACATTACCGATACGGCGACGCAAATCGCGTAGATCGGAGGCGAGAGCCAGAATCGCCATCAATTCGGAGGCGGCAGAGATATCGAAACCATCGTCGCGCTCATAACCATTAATATTTTTTCCGGGTTCATTACGGCCGACCGTTACCATACGCAGCGCGCGATCGTTATGATCCATCACGCGTTTCCATACGACCTGTTTGGGGTCAATCCGCAGTGCTTGCATGCCTGTGCGGTGTTCGAAATCTGCATAGCCAAGGCGCTGCTCGTGATAAATTCGCGCATCAATCGCAGCTGCCGCAAGGTTGTGCGCTGCCGTTACGGCATGAATATCACCAGTTAAATGCAGATTGAGTTCTTCCATCGGCGCAACTTGTGAATAACCGCCACCCGCAGCGCCACCTTTTACCCCAAAAATCGGCCCCATCGAAGGCTGGCGAATGCACGCCATGACCGAGTGATTAAGTTTGGCCAACCCTTGTGCTAAACCAATCGTGGTAACGGTTTTACCTTCACCCAGTGGTGTTGGGGTAATTGCGGTGACCAGAATGAATTTACCTTTGGGTTTATTGGCCAATCGCTCTAGACAATGTAGTGACACTTTGGCTTTATGCAGTCCATGGCTTTCATACTCATTCGCGAGTAATCCTGCTTTTTGAGCAATGGTGTCGATCGGTGCTAATGGTGTAGCGCGGCAAATTTCAATATCTGGCAGCATAAAACCCTCATCTAGAGCTGTAAAAATGGTGGGGCAAACGTTTGCGCGCAAATCATATCGATTAATTGTAGCTTGTAAAGATTCTTATGGAGTGAATTCTGCGAGCGAGTGGGATTTTAGCGGATTGCTGATTTTGATCAATTGAAGCACACGGTTTTTACTACTTTTTGCCGTATGAATATGGAAAAGGCGCTCAACCGAGCGCCTTATATAGAGGGTTACCGTGCAGCATTATTTATCTTGCTGAGATTTCAGCAAGTCACGAATCTCTGAGAGTAATTCTTGATCTTTCGTTGGCGCAGGTGGGGCTTTAGGCGCTTCTTCTTCCTTACGCTTCAAGCTATTGATTGCTTTTAACCCCATGAAAATAGCGAACGCGATAATCGTAAAATCGACCACGGTTTGGATAAATTTGCCGTAGGCAATCACTACAGCTGGGGCATCACCTTGCGCGGCAAGTAACACGAAACTCAGATCGCTAAAATTCACACCGCCTAAAATAATACCGATTGGCGGCATAATGATATCGGCCACGAATGATGACACTATTTTGCCAAACGCTGCGCCAATAATGATACCGACAGCCATGTCGATCACATTGCCACGAGATGCAAAAGCCTTGAACTCTTTCAGTAAGCTCATTGGGTTTTCTCCAAAATTTGGATTAAAAGTTAAAGTTAAAAGGGTAACGGTATCAGGAGAACCAAACGGTCTTTTGCTGCCTGTTACGTTATCAAGGTTATATTGGCTTCAAGATTATGGCAATTAGGCTATTTGGAATTTCTATAAAACTATCACTATTAATAGCTTGGTTTTATTTGTGGGACAAATGCTGATGATAAAAATAAATGCCCACGTGAAGTGGGCATCAAAATCGGCAGCGTAATACAGCGCTAAGCCAGTTGCAGTAGACGTTCGACAAGTTTTTCTATTCCGCTCGCCGCTTGGGAAATATTCTCCGCCAACATGTAAGCGGGAGTGGAAAGCACTTTGTGCCTTTCATCAAATACAATACCTTCCACTGGGCAATCCACATGCTGTCCACCTAACTGATTAAACGCAGTTGCGGTACCGTGATCATTGCCTATTGTGCCTTGTGCGGCTTCGCCATAAATCATTGGAATGATGGTCGGGGCAATACAGATATAACCCGCAGGTTTTTGCGCATCCGCAAAAGCAAGGCAAGCGGTGGCCACATCAGGGTTGATACTGCATTGTGCGCCTTTGACCGCAAAGTCGGTGAGATTTTTCGCGGCTCCAAATCCGCCCGGTAGCAGAAGTGCATCAAATTCATTCACATTGAGTGTGGCTACATCTTGGATGTTTCCGCGCGCAATGCGGGCCGATTCCACCAATACATTGCGTGTTTCTGGCATCTCTTCACCCGTGATGTGGTTAATGACATGCATCTGCTCCACATTCGGTGCAAAGCAGTGCCAACTGGCTCCTTGTTTCTCGATGGCATGCAGCGCAAGCACCGATTCGTGGATCTCTGCTCCATCGAAAACTCCACAGCCACTGAGAATAACCGCGACTTTCTTCATGACATTAATCCTCCATAGATTGCTTATGCGCCTTAGACGTGTCGGTGAGATGGTCTTGAGCCATCGAGGAAGGAGTGTCATGCTCCGCGCCATCTTCTGCCGCTGAATACTCTTCCTGCTCGGGGTAATGTTTGACCACAAACGGGACCAACATCACTGCTGACGGGAAAAAACGCTTCATAACCACTCCTTCTGCCGTTCAATGTATCGCTTCACGCTTCTTTATAAAAAGAAATCTCGGGCTACTTTTTGCGCTAAGTCACCGAATCGAACACTTGGCAGAAATAAAACACACATTTGTTAGTGGATTAACAAAATGATAACCATGTTCATTCGCTGCGAAAAACACTACACTGTCGGCCTGATTTTAAGGAGATCATCATGAAGTACGATTGGATCTTATTTGACGCTGACGAGACCTTGTTTCATTTCGATGCTTTTAAAGGAATGCAGCTGATGTTCGCACGCAAAGGCGTGGAGTTTACCGAACAAGATTTTCACCAATACCAAGAAGTGAATAAACCGCTGTGGGTGGATTACCAAAACGGCGATATTACCGCCGCGCAGCTGAAGCATACGCGCTTTGCGGGCTGGGCTGAAAAGCTTAATACCACCACAGCCGAGCTTAATAGCGCATTCTTGCAAGCTATGGCAGATATTTGCACCTTGCTACCGGGTGCCATGGAGTTGATGCAGGCGCTACAAGGTAAAGCGCGTTTGGGCATTATTACCAATGGTTTTACCGAACTACAAGATGTGCGATTGGCCAAAACCGGCATGACCGACTTTTTTGATCATATAGTGATTTCCGAGGAAGTTGGGATTGCGAAGCCGGATGCTGGGATTTTTGCCCACGCACTAGAGCGTATGGGGAACCCTGCCAAAAGCCGAGTGCTGATGGTAGGGGATAATCCACATTCTGATATTCTTGGTGGTTTGAATTTTGGCATCGAAACTTGCTGGCTCAATGTGCATCAGCACCCGAAACCAGAAGGCATTACGCCACATTACGAAGTGACTTCACTGCATGAGCTGAGAGAGATTTTGTTGGCGTAAGATTGCCAGATGACTTCGTTTTTGCAGGTCAATCTCTTGTATCGATAAAGTCAATCTCTTGTATAGATAAAAAAGGCGGGATCCTATCCCGCCTCAGTTTTTCCACTTATGCTTTTATTTGAGCTTGTAAGCTTAAGCGGTCATCAATCACCATACTGTTTTCTAATTCATGCACTGTGGCAATGCGACAGCGCTTCTCTGGCGCGAGTTTTTCATACTCGGTAAGGTAGATGTCACTATGAATGTGTTCCGCCATCATTTTCACCATTAAGTGATTGTTAGAAAAAAGCCCTTGTGTCTCTTCTCGGTTAGAGAACATCATGGCTTGTTTCATATCCACTACTAGCATAAAACGGTGTGAAGGGTAGCGTTGCTCTATATTGTCGGAGCGAGAGTAGTGTTCAATCTTCGGATGAGGCAGACTTAACCGATTGAAAGAGAAAACAATAACGCGAACTCCACGCTCAATGGCTTGGCACATTTCATCTGCAATAAGGTCAAGATGAAAATCAGTATTGAGATAGACCTCGATTTGCGCCAAGTTCAGCATTTCTCGTGCTTTTTGTAACAGGTTTTCAAACCCGGACACGTTGTAAATAAATTCTTTCTCTTCCTGAAGCATCATCCGTGAGAGTTCTTTTTTCAGGATCTGAATGTTTTCTATGGTTTTTTTCTCAATCTGGCTAAAAATCAAATCGGGTGATTTCGCTTCGTATTCTTTCGTCTCTCCATCAGACATAAAAATGCAGCCATTCTTGTACAAGTTATCAATCGACGAATAGACAGATGAGCGAGAAAGTGAAATATCTTTGGCAATTTTATAACCGCTGGCGCGGCCATTTTTGAGTAAATTGATATAAACCAAGGCATCGGTTTTGGTAAAGCCAAAGTCCATCAGTTTTGTTACCAGCTCGGTCACGGGGGTTCCTCGGTAATGATTCACACGAATTTTCCTGTCAAGGTTACCACTCATCATGAGGTGAATGTAGGGAGTTGTGCACAATTTACGGTGTACATCGAGACTGAGCCCTTAGCAAAATCGTATCCTTCATTATTAAGACACTCGATTTTGGGTAGGGCTTCAGATAGACAGTAGCGACTTAAGGCGCTTCTTAGAGTTAAGGCTAAATCAGGGTGTTGGATTAGACCGCCACTTAAGATGAGCAGCTTGGGTTTGAAGTGAATGATCGCATCGGATAGAGCGCGAGCGAGCTGATCAATCCAGATGCGATAAATACGGGTTGACCATGCTTGGTTTTGAGCAACATTTTGGATAATTTCGCTCGCGGTGCAATGTTGTAAAGAGAGCTGATGATATTGGCGCTCAAGCCCTTTGCGCGATAAGTATTGACGAATGCACTCATCACTACCGCAAGTACAAAGGGGCGTCAGCCCATCAATTAAGCTTTGATATCCTTTCAGTGGCCTATGTGCCCAGCCTAAATCGAGCACGTGGCGATAGGGATCGTTTGGATTGAGTTGATCAGTTACGTACAACTCGCAACCATCGTCTAATACGGCACTTAAGGTATTGCCTTGAGGTAGCGGCTGTATTTGCGCTAGCGCAATGACAGCCGGATTTAAGATTTGATAAGGAACGGTAAGGTGCGTTGATAACCACTGAGACAGCGTTTCTTTAGCCTTAGGTAATGCCCCTTGCCAGCAGTCAGGCATCAAATTAATGCCTATTAGCGTTAAGGTTCCAAACATGCGTTGCATGTTAAGAGCCACGTTCGTTATAAGCTCCGCGGTTTGCTGCATGTTGGTGGGGGAAATTAACTGGCCGTGATAGAGAGGCTGCCCACCGTCATCGATGAGCATGCTCCATATCCACTCGGAATCAACAGAAAATCCTAATTTCATAACACTTGTAAGGTCTGAAGATCCCGCACTTCAAAGCCAAATGCAGGAAGAGTGAGTTCGTTGCCATTCACGGCGCACACTGCTTCTCTATCGCTATTATTGATCACCACTTGCAGTGAGCCTTTACGGAAGGCAACGACATGAGGATGTACTACATCAATCCATTCTAGATAGGGGTAGTTACATTCCGGATAGGCTCGGCGAAGCTGGATAAGCTTCTGTATAAAAGATTTAAATTCAATATCTTGCTGATCCTCATCCCAAACCATACATTTTCGGTTCAGTTCTAAGCCAATTCCTTTTTGTCCATCCATGCCAATTTCGCCACCATAGTAGATACAGGGAGCTCCGACTTGCGTGAACATGAACAGATAAGCCAGTTTCGCTTTGCGTTTATCACCGCCACACAAACTAATCAGGCGCGTGGTGTCGTGACTTTCCAGCAAATTAAACATCGCTTCGTTTACATTGCGTGGATAAGCAAGGTAAGAATGGGTAACTGAGTGGATAAAGCGTGTTTTATCATCGGTTCCCAGCGCAAAAAAGTCTGTGATCGCTTGTGTGAGCGGGTAATTCATCAGCGAGTCGTATTGATCTCCACGCAACCAAGGCATGCCTTCGTGCCATATTTCGCCCAAGATGTAGCAATCAGGTTTTATGCCTTTGACTAAACGGCGGAAATCGCGCCAAAAGTCGTGATCAACTTCATTCGCCACGTCCAGTCGCCATCCATCGATATCAAACTCTTCAATCCAGTGACGTGCTACATCCAAAAGATAAGCGCGACATTCAGGATTTTCGGTATTTAACTTGGGCATTTCTGCTACGTTGGCAAACGTTTCATAATGGAGGTTACTAAAATCCCACTCGGATTTAGGTTTATCCGGATACACAGGGAATTGTTTGATCCAGAACCAGTCGGCGTAGCGAGACTCAGCCCCTTTTTCTACCACGTCCAACCATAGTGGTGACTGGTGGCCAATATGGTTGAATACTGCATCTAACATCACTTTCATACCGCGACGATGAGCCTCTTGCACCAAAGCGCGAAACGCTTCATTACCGCCAAAATGTGGATCGACGTTGTAGTAATCAATCGTGTCATATTTATGGTTAGCATTAGCCGTAAAAATAGGGCAAAAATAGAGTCCGTTGACACCAAGATCTTGTAAGTAATCCAATTTTTCAATAACGCCCCATAGATCACCGCCCATAAAGTTGTGACGGGTTGGCGTGCTTCCCCAAGGCTCAACTTGTGGTGGTGAAATCTCTGGCCGTCCATTGTGAAAACGTTCAGGGAAAATTTGGTACCAGATGGTGTTGCGTACCCATTCTGGCGTTTTTAAAACGTCTTTTGGGTTGATGTAAGGAAAGCAAAAAAAGTTGCTTAAATTGCTCAGCTCAATATCTGCTTGTCGCTTGTCCTGAATATCCACACAGCGTTTTTCACCAAACAGCAGTTTTTCCCCCTCTTTACCATGCAGGATAAAACCGTAACGGCTACGCTTTTTCGGTGGAACAAACGAAGCAAACCAATGGTCATGATGTTCACTTTGGCCTTCTAAATACATGGGTACTTCGGTACCACCAATCCAGCCATGGGCGTCACTTCCTCCTAAGTTGCCGCCGTCTAATCCGCCTTTCGCCCAGATGTAGGGGTCGCCAATCCATAACGTTACGCGGTCGACTTCGCCTTTAGCACTGCGAAAGCGAATATGCAGTGTATTGTTGTCGTAAGCATAGCTGTCTGCGCTTTTTGCCAAGTGAGTTAATGAGCTTCTTGTAATCATACGAGTTCCTGATAATTATTCTTTTACTGCGCCACTGACTAAGCCAGTGGTGATGTGTTTTTGTGTGATAACAAACAGTAGGGTGATCGGCACCGCGACCAGTAACGAGCCTGCGGCGAAGAGAGTGAAGTTTTCCGCCGAGTTGGACGTGATCCAACTGAAGATGCCGATGGCTAAAGTCATCTTTTCTTCGCTGCGTAAAATCAGCGTTGGCAAGATAAAATCCATCCAAGGCCCGGTAAAAGAGACCAAAGCAACAAACACTAAAATTGGTTTAGCCAGCGGTAAAATGATCTCAAGGAAAATGGTCATATGCCCGGCACCATCGATTTTGGCCGCTTCATCTAGAGAGGTAGGTATGGCATCAAAATAACCTTTCACCAGCCAAGTCATAAATGGCAGGGAGCCTGTGACATAAACGAATAGCAAGCCGATGTAGGTGTCGATTAAGCCCATTTTTGACAACAGAATGTAAATCGCCGTCATCGATAAAAAGGCTGGAAACATTTGCAACACCAAAATGCTCATCAATACGTTGCGTTTCCCTTGAAAGCGATAACGTGAGAAGACAAAGGCTGTCATGGTGACCACCACCAGTGAGATCAACATGTTGGCGGTAGCAAGTAAGAAGGTGTTCTTGTACCACTCTAAATACGGCGTATCGGTAAACAGAGCTTTGTAATGGTCGAGCGTAAAAGCGAACTCACCAAATGAGGAGCTGAAGAGGTTATTGCCCGGCTTAAAAGAGGCTAAAACCGTCCACAATACGGGTCCTAAAACGAGGATGGCATTGATGGTGAGAAACAAATAGACGATAGCAGTCGCGAGTTTAGTCAGTAGTTTATCCATGGTTACATTCCTACATCGTCTTTAAAGGATTTCATGCGGCGGAATTGCCAGATAGCGATTACCGACAAGAACAAAAAGATCACAATCGAAATCACGGAGGCGATTTGGTACTGCTGGAAGTCCAAGGTTAATTTATAAATCCAAGTGATCAGAATGTCGGTATGGCCTGCAAATCGGTATTCTGGATTGATTGGGCCGCCTTCGGTGAGCAAAAAAATCGCACCGAAATTATTGAAGTTGTGGGCAAAGGTCATCACTAGCGATGGCGCGACTTGATGCAAGACCATCGGCAGCGTGATTTCACGAAATTGTTGAAATTTACTGGCACCATCAACTTCGCTTGCTTCGTACAAATCGCGGGGAATATTGGTTAATGCACCAGAAATCAATAGCATAAAGTAGGGCGCACCAACCCAGACACTGACCGCAATCACCGTTAACTTGGCTAAGTACGGATCAGAGAGGAAAGCAACTGACTCAAATCCCCATGCATTGAGCGTCGCGTTCACAGGCCCAATACCGTTGAGCAGTAAACGGAACATCAGTAGCGTCACAAACGCAGGAATGGCATAAGGCAAGATAAACACAAAACGCCAAAGCTTCTTTGCTTTGATGTTGCGATTTTCCAGCGCCAACGCAAGGATAAAGCCAAAACCACAAGTACAAATGGTCGCTGCAATCGCCCAGATAACCGTCCACGTCGCTACACCTACAAATGTACTTGACCAGATCTTTAGCTCAAATAGGGTCAGAAAGTTTTTAAAACCGACCCAATCGACCAGATTTTTCGGCGGAATATGATGCGGCGCAGAGTAGTTGGTGAATGAGACCAACACGGTGATCGCAATCGGCATGATGATGAAAGCGATGCTGGCAATGAACGCAGGCGATAAAACAATAAAAGCGAATTTTTCGTCGTAGATTGCTTTAAGTTGCTGACGTACAGTAAATCGGCATGGTTCACATGCTTGCGCATGACGAACGTTCATCACGTAAGCGATGATAACTAAGAAGAGGAACAGTAGGGCGATAACCCCTTCCACCAACATAAAGATGGAGTTATCCCCTTGGATCACTTTAAAACCCTGACGAGTCTGGGCTACATCTCCCAGTGATATTAAGCCTTTGAGTGCGGTAGCTAAATCGGGCAGGTAGAGAATAAACAGGCATTGAATGGCGAAGAAAACTCCGCCAGTAATCCAATGTTTATGCGCCAATTGTGTGGAGCCCATGATAATCCAGGATGCCGACACATTGGGAGCTTTGAAAGTTTGCGACAACAACATAGTTACTCCTGAAACGCGATCTGCTCTTCAATTATCGCTTTGGCATGATCAAGAACCTGTTTTGGCGTTTGATCATTGACCCACATGGCTGTGATGGCACTCGCCATCGGTGACCACAAGTAGCCCATCTCAGGAATCGATGGCATAGCGTCGGAATGGAAACCTTGAGCGATAATTGCGTAAGTGGCTTCATCCGCATTAACAATGATTTTTTCCATCAAGCTCTGTACTGGTGGAATCGATTTGGTCATTTGATAGCGTTTCATCAGCATCTTTTCGGAAGAGAGATAATTCGCAAATAGTTGAGCGGCTTTTGGGTATTCACTGTATGAGGAAACCACCGCTAGACGTACTGTCGAGAATGTTCGGGGCTGTTTACCTTCAAAAGTTGGGATTGGAACGACACCATAGTTGACACCACTGTTGTCATAGCCTTGAATCGCCCAAGGACCATCAATAATCGCGGCTACTTTCCCCTCACCAAACAGACCTCGGCGTACTTGTGGGTTACGCATATCAACAGGATTCGAGTTATTCGCGGCTTTCAGCGTTTTCATTGCACTCATACCCTGTTGTGCTAGCGATGAATCGATACCGAGATCTTTGGCATCAGTTCCTCCTTTGCCAAATTCATACGCACCATACAGAGTCAAGAACATTCGTGATTCATAGTAATTCTGGATATCCCACAGCAGAGCGTATTTATTTTCTTTGGCGTTATTAAAACCTTTCCCAAAGTCTATGATTTCTTCAAAGGTTGCCGGGGCTTTAGGGAGCAAATCTTTGTTGTAAAACAACGCTAAAGTCGCATAGCTCACAGGGAATCCGTAATAGTTACCAGCATATTGAGCGGCTGCGTTAGCATTGGGTAAAAATGTGGATTGAATATGCTCTGCGGATACTAGGTTTTCCATCGCGCCACCTGCGACAACCAGTTTGCCAAGTAAATCGTGTTCGATTTCTGCAATATCAGCGACTCGGGCAGATCCGCCGTCTTGAATCATGCGAGAGGCCGCATCAATCGGGGCTAATCCACGAAATGAAAATTTCACCTTGTAACCAAAATCTTGGTTAAACGATTCCGCCGCAGACTTCATGTAATCCAGAGTCGTAGTATCAGTCCAGATCAACAGATCGGAATCAGGTTCTGGCTGAATATCTTGAGCGTAGATAGCCGTTGGCAGACTCACAAACGTGGCAAGTAGCGCTGTTGTTATCCATGTCTTTTTCATTGTGACGACCTTGTAGTAGTTCATAATATACTACTAGGTTAAGTGTGCGATATTTTAAGTCAACCACTCTCAGTCTAACTTTGATTTCAAGTGTGATGTTCATCAATAAAAACCTGTCATTACTGTGTTCGAGACACTTTTTGCCTTTTCCTATTATCTAGATATTTTTGTCAGCAAAAAGCGCACACAGTTTAAACTAATGATCGGCTGATTAGATCGCATTTGTGACCTTTGTCACTTGTTTGTTGTGTTGAGAGTGATGGGTATCTCATTTGAAGAAAAGGGAAGAAGAAAAACAAATTAACATGCAGAAGAATATCTAGGCGTTCACAGTGAACTACTAAACATTCATCTTGATTATACTAACGATTTACAACCCAATGGTTGATAAGGACCTATCGTGAAAAGAACGTTAATTTCCGTCTCCGTAGCGGCAGCGCTTGCTCTCTCATTTCCTACCTTTGCAGCCAGTGAGCATGGCATGGATGCAGACGCAGGTTTTCTTGACCAAGCGATGCAATTTGGTGGGCATGTCGGCACGTCACTCGAATATGAGGACAAAGTGACGGATGGTTTCAATGGCAACAAGAAAAAAGAGAGAACGACCACGCACGAAGTGTTTGGTGTTTACTACAACAATGCTCGTTGGAATTTCAGTGCGCTGTATGGCTTGAAATTGGAAAATCGTGAACAAAGAGAGCCAAGCTACTACGAAAACGAAGACGGAATTAAACATCTTTTTTCACTCAACAAAGGCTTTGATTTAGGTAATGGCTGGGCAACGGGCGCTATCTATGAACTCGAATACACCAACAGTAAAGTGTTTTCCCCTTATGTGAGTGGTTTACGCAAAGAGCTCGCTGAGCACAGCTTCCGCCCTTATCTCACCTATTTTAACAATGAACATAACTGGGGTTTTTACTCGAATCTGGAATATCTCTACAGCAAGGAAGATAAGAGTGACTGGGGTGAGCGTATTGAAGATGGATATAGCTTACTGTTTAAACCTTATAAGCGCTTTGGTAATTGGGAATTGGGTGTCGAGCTGTATTACCAAATTAAAGACAATGAAGATCGCCAAGCCAATGGTGGTATTAATGAAATCAGTGACTTCAACGAAAAGTATATTGAACCTATTGTGCAATATAGCTTTGACGATGCTGGCGTATTGTACGCTCGTGTTCGCGTCGGTAAAAACGAAACCAATAATGCCGCCAATAGCGGTGGAGGCAATGCTAACGTCGATTACTTCAAAGACATTCGCAAAGCGACCCTAGGTTACGAACAAGCCGTAGGCGATAGCTGGTTACTAAAAGGCGAGTATGAGTATGCCAATGAAGTAGAAGAAAAAAGTAAACTGGCTGGATGGGAAGCTAAGAATGAAAGCGAGCTGAAACAGCACACCGTTTATTTCCAAGCTTTATATCGTTTCTAACTTGAGTTAAGAGGTCAACATGCTGAGTGTTTCAGAAATTGCGCAAAGTTTATCAGGGCGAGTCGAGGGAGATGCCTCGTTGATAGTGGAGACAATACGTCCAGTGGTCAGTGATATCCACGGTGGCCTTGCGATTGTCTTTGCTCGCTCGGATCTTAAACAGTTTTCTGGAACCTCAGCTGATGTACTGATTGGCCCCGCGGCAATTTTACAAAGCCCAGTTAAAGCGCACATTGTGATTGAACATTTGGATGTTGAGAAAATTAATCAATTACTGCGTTATTACAAAGTCCATAAGTATCAACTGTTTGATCAAGGCAACACATCGACCATTGATGGGGTATATATCGGCAAACATTGCCAAATAGGGGAAGGATGCCATTTTATGCCCGGCGTCCGCATTATGAATGGCGTGACCATCGGTAACAACGTGGCGATTCACGCGAATACGGTGATCAAAGAGGGGACGGTGATCGGCAACAACGTCACCATCGATTCCAATAATTCGATTGGTAACTACAGCTTTGAATACATGTCTGGCAAAGATGGTTGCTATCAGCGCGTGGAAAGTGTTGGACGCGTCATTATCGAGGACGATGTGGAAATCGGCTGTAATAACACCATAGATCGCGGCACATTAGGCGACACTGTGATTGGCAAAGGCAGCAAAATCGACAATCAAGTGCAAATTGGCCATGACTGCCGCATTGGTAAACACTGTTTGATCATCTCTCAGTGTGGCTTCGCCGGGCATACCGTATTGGGTGATCATGTTGTCGTCCATGGTCAAGTGGGTACCGCTGGACACATTCATATTGGCAGCCATTCGGTGATCAAAGCCAAATCGGGGGTGAGTCATTCTTGTCCACCCGGTAGTGATTTGTTTGGTTACCCAGCTAAAGAATCCAAAGCCTATTACCGTAATCTTGCGGTTTTGAACAAACTGACTCAGCACTATGAGCAGTTAAAAAAATCGCCACCTGAGCAAAAGCACTGGTTTGCCCGCCTGTTTGACAAGAAATCGGCCTAACAAGCGAACACAATCGACAACGCGGAGCAGGCAGTTCGGACTCCGCTGGATAGAAACGAGAACGAAATAATCAAGGATTTGTTATGAAACATACACTTCTTATTGCAGCGACCGCCACCGCGTTACTGGCCGGTTGTGCCAGCACGACTGAACAAACTGCTCCTGCAGCAACCAATATTGATGCGCGTTTTACAGATTGTACTTTACCAACGCTAGCCGATGACCGTGGGCCAATTCGCCCGTCATTATTTGTCGTTGGTACCTTTCCTGAAGGGCAGTGGATTCACATGGATAATCACAAAATGGGTTACAAAGGTGATGGTCTCTATCAAGTGGTCGTAGATGAGAAAGCGGGTAACGTGAGTTTGCAATTTGCCACTATGAGTTGGACGCCGCAGTTTACGGCTTCCGGCATGGAAATGACGGTCGGCCAACTTAAAGAACTCAAACGTGGCGGCTTTGCAAAAAATACAGTGGTGAATATACCCAAAGATGGCAAGTACGTTTGGAGCATTCAAATTGCTGCGGACAAAACCCCATTGCTAGCGATGATTTCTGAGTGTCAGTGATATTGATAATGCAGGGTTGGTAACTGAATTTCGGTTCAGTTACCTCACTTACCGAGGCAGATTGTGAGCCAGTCTGTCTCGGTAAGTTGAAAACCAATTTTATACCCTTTTGGTAAGTGGAGAGATTCATGGCAACGGTTAGCTTACGTAAAGTAGAAAAAAAATATGAGAACGGTTTTAAAGCTGTCCATGGCATAGATCTGGATATTCGCGAAGGCGAATTTATGGTGTTTGTGGGGCCATCAGGCTGCGCAAAATCGACCACCCTACGCATGATTGCAGGTTTGGAAAGCATCTCCGGCGGTGAGATCCGCATTGGTAATAAAGTCGTGAACGACTTACCGCCGAAAGATCGTGGCATCGCAATGGTATTTCAAAACTATGCGCTTTACCCGCACAAAACAGTGTTCGATAACATGGCCTTTGGTTTGAAAATGCAAAAGCGGCCTAAAGAGGAGATTAAGCGTCGCGTGGAAGGGGCGGCTGAAAAGCTGGAAATCACTGACCTTTTGTATCGTAAACCGAAAGAGATGTCTGGTGGTCAGCGTCAGCGTGTTGCCGTTGGACGTGCGATTGTGCGTAAGCCAGATGTCTTCTTATTTGATGAACCTTTATCCAACCTTGACGCAAAACTGCGTGTTTCGATGCGAGTCAAAATTGCTCAGTTACATCAATCGCTGAAAGAAGAAGGTAATCCGGCAACCATGATCTATGTAACTCATGATCAAACCGAAGCATTGACCTTAGGTGATCGTATTTGTGTGCTCAATCTTGGCAAGATTATGCAAGTCGATACCCCAGCGAATTTATACAACTATCCCGCTAACAAATTTGTAGCGAGTTTCATTGGATCACCCGCGATGAACTTGATTGACACCGTGATCCGTGAGGACAACGGACAACTCTATATCGAAATCAGTAACGGCATTCGTATGTTCATTCCAGTAGAAAAACAGAAGGTGTTGCGTGAATACATCAACAAACCCGTCTGTTTTGGTATTCGTCCTGAACACATTCGTGTTGCCGAACCGAGTGACACGATTAACGCTTTCGAAGGCATTTTGACGGTGGTTGAAAACATGGGGAATGAAAAGTACCTCTATTTCAAAGTCGGAGGAAAAGAGCTTATTGCCCGTGTGAACGATCAAACGATCACTACAGCCAATATTGGTAAGCCGATTCGCTTTAACCTCAATACTGCCTTCTGTCATATCTTCGATTTCTACAGTGAAAAGAATTTAACCAACAACCGGGAATAGTTCCCGGTTCATTTTCACAAACCACGGGGGATCTCCAATGAAAAAACGCACTTTGCTTTGCAGTGCGCTGCTGGCGGCTATTGCTGCAAATGGACTGATGTTTAGCCCAACACTTTACGCTGCGACCAGTTCGCAGGCGGAAAGTGGCACTTTTCTCGATTTTCGCAAAGAAACGATCTACTTCGTTTTTCTTGATCGTTTCAGCGATGGCGATGTGAGTAACAACACTGGCCATAATCCAGCGACTTACGATCCGAACAACTTGAAAAAGTATGTCGGTGGAGATCTTCGTGGCTTAATTAACAAACTGCCGTACTTAAAATCTCTGGGTGTAACGGCGATTTGGATCACGCCACCAGTGGACAACGCCGATAACCTCGATGCTAATGGTGGCGCGGGCTATCACGGTTACTGGGGACGAGATTTCTTTCGCGTCGATGAGCATTTCGGTACGTTGGATGATTTCAAAGAGCTGACCGCCCTGATGCACAGCCCCGAATACAACATGAAGTTGGTTCTTGACTATGCGCCGAACCATTCGAATGGCAACGATGAAAATGAATATGGCGCGCTGTATCGTGATGGGCAGTTCATTACCGATTACAACAGCGATGTTGCAGCAGGCACCAATTGGTATCACCACAACGGCGGTGTGACCAACTGGAACGATTGGTATCAAGTCCGTAACTTCAACTTATTTAACCTTTCTGACTTCAATCAATCCGATGCCAATGTTTATCAGTATTTGTTAGATGGCGCAAAATTCTGGATAGATGCAGGAGTGGATGCGATTCGTATTGATGCCATCAAACACATGGATAAATCCTTTATCCAACAGTGGACGACGGACATCCATAACTACAGCAAAACGCTGGGGCGCGAAGGCTTCTACTTCTTTGGCGAATGGTTCGGTGCCAGTGCCAATACCACCACAGGCATTGATGGCTACGCGATTGACTACGCTAACACCTCTGGCTCAGCGTTACTTGATTTCGGTTTTCGCGATACGTTAGAACGTGTGTTAGCCAATCGCTCAGGCAACAGCATGAAAACGCTGAACAACTATTTGGAAACACGTAAATCTGTTTTCAGCAGCGATGATTGGCAAGTGGTGTTTATGGATAACCATGATATGGCACGTATCTCGACTGCATTGCGCTCTAGTGCCTCGACGTTTGGCCCAGGCAATAATGAAGCAGGCGGCAATCAGAGTGAAGCATTTGCCCAGAAGCGCGTTAATTTAGGTTTGGTCGCGACCATGACGGTGCGCGGTATTCCCGCGATTTACTACGGTACGGAGCACTACTCGGCAAACTTTACTCAAAATGCCTTTGGTCAAGTGGGGAGTGACCCGTACAACCGTGAAAAAATGCCAAGCTTTAGCCAAGATACGCAAGCGTTTAAGATCATCCAAGTGCTGACTGAACTCCGCCAAAACAGCTTAGCGATTCAACGCGGCAGCTATACGCAGCGCTGGGTGAATGACGATATTTTGGTGTATGAGCGTAAAGAGGGCGACGATGTGGTGACCGTGGCGCTCAACCGTGGTCCTGCAACGTCGGTCACGGTAAGTAACTTAGCACTACAGGACGGTAACCACATTAACTTGATTGGTGACGATAGTGTGAGCGTGACTGGCGGGCAGGCGACGTTCCATTTGGCACAAAACCAAGCGGTGGTATTGCATGCCGTAGATAGTGGTAGCGTTGATCCAACGTTGAAAAGCGTAACGTTCACTTGTTACAACGGTTACACCAATCTTGGTCAAAGTGTTTATGCAGTGGGCAGTGTCGCTCAACTCGGCAATTGGATGCCGGCAGATGCGGTGAAGCTTGCTCCGACACAGTATCCGACGTGGAGTGCGACTATTCGCGTGCCGGCCACACAAAGCATTGAGTGGAAGTGTTTAAAACGCAATGAGACCAATCCAGCGTTGAATGTGGTTTGGCAATCAGGCGCAAATAACCAACTCCATAGCAGTAGCAGTGCCAGCCAAGGTTCTTTCTAACCGAAAACAGGGTTGAATGACGCTGAGAATATAAGTCCGGTCATTAATGATGATCGGATTTTTCTATTTATCCATAAGCGAGGCGCTCCTGGTGCAAAGTGAACCACTTTGCACCGGATACCTGATTAACGGTGGAATTCGCCAGCGCGTTCAGGTTGATAGACGATATCGATGATTTCGAGGGTTTTGAGTGTGCCGCCCGGCATTGGCCAAGCCAGTTGTTGACCGACTGCCAAACCAAGCAATGCACTTCCCACTGGGGCGAAAATCGAAACATCCGCGCTGCTTTTCACATCGTTTGGATACACCAAGGTTTTTTCCATCACTTCATCGCTGCCCAAAAACTTAAAGCGCACTGTAGAATTCATAGTGACGACATTGTCTGGCATCTCTGCAGGTTCGAGCACGGTGGCGCGATCCAATTCTTCTTCCAGTCTCTCTAGCTCTGGCGACAAAGTGGCTAGGTTATCCATCAACTGGCTGATTCTGTCCATATCGCGAGTGGACACCACGATAGTATTAAGTTGAGACATTTTATTCCTCCCAAATAAATACCGCCCTGAAAACAGGGCGGTATCAATCAGTTTTGTTAAGTTGTCGGACTAACCATAGCTCGCATAGCAGAAGATTTCAAGCCCCCAATAGGTAACCAGTTTTTTAGAAGGGGAGCGAGAAATGGAGTAAACGAACTGACCGCTTAAGGGCGTTCACCAGCTAATAATCTTTGCTCAATTTGTGCGAGCACGGCAGGCAAGTCTGCAACCGTATCGATCAAATAATGCGGTTTTGCCTGTTGCAGTTTGGCTTGTGCACGTTCGCGCGCCACTTGCAGCGTTTGGGCATCAGCATGTTGATACTCTTCAAGGGTTAACCCGGCTTCGTTGCCGGACAGCAGTAAACCGACGGTCCACATACCCGCATTATGGCCTTCCTCGATGCCGGGCAGCGCATCATCGACTTTCACACAAGCGCGTACATCGGTCACGCCAAGCTCAATGACATTTTTGAGTGCCATAAAAGGGGCGGGGCGGCCACCTTGTGGTAAATCATCGGTGGCAACTACATAATCGGGATGATAACCGTAATCGGCTGCCGCAGCGATCAACACATCCATCACTTGGCGTGGATAACCAGAGCAAGATCCGATTTTGATCCCGCGCGATCGAATCTGTTCAACTACTTCAAGCGCATGGGGAATGGGGGCTGCATGATCAGCCACTTTGGCGATTTGCAATGGCATAAAGGCCGCGTAAATCGCATCAATATCGCTGGCTTGCATCGGGCGTCCAAATTGGTTTTGCCAGCGCTGCGCAACGGTTGGGAGTTTGCCGACTGCTTGAATGTGTTGCCATTTGCCCAGTCCCATTGGCTCGCGAGCTTCGGCAAGGCTAATCTCAAAATCAAAACCTTGCTTGAAAGCTTCAACAAAAATAGAGGTCGGCGCAAAGGATCCAAAATCCACAATAGTGCCAGCCCAATCGAAAATAACGGCTTGAATCGGAGAGTTCATAATTTTTCCTTAATATGAGTAATTCATCTGCTGGCTAACAGCGAGCAAAGCGGAATAGAGAATGTTGAGAGCTTGATCTAGCTCTTGACGTGAAATGATCAATGGCGGGCTAAGCTGCAGCACATTGCCTTGTGAGACTTTAAAGCTCAGTCCATGACGTAAGCAGTGATAAAGTACGGCTTCGGCTTCATCGTGAGCACGCTGTTTGGTCTCGCGATCAGTCACCAGTTCAATGCCCCAAAGCAATCCGATACCGCGCACATCCCCAATCAGTGAAAATTGCTGCTGCATTTGACTAAGACGTTGGCGCATATAAACGCTATCCGCTTGAACTTTAGCGAGTAAGTTTTGCTGCTCAATCACTTCAATTGTGGCTAATGCTGCAGCGCAGCCCAGCGGGCTTTTTTCATGGGTGTAATGCCCCAAAGAAACCTGCGCGGCGGTGTTGTATTTATCCTTGGTAAGTAGAGCGGCGATGGGGATAAGCCCAGCCCCCAAACCTTTGCCGATACACAAAATATCAGGCTCGATGCCGAACGCTTGGTGAGTAAACCACTCACCGCTGCGCCCCATGCCGTTGGGAATGTCATCAATGATCAGCAATACATTGTGTTTATCGCAGATTTCCCTTACGCGTTGCCAATAGGCGCGGCTTGGTACTTGTACATCGGTATTGCGTACCGCTTCGGCGATGAATGCGCCAATGCCGCCTTCTTTTTCAATCACGTATTCCAAGTAATCCGCGTAGTGCACATCGCTGCCGTCTTCTCGGGGAAATGCACCGCGATAGGTGATAGCCGGAGGAATACGCTCCACGCCTGCCATCAGTGGCCCCATGCCTTGGCGGAAGCAAGCTTCGCCGCCAATGGAGATCGCATCCAGCGACGCGCCATGAAAAGCATCCCACAAACTGACCACTTTAAAATTCTGCGTGACATGACGGGCTAATTTGAGCGCCATACCAATCACCGAAGTACCGCCGGGAGCGAACAGCACTCGGTTTAGCTCACCGCCGGCAATCTCCGTGAGCTTTTCTGCGCAGCGAATGGCGGTGTCATGGGTAAAACGGCGCGGGGCGAAAGGCAAGGTTTGCATCTGTTCGGTGATTTTTTCGATCACCTGCGGATGCCCATGACCGAGTTGATGCACATTATTGCCATGAAAATCGAGATAACTTTTCCCTGATACATCATACAAATAGCAGCCCGCTGCACTGGCCAATACATCGAGACAAGGTGTGGACATGGCTTGATGCAGAAATACATTCGCGTCACGTTGTAACAAATTCTGAGTGGTTTCATCATTCACATGCGTTAACCAATCACGACGTGCGGCGGTGGTATTGATATCACCTTCGCTGCGCCAGTGAGTTTGGCTATGCGGCGAGAGAGGATCGAATGCTTTCATCGGATTTTCCTAACCGTTTACGCTTGTTGCCAATACATAGCGTGCCGCATGGCACTCAGTAGGCGCTCAATATCTTGCGGATACACTTCACCAATATTGCCAATACGGAAGCAGTCGGCGTGACTCACTTTGCCGGGATAAATCACAAAGCCTTGCTGTTTTAAGCGCTGATAAAACTCGGCAAACTGGTAATCCGAATGCTCAGGTGAATAGAAAGAGGTGATGATGGGGGAATGCAGCTTTTCTGGGAGTAACGGGGCAAAACCCAGTGCACGCATGCCTTTCACCAATTGGGTCTGATTGGTCTGATAACGCTGATAGCGGGCAGCAATGCCGCCTTCATTTTCCAACTCAAGTAACGCTTGATAGAACGCACGAACCGTATGAGTGGGAGAGGTAAAACGCCACTTGCCGTGATTTTTCTCCATACATTGCCATTGGTCGAACAGATCTAAAGTGAGTGAGCGTGCACGGCCTTGGCACTGTTCAAGCTCACTGCGTTTGGCAATCACAAAACCAAAGCCCGGCACACCTTGAATGCATTTGTTAGCCGAGCTAATCATAAAATCGATACCTAGAGCACCGGTATCCATCGGAATACCGCCAAAGCTCGACATCGCATCGAGAATCACACGCTTGCCATGCTGTTTAGCGATCTTCGCCACCTCAGCAATTGGGTTCAGCATGCCGGTGGTGGTTTCGCAGTGCACAATCGCCACATGCGTAATTGCCGGATCATGGGTCAGCACATCGGCAATCTCATCAAGATTAGGCTGCGCCGTTTCTCCGGGAGCAATAACACGACATGCGATATTCAGGTACTGAGCGATTTGCGCGATGCGTGCCCCATAAGCACCGTTGTCAATCACGAGCAGCTTATCAGTGGGTAACATCACGCTTCCAATGGTGGCTTCGACAGAAGCGGTGCCACTGCCTTGCATCAACACGGAGGTGTAACCGGATTGTGTGGTGGCCAGTGTGACGAGTTTGCGGCGGATCACTTCAACAATCTCTAAGTTGTAATCATCATCCCAAGTACACCAGTCTTTAAGCATGGCTTCACGCACGGATTCTGAGGTGGAAAGCGGTCCCGGTGTCAGCAGTAGATAAGCATTCTTCATGTTTATTCCTTTTGGACTATACCAATAAATTTAACGCTATCTAACAACGAGAAATGCACGCGGTAAACCCTCTGAATGCGAATTTCATAAAAGTTTCATAACCGCGGATGCAGGAAAAGTGGCATGAAAAGAACCCAAAATCGTCGTGAAACTGCCAATTTTTCTTCATCGAATCGTCACACAGACTGGGTAGGGTAAATATCAATTCTGGTACATACCAAACTTAATCAATCGGAGAGAATGATGAATCCACGTATATTGAAAGGAACCTTAACAGCGATCGCAGCACTTATGTCTGCTCACGCGTTTGCGGGACAAGAAGTCACGGTTTATACCGCATTTGAAACCGATCTGCTGGCGAAATACAAAAGCGCTTTTGAAAAAGAGAACCCAGATATTGAGATTAAGTGGGTGCGCGATTCGACTGGGATCATGACGGCCAAACTGCTGGCTGAAAAAGACAACCCACGTGCCGAAGTCGTGTGGGGATTGGCTGGATCGTCAATGGCTCTCCTCAAAGATCAAGGAGTGCTAAAACCTTATACTCCCAAAGGAGCGAACGAGTTACGAGCTAATTTGAACGATCCGAAGGCTCAGCAAGCTTGGTATGGCAACGATGCTTTTTTTAACGCGGTATGCTTTAACGAAGCGGTGGCAAAACAGCTGAATTTACCTAAGCCACAGAGTTGGGAAGATTTGACCAACCCTGTCTACAAAGGCCACATTGCGATGCCTAACCCTGCATCTTCCGGCACGGGGTACATGCAAGTTTCCGCATGGCTGCAAAACATGGGCGAAGATAAAGCGTGGGATTACATGCAACGCCTTGATCAAAATATTGCTCATTACACGCATTCTGGCTCAAAACCCTGCGTTCAAGCGGGGATGGGAGAGGTTGCGATCGGCATATCAATGGCAACGCGTGGCGCAAAACTCAAAACCCAAGGCGCACCGTTGGATGTGATTGTACCAAGCGGTATTGGCTGGGAATCCGAAGCGGTAGGGCTAGTCAAAGAAAGCGATGCGGCAAAGCGTGTGGTCGATTGGTCTGTCTCGAAAGCGGCAAATGAGCTGTATATTGAGAGCTATCCTATCGTTGGCCATCAAGACGTCAGCAAGCAAGTGCCGAATTATCCGAATGTTGAAAAAGTGATGGCGAAGATGGACTTCACGCAAATGGGAAGTGATCGTGCCCGCGTGCTGCAAACCTGGTCTGAAAAGTTTGATGCTAAATCGGAACCCAAATCTTAACTTGTTCATCAAAGGAGGCGAAAGCCTCCTTTTTACCTAACTGTCATCAGATGGTCACGTATCAGCGATAAAACTGTCACCGCATTGCAATAAAGCCTTGTTAATTTTGGACTATACCAAATTAAAGGTGACTTTTATGACCATGCATCATACTAATTTACAGCAGCACGATCGACCACAAGGCGAGCGACCACAAGATAATCGACCTCAAGCGATCAGCAGAAGCTACCTCGATATTCGTCATGTGGTAAAACAGTTTGGCTCATTTACCGCGTTGAAAGAGATCAGTTTATCGATTGAAAAAGGCGAGTTTGTCTGCTTTCTTGGCCCTTCTGGCTGTGGCAAAACCACCTTGTTGCGCGCCATCGCTGGATTAGATCTCCCTACTTCAGGCAGCATTCACCAAAACCAGCAAGCGATTACTTTTTTACCACCCGAGCAGCGTGATTTCGGCATCGTGTTCCAATCTTATGCTCTATTTCCCAATTTAACGGTGGAAGAAAACATCGCCATCGGTTTGCGTAATCAAGGCATGTCAGTCCGTGATGCGTTAGAGAAAGTGGAGCAGTGGTTGGAGATGATCGGGCTCGTCACATCGGCACAAAAATACCCAAGTCAACTCTCTGGCGGTCAGCAGCAGCGGGTGGCGTTAGCGCGAGCTTTAGCATTATCGCCGGGCTTATTACTGCTTGATGAACCGCTTTCCGCTCTCGATGCCAAGGTAAGAACGCATTTGCGCGAAGAAATCTGCCAACTGCAACGTAAATTGGGCATTACCACCATCATGGTCACGCATGATCAAGAAGAAGCGTTAACCATGGCGGATCGCATTGTGGTAATGAACCACGGGGTGATTGAGCAAGTTGGTACGCCACAAGAGATCTACCAAAAGCCTGCCAGCCGTTTTGTGGCTGAGTTTGTTGGCACGATGAATTTTATTCCCGCCTCCATGGCGAGTTCCCAGCAACTGCGTATTGCTGAATCCCTTATTGCCTTGCCCAAAATCGAAAATTATACGCCTTGCCAAGGTGAACAATTTGATTTGGCTGTGCGCCCTGAAAATCTAGAGCTGGTTACGCGCTACAACGAGGCCATTCCAGTCGTCATTCGCCATTTGGAGTTTCTTGGCGCGTTTTATCGGGTCGAATGTGTGTTTCAAGGTGAGCGTTTGGCTCCGCCCGTGTATGTCGATTTACCGATCTCGCAGGTACAAACCCTGAATTTAAAAGCGGGAGATGTTCGATATTTGGCATTGAGAGCAGGGCAGTTGCGTGCGTACCGTCGTAAGGTCATGTCGACAACGCCAGCAGCTACAGCCAGCTGTGCTTATGCGGCTTAAGGAGAAGAGTATGTTGAATGTTGCTCGTACTTTTTCAGTGCGGATATTGCCGCATTGGAGCCGCGATAGCCTGATTTTATCGATCACCTTATTGATCCTGCTATCACTGATGCTGTTGTTTATTGTTGCGCCGCTGGCCGCTATGTTGGTGAAAAGCGTGCAAAATGGGCAGGGTGAATTTGTCGGACTCGCTTACTTCGTCCAGTATTTTTCCTCGGCCGCACTCTGGCAATCCTTGCGCAACACCTTAGTGCTTGGCATGAGTGTGACGGCGATTGTTGGTATCCTCGCGTTTGGTTACGCCTACGCATTGACCCGCTCTTGTATGCCTGGAAAACATCTGTTTCGAGTATTAGGCAGTGCGCCGATTCTCGCGCCTTCATTACTGCCCGCGATCAGTCTGATTTTCTTATTTGGTAATCAAGGCATGCTCAAGAGTTGGCTCGGCGGTGAATCCATTTATGGTGGCTTAGGTATTACGCTCGGGTTGATTTTCTGGACATTTCCGCATGCTTTGATGATTCTGACCACCTCGCTCAGCACATCGGATGCTCGTCTGTATGAAGCGGCGAGGGCACTGAAAACATCTCCCATCAAAACGTTTTTTATTGTCACGCTACCGGCGGCCAAGTATGGGTTGATCAGCGCCTTGATCGTTGTCTTTACCTTAGTGGTGTGTGATTTCGGCGTACCGAAAGTGATTGGTGGCAGCTATAACGTGCTTGCAACGGACATTTTCAAGCAAGTAGTGGGGCAACAGAATTTCGCGATGGGCGCGGTGACCAGTATTGTGCTGTTGCTACCCGCCGTGTTTGCGTTTATTGCCGATCGCTGGGTGCAGAAAAAACAACAAAGCCTGTTTGATACCCGTTCTGTGGCTTACCAACCTGCACCACATCGGCTGCGTGATGGTTTATGCCTACTCTATTGTGTACTGATTTGCGTGGCGATTGTGGCCGTATTAGCCACTGCGGTATACGGCTCGCTGGTGACGTTTTGGCCATGGAATACGGCGCTGACACTCAAGCATTACCAATTTGCCGAAACCAGTGCCTATGGTTGGAGCCCGTATTTTAACTCACTCACCTTAGCCAGCTTCACCGCGTTGTGTGGAACGGTGATCATTTTTCTCGGCGCTTACAGCATTGAAAAAGGGCGAGTGTTCGCGCCGCTGCGTCAGACGATGCAGATGCTGAGTATGGTACCGATGGCGGTTCCCGGCTTAGTGCTGGGTTTGGGTTACATCTTCTTTTTCAATCACGCGTCTAATCCGCTCAATGGCTTGTACGGCGGCATGCTGCTTTTGGTGATCAATACCGTGGTGCATTACTACACGGTGGGGCATATGACGGCGGTTACCGCGCTTAAACAGTTGCCACCTGAATTGGAGGCAACGGCCGCCTCCATCAAGCTGCCGCAATACCGCTTACTGTGGAAAGTGACGTTACCCGTGTCCTTACCTGCGGTATTGGACATCGCTAGCTATTTGTTTATTAATGCATTAACCACCACTTCTGCGGTAGTATTCCTCTACTCAACCGACACCGTACCCGCATCGGTTGCGGTACTGAATATGGATGATGCAGGACAAACGGGCGCTGCCGCCGCCATGGCGGTGATGATTATGCTCTCGGCCGCATTAGCCAAATTGCTGCATGTGGGATTAGAGTTTGGATTGTTTGGCCGCCTGCAAGCTTGGCGCAAGCGTTAGTGGAAAGAGGCAATAGGATCGCAAGTGCAATACGTAAAAATTAAAGATGCCATCGTAGAGCAGATTGATGCCGGCATGCTGATGCCGCGCCAAAAGCTCCCCGCTGAGCGCAAGTTAGCCGAATCATTTGATACCACGCGAGTTACCTTGCGTGAGGCGCTTTCCCTGCTCGAAGCTGAAGGGAAGATTTACCGTGAAGATCGCCGTGGTTGGTTTATTTCGCCCGCGCCTTTACGCTATGACCCCACTCAAACGCTCAACTTTACCAATATGGCGTTGGCGCAAAATCGCCAGCCGAAAACGGAGTTGGTGTCTGCCAAAGCGTTGATCGCCAACAAGCAGGCGACTCGTCTTTTAAAACTCAAACCGTTTTCGGATGTGTATCGCGTAGACCGTGTGCGTTATTTGGATAACCGACCTGTGGTGTATGTCACCAACTACATTCGCCCTGAGCTGTTTCCAAACCTGCTCGATTTTGATCTGTCACAGTCACTCACCGATCTGTATCGTGAACACTATGCGACACAATACCAGACGATTCACTACCGTATATCCACCAGCTCGTTACTGGGCGAAATGGCTCAAGCTCTGCGCGCAACATCGGGTACACCAGCAATGGTGGTGGAGCGGGTCAACTATAACCAGAAAGGCGAGTTGATCGATTGTGATATTGAGTATTGGCGTCACGATGCCATTCTCATTGAGTCGATGGCTGAATTGAAGCGCTAACTCTATCACTCATGCATTTCTGCCCTGTCTTCGACAGGGCTATGACAAGGTTGTCGTATGTCTATTGTGCCTATCATAATTGTGCTGTTTTCTGCGCTGTTGCATGCGGGCTGGAACATCATCGGCAAACGCTACCAAAGTTCGGGTCCTTCGTTCTTTCTTGGCGCCACGTCAGCGACGTCACTACTCCTCACTCCTTATATTTTGTGGTATTTCAGTGAAATTGGTTGGTCAACGCTGCCGACTCAATTTTGGTTACTCCTGATTGTGAGTGGGCTGAGCCAAATGGTGTACATGCTAGGGCTGGCTTTTGCTTACAGCAAAGTGGATATCGGCATTGCTTATCCTTTAGCGCGTGGATTGCCCGTGTTGTTGGTTGGAGCGGGCACTGTGATGCTGGGCTATGACTTACAGCTTAATCAGTGGCTAGGATTTGCGTTGATCACGCTCGGCTGTTTGATGATCCCGCTACAAAAATTCCGTCAGTTTCGTTTCGCCGATTATGCCAACCTCGGCATTGTGTGGGCTCTAGTCGCAGCGCTAGGCACGGCAGGGTATTCGATTATCGATAAAGAAGCGTTGGCGATCATAGAACAAAACGTAGGTATACAGATGCCTGCCAGTTACTCTGCCGTACTTTATTTGGGGATTCAATTTTGGGCGATGTGTTTGCCACTGACGATCTGGTATTTACTCACTGGCCAACGCGCCCCATTTGTTGAAGCATGGCGCATTCGTTATACCGCGACTATCGCGGGACTCATGATGGGGGGGACTTATAGCCTAGTGCTCTATGCCATGACGTTAACCGAGAACGTCAGTTTTATTGTCGCGCTACGCCAAACCAGCATTGTATTTGGTTTACTGATGGGCATCGGTTTTCTAGGAGAACGCTGGTATATGACTCGAATCTTGGGGATCGGGGCGATTGTGGCAGGGCTTGTGGTGGCATTGGTATAACAGACAATAAAAAATGGCCCGTAGGCCATTTGATAAAAATCGCGCTATCCAGAGGATGGATTAAGCACTCGGAGAGTTTTGATTGGCAGCAGCAAGCATCTTACGGACAAGGACTGAAGCCAGTAAAGCAACGCCAACCATCACCACCGCTAGCATAGTCAGCAGTTTGAAGTAATCACCGTAAATGATCTGTACGATCTGTTGAGTCACAACTTGGCCTTTTTCCAATGCGATGGAGGTGGAGAACACGGCGCCAATAATGCCACTGAGCGCCATCGCGATATAAAACAAGCTCACTGAGAAGTTCTCAATCTGTTTTGGGGCAACCGACAGAATAAATGCCACCACTAAGCTTCCTACCACGACTTCGGCAAACGCTTGGAAGAAATGGATCACCAAGAACACTTCTGGGCGGATAATTGCCTCTTCACCAACGGTGGAAACGGCAAACGTCAAAATGCCAAATGAAATAGCGGTTAGCACAAAGGCAAACGCGATTTTGGTTGCGGTTGAGAAGGTAATGCCACGCTTTTCTAGTGTAGAAAACAGATAGGAGATGGCGGGGCCTGCCACAATACACCAAAGTGGGTTCATGGCCATCGAGGCTTCTGGGGCAATCGGGATGATGCCAAACAGGTCGCCGCGCATGGTATTAATCGTGACCATGGTCATCGAGGTCATCATTTGCCCGTAATACACAAAGAAGCAGGTGGTCAGCACCGTCACAATCAAGATGGTGCCCATTTTCAGCGCTTCAGCATGGCTTACTTTAAACATCAAGCTGATGAAATACATAATTGCCGCAAGGCCAATGGCGTACACGATGTTTTGGCCAATTGCCATGTTTGAGAACATGAAAAATACCAACCCAACCATCGCGAGTGAAAGCACACCAAATGCTATCCAGTTGCTCAAGCTGACAGGCTGTTGATCCTTGTCACTGGCAACATGAATCAGCGGGCGGCGCATGGTCACAATCGTCAAAGTAGCGAGTGTCGCCATCAGGGCTGATAACGCAAAGCTGCCATGAAAACCAAGCAGCAGTACCAACATCGGGAATAAATACTGCCCCAATAATGCCCCGACATTGTTCACGGAATAGTTAACGGGATAACCATTGTTGAAATCCTCTTCACTGGCGAAAGTTCGCTTGTACAAACTGGGGTAGGAAGGGGACATCAAGCCACGAGCATAGCTGGCAAGTGCAATACCCACCAAGCTCAGCGGTACGTTGGTGGAAGAGGCACCGAGAACCAACAAGCCGTAGCCAACCGCAAAAGTTAAATAAGAAATGGCCAGTGATCGATAGGCGCCAAGAAATTTATCGGCAATAAAGCCTCCAGCGATGGCAAACAAGGGGCCAATCGAGGAGAATGCTCCAACCACCATCATGGTATCGGCTTCACTGTAGTTAAGATCTTCCAAGAAGAAACGGGTCAGGATCACCATCACACCGTAAAACGAGAGGCCAAACATCATTTGGCAGAACATCATTGATTTATTGAGTTTATTCCACATATCGGTCTATTTCGACATTGCCTGCTAGTGTATAAAACCAAATACCTTTAATACGCCAGCATCTAATAAAATTAAGGGCGCGATTATGGCAGAAAAAATCCGTGATGTACTCATTTTCTGAAATCAGAGAATCCCTTGATGGTGTAGAGCTTTACATCCTGTTAAAAAATATGAAATTCTGTTTATCAGAAAAATCAAACAAGGAAGATCGTCATGCCCACCACTCGCCCCATTTTTATCGTACTGGGTAAACGCTTAAATTCGGATCAATTGACGTTAGAGGGAAAAAGTCGGGTAGAGGGATTAATTTCTGCGTTACAGTGTCATGAAAATCAAACGGCTTTAGTGGTGTTTTGCGGCGGTGTCACTCAACGGCAATCCGCATCAGAAGCACAGCGAATGTATGAATATTTCCAAACGCGATGCCAGCAGTTGGCACTTTCGCTGCCACACGTTCAAGTATTGCTGGAGCAACAATCCACCAGCACAGTAGAAAATATCGAGCATGTCGCACAAGTATTGCTCACCAGTGGCCATCTTCGAGTTGGTGATACGCTGACATTGACCTTGGTTTCAAATGACTACCATCTCAAACGAATTTTTGAGATTCAGCAACTGATGGATGAACAAGGGTTACTGCGCACGTTGGATGAACGTTGCCAACAGGCCGGGGTTCGGCTGAACATTTCTCGTGATCTTAATGCACATATTAACGTGCCATACCCGCATCGAAGCCAACAAGGTGTCCGATTTTTGTGGGTTGATGAACTGACGACTTATCGTGTTTTCCTTGAGGGTGTAACAGTAAATGCTTTCCAAAGACCCCTTGAGGAAGTTCGCCAAGCACCATACCAAATCGCTCAAACCGCGCTCGCTCAGTTGCGGCGACATTGTGAGAATGAACCCATCATGTTGGCGCAACTTGCTCTTATCGCGACAGTTGTCGAATCTGAGGCAGACTTAACCACAGCAGCGAGTGTCGGTGATCTGTTAGCCGTTCTCGATACGGAGCTAACGCTACTCAACCGACTTTGTGATCCCGAGCTTGACCGAACTGGTCGTTGGTGGAAGCGCTAAACAACCAGATGGAAAAAGGCAGCAACGCTGCCTTATCGAATGTTATTGGCTAGCGTGGTTTTTCCTGAAATATTCCCACTGTTCCATGCGTTCACCTGCTGGGGTTACGCAATAGGTTACACGTTGTCCATCTTCTGTCACCATCTCCAACTTACCACCTTGTTCAACACAGTACACTGAGGCTGGATTGGCCATAGATGTGTATTCCTTCACGGTATACTCGTTTTCTTGGCGTGCACAGCCAGTCAGTAGGGTTACTCCAACAATACTGGCGAGTAATAAGGCTACCTTGTTCATACTGTCTCCATTTTGGTTACGGGTTGCATATCAGTATTCTACAAAAAATAGGTTTTGCCATATGTCAGGTTTGTCAAAAGATCGATGCTGTCTACAATTAAGAAAAGCTTAATTAAACAGCATTTTTAGTCTGATTTTTCTTGATGTCTAACCTGTTAAGGGGGATAGCATGTCATCGCTTAAGTATCGATTAGTGACACGCAGTGATTTTGATGGTTTGGTGTGTGCAGTTTTGCTCAAAAGTATCGAACTGATTGATGATATTCAGTTTGTCCATCCTAAAGACATGCAAGATGGCAAAGTTCCTATTACGGAACGAGATATCATCACTAACTTGCCTTACGTTGCCAACGCTCACTTAGTTTTTGACCATCACTTATCTGAAACGTTACGCAATAAAGGTGAACGTTCTAACCACATCATTAATCCTAATGCTCCGTCGGCTGCTCGCGTGGTATGGGATTATTACGGTGGCCAAAAAACCTTTCCATTCGAATGGCTTGAAATGATGTCTGCCGTTGATAAAGGCGATTCCGCCCAATTTACTCGTGATGAAGTTTTGGATTCTACCGGTTGGAATTTACTGAATTTTCTGATGGACGCGCGAACTGGTTTGGGGCGTTTCCATAATTTTCGGATCTCTAACTACAACTTGATGATGGCTCTGATCGATCACTGTACCCATGCCAGCATTGAAGACATTCTCGAACTTCCCGATATTAAAGAGCGCGTGGATTTATACCGTGAGCATGAAATTCGATTTAAAGAGCAAATCCAACGTTGTAGTAAAGTCTATAAGAATTTGATTCTCCTTGATTTGATGGAGGAGGAAACGATTTACGCGGGTAACCGTTTCATCATCTATGCACTGTTTCCGCAGTGTAATATTTCCATTCATAAGATGTGGGGCTTTCAAAAGCAAAACATCGTTTTTGCTACTGGGAAGTCCATTTTCGATCGCAGTTCAAAAACCAATATTGGTGAGTTGATGCTTAAATATGGTGGGGGGGGGCATGCTGCGGCGGGAACCTGCCAGATTGCGGTGGAAGATGCGGATCGTGTCGAAAAAGAGTTGATCACCAAAATCAATGCTGACGGTTAAATTTGATTCAGCGCAAATAGACCCTGATTTATCAGGGTCTTCAACTTTTTGATGTGTTAGCATCGCTCAAAACCGTTGGAAGTTGGAAAAGGAGAGCCGATGAAACCGTTATATGTCGCCGTACATCCAGAGATTAAACCTTTGAATGAGCAACGTATCGTGCAACGTAAAGCTGCACGAGCGATTGCAATGCAAGGTGAGCAAATTTTGCTGCTGTATACCGAACGCTACCATGACTATTCATTACCGGGTGGCGGTTTGGAGACTGACGAAGATGTGCTTATGGGCATGATTCGTGAACTGCAAGAAGAAACGGGTGCACAAAATATCCGTAATATTGAACCGTTTGGTTTATATCAAGAGTTTCGTCCATGGAACAAGCAACAAGATGTCGATGTAATTCATATGGTGTCTTACTGTTATCGCTGTGAAGTGGATGCCCAATTAGGTTCACCCCAATTGGAAAGTTATGAACAACGCAATGGAATGAAACCGGTCTGGGTGAACATTCATGAGGCGATTGCTCACAATGAACAGACACTGCTTAAAGATCCTCGCAAAGGCATGAGCATTGAGCGTGAAACCTATCTTCTACGTTTGATTGCTAAAACACTTCATTGATCACGTTTCAGGGGAAGAATTTCCCCTGACCCCTCTTGCTGCTCAGCGGTAACTTACAGTAGTTTGGTTATATACTTATTCAAATTACTGAATTATCAATTTTTTGTATTGTCTTAGTCCAAGCCAGAAATTAGGCACATAAACTATTGGATGACGTGTTATCAGGGAGAGAGCTATGCGCAATTGGAAGCCAATCGCACTGGGTATTACCTTTGCATTATCCAGCCAACTCAGTTGGGCTGCAGTGGTGGAAACCACCCGTCTAGTCGGGTTTGGGGAAGCAAAGTACCCAGAAAACTTTACCCACTTTGATTATGTCAATTCACAAGCCCCCAAATATGGCAAAGTCACCTTTGGTGAGCTAGGAACTTACGACAACTTTAACCGCTTTGCCTCACGTGGGGTATCCGCGGCTAACACGGAAGAGCTGTATGACCCGTTAATGTTTTCTCCAGCCGATGAAATTGACTCTTACTATCCCTTGATCGCCAGTAAGATTCGTTATTCCGATGACTATCGCTGGTTAGAAATCGATCTCAACCCGAAAGCACGTTTTCATGATGGCAAGCCCATCACCGCGCAGGATGTTGAATTCACCTTTAATAAATTTATGACCGAAGGTGTTCCGCAATATCGCGTTTACTACAAAGATGTACAGTCGGTAAAAGCTCTCTCTGAACACACCGTTCGAATCGAAATGAAGCAGCCTAATCGAGAACAGCTGTTCAGCCTCGCGCAATCAACGCGAGTGTTACCCAAGCACTTTTGGCAAGATAAGAATTTGGCAGAGCCACTCAATCAACCGCCGGTAGGCAGCAGTGCTTACCAAATCGTCGATTTTAAACCGGGCCAAAGTGTGACCTATAAACTTGACCCCAACTATTGGGCAAAAGATTTACCCGTCAATGTCGGGCGGAATAATTTTGCGCAGATCCAATACGATTATTACCGCGATGACACGGTAATGCTTGAAGCGTTCAAAGCGGGCGAGTTTGATTTGCGCCAAGAAAGCCAAGCGAAGTTCTGGGCTACATCCTACACCGGTACTCACTTTGATCAGGGTTTCATCAAAAAAGAAGAGATTGCCCATCAAGCCCCCGCATCCACGCAAGGTTTTATCTTCAACACTCAGCGGGCGGTTTTCCAAGATGTTCGTGTTCGTGAAGCGTTAAATTATGCGCTTGATTTCGAATGGATGAATAAAAACCTGTTCTACGATCAATACAAACGGACACGCAGTTACTTTCAAAATACGGAATATGAAGCACAAGGTCTCCCCGATGCAGCGGAGTTAGCGGTGTTGTCTCCGTATAAAGAACAAGTTCCAGCACGCGTTTTTACGGAGGCTTATCAACCCTCTGTAACCGATGGGAGCGGGCGTATCCGCAATCAAATGCGCGAAGCTTTTGCTCTACTAAAAGAGGCCGGATGGGAGTTGAAAAACAAGGTGATGACCAATGTGAAAACAGGGGAAGCACTAAGTTTCGAGCTACTGATTTACAATCCAACCACAGAGCGCATTGCCATCCCACTGCAAAAGAATCTGCAGTTGATGGGGATCGAAATGAAAATCCGCACCGTAGATACCACGCAATATACTAAACGCCTGCGTGATCGCGATTTTGATATGATCTCGCAAGGCTATGGTGCCAATCCTTATCCTAGCCCTAATCTGTTGATTGTGTGGAACTCAAACTATATGGATTCTACCTACAACTCCGCTGGGGCAAATGATCCGGTGATCGATGCATTAACCGAGCAAATTGCCAAAAACCAACAAGATACCGAAAAACTGCTGGCATTAGGTCGCGCATTAGATCGCGTATTGCAATGGAAGTTTTACATTATTCCTCAGTGGCACTTAAGCATTTATCGTGTGGCCATGTGGGATAAATTCCGTCGACCAGACGTATTACCCAAATACTCGTTAGGATTGGATACTTGGTGGGTTGACCAAGAAAAAGCCGCGCGGCTTCCAGAAAAACGGCGTTAGGAGGCGCAATGCTCAGCTATATTCTGCGCCGTTTGTTATTGGTGATACCCACGTTGTGGGCGATCATAACCATCAACTTTTTCATCATCCAAATCGCGCCGGGAGGTCCGGTTGAACAGGCGATTGCGCAACTTGAAGGCAATACATCGGGCTTGATGGAGCGTTTTTCCGGTGGTGGGCAAGAGGTTGCGCCAACGACAGATGCTCCGGTTTCGGGCTATAAAGGCTCACGAGGACTTGATCCACAAGTGGTGGCAGAAATCACTCGTCGCTTTGGCTTTGATAAGCCATTGCATGAGCGCTATTTTCAAATGTTGAAAGACTATACCACCTTTAATTTTGGCGAAAGTCTCTTTAGAGGCGGCAATGTGATTGATCTGATTATCGAAAGGTTACCAGTTTCAATATCATTGGGCTTATGGAGCACATTGCTGATTTACTTGATCTCCATTCCGCTTGGGATCAGTAAAGCCATTCATCACGGTTCGCGATTCGATGTATGGTCAAGTGCCGTCGTCATTATCGGTTATGCCATTCCTGGATTTCTGTTCGCGATTATCTTGATCATTCTGTTTGCCAGTGGCAACTACTTCAGTTGGTTTCCATTGCGCGGATTGGTTTCCGATAACTTTGCGGCTTTGCCTTGGTATGCGCAGATCATCGACTATTTTTGGCATTTAACTTTACCCACCATTGCCATGGTGATTGGCGGTTTTGCCACGTTAAGTATGCTCACCAAAAATTCCTTTCTGGATGAAATCAACAAACAATATGTGGTCACCGCCCGAGCCAAAGGGTTGGATGAACGACAAATTCTCTACAAGCACGTTTTCCGTAACGCCATGTTAATCATTATTGCCGGATTCCCTAGTGCATTTATCAGTATTTTCTTCACTGGCTCAATGCTGATTGAAGTGATGTTTTCTCTTGAAGGGATTGGTTTGCTCGGCTTTGAAGCGACGATTCAACGTGACTATCCCTTAGTGTTCAGCTCACTTTATATCATGACCTTATTAGGGCTATTGCTCGGTATCCTATCGGATTTGACTTATATGTGGGTTGACCCCCGTATTGATTTTGAGGCTCGCTAAACATGATGTGGCAACGTAACAAGCGTGCGCCCAACCCGTTGATTGAAGCTCGCTGGGCTCGATTCAAATCCAATCGGCGCGGGTTCTGGTCATTATGGATTTTCCTACTGCTGTTTGTGATGAGCCTGTTTGCTGAACTGATCGCCAACGATAAACCATTGTTAATTCATTACAACGGTGGTTGGTATACACCGATTATGCAGCGTTACAGTGAAACCCAGTTCGGGGGGGAATTTGATACAGAAGCGGATTACACCGACCCGTATGTGATCGGATTAATTGAAGAAAAAGGGCAAATCATTTGGCCGCCGATTCGTTTCCACTACGACACGATTAACTTCAATATTGCTGGCAGTGTGCCGTCAGCGCCGGATGCCGTGAACTGGCTCGGCACGGATGATAAAGGTCGCGATGTTTTAGCGCGGATTATTTACGGTTTTCGTATCTCCGTTCTTTTCGGTTTTGTGTTAACGGTGATCTCCTCATTCATTGGCGTGCTGGTTGGTGCTACTCAAGGTTACTACGGCGGTTGGCTCGACCTGTTTGGTCAACGCTTTATTGAAGTTTGGTCCGGTATGCCAACCCTGTTTCTTTTAATTATCTTATCTAGCTTTGTGGAGCCTAACTTTTGGTGGCTACTTGGCATCATGGTTCTGTTTAGTTGGATGAGCTTAGTCGGTGTAGTGCGTGCGGAATTTTTGCGCTGTCGAAATTTTGATTATGTGCGAGCCGCGCAAGCGATGGGCGTGAGTGATATTCGTATTATTTTACGTCACATGCTACCCAACGCGATGGTGGCCTCATTAACTATGATGCCGTTTATTCTCTCAGGCTCTGTGACCACTCTTACCTCACTCGATTTTCTTGGTTTTGGCTTGCCAGCGGGGTCGCCGTCACTCGGTGAACTTCTCGCACAAGGCAAAGCCAATCTTCAAGCGCCTTGGCTTGGTATATCTGCCTTTGTGGTACTTTCCTCGATGTTGACGCTATTAGTTTTTATCGGAGAAGCGGTACGCGATGCCTTTGACCCACACTTGCAACGGAGTACTTCATGAGCGAATGGGTATTAGAAATTGACAACCTCTCAGTGGGATTTGGCGCAGCTGGGCAAGTTCGCCCAGTGACTGAAGGTGTGTCTTTGCAAGTGGCTCGCGGGGAAACCTTAGCGTTAGTCGGCGAAAGTGGATCAGGAAAGTCAGTGACGGCCAATGCTATTTTGCGTTTACTTCCCAAAGGTTCAGCACACTATTTGAGTGGCCAAATTCGATTTGCCGATATTGATACGTTACGTTGTTCAGAACGAGCGCTGCGCGGGATCCGTGGCGGTCGAATTGGCATGATCTTTCAAGAGCCGATGGTTTCACTCAATCCACTGCACAAAATTGGTAAACAACTGCTAGAAACACTGGCGATTCACCGCGGTATAAGAGCAACAATCGCGGAGCAAAAAGCGATTGAATGGTTAGGAAAGGTTGGGATTCGTAATCCAGAAATGAAGATCAATGCTTATCCACATGAGCTTTCTGGTGGCGAACGCCAACGCGTGATGATCGCGATGGCACTGATTAATGAACCTGAACTGTTGATTGCGGATGAGCCCACGACAGCGTTAGATGTGTCGGTACAAGCTCAGATTCTTGATCTGCTGAAATCATTGCAACAAGAACTGGGTATGGCCATGTTGTTCATCACCCATGATTTGAGCATTGTACGAC
Source organism: Vibrio sp. AH4 (assembly GCF_030710545.1). NCBI lineage: Bacteria > Pseudomonadati > Pseudomonadota > Gammaproteobacteria > Vibrionales > Vibrionaceae > Vibrio > Vibrio sp. AH4. The sequence goes on from NZ_JALAIV010000003.1 coordinate 660,416, forward strand.
GCATTGCAGATCGAGTGGCTGTGATGCAACAGGGTAAATTGGTTGAAACCAATCAGTGTCAAGCTTTGTTTCATTCCCCTTTGCATCCGTATACCCAACAATTGATTAATGCCGATCCGCGAGGCACACCAGTGCCTGTTACCCCTAACGCACCAACTTTGCTGCAAGCTGAAAATTTGCGGGTCTGGTTCCCAATTAAAGGTGGGTTATTGAGGCGTACACAGGCTTATATCAAAGCCGTCACCGATATGAATTTTACACTGCTCAAAGGGCAATCATTGGGTGTCGTGGGTGAGAGTGGCTCAGGGAAATCGACTACGGGAATGGCAATTTTAAAGCTGTTATCGTCACAGGGCGTGATCCGCTATTTAGGGGAAGATCTGCAACCGCTCAAACGGCACGAAATGTTGCCTTTTCGCAGTAAAATGCAGGTCGTGTTTCAAGATCCATATTCAGCGCTCAACCCCAGAATGTCGGTCGCGCAAGTGATTGGTGAAGGGTTACGCGTACACACTCAACTCAATGATGAACAAATTGATCAAGCGATTTGCGAAGTGATGCACGAAGTGGGGCTAGACAGTGAAACACGGCATCGTTACCCCAACGAGTTTTCGGGTGGGCAAAGGCAGCGCATCGCCATTGCTCGTGCTCTGGTGCTCAAGCCAGAGTTTATTTTGCTTGATGAGCCCACATCCTCACTCGATCGCACCGTTCAAGCGCAAGTTCTGGATTTACTCAAAGATCTGCAGCAAAAACATCACCTCACATATCTGTTTATCAGCCATGATTTGGCGGTGATCCGTGCCATTTGTCATCAAACCATTGTGATGAAAGCCGGGGAGGTGGTTGAGCAGGGTGAAACTCAAAGGCTCTTTGCAGCACCTCATCATCCTTACACTCAAGAACTAGTCCAGCTATCGTCACTCAATCACTAACTCACCATACCCGGTAGTGGGATCAAATTGGCGAGAGAAACGTTGTTGTGGATAGTGGTGAATCATCAGTTCTGCCGTGGTATTGATGATGTTGCCATCAAGTAAATGGCCGCCCCAAGCACGCCCTTGTGCATCTGCAACTGTGATGTGTATATGGCAGTGATCATAGGTTAGGGTGCCAGAGAGAGAAAGAATTTCAAACGGTGCGCTCACCTGCATCAGAGAGACGCTATCGGCTAGACGCAGATTAAGGTTTGAAAGACACCCAACGCAAGAGGCAATCGATCCAGCATGAATGCCATGCTTTTTTACCAGGTGAGTGATCTGTTGTTTAAGGTCATCGCCCTGAGTTAGGCGAACCGCAATAAGTTCAATCATGCTCGCCCCTCAATTAACTGAGTTAACACCGTTAAACCTTGTTCAAGATCCGTCTGACGCTGTGCCTTACCCAACACTCGCATCCCTTGCATTTGGGTGAGAATTAATTTGGCGATAGCATCCGCAGGTAAAGTGGTCGATATCTGTTTTTGCTGCATGGCATTATCGAGCGCTCGGGTCATCAATCCGAGTAATCGGTCGAAAAGGGCATGACCTTTGCTGAGAACTTCGTGATCAGCCCCCGCGTGCTCAACTAAAGCATTTTGGATAAAACAACCGTTTTTAGAGGTTTTCTGCAAATCGGCAAACCCTTCAAGAAAGGCTTTCAACTCTCCCCAGCCGGCATTTTCATGCTCAAGTGCTTTTAACGTCGGACCACTCGTCAACGCCAGATAGTGATCAAGCGCTTCATAGTACAGTGTCTGCTTATCACCGAAGGCGTTATACAAACTGAAGCGGTTGATTTGTAGGTGATCAACCAAATCAGAAATGGCGGTATTGGCGTAGCCTTTTTGCCAAAACAACCGCATTGCTTCGTGCAATTTTTCTTCTCGATCAAAGTTGCATTTTCTTGCCATTCGAAACTCTACTACTGAAAAATATATTCTTGACTGAACGTTCAGAAACTGCGTAGAGTATAACCAGAACGATCGTTCAGAAAAAGAAAATAAGGACAGTAGAATGAAATTATATGAAACCGCTATGACACCCAGCAGCCGCCGAGTTTCGATTTTTCTTAAAGAATTAGGTTTGGATGTTGAACGTGTTCATGTGGATATTCGTAGCGGAGAAAACTTGTCCGATACGTTCCTCAGCAAAAGTCTTAATGGCAAAGTGCCGCTACTTGAATTAGATGATGGTACGACCTTGTGTGAAAGTGTGGCTATTTGTCGCTATTTTGATCAAACCTATCCTAATTCGCAGCAACTGTTTGGCCGCTCACCTTTAGAGCAAGCTCAAATAGAAATGTGGCATCGAGTGGTTGAGTTTCAGGGGCTCTACGCTGGATTCCAAGCGTTTCGCAATTTGACGGGCATCTACAAAGACCGTGAAAACTGCGTTTATGCTTGGGGCGAAGAGAGTAAAGCACGAGTTGTCACCTTCTTACCTCAACTTGAACAACGTCTGGCAGAGTCTACATTTATTGCTACGGATCGTTTCACTATTGTGGATATCACCGCCTACATTTTTATTGGCTTTGTCCAAAAAGCACTCGAATTGCCCGTAGCCGAAAACTATCCGCACATTACTCGCTGGTATGAGCAAGTGACTCAACGCCCAGCTTTTCAATAAGGAATATTTCCATGATTGATTTTTATACTGCAGCTACGCCAAATGGCCACAAAATTGCGATTGCATTGGAAGAGATGGGGCTGGAATACACGACTCATGCGCTTAATCTTTCCAGTAATGAGCAAAAACAACCTGAATTCACCGCGATTAACCCCAATGGTCGAATTCCTGCAATAGTTGACCGTGATAACGATGATTTTGCCGTTTTTGAGTCGGGGGCTATTTTGCTGTATCTGGCCGAGAAAACAGGCATGTTCTTGCCACAAGAAAGCAAAGCTCGTTCACGTGTGATCCAGTGGTTAATGTTCCAGATGGGCGGTGTGGGTCCGATGATGGGACAAGCCAATGTGTTTTACCGCTATTTCCCTGAAAAAATTCAGCCTGCCATCGACCGTTACCAAAAAGAAGGTCGACGCTTATTTGAAGTAATGGACGGGCAACTGGCGCAAAATGCGTATCTGGCAGGTAATGAATACTCGATAGCCGATATCGCGACATTCCCATGGGTACGAATTCACGAATGGAGTGGGATCTCAATCGATGGCTTACCCCATTTACAACGTTGGATGAATAAAATTGCGCAACGTCCGGCGGTAATAAAAGGTTTAACGGTTCCACCCCCAAGCACTGTAAGTGATGAAGAGCGCGCGAAACAGATCCGCAATATGGTCACACGATAACGCTCTCCTTATTCAATATAGCGGCTAACAATTTTATCCAGTTGGCCGCTACTTTTTAGCTCAGCTAATGCAACATTAAATGCAGCAACAAATTTGCTCTGGTAAGGATACTGTTCAAGATTTTGATTGGTGAAACCAATGTAACCTTGTTCAATACTCAGTTTCGCCGCGATCGAAAAGTTGGCATTTTCAATCGCACCTTCTCGTTTTAACCGAGCTAATTCCCACAAAATCGAAATGTGATCATTGATGTAGCAGTCAATTCTGTCACCGCGTAACTTTAAAAGATTCACCCGATTACTATTTGCAGTTTCAACCGTGAACTTTTTTTCATTTACCGCTTGCCAAAAGGCCTGACCACCGGCACCGAATCCATCATTGATACCTATTTTTAAACCATAAAAATCTTTTGGCCATTCGGTCAGGTTTTTACGGTTTAACCATTTGTTTTGGCAAAACACGACCACCTCTTCATCGAGGATAGGATCTGAATAAGGTTGGATGTAAGGGCGCTTGTTGGAGTAATAATAAGGGGGGAGAAGGGCAAAAATTCGCCCTGCTTCAAGCAACTTTAAACCACGTCGCCAAGGGGTAGGTTGTAAAACAATCTCAAACTCCTCCATCAAGGTATCGGCTGAGCGCACAATGTCTGGGTAAATCCCCATGGCTTGGCCGTTCTCGGCATAACTGTAAGGAGGATAAGAGTCATCAGTGAAAATGGTCACGCTGATTGGCTTCGCATAGAGAGAGGTTGAGATTAGCCAAGAGCACATCAAGAGCACATCAATACGCATAGTTGCCTGATCAAAGAGTACGTTGATAATCTTTAGTTTAGTGTTTGTTTGCGTTGACGTTGGTAATTACGTTTGAAAAAGCTAAACTGCGGAAAATTTTTTGAGAGTAATGTCATGACAGACGAACAATTCAATCCACAAGATGAAGAAATCGAAATTGAAGCTATCGGTGTGGAAGTTTCTAGCCAACCCATTGAACTGTATAAAGTGCTGAAAATAGCGAACGCCATTAGCGGTGGTGGGGAGGCAAAACACGTGATCAGTGAAGGGTATGTGTTTGTCAATGGTGAAGAAGAAACTCGTAAGCGTCGTAAAGTCTATGACGGTGATCTCATTGAATTTAATCAAGAGTTTTACGTCGTGATTTGTGATGTCCCTGTTACTGAATCCGTACCTAGCGTAGCAGCTCCGAAAAAGTCAGTAAAAAATGAGGCAGAAGCGGCTCCATCAAGTAAAAAGGCCTCTGCTAAAAAGAAAGAGAAAGCTCAAAAGAATTCGTCGAAGACAAAACAAAACAAGTCGAAAGAAGAAAAAAAACCGGCAAGCGGTGATTCAGTAGCCAGTTCAGGACGCAGTGCTATCCGCTTCTTCTGACGTGACAGTGTCGCAAATACAGCTAGACGGATGTGTCAGTCTAGCTGTATTTGCTTGTTTGATGATTCAGTTACAAAGAGCAGTGTGCTTTCTTTCCCTGATAAGGTGGGAGAGTGCTGATTGTCGCACTCAAATCCGCGATACGAGTATTGTGCGATGGGTGAGTAGAGAGAAGCTCTGGCGGCTGCTTACCCCCTGATGCTTTTGCCATATTTTTCCAAAGCTCAATGCTCTGGGCTGGATCAAATCCCGCTTTAGCCATCAACGCTAACCCCAATACATCCGCCTCAGATTCTTGGCTTCGCCCGTAAGGTAGAATAACGCCATATTGTACGCCCACACCCAGTGCTCCCATCGTCAAATTACGGTATTGACTGTATTCTGATGCACCAATAGCAATATCGGTTAATTGTAAGCCCGCATTCGCTAATTGTGATTGTGATAAACGTTCATTGCTGTGATTAGAAAGTACATGAGCGACTTCATGTCCGAGGACTGTTGCCAATTGATCTTGGTTAACCGCCACCTTCAACAGTCCTGTGTAAACACCTATTTTTCCGCCTGGTAATGCAAAAGCGTTAACTTGATCGCTTTCAAAAACCACCACTTCCCATTGAGAAAAGCCTTTTTGTGCAGGGACTTGAGCAGTAATCGCATTTGCAACACACTGCACATAGGCGTTCGTTTTTACATTTTTATTAACGGGGATTTCTTGTTTCATCTGCGTAAAAGATTGTGAGCCAAGCTGGCTCATATCATTATCAGAGAATAGGAGTAATTGATTTCTGCCTGTGGGAGATGCGGTACATGCGGTTAAGCCTATCGTCATCAATAAAGCGAGCGCCAATCGAGCCTTATTCATTATCTATTCCTTCATTTTGTGGCACTGATGAGTGCCATCAATATTATCATCAAGCAATCATAATGTTACATCTTTCACTCACTTGAAGCCCGGCGAGGATCCTCATTTTGTGTAAGTACGCGCGAGTCGGTACAATATGCTTTCAGCCGATTCTCTTAGGATTTTGTCATGGCCATCTGGAACAAACCTATTACGTTAGAAGTGCTAAATGCGACTTCTAAAAATACACTCATCGAACATTTAAATATCGTTTATACCCAGTTAACGGACAATAGTATCTCAGCAACCATGCCGGTATGCCACTTCACGCATCAACCATTAGGGATGTTGCATGGTGGTGCATCTGTCGTTTTGGCTGAAACTTTGGGCTCCGTTGCGGCTAATTTTAGCGTTGGAGAAGAGGCATATTGCGTAGGTTTGGACATCAATGCCAACCATGTCCGCGCGATGCGAGAGGGAATGGTGATTGGTACAGCAACACCGTTACATATGGGGATTTCAACCCAAGTTTGGCAAATCGAAATCAAAGACGAACAAGGGCATTTGGTTTGTATCAGCCGACTCACCGTTGCCGTCAAACGAGCACGCGTACAAAAAAACCAGCAGTCATGAGAGGTTTAAGTGGTTATTCAATTTAAAGGCGGCAAAATCATCCTCACTCCACATGAAGTGGTTGTCCGTTTAGGGAGTGAAAATATGGTGACTCTACAAGCGTACTCCGATGCCATTACGTTGATGGGAAATGGGGCCAATGTGTTGGTCGCTAATGGAAGTGAAGCTAAATGGTCACTCAAATTGGATGATGAAGCGCAACTGCGCATCATAGCCCAAACGCTGGGTTGTGATGTGCTCTAAAAGTTTTTTCGTGAGGCTTGCTCATTTCATAAAAAATAGGGAAACTGCTTAAAAATAGAATCGTTATGAGTTTTCCTCTTTATGAGTAGCCCCCGCTTACGTGTTCAGTTCGAAACGCTCTTTGAGCACTTTCAAGGCCAAGATGTTGAAACCCAGCTTGAAGATGTTACAGACATCCTATTTTGTACCCGCCGTAATGCGCGGATCGTACTGAATAAAATGGAAGAAGAGGGGTGGATCGAATGGCATCCTGCAGCAGGACGCGGCAAACTCTCGCAGCTCATTTTTAAACGTAGCCGTGCCGATGTGAGTGAGAACCTCGCTCGTCGCTATCTTAACGAAGGAAAAATTAGTCAAGCCTTTGCGGTTCTTGATCAAGATGCCGCAAAATTAACCCAAGTGATTGAAAGCTATCTGGGTGTTCAACACCAAGAAGGGCTACAAGTGGTAAGGCTTCCATACTACCGCCAGCTTTCAATGTTGAACCCGCAAAAACCGATGCGCCGCTCAGAACAGCATATCGCTCGGCAAGTGTTCAGTGGGCTCACCCGTCTTGACGAAGATGAACAATTACAACCCGATTTGGCGCACGCTTGGCAAGCCATTTCACAAACACATTGGCGATTCTACTTACGCCCAGGAGTCCGTTTTCATAACGGAAACCTACTTACCACCGAACTGGTGGTGCAGAATCTCTGGCAGTTACGTTTATTGAATCTATTTGCGCACATTGATCGTGTCGATTCTCCCTATCCTTGGGCGGTTGATGTCTATTTGCAAAAGCCGGATGCTTATCTACCTTTAATGCTGTCTGAGGCTTGCGCGAAAATTCTTCCAGCAGAAGCGGATCGTAACCCAGATTTTGATTTGATGCCGGTTGGTTCCGGTCCTTACAAAGTAGTTATCAATGATGAAAAACGCTTAGTTTTACAAGCATTTGATGGCTATTTTGGTTTCCGTCCACTTCTCGATCGAGTGGAGGTTTGGGTCATCGATGAAGTGCACTCTTCAATGGTTTTTCCGAGTTTGTCGAACCCGATCAAATCGGCCCGCGGTTCATCTACCGAAGATGTAGAACTGGATCCCGGATGCACCTATTTACTGCTGAATCGCCGCACTGGGGTAGCCCAAAATGAGCATTGGGCGCGTTATTTATCCGAAAAACTCAGTGCTCTAAATCTGTTTCGTCTTCTCCCTGAAGACAAAATTATTGAGCTTGGGGTTTTACCTGCATATGGCTTAAAGCCGGGGTGGTACCATCATTCAACCCCACAACACAGAACATTCCCCCCAGAAACGAAAGAACTGACGATTGCGTATCACGCCCAACACCCGATGTTTCCCACGGTTGCTAGTGCGATAAAGCAATTGCTCAATCAAGATGGGATGAGTGTCAACATCATCAAGTATGAACATACAGTCTCTGATACAGACAATGTGGATATTTGGATTAAACCAATGGGTATCGCCAATCATCGTGATGATGCGCTAGCTGGCTGGTTACTCAACTATTCTGATATTGAGTTTTTGAGCCAGAATGAAGATTTCAAACAATGGGAGAGCTTAATTGATGGCTGGCGAGCAGATCCATCCGCCGTGTTTCCAGCGAAAGAATTAGGTAAGTCTTTGGTCGAAAAGCATCAATTGATCCCAATGTTTCACTGCTGGCTTGGGATTAGTAAAGATCAGTGTGGTGCTCTACAAAATGCGAAATGCAATGCGCTCGGTTGGTTTGACTTTAGCCAAGTTTGGGTAAAGCCCGATATTTCGACTCATCAAGTTTAGCCTCGGTTTGATCTTGATCGCTAATCAGTCAGTTTTGCAAAATAAACCCTGCTTAGCCCACAACTCAGTGCTAGACTTACGGCGAAATTGATTGTGACTCTTAGGAGGATAAGTGGAACTGGCATTGATCATTGCTTTTATCGTTGCTGCTGCAGTAATGGTGAAAAAAGAGATGGCAGAGAACAAATAATTCATTTCATCACCTTTTAAATTCCTTTTGAATGAAGTGTTCTTTAAGAAAAAAGCCAGCGTAAGCTGGCTTTTTGTCTTTGGATTAGAACTGGTAATCGAGAGAAATCCCCCAGTTACGTCCTGGTTGAGATTGGTAGTCAATATTGAACGCTTCGGTTCCTGTTTTTCCAGAAATATCCGAGTAGTGCCAGTACTTCTTATCAAATAAGTTAAACAGTCCAGCACGAACCGTGAGATCTTTTACTGGAACATAATACGCAGTAAGGTCAACTACGGTATAACCCGCTACATCGAGGTTGTTATCAAGTTGCCACTCATCTTTGCTGGCCACCATTTTCACATTGAGCGCTGAACCAAAGTTCACTTGATCATAACCTAGCCCAAACACACTGGTTAATGGCGCAACGGTATCAATCTCTTTACCCGTTGCTTTATCTTCACCGTGCGCATAAGCGACCGCTAGGCGAGCATAGCTACCATGAGGAAGAGGAGATATCGTATCCAGTAATAGAGTAGAACTGAGTTCAGCTCCGTAAATACGAACTTCGTCGATATTGTATTTACTGATTACATCTTTGCCACCAGACTGACCAGTTTTAGTTTGTGTGATGAAGTCTTTGTAATCATTAATAAATACAGCAAATTCCATATTGCCATACGCATTATTTCCGCGAGTTCCCACTTCATACGAGATACTGCGTTCAGCTTTTAAATCAGGGTTAGCTTCAATAATCGCTCCGCGGCTGTAGAAGTAATAAAGGTCATAAACTGTTGGAGCTTTAAATCCTTGACTGATCTGACCAAACAGCGCGAGGTTCTCTTTTAAGTGGTAAACTGCGCCAAGCTTCCCAGTAAAGGCATTGTCTTTATTTGGTTGATATTGGGTAGTAAAACCTGCGTCTGTTTTTGGTGTAGCTTCATACGAGTCATATCGTAAACCCGCGGTCAGAATTAATTGCTCATCCATTAGGTACATCTGATCTTGAGCAAATATTCCCCATTTCTGAACATCTGCATCTGGCATCTCGGCTTGAACAGGATTAGAAGTACCAGTCCGGTACAAATGGTCAACGTTATTGATGCTAAAGTCGTTGTTTAAATAGCTTCCACCATAGGAAATGTCGTGAGAGACACCTTGTTTCTCAATTAACTTATTAAATTGAGCATCAACTTGGACTGACTTATCCTCTGTATCTCGCTCTCGCATACGAGAACCATACTTTACAGTAGTATCATAGTTTTTGTTCAAAGCGCTTGATTCTTGGTAACTCAACGAAATCTTACTTTCATCTACCAGCAAACTATTCATTAACCATTGATGGTCGAGGGATACACGAGTGCGATCGTTCGTATCCTCAGTATATGCATTTGAGTAAGTTATCCCTCCCATGGAATAACCGTTATAGTTTAATTTGTTCTCATCATAATTTTTAACGTAGTGCTCTAAGGTTAAACCTACACGATGAGCCTCATTCACTTGATATTGTGCTTTAGCTAAGACATTACCTAGATCAGTATCCGCAGGGTTAGTTGCACCGCGTTTAGGTCCTTCAATGTCAGCGCCTGAACCGTGAGATTGAGTTTCGTGACCTTGTGCATAAGTGGCCATTACTAACGTCTCGAGTTTGCCTTCGCGCATTGCCCAAGTCAGAGTATTTTTGAACTGCTCGTCTACAGACGTGTAGGTTGACTTAATACCAAAGCGATGGCCATCACCGTCACCCACTAACACGTCACTTGGGTTTTTGGTACGAAACTGAACTAAACCACCCAATGCATCCGAACCATATAGCGTCGAAGAGGGGCCCTTGTTAACTTCAATCGCTTGTAAAGTATCAACTTCAATGCCATTACTGTATTTGCTCTGCGTATTTGCACCTGAGTTGTAACCTACTGGTTGCTGAACGCCATCAATAACTGTCAATATCCGGCTATCTTCCATGCCACGAATGTTGAAACCTGAAATACCAAAGCGACTACCAGATTTCACTTCTACACCAGGGGTGTATTTGAGTGCATCTTTAGCATTTGTGGCCAAACTACTATCAATATCTTTAGCGCTGACGGTATCAATTGAAGCAGCAACATCTTGTTTATCCTGAGCTGAACGTGTCGCTGTGACGACAACTTCATTGAATTGTGACTCTTGTTCAGCGTATGCTGAAGGCACGAGTGCTAGCATGATCGCGCTAGAGAGCAGAGACTTTTTATACATTTGAACTACCTGCAATTTCCATGTTGAGTAAAACGCAGGAATTCTAATAAATATTAATGATAATTGCTATCATTTGTGTTTAATTGTTTGCGTAATGTGAAAAGAACAGGACTTGAGTTTTCTAAATGAATTTTATAATCAAAGGGTTATATTATTCATAATGGCATTTATGATATCGACAATTGTGACTTTCATCACGGTTTGCGATGTTAACTATCAATAGGAGAGAGCATTGTTAAGTCCAATCACTCTTGAAGCGCTGCATATTTTGGATGCAATTGAGCGTAGAGGCAGTTTTGCAGCCGCAGCTAATGAGCTTAATCGAGCACCGAGTTCATTGAGCTATCAAATCCAAAAGCTTGAACAGGATTTGGATTTGATGATCTTTGATCGCTCCGGTCATCGAGCCAATTTTACTGAAGCGGGCAAACTTATCTTAGAGCGGGGCAGGGCCATCTTGGCTGCGACCGAAAAATTGGTCAATGATGCTACGTTACTGGCTAATGGCTGGGAGCTCGATATCACGATTGCACTGGATGGTATTGTGCCCGCAGCGAATCTTTTTCCTATGGTCGAAGCACTGGGTAACATCAGTAAAACGCGAGTGCGCATTCAAGATGAAATTTTGGCGGGTTCCTGGGAAGCCTTAGCGACAGGGCGTGCGGATTTGTTGATCTGCCCGCGCATCGAAGCCTTGCCACAAGACGTTAAAGCAGAAACTATTGGCACAATGAAAATGGTATGGGTTGCCGCACCCACACATTACGTACATCGACGTGTTGGCGAATTTAATGAAGAGGCAAGAGAAAAATACCGAGCCATTGCGATTGCGGATACCGCCCGAGAACAACCGGCGATGAGCGTGAATATTTTACAGCGCCAACCTCGCTTAACAGTGAGTAACTTAGACGCTAAATGCAAAGCTTTGGTTGCTGGTTTAGGAATAGGAACTTTACCGCAACAAGTTGCAAAAAGTTATATTGAACAAGGTGAGCTACAGCGTATCAACGGCTCTGAAGACTCAGACATGGAAATTGTTCTTGCTTGGCGACGCAACCAAATGGGCGAAGCCAAATCATGGTGTATCCAATATCTCAAAAAGAACTGGAATTGGTCGTAGATCGTAAGAAGTGACAGAAGATCACCGGGATCTTCTGTCACTTTTATATTCAGCGTAGTGGCAGAACCATATCAGCAGTGCCATCCTCAAAATGAATATCGACGGCAAAGCCCATTTTTTGTGCTAGGGTTAGCATGCCGCGGTTTGTGGGCATCGTCATTCCAGACATCTGGAGTGTGCCTTTTGAGCGACAATAATCGATGATTTTACGCATCAGGATTTTGCCTAATCCTTTGCCTTTCAAATCGGAGCGAATCAATATCGCAAATTCTGCATCGGTATTTTCATGATTGATTAAAGCCCTGGATACGCCAATGATTTCGGAGGTTTCCCCCTCACCACTAATCGCGACAAAAGCCATTTCTCGGTCAAAATCGATTTGGGTCAGATTCGCTAATGCTTCATGATTAAATTCGCCCACATCAGAAAAAAATCGCTTATAGAGATCTTCTTTAGATACTTTTTTAATAAAAGAGGCATGTTTGGGTTCATCTTCAGGCAATATCGGGCGCACCATAATCCACTCACCATCACGAGCTTGACAGCGTTCTTCCAGCTCGGTTGGATATGGGCGAATCGCTAAACGGTTTTGAGCATCTCCATGAAATTTACGCAATACGAGATTAGCATCGAGAATGGTGAATTGATTTCCATTGACCAGCAATGGATGAATATCAAGTTCATGCACTTCTGGACATTCGATCACCATCTGTGAAATGCGCACTAAAAACTCCGATAAACCTTCAATATCAATAGGCACAGGAAGTTTTTGCAGGCGAATTTTGCCACTACGGATGGCTCGTACAATGAGATAACGAGCCAAGGTTGTGTTGAGTGGTGGTAAAGCGGCGGCGGCATCAAGCGACTCATCCCATTCGGATCCTCCTTGACCCAACAAAATAACAGGGCCAAAAGTCGCATCTGTTTTTACTTTGATCCTGAGCTCTTCGCCTCCAGCCAACTTAGCCATGCCTTGAACTAACAAACCATGAATATTGGCTGACGGATAAGAGAGCTGGGTTCGATCGAGTATTGCTTGCGCCGCATTTGCCACTTCAATCCTATTACGTAAATTCAGCATAACGCCTTGCACATCCGACTTATGGACGATATCAGGCGAACGTAATTTCACGGCAACAGGGTAGCCAATCATCTCCGCGATATGGACAGCTTCTGTGCTATCAGAAGCAATCCATGTTGGTAACACATTAAAATTAAAACATTTCAATAAGGTGCCAATTTGGTGCGTATCTAAATTGATGCATTCATGTTCTCCCAAATGTTCTTCTATCCATAATTTTGCAGTTTCCATTTCGGAGGCGTGCACAACTTCAGTGGTCGTTGGCGTTTCCATTAGGTGTTTTTGGTTGCGCCGGTACTCGACAAGGTGCATGAATGCAGTAACTGCACTTTCTGGAGTACGATATGTTGGGATCCCAGCCTGATTAAAAATGCTACGTGCAGGTTTAGCTGAGAGTTCACCAGACCAATTCGTAAGGATGTTAAAGCGTTTAGTTCGCGGATGTTTTTGAATAGCCTCAACTAATGCAAGCGCTGTCTGTTCTGAGTGAGCAATCGCAGAGGGACTATGCATGATCAAAATGGCATCAATATTTTCGCTTTCCAGCAGAATATTAAGTGTAGCGACATAACGTTGGTGATCCGCATCGCCGACGATATCGATCGGATTACTGTGTGACCAACTTTGTGGGAGTGTTTGGTTCAGTTTTTCGTAAATGAAATCTTCGAGTTGTGCTAGTTTTCCGCCACGCTCCAATAGAGCATCGACGGCCATAATCGCAGGTCCGCCTCCATTGGTAATGATCGCGAGCCGCTCTCCTCGTAATGGGACAGAGTGAGTTAAGGTTTCAACGGCAGCAAACAATTCGTGGGTATTATTTACCCTTAACATACCTGTACGACGAATCGCAGAGTCGTAAATAATGTCGAGCGTATCATCGCCCCCCGTGTGCATTTGTGCGGCTTTTCTTCCCGCTTTAGTACGCCCACCTTTTAGCACTAAAATCCTGCGGTTGCGTGATGCCGCTCGGGCAGCAGACATAAAGCGCCGCGCATCACGGATCGTATCGACATAAAGTAAAATCGCATCGGTATGCTTATCGGTGCTCAATGTATCCAATAAGTCAGCAAAATCGACGTCACTGGCATTACCTAAAGAGATAAAAGCTGAAAAACCTATCCCTTTGTCATTGGCCCAATCCAGAATAGTGGTACACACCGCCGCCGATTGTGAAATAAAAGCAATGTTACCTTTGAGTGCTGAAACGGGTGAAAATGAGCCATTAAACTGAATCCACGGTAACATTAAACCTAAACTGTTAGGTCCAAGAATGCGCATTCCTACAGGCTTAGCCACTGCGATACATTGTGCTTGGTACTCTTCGCCTTGTGCATCCAATGAATACATGTCGGAAGACAAAACGATGACCTGTTTAACCCCTTTATCGGCCAATTGCTTAAACAGAGTGACATTACGCGAAGCATGCGTACAAAGAATCGCGATATCAGGGACAATCGGTAGGTCAGAGATCGTTTTATAAGCTAACACACCACAAACAGAAGGGTAGTAAGGGGTAACGGGCATAATGGCGCCATCAAATCCACCTTGCAGTAAGTTTTTCATGACGATATTGCCAGCTCGAAAAGGCCTAATAGAAGCGCCGATGACCGCAACAGATTTGGGTTTAAGCAGTTGATTCAAGTGATTCATACGCTGCTAGCCTTATTGAATGTCTGTCTATATGGTAACCAATTCTTGTGAGCTCTGTTGGTCAGGAATAGACCTCTGTGATCGAGTTTACAGTTCCCTTTAACTAGTTTGTGCCATAAATCACAGGATAGATGCATATATTGACGCTGTATGCTTGATTCTCTCGGTTGCAATGTGCATGATTTAAAGCACTTTGTACCTAAGGCATGACTAAAGCTATGAAAAAAATCGCAGTTATTGGGCTATCGGCACTTCTTGCAGCTTGCGCATCTGGTGATTACACCACGGACGTCAAGACAGAAAGCCATCGCGAAGAGTTCGCTGTGGCAGCTGTTGAACAACCGATCATTTCAGAAAACGGGGCAGCAGAAGGCATCTCTGAACAGAATGTTGAACAAAACGTCATTAAAATGACCCCAACAGATAACGAGAAGAAAGTGGTGAAAATGAGTCCTCAGGCTAAACCTGCAGTCTCGATCACACCGCCAACGGCAAAACAAGTTGCTATGAATCCTCGTTATGGTTTCACCATTCAGGTCGTTGCCGTTGGTGCACAAAGCAAAGTCGATCAATTTGCCTCGAAACTTCCTAAAAATGGTCAACCTATTTGGGAAAATTACAAAATGGTCAATGGTACAAAATGGTACACCGTGCTTTATGGTGATTACGCCACTCGTCAAGAAGCAATGGAAGCCATTACCATGCTACCGA
The DNA here is from genome assembly GCF_030710545.1 of Vibrio sp. AH4. Classification (NCBI taxonomy): domain Bacteria; kingdom Pseudomonadati; phylum Pseudomonadota; class Gammaproteobacteria; order Vibrionales; family Vibrionaceae; genus Vibrio; species Vibrio sp. AH4. The sequence goes on from NZ_JALAIV010000003.1 coordinate 675,561, forward strand.
GTGAACTCCGCGGAATGAAACCGTTTGTTAAAAGCATCGATTCCATTAAAAATTCTGAGTTTCCAACACTCAACAAACTAAACTAACCTTTTCTTTAAGGGGCTTCTAGCCCCTTTTTTGTTTGTTCTATGAGCAGTTGAATACGGTTTTCGTGATAAACGATAACATTGACTGTAAGTTCATTTTGAATGGACTATCATAGCCATCAATTACTACTTCGGTGTCACGGAAAGATCAATGACTAAGACGACAATCCTACTTTTGTGTGGTGGTGGCTCTTCTGAGCACGAAATCTCACTGGTATCTGCTAACTACATCCAACAACAACTCCAACTGACACCTGAATTCGAAGTGATTCGTGTCGAGATGAAAAAAGAAGGGTGGTTTTCCGAGCAAGGTGAGCTAGTTTATCTCGATACCAACAGCGCAACGTTAAATGGTGAAAGTTTCTCTTCCCCGATTGATTTCGTGGTTCCTTGTATTCATGGCTTCCCCGGAGAAACGGGAGACATCCAATCCATGCTTGAACTTGCGGGTATTCCATATTTAGGTTGTGGTCCTGAAGCCAGTGCAAATAGTTTTAATAAAATCACATCAAAACTGTGGTATGACGCGTTAGACATTCCAAATACTCCGTATCTTTTTTTAACTCAAAATACGTCTGACTCGATTAAAAAAGCTCAACAAGCTTTCAAAGAGTGGGGCAGTATTTTTGTTAAAGCTGCTCGTCAAGGTTCTTCTGTTGGATGTTATAAAGTGACAACAGAAGAACAGATTGCCCCTGCGATAGAAGCTGCATTTGGTTTTTCAGAACAAGTTTTAGTTGAAAAAGCAGTAAAACCAAGAGAGCTTGAAGTCGCTGCCTATGAGATGAATGGTCAATTGCATATTTCAAAACCTGGTGAAATCATCGCACCAGAAGATGCATTCTACTCATATGAAGAAAAATACAGTGCAAGCAGCCATTCTCGTACTGTAATTGAAGCGGATAACTTAACTAACGAACAGCGTGAATTAATTCAACAATGCGCAGAACGTGTTTTCATTCATATGAAATTACGCCATCTATCGCGGATTGATTTCTTCCTAACGCAAGACGATCATATCTATCTCAATGAAGTAAACACATTCCCTGGTATGACTCCAATTTCAATGTTCCCCAAAATGTTAGAACACAATGGCCATCGGTTTAGTGCATTTTTAGCAGAATGTGTTACGAGCACATTGGCAGCCAAGGCTAAATAATTACCGATCCGGTGTGACATTGTCACAAATCGCCTTTCAGCATGTACTTACAGAAGTAGCGAAAGGCGATAACTACCTGATAAGTGCCGTAACAAGCATGAGATAACTCTCTGTAAGCTAACGAATTAGCGACAATAAACTTGATTACCTGAGATATAGAATTATTATTTAGGTAACGTCAACAAAAAAGCAGAGTGTATATGGCTGTTGCAATTTATCGAGGTTTTAATCTTCAGTCGGCGGATAATTCGGCTGAAGTGTGGCAAGTTAGGATCAAAAACCGAGTACTAACGGGCAATTTAGCTGCAGTAAAGAAAAGTATTGATTGGTTTTGTGATACCGCATCAATCATAGATCCTAAAGAGTTTGAGTCTATCGGTCAGAAGCGCGAAGTTACTGCAGGTGCTCAAGAGCAATTCAATGGTTTTACCATCAAGAATGATACCGGTGAAGCTAACGAGTGGTATTGCTTTTTCAATGGCCGTTTAATCAAAGGTTCTAAAATTGCCATTCAAAAACATATCGAAGCTTATGTGGTTGCTCGACAAAAAGCGATGCAGCAACAGGCACAACATAAAAGATAGAAAGTGAATTATGACACTGGTTTATTCAACAGAAGTTGGGCGAATTAAGCCTGAAGAAGTAAAAACTGAGCGTCCGAAAGGCGACGGCATAGTGCGTCTTTTACGCGAAACTAAAGGACGCAAAGGTAAAGGTGTAACAATCATTAAAGGCTTAGATGTCGATGATGCCGAACTCAAACTATTAGCGGCTGAGTTTAAGAAAAAATGTGGGTGTGGCGGTGCAGTGAGAGACGGTGACATCGAGATTCAAGGTGACGTGCGAGAACAGCTCAAAACGTTAATTGAAGCTAAAGGATTCAAAGTAAAATTAGCGGGTGGTTAACCCGCTTTTTTATGCCTGCATTTCATGACCAATACTACTTAATGACCAATAGCAATCAAACAAATAATCATACTTAGCATAGTAGATGATAAATATGATTATTAGGTATTTTATGGTAAATAGATTTATGTTTAATCTTGGTAGCTCTGGTAGGGAAATCCGTTTGTGTTCTTACGTGGTTGATATTTTATTTAACATAACATACATAATACGCGCTAAGGTGTTTTGGTTTATGGATGATTTTTGTAACAGATTTCAACTGCCATAAAGAAGCATTTATGACAGTTGAGAACGATTATCGCGGGTTTAGTTTAAGGCTTGGTGACTCTGCTCTTTCAGCAAGTGCGCTTTGAGCAATGGCTGCATCTCGATAAACGACAATACGCTTTGCAAGTGCTCGATTTGAGACTGCAGACGCTCATAATTAACTTCCTGTTTAAGTTGATTGTGAATAAGCCCGTAGCTGTCCTACCAGTTACGGGCGTTGTCTTTAGCGTTCGAGTAATGACGCCAAGTTACGAAACGGATTATCCGACTCGGTTAAAAACTGTTGTTGATGGTTCGGCGCAGCCACCAAGATGCGTGAGCCGATATCGAATGCTGCAACGACTAATGCTCTATCGCTGAGTTCCTGAGCTTGGAGAACGCGAACCGCTTGACGACGATAAAGCTTGAAGTGCTTGGCCGTCTCTGGTGTTTGTGTCCAGAACGTTCCAGACGACCCACGAACCGCATGTAAAAAGTCGTCTTTCGTTGGGTTGTGTATGAGCCATCCTAAAAACGGTGATTCGACCGGAACACCTGCGGCCAGTTTGATTTCGGTGACGCTTGGCTCTTTCATAGTTCAGCCTCAAGCGGTTCGATGATCATGCCGAACTTTTTCAGCTCCAGACCACCGAAGTTATTAACAATGTAGCTAGCGCTACCTGAATTCGTATTATCCGACATTAGATTACGTGCTCACTTTGACAGAACGATGCAGCAAGCAGCCCATCTGATGCAAGTGAGGCCGCCAGTGCTTGCGCAATGGTACTGACGGCTACCACTCAACATAATGACGCGCCACATAATGCGCACTGCTAGGTAAACAAACAATAGTCCTTAGAACTTGTGACAACGCAACATTACTAGGATTTTATGCTACCTAAAAAACAAGGCTCTCCAGTGTGTAATTTAATTACAAAAACACTATCAAAGCACCACCAAGCCCCAAAGCCATCAGAATAAAAAACTATCACAACTCATTGTTTTTTTGGACATATAATCATGAACACTTCTTTGGAAGCGAGGTTATGGAAAGTGCTCGTGCTTGGATGATATTGATTCTGATATGTGGAGGTTTGGAAATGACAAACAATCACCACCGCTAAAAGCGGTGGTTTAGGGATGACAATAAAAAAGGCACTCATAGAGTGCCTTGGTCTTGTTGCTTTGCTTTTTCCTGTCGGATTTTTTGAGCAATAATTTTTATTGCTTCTGCTGTGCTGACACCTTCCGTCATTAGCTTTTGAATTTGTTCAACTGCAGCTTGTTGCTCTGCATGAGTTAAAGTAGGTAGATCATCAAACATAAAAAAGGCTCCTCAAAAAGGAGCCATACTATAAAGAGATGCTTAGTAACTCGCAAGAAAGTTCACGTAAGCTCCCATAGCATTTTCATTGGTATAACTAGCACCGACATCTAATTGAAATAGGTTTAGTGGCGACAAGCCAATACCTGCAGTGACCGTTCCTTCCGTATTATCGTAAGCGAGGTTTTTGTTGTACCCTGCCCTCAATTTTAATTGGCGCATAATATCGATTTCTCCCCCTACACGGATCATTTGTGTGTTGTCTTTGAAATCTTTATAACGTTCTTCTTCATTGAGATCGTAATCAACACTCAAGGTAAAATAATCAGCAACGATACCAGCACCTAGAGTGTATTGAGGCTTCATGTCGTAAGTATATGAGATGGGATTTCCAGACACAGCGGAGTTAATGGTCTTTGTTTTTATTTCACGCGAGATTAAGTTGGTTGCAGAAAAGCCTATACGTACAGGTCCATAAAACCACAGAGCCCCTGCATCCATATTGAAAATCGTTTCACCTGTCCCATTGTCTCGAAGATCTTTGATATCGTAACTATTTAAACTAGCTTCATAAACATAGGTATAAACGCGTTGTAACTTTGGGGTTACACCAAAAGCAATATGTTGACCGAGGAAGGTTTGATATTTTGCTAAAGTAATACCTAATTCGGTAACACCAACCGATACAGCATTAATTGAGCTGGCCTTAGCACGATCAAGTTCGCAAAGATCATCTGAACAAATCCGGCTATCAATAATTGGTGAGACAAAAGATTCCGTGTATGCCTTACCAAATACATTGGCAGATATAAATTGATTTGGGATTGCAAAAGCCACAACACCACCAAGTTCAGCATTGAGCACATCGCCTTCCATCGAGGTTAGGCTCTTATTCAACTCACCTATATTGCTATAATCACCTTTAGAAGTTTGGTTAATGATTTCGGAAACTTTATCTAAATCGGTAATCAGATCATTAGGATCGTTATAAGACAAGCCTATACTTGGTAAAATCATACCCACATCATCGTTACGACGATAGATAGCGACTAGAGCTGGGTTGTAAAAAGGGCCAGTAAGAAAGTTTCCCGAAACTACTCCTACGCCGCCCATTGCATCACCACGTGCTTCAACGGCATAATTTGCACTAAACGCTAATGGAGATGTTAAAACCAATGAAAAACCAACAGAAAGAGAGAATTTTTTCATAGTGATTAAGCCTGTCGTCCTTTTTCTTTTATAGCGGCATATTGTCCAATATCTTCAACTATTCCTCTACATTAACATCGTAAGTTTTGCTAATAACCTGAGATTGCTCAATAGTCAGTGGTCCTTGCCAACGTTGATGCATCATAGACACTGTGACAATGTAACGGTCTGAGGGTAACGATACATTCTCTAAATTGGTGGGATAATCAGATTCGTAACTTTCACTCCAAATCTGTTTATAGTTGCCATCTACATGATCAAATACAGAAATAGATAACTTAGGTAATGGACAATGTGGGTTAAGCAACTGAGTTTTTTGTATTTTCCACTCATCTTTTGATGTCCAACGCACAACTTGTTTGGCAATGGTGTCACCAAAAACAACCCAAGAACTCCACGATTCTTGATCTGCCGCTGTAACATCAATCCGGTATAGTCCTGAACCAAGGGGACTCGTTAAGTTATAACGTTGAGCATAGCTATAAATCCCAGACGATGTGACATTGTCACTACGATTGGTAAAAGAGCTGTCGGTTGAAACCACTTTATCAACCCACTTGGTTAAGCGAATATCAACAATTGGTACCTTACTCTTGGTGTCGATGGCGACTTGATAAGCATCCCGCCCTGGGCTTTGCACATCGACTCGTCTAATCGTTACAGATTGAATCCAATCAGGAAATGGCTTGTTATCAAGGCTTTTTCCACAGTCCACCGTTAATGATTGAATCAGTAGATCATTCAAGTGGTTTTTCAGGTTTTTATTTTTCTCGAGCTGCCACACTTCAACTAATGAGCTGAACATATTTTCCAGATCATTATTTAATAAGTGTTGGTGCGCTTGAGTTAAGGGCGTGTTTTTTTCAAACCATCCCGTCGCGTCAGCCAATGCAGGTGTACTTAACAGTACACCTAACAATAAGAACGTATTGGTTCCTGATATAGCCATAGTTACGCTTTCATTTTGTAGCCAACACCACGTAATGTTTCAATTTCTAAGCCTGGTAATTTTTGGCGCAGCTGTAAAACGTGAGTATCTACCGTTCGGGTTGTCGGGAAATGGTTGTAACCCCAGACATGGTCGAGTAACTCATCACGAGTAAAAACTCGGCCTAAATTACTGGCTAAAAACAGCAAGAGATCAAACTCTGTACGTGTAAGCGTGATTGATTCACCGTTGAAGAAAACTTCGCGAGTCGCTTTATCAATCGTTAGGTTAGCCGTTACCACTTTGCTATCATCTTGCCCATTGTCAGGTGAACGAAGCTGCGCACGAATACGAGCAAATAATTCAGCTTCTGCAAATGGCTTTGTTAAGTAGTCATTTGCACCCGCATCAAGCCCAGTTACTTTATCTTTAACGGTCACTAAAGCGGTGAGTAAAATGACCGGAATGTCTTTTAGTTTCTTCCAATCCATTAGATGTTGAACAGAATCACCATCAGGCAATTGACGATCAAGAATGACGAGATCAGCCTTGTCCCAATGCTGTTTCACATCGGCAATGGTTTCTGCATGTAAACAGTCATAACCGGCTTGCTCTAAACTGACCAGTAAGCCATCAGCGAGGTTCTTATCATCTTCAACGAGAAGCAGTGTCTGTTTCACAAGGTATCTCCAAAATAAAAGTAGTCGGGGGACCTTCAAGCGACATTTTGCCGCCCATACGTCCCACCATCGATTCAACAATGGTCAAACCAAGGCCTAGCCCGCTTTTGCTTACAAACGGTTTACGCAAATGCCGCCAATCACGATGTGTTAGCGAGCCTTGGTCCGTCACTTTAAAGGTGACTGAGTTAGTTTGAGTAATCACTTCTAGAGTGACGGGAGCAACGCCGTATTTGACAGCATTACGCAATAAATTATCCACACAGGTTCCTAACCAATACACATTCAGTTTGGCTGCGACATCTTGATTCAGTTTTAAAGCAACATTGCCACTGAATTCTTCTTCGACTTTATATTGTAGCCACTCTTCAACTGAAGGCACCCAGTCAGAAGCTAAGGGTTTACTATCAGACTGTAAATAATCTTTGCTGGCTTCGGCCAATTGGCGTAAACGTCTTGAGTCTTCACATAGACGGCGAAATTCATCGTACAAAGATTCTGGCAAATGCTCAAACTCGCGGCGAAATCCCTCTACAGTGAGTGACAGACTCGCGATCGGAGTACGTAATTCATGGGTCAAGATTTGCAAAATCAACATTCGGCTGCGCATTTCTTGGCGCTTGGAATTCCAACGATAACCAGACCAGCCTAGCACAAGGAGAATATTCGCGATAACCAGAATGATCATGCTGGTACGCAGGAGATCCGAATGATCTTCCACATTCCAGCAAATATTCCCACGTTGGATGAAGCACGTATTGTCAGTAGAGAATAAGCTATAACTCAATCCGGCCTTATTCGCATTGGTTAGCCAAGCCTCTTCATTAAAAAGATAGTAAATATCCCCTTTTCGTAACCACAATTCATTACCAGAACCAAACATTGATGCACCTGCAATCAAGGCATTGATCGAGTCTTCGCTCATATTTTGCAAATGGTAGAGCAATGAACCTTCGGGTGCATTAGGGCGCTCTTGAATGTGCATGTAGGGTAGCAAATTAGCAAATTGCGCTGGGTATTTCTCAGCATAGCGAAAGGCGTAAGTTCCTCCCCCTGGATGAATCAAACCGCTGCGAGCAAACCAGCGAGGAGAAAGACTAGAGCCTTTACACAGTGAACGGGTAAAAACCAGTGGCTCCGTGATCAGCGGACTTAATGGGAGTTTACCTGTACAACCTTGTGATAGCTTATAAAGCAGTTGGATATCTTTCAGTGGATATTCCGATGTCTGCGGTAACATGCTGTCAGGTGTCAGTAAACGCGTTGGGAAATCGGTTTGAATTGAACGAATATCATAAGACGTCGTCGCTGAATTGTAGTCAAAGAGCGATACGAACAGATCGATGCGCTCAGGAAGCGAATCGGCATAAACGATGTTCGGCAGTATGGCAAAGCACAAGCTTGCCAATGTTAAATTAAGCGCTCTGATCAAAGGATTACTTGGTTTTACTAGCATGCAAAAACTATAACGCATTATCCGGTAAAGAGATATTCAAGTGTTATATTGATGTCAATAATGGCAATAGCCAAAATAAAGAAGCCAGCGTGATGCTGGCCTCTTCTTTTAATGGTGCTGATTTTAAAGTGCTTTAGCGATTGCGTCGACACTCTCTTTTGCATCACCAAACAACATCATCGTGTTCTCTTTAAAGAACAATGGGTTTTGAACGCCCGCATAACCGGTATTCATTGAGCGTTTAAAGACGATAACATTTTTCGCATGCCACACTTCAAGAACAGGCATACCTGCGATTGGACTGTTTGGATCTTCCAATGCAGCAGGGTTTACCGTGTCATTGGCACCGATCACTAGCACGGTATCGGTATCAGTGAAATCGTCATTGATTTCATCCATTTCCAATACGATGTCATAAGGCACTTTGGCTTCGGCTAGCAACACATTCATGTGACCAGGTAAGCGTCCCGCAACGGGATGAATACCAAAGCGAACCGTAACACCTTGTGCGCGCAGCTTTTCGGTAATTTCATACACGGGATATTGTGCTTGAGCCACCGCCATGCCATATCCTGGAGTAATGATCACCGACTTCGAATTTTTAAGCATTTCCGCGACTTCTTCAGCGCTGGTTTCACGATGTTCACCTTGTTCTTCATCGCTGCTGATCACCACTTCTTGGCCAAAACCACCTGCAATAACACTGATAAACGAGCGGTTCATTGCTTTACACATGATGTAAGAAAGAATCGCACCTGATGAACCTACTAATGCACCAGTCACAATAAGTAGATCGTTAGCCAACATGAAACCTGCTGCTGCTGCTGCCCAACCGGAATAGGAGTTCAGCATCGAAACGACGACTGGCATATCCGCGCCACCAATAGAAGCCACAAGATGATAGCCAAAAGCAAAGGCAATCAGCGTCATCACAATCAGCGCAAACAGGCTACCATCTACATTCACAAAGTGGATGAGTAATAGACCGGAAATGACAAGCGCTGCCAAGTTTAGCTTATGTTTGTGTGGAAGATTTAATGGTGTCGATTTAATGATGCCGCGTAGCTTGCCGAAAGCAACAATCGAACCTGTGAAAGTGACAGCACCAATAAAAATGCCTAAAAAGACTTCAACTAAGTGAATCACATGCTCTGCGTGCGTTGCCGCCTCTGGAGCATCAATATAGCTGTTGAAACCTACCAATACGGCAGCCATACCCACGAAACTGTGTAGTACGGCTACCAGCTCTGGCATTTCAGTCATTTCAACTTTCTTTGCATAGTGGATACCAATACCACCACCAATCACCATCGCTAATAATACCCAAGCCACGCCTTGTGCACTTGGGCTAAAAATGGTTGCCAGTAAAGCAATCGCCATACCAGCAATACCATAGTAGTTACCCATACGAGCTGACTCTTGTTTCGATAAACCCGCCAAACTCATGATGAAAAACACAGCAGCAACAATGTACGCTGCTTGTACCAATCCTGCAGACATTGCGTACTCCTTTAGTGTTTACGGAACATTTCAAGCATACGTTTAGTGACAGTAAAGCCACCAAAAATGTTGATGCTTGCAATCAAAATAGCGATACAGGCGAGGAACGTGACAATGCCACTCCCCTGTCCAATTTGCAGTAACGCGCCCACCACAATAATCCCAGAAATCGCATTCGTGACAGACATCAAAGGTGTATGCAGTGCATGGGTCACATTCCATACCACGTAGTAACCCACCACACAGGCAAGCACAAAAACAGTGAAGTGACCGAGGAAAGCCGCAGGCGCAACAGAAGCAACCCAAGCAAATAACCCAACACCAATGGCGAGACCTGCGACTTTTTTGACCGGAGAAGTCGGCTCAGGCTCTTTTTTCTGCACTTTAGCAGGTTGAGCTTTCGCTTTTTGTTGTGGCTGCGCTGAAACTTGAATCGGAGGAGCCGGCCAAGTCACTTCACCCTCTTTAATAACGGTGACACCACGCAATACCACATCTTCGAAGTTAATATCGATGTTGCCATCTTTTTCTTTACTCAACAGTTTGAGTAAATTCACTAAGTTAGTGGCATACAGTTGTGAAGATTGCGTTGGGAGTCGGCCAACCATATCGGTATAACCAATCACTTTCACGCCATTTGCAGTGGTGATCACTTGATCTTTGACTGTGTATTCGCAGTTTCCGCCATTCGCAGCCGCCAGATCCACAATCACACTACCCGCTTTCATACTGTCTACCATTTCTTTGGTGATCAGTTTCGGAGCCGGTTTGCCTGGAATCAAAGCTGTCGTAATAATAATATCGACATCTTTTGCTTGTGCAGCATAAAGCTCAGCGGCTTTGCGATTGAATTCATCCGACATCTCTTTAGCATAGCCATCACCTGAGCCCGCCGTCTCTTGGAAGTTGACTTCCAAAAATTCAGCGCCCATTGATTGCACTTGCTCTTTTACTTCGGGACGAACGTCAAAGGCACGCACAATTGCGCCCAAGCTTCCAGCTGCACCAATCGCCGCCAAACCGGCAACGCCAGCACCAGCAACAAAAACTTTCGCTGGAGGTACCTTACCTGCAGCCGTAATTTGACCTGTAAAAAATCGACCAAATTCATGGGCAGCTTCAACAACCGCGCGATAACCGGCGATGTTGGCCATGGACGATAGCGCATCCAAAGCTTGTGCACGAGAAATACGAGGAACCGCATCCATAGCCAGAACGTTGATCTTTTTGCTGGCCAGTTTTTCCATCAAAGCGGGATTCTGTGCTGGCCAAATAAAGCTGATTAACGTTGTTCCTTCTTGAAGGAAAGCCATCTCCTCTTCCAATGGCGCATTGACCTTGAGGATAAGTGGACAGGCCCAAATCTCTTCGCTTGAGACTATTTGGGCTCCTGCTGCGGAATAAGCCGCATCATCGAAACTGGCAAGCGCACCAGCTTTAGATTCGATACAAACCTCAAACCCTAATTTTATTAGCTGTTCAACCGAAGACGGTGAAGCGGCCACCCGCGTTTCTCCTGCGAGTCGTTCTCTTGGTACACCAATTTGCATAGCGGTTCCTTGACTATTGGCACAATGATTAACTGTTTTTATCGGACGATGACATGAACTGCAAGTTGTTTGTAATTCAATTACGAAGCTTGGTTACTTTTAATGTCAGGTAGAGGCTGATTGTGTGAACTCTGTTAGATAATTACAACGGTTTTCATACAAAGCAGAGGTCGAACCAGTGATGGTGATGTTCCATAAAAACAGTGAGTTACACGATGCCTGTGTTTGAAAAGTCACTTAGCATAGCCTCATGAGCATGAGGCATTCATGATTTCTATCAATATCTAGGTTGGTTACGAAAAAATCTGCCCAGACATTTGATCAATAAAGAGCTGAGCTTTTTTGAGCATAAGCTCTTCTGCATCGGCTTTGTTTGCCAACAGATCTGACCGAATAAAGCGATGAGTCTTCAGTTCACCGTTGATTTCTTGAGTGATTCGACCTGCTATACGAAACTGGCCGTTTTCCGCGATCGGTTCTTGGTAAATCATAAAACCTTTGTACTCAAATGGTTGAACCTCAGGCAATGCTTGTTGTTTGGTTTTTCCAAAAAGGCGTGAAAATAATCCCAAGTTGGCGTTTTCCTTATTTATGGTGCTGAACTTTATTAACGATTGGCGTTTCAAACCACTCTAATTCGGCGTCGTCATCGAAACGGGCATGAGTAAAAATAACCGGCACATCGTAATCTCGATTCTGACGCCGATCATTAACTATCATGGATTCAGCAGCTTGAACAGCGATCAACGCATGATCTTTTAGGATCACCAGTTTGGCTTCAGGCAGCGCAGAGAGAAAATCAATATCATGACGAATGTAGATCGGTCTTAATTGGCATAACGCCAAGCAAGCTAAGTCAGCTAATTGATCTTGATCGTAAACATCTGAATACTCTGGTAGTCCAAGAACTTGACCGACTAACGTTTCCATATAGTTGTGAACATCTTCACTCAATTGCATTTTTATCTCTCCGATATGACAGCCAAAAGCCTGCGCGCTCGAAATCTAGCATAGCTCTTACCGCTAGGTTTTGCGGTGCTGAGATTACTGTAGACGAATTTACAGTGGTTTATCTTTAATCAAGCGCACGCTTGTCACAATAAACTTACGCAATTAGCACTGTTTTCATCACTGAAGTGTAGTAAAAAGCTTGGAAATTCATGAAATCAAAGTATGCTTGGTAACAGTTTTTTAATCGTAGAATTATCATTAATTCAATGTAGAACCTCAGGAATTCATGTCTTCTAGCTTTGTTACTTCACCTTGGTTCCGTTTCGGTTTCCCTCTATTGCTATTGGCCACAATTTGGCTAGGCATGGATAACGTGGTGTTGGTAATAAAGTCGAATCTGGGCATGGCGTTGAATCTGCCTTATATCCTTTTTACAGTCTCATTCATCGTCGCTCATATTTTTAAGCAAAGCCGGATTGCCATGGTAGCGATGACAATGCTGTTGGCTTATGTGCTGATTCAAGTTCGTTTGCAGATTCCGCTCACAGAAAACTCAACCATGCTTGAGCTGATTATGCTAAGCCTACTGCTGCCCGTCGCCTGCTTCTTACCTTATGCTTATAAAAACTCAGGCTTATTTAGCCGCTCATTTTTCAGTTATCTCGCAATCTTACTCTTGTTTGCCTTTTGGGCGTGGTTAACTCAACTGCATATCGGTGAAACTGAACATTCAAGCCTTACTGAAAGCATTTTTTTTGTCGTCCCGCAAATCTCTCGATTACCATTGATTGTTGTCGCTTACTTAACTGCTTTAGTGGGAATCGCAGCGATATCGGTTCTAACTCGTAACCAAATCCTCGATGTAGTTGTATACAGCGCTATTCTATTGGCAATGAATGCTTTCGTGCTGTTCCACGTAGCTTACATTTCCACAACGATGTTTTCTCTGTCTGGCTTGTTGATTTTGATTTACTTAATTTCAGCGGGTCATGAAATGGCGTTTAACGATCCACTTACCCAAATTCCAGGCCGACAAGCCTTAGATCAGGACCTTAAACATATTGGTAGAAAATTCACTGTTGCGATGTTGGATGTCGACCACTTTAAAAAGTTTAATGACACCTATGGCCATGATACTGGTGATGATGTTTTAAAACTGGTGGCAACTCGCTTACGCCAGATTGGTGGTAAAGCCCGAGTTTACCGTTACGGCGGGGAAGAGTTTTCGATTATCTACAGAGGCAAACTGGCAAACGAGGTTATTTCCTTTATTGAGGATTTACGCCAAGACATTGAATCTTATGAATTAGTGATCCGAAACACCACAAAGCGCCCCAAAAATGATAACGAAGGTGCTAAGAAACGCTCACGAAAATCAAATAGTGACATTGTCACAATAACCATTAGTATCGGTGTTTGTGACTCCAGTCTGCACCGAAATCCTCATGAAGCATTGAAAGCCGCTGACGGTGCACTCTACAGTGCCAAACAAGCTGGTCGAAATTGCGTTAAATCGGCCAGTTAATCTTGGTTAAAGAACAGAACAATACTGCCCCCTTTGAAGGCACTACCATAGTTAAACGTTAAACCTAAACCAATATTATCAACCAGCTTCATTGCAAAGGGAGGGGTCATTAGCCACCCGATACTTGCTTCATAGTAGTTTGATGTTCCAAGAGGTTCTTGCGGTGTGCTTCCCAAATCAACTCGTTTAATACTGCCATAGAGCGATTGCACCGAACGTCCTAGCTGGGTGAAATCATAAACACCCGTTAACGTATTCGCGATATACCACCCTTCTGGGTTGCCAATATCGCCATTATTGGCTTTCCCCCAACCATAACCACCAAAATAATGCCATGCAGAGGACGCTTTCCAATGTCCCCAGCTTTTCTCTTCCTCATATTGGATTTTTAGATTGGCTTCCATCAGATTTGCCCACGCATACGTGTTCAACAATAAGCCATCGAAAGGTGAAAAGAGCGCTTTAAACAATGGATTGTTGTAAGTCACACTGTTTTGGTAGTAAAGCAAATGGGTGCCGACAGCGGGAGTCAGCGTCCAATTTTCGGTTAAGCGGTACTGGTAACGATAAAACATCGCTCCCCCTAAAACCGATTGACGATAACGCTCCTTTTCTCCTGAGCTTAGATTGGAAAGACTTAATTCATCGTCGATTACCGAAGCGGAAAGTCGGAAGAAGAGTTGATGTTGGTGATACGCATCTTCATCGCTTAGTGAAAGCGTGATTGGCAAAGTACTCGATTTGTATTTCTTACGGTTTTCAATCGATTCTGCGGTACCCAAATTATCATTATCGGTTTTAAACCAATCGTTAGGGTCAAAATTGTTAAACCCTGCAGTAAACACATCACTATCCGATAAAACAACGCTTGACGAAAATGCTTGTTCAAGCTGATCTTGAATAAAATCATAGCTTTCAGCTGTGGCAGAAACGGACACAGCAAGAAAACATCCACAGCTCAATCGTAATGACAACTTCATCAATTTTGACACCTACTTCACATACTGGTTGCAGATATTAATCAACTTAATACTCTTAAGGTACTGTTCTGAAGAAATTATTCTATTGAGGCCTGTAACCCTGCACCATCACTGCGAGGATCGGTGGCTACGTCTACCTCTCCCGCCGGATGTAAAACAATTGCCCCTGCGTGTCCCATCATTTCATTCTTTTCTGAAACCGAATGAATGGTGTGTCCCCTAGAGGATAGAATAGGATTCAACTCATCGGCTAATGAGGTTTCCATTCGTAGTTGAGTCGAGCTATCTCCCCATGTTCTTCCTAGTAACCACCGGGGTTTAGCAATCGACTCCTGTAGAGTCAGATCTTGATATAGATAACGGCTCATTAAACAGGCTTGTGTCTGGGGTTGTCCGTCTCCCCCCATTGTTCCGTAAACCATTCTTCGGCCATCGTTGAGCTGTGCGTAGGCCGGATTAAGCGTGTGGAATGGCTTTTTATTCGGCGCAAGACAGTTCCGGTTTTTAGGGTCTAATGAGAAACTTTGGCTACGAATGTTCCAAAGAATTCCACTAGAAGGCAGTAACACACCACAACCAAATTCCCAATAAATGCTCTGAATAAAACTGACCATCGTACCGTATTGGTCTACAGCCCCCATCCATACCGTATCACCTGCTTGAGTCTCTTTGGGCCAATGTGTTGCTTGATGTAACTGAATTTTTTTGGTCAGGGCATCGATTTCAGAGCAAGCGAGATACTCTTGTAACGCCGTCGGTAACCGTTTTTCATCGGTTATCGCATGATTGCGAACATCGAAAGCAATTTTCGTTGCTTCAATCAGAATGTGTACATGATCGGCTACCGATGTCGCTTGATGCACTAGGCGATCATACATACCCAAAATAAGTAGTGAAGCTAACCCTTGAGTTGGAGCTCCAAGGTTATACAGTTGACCATGTGATATTCGGCAGGTTAAGGGAGCACCCATCTGTGCGCGATGCTGGGAAAAATCGGCGAGTTTAAGTGGACTTCCTGCAGAATTTAACTCTTGCGCGATTTGTTTGGCTAGATCACCACGATAGAAACTCTCAAGGCCATCTTTCGCTAAATGCGAAAGTGTTGCCGCCAATGCTCTTTGCGTGACAATGTCACCTATAGCCAAAGGTTGCCGATTGGATTTCAAATAAACATGGGCAAAATCATCTAATTCCGCCAACCTTTCCCACGTTTTCTGGCTTGCGGCTGCAAGGCTCGGAGTCACTCGAATCCCCGCCTCTGCGGCTAAAATTGCAGGGCGAAGAAGATCATCAAGACTGATCCCGGAAGAGGATTGTTCCAACGCCATCTGCCAACCAGACAATGTGCCCGCCATAGTGAGAGCCGCAGCACCACCTTGTTGCGGCAAACCCGCCGAAGAGCAGTAATCGCTCAATGACAGATTATGGGCAGAAGCACCACAAGCATCAATGGAGATTGGCGGCTTATTTTTAGGGGCAATCAGCCAAAAACCATCACCTCCGATACTGTTCATATGCGGATATTGCACTGCAATCATTGCGGCAGCTGCAACCATGGCTTCACAGGCGGTACCGCCTTGACGGAGAATCTTTAAACCGACATCACTGGCTTTAAAATGTGGGGCAGTAAAAGCGACATTTGCCATTGTTCACCTCGTAAAAATGTTTACGAGAACACGTTAAATGTTTTGTATCAACTGGGCTATTGTACGTTGGTAGAAAATAGGGATATAACCGGAGGACTTGGAGCGGGCAGCGGGAATCGAACCCGCATCATCAGCTTGGAAGGCTGAGGTAATAGCCATTATACGATGCCCGCGCACCGAAGAGACGCTGCTAATATGCCACACTCACACGAAAAGAAAACCTCTTTTTAATCATTTGCATGCTGTTTGATTACGACGTGAGCAAATCGTCGAAAATAGAGTATTAATCCAGCAAAATTAGACTAACTCACGGAACACCACTTGGTTCTTGCCTTTGTGTTTTCCTTCATACATTAAACTGTCTGCTGTATGGAGAGTAAATGGGTTTTCAGGTGATGGATAAAATGCACAACCGATGCTCACGGTTAAAGAAACAAACTCAGTGGTAGAGACCACCAACTTTTTCTCCGCAATCCGTTGGCGGATACGTTCAGCCAATTGAAGTGATTCTGCCGCACTTTTTGCACGAATCAAAATGGCAAACTCCTCTCCTCCGATTCTGGCAAATTGCATTTCCGGGGGAAGGATTTCACGCACACTGGCCGCCACAAGACAAATCGCTTTATCACCAATACCGTGACCGTAGGTATCATTGATCGCCTTAAAATCATCAATATCAAATACCATTAACGTTAAGCTTCCTGACTCTTGTTGTGTTTTACGTAATTGGCTAAAAAAGAAATGACGATTGTGGATCCCAGTTAAACTGTCTGTTTGCGCTAAATGGGTGAGCTTTTGATTTGCATTTTCCAACTGTTGAGTTCGTAATCGGACGGTTCGGCGAAGTTGAAGCGTGTAAAATAGAGCCGCTATGACGATGCTAGCGGCGAGAGCTGGGATCAAATAACGGGGATAGACGGTTTCGATATGGACCCAACGACTCAAAATACGGTTTTTCTCTTCGGTCGTCAGTTTACTAAAGCCTTGATTGATTTCTTTAAGTAACTTTTCATTGCCTTTTTGTACCGCAGGACGCAATAGCTCTGAATACAGAAATTGTGCGGGCGTAAACTCTTTCGCCCCTTTCTCTATCACAATATAAAAATTGGCCACTTGTGAGTCTGCAATAAAGGCATCCAGTTCTCCTCTTTGCACAGCTTGCATCATAAGATCATTGTCGAGGTATTCAACCAAAGTGAGCTCAGGAAAGCGCCGTCGAGCAAATTCCTCTTCAAAGCCACCTTTTACCACCCCAACGGAAACATCGAGTTGCCCAGCGAGTAATTCGCTGAGATTTTCCCCTAATAGGCTTTGATGCACAAACAGCTCTGTGTCTAATTCCAGCAACGGCATTCCAAAATCTAAATACTGCAAACGGACTGGTGAACGAACTAATCCGGCATGGATATCCGCTTGCCCTGATTTCACTGCCTGTAATGATTCCCCCCAGTCCATCAGTTTAAACTCAATATTGACCTTATTCGCTTGACCATAAGCGATCCAGTAATCGATCAAAATTCCAGACGGTCTACCTTGATCGTCAAGGTATGAATACGGCTTCCATGCTTTGGAATTCGTGATGATCAGCGTCTGCCGTTCAGCGGCCATTCCTACCGAAATTGCCATGAGGCTGCACAGCACAATGAGAAAAAATTGACGAGAAAAGCGATGCTTCATTCGCATGATATCCTTGAAAATCCTCATTAACTTACAATAAGGAGGGCGCGTATGCCATGAATGCAGGTACTAGAAAGTATGGTGGTGAGTAGGCCTGATTACAAACCTAACAGATCATTTGATTGAAAAGAAATTTACTACTTAGGGATTACCCACTCACCGTCATTTATGCTCGTGGGTAATACTAATCTTATTCGCGCTATCAAGCCAGTAGGCTTGAGATGGGCGAGTTAAATGTGGCTTGCTTGAATATAAGCATTAAGCTCTTGGTTGCTCACTACAGTAAGCAGTTCGCCATCAAGGTAGAAAGCGACATCATTTTGCCCTTTCTCTCCACGTAAGACTTTGCGTGAACCATCAACGTAAGTCACTTCCATTTGCAGAGTACCTTCATCGAGCTGTTGCATTGTCGCCTTTTCAATAGGTAGCACATTGGTTTGTAAAGGCGCCTCTGTCAGTGAGCGATCTAGCTGGCCATTGACTTTAATGATGGCATTCGCTGGCATATCAACCACTGCGGGTGATTTACCTGAAATCGGGTTTTTACCTGTCCAAAATTCAATCGAGTTGAAAATAAACAGATCAGCCGTACTGGTTAAACCATACACTGGTGAAAGTAGTAAGAACAAGCCTTCACGTGCATAGCGGTTGTCGACAACTTCTAAGTTGAATTTATTCACTAAACCTGTAGCGGCCATTTGCCCCATACAACCTGTTAATGACGTTACACCTAGACTGGCAACCAATGCCATTTTTAATACTTGCGGTTTCATACTATCTCTACACTAATGGAAAGGGCGGGCGATAGTAGAGATTTTTTGGGGTTTAGGAAGAGGTTAAAAACCAAATTAACCATATTTTTACCAAGCTCTTTGAGTGCACCAAAACCGATATAGCACCGTGATGGTTTGGCACAAAACAGTAACATTCATGCTGCTAATGAGTGACCATAATCAATACGACGACTGATTGCTGCCTTGAGTTAAAAGCACATTTTTTATCCAGACACACAACAGTCTGGAAACACCCAAAAAATATTTTTTGCCGACCTAAAAAAAGTGATTCCAATCACAAGTGTATTGGATATAATCCGCGCGCTTTGCCAAAAGAGTTGAATTTTGCAAAGTTATTTTGAACAAATACCCTAGTAAATGGGGTTGTCTATCCTAATTTTTATTGAGTATCACAAACAATGAGCAAGATTGATAAAGCTATGCGCATTCTGCTGGCGGGTTTCTGTATCAACCTTTGTCTTGGCATTCTTTATGCCTGGAGCGTATTTAACAAAGCCCTAGTAACAGACTTTGGCTGGAGCGCAGCCGATGCGTCTTCACCTTATGCTATTGCGACTATCGCTTTTTCTGTCTGCCTTTTAGTTGCTGGCATTTTACAAGATCGTATGGGTCCTCGTAATATCCTGATCCTAGGCACAACATTGACAGGCCTTGGCATGATTGCCTCAGGTTTTGCGTCTTCTGTGCTGATGCTCAACATCACTTTTGGCGTGATCACAGGTGCAGGTATCGGCTTTGGTTATGCTTGCCTATCACCTTCTGCGATGAAATGGTTCCACCCAAGTAAAAAAGGGATGGTTAACGGTCTGATTGCAGCGGGTTTCGGTTTGGCTGCCATTTACCTTGCGCCGCTAACATCTGCATTGATCACTCACTTAGGTATCCAAACCAGTTTTATGATCTTGGGTGTCGGTGTATTGGTGATTGCAGTTCCTCTAGCTTGCACAATCAATAATCCGCCAACGGGTTATATTCCGGCAGAACCAAAGCTAAAAGCAGGTCAAGAAGCTAAGGTTGTCGCTAAAACGGCAAATCTAAGCTGGAAAGCGATGCTAAAAACACCACAATTTTATGCGCTATGGCTAATGTATGCCCTAGCCGCTTCTGTGGGTTTGATGATCATCGGCAACATCACCAATATCGCCAGCGTTCAGGCCAATCTTCCTAACGCTGTTTATCTCGCTTCTATCTTGGCGATTTTTAACTCTGGTGGCCGTATTGCAGCGGGTATCCTGTCCGATAAAATTGGTGGTGTACGTACTCTGCTTCTCGCGTTCTTACTACAAGGGGCAAATATGGTGCTGTTTGCATCATTCGACTCTGAGTTTACATTGATCATTGGTACCGCGATTGCAGCCATTGGCTATGGTACTTTGTTGGCCGTTTTCCCATCGATCACCGCAGAATTCTATGGTCTGAAAAACTACGGCACTAACTATGGTGTACTTTATACCTCATGGGGTATTGGTGGTGCGATTGGTGCAGCCGTTGTCGGCTACTCAATGACTCACGGTGGTGGTTATACACTCGCTTACACCATTTCTGCAGGTATGATGGCAGTCTGTATTGTACTTGCGTTGATCACAAAGCCGATGTCTGCGGAAAAAGTAGCACAACTACAAACCGCATAACCCGCCACTTTTTTGTTGTTCAGAGCCTGACCTAGTCAGGCTCTTTTTTATCTGCTTTTCTCTTAGTAGAGAGAGCCACAAGTTGGACATTTCCCCTCTTCCTTTGCTTTAATTCACTCATTCTCATTTTTCGTTTAGTGATCATGAACTCTAAATCTTCTCTCCTTCTGCTATTCGTGACCCTATTTTCTGGGTGTGCCATGTACGCAGGCATCAATTATGACCAACTGTTTGGTTCAGAGCATGTCCGCAACCGGCAGGTGCCTCTGCAATCAAATCAAGCACAATATTTCATGAATGAAGTGAAACCGATCATTGATAATCGCTGTGTTGTTTGTCATGCCTGCTACGATGCCCCTTGTCAGTTAAAAATGACTTCGGTTGACGGAATTGATCGCGGAGCGAGTAAGGCATTGGTTTATCAAGGCACTCGCCTCACTGCAGCCACTCCGACTCGTCTTTATGAAGATGCACAATTCACTCAACAATGGCGTGAAGCGGGTTTTCACCCCGTATTGAATGAACGAGAGCAAATACAACAAGCCAACCTTGATGCAGGTGTCATGGCTCGTTTATTGATGCAGAAAGAACGCCACCCATTACCTCAACAAGATCAATTGACGGGATTTGATTTTTCGATCGATCGTGAACAAACCTGTCCAACGATCAATGAAATGGAACAATTTGAGAAAAATAACCCGAACTGGGGAATGCCTTTTGGCATGCCGAACTTATCTGCAAAAGAATACGCAACGCTTCTCTCTTGGCTAGAACAAGGCGCGATCATGAATCAGCCTTTGCCACTTTCACAACAGGAACAAACCTTCGTCGATGAATATGAAGCTCTACTGAATTTTAGCGCACGTAAAAATCAGCTCACTGCACGTTATATCTATGAGCACTTATTTCTCTCACATCTCTATTTTTCAGACATCGCCGTAGAACGTCCGCGTTTCTTTAAATTGGTTCGTTCAGCGACACCACCCAGTGAGCCTGTGAAGCTGATTGCCACTCGCCGTCCTTATGATGATCCAAAGGTTGACCGTGTTTACTATCGCCTGATCCCTGAGCAAGAAACGATTGTGGATAAAACACACATGCCCTTTGCGCTCAATCAACAACGCATAGCAAACTGGAAAACATGGTTTATCGATGCTGACTATCAGGTTGCACAATTACCAAGTTATACCCCAGACATTGCGGCTAATCCTATGTCTGCATTTATTGATTTACCTGTAAAAGCACGTTTCAAGTTCTTACTGGATAATGCCCAGAACACCGTGATGGCGTTTATTAAAGGGCCAGTTTGTCGGGGGCAGCTCGCTTTAAACGTGATAAATGACCGCTTCTGGGTATTCTTCCTTGATCCGGATAAAGCCGATCTGCCTGAGGTCAACGAGTTTTATCGCTCACAAGTTGATAACTTAAAACTGCCCGCGGAGCAGGAGAATACCGCCCTTCCCTTGAGTAATTGGGTACGCTATTCATTGCAACAAAGCCGTTACCTTGAAGCTAAATCGGCATTCATTAATCAATGGTTTAAAAATGGAACACACCTCACTACCGATATTATTTGGAATGGTTCCGATTCTAACCCAAATGCAGCACTCACCATTTTCCGCCACTTTGATAGTGCTTCAGTAGTACAAGGTTTGGTTGGTGAGCCACCGAAAACCGCTTGGGTAATGGATTATGCCTTACTCGAACGTATCCATTACTTACTTGTTGCCGGTTTTGATGTTTACGGCAATTTCGGGCATCAGCTCATTACGCGCATGTTTATGGATTTTCTGCGTATGGAAGGCGAGAGTAATTTTGTTGCCCTCCTACCTCGTGATATGCGCCATCAAGAATTATCGAGTTGGTACCAAGACCAAAGTGTACAGTTTTCAGATTTCTTGCAACGCAACGTCAAACCTTTTGATCAACCAACCAGTGTCCACTATGTTAGCGACAACCCGAAATTGGAGTTGTTTACAAAACTTCGTGCTCAGGTACAACCTGTGCTGAATGAACGCTACACCATTACCCAGACAGGTTTGAAAGCCGAAAATGAATTTGCACTACGCCAGATCGATCATTTACGTGGGGAAGGCTTACTGCCTATCCCACAATTGATAATGCTAATGGTTGAAAATGAGCATGGCCAGTCGCAGCTGTTTACGCTTATCCATAACAATGCGCATACCAATATTTCCAGCTTGTTCGATGAGCACAATAATCGTGATCCCAAAAACGATGATTTAACCTTAGTACGAGGTGTTGTGGGCAGTTACCCTTCGGCGTATTTGAAGCTGAAAGAAAATCAAATTCCAGAGCTTTACCAGCGCCTTGCTCAGATGAAGACTGAGCAAGACTATATTGCGTTACTGGATCGTTTTGCCATTCGCCGCAGTTCCCCCGAATTTTGGGCATTTAGCGATCAAGTTCATCAATGGTACCGCCAAGACCAACCCATTGAATTTGGCTTACTCGATTACAACCGTTTCGAAAATCGTTAATTCATCCTTTCTATCCCCTTTAAGAAAAGTTCTCTTAAAGGGGATCTTTTCCCAACGTTAACTCGTACCTAGCAGTAACCATCGTTTTCTCGTCACATTTGCATGACGAACCAACATGGCTTTGGACTAAACTTGTTCTAGATGGGAGAAAAATCCATCAACGCAATGTCCTAATGATTGACATACAAGAGCCATCACAGGAGGTAGTCGATGAACATTCGTGATCGCATTGAAACCATTGAACAAGAAATCTATGTTGCTTGTTCAGAAGGTGATTTAGAAACCGTCACTCTGCTTGAACAGCAATTAGAACAGTTGCGCGGTAAGGTCACCAGCCATGAACCCTATGCACCAGAAGGTAGAGACTACTGGGATAATGATTGGCGTTAATGACCCAATGCTCATCCGCCTTGAGCGTAATGATTGGGGATTTCGACCATAAGAGCCGAATCTAGTGCTTCGGCTCTTATCGCGTGACTCAAAAACTAAGTTCCCAAGATGAGTAGTGGCAGACTCAACAGCGTATCTCCCGTGGAAGCAAACCCGATGATGATGCCGATTAAGCCACACACCAACCCTAAATACCAAACGGTAGAAACTACCTGCGCGTAACGGTTAAGTGGAAGTAAATGACTATGATGACGTTGACGCCACTCAAAAATAATATCGAGTGTCCCCATCAAAAGTAGGAATCCAAATAGGGTTAAGCCTAAACGATAGCTCAGCGCAATCCCCCCCGCGATCGCCAATGCACAGACAATCAGACCCGCCTTACTGTTCATAGAAAAACTCACGCTTTTCAACACATGACCACCATCTAGTGGTAATACTGGCAATAAGTTAAACAAATTCAGAAATGCGTTGAACACGGCAAGAGCAGCCCAAAACGGGGAATCGGTCACCCAGTACACTCCGACAAAAAGCAGTGAAAGCAAAAAGCCAAAGCAGGGGCCCATGATTGAGATCACGACATCTTGCCAACGGGTATTGATTTTCTCGTCAC
Source organism: Vibrio sp. AH4 (assembly GCF_030710545.1). NCBI lineage: Bacteria > Pseudomonadati > Pseudomonadota > Gammaproteobacteria > Vibrionales > Vibrionaceae > Vibrio > Vibrio sp. AH4. Next base: position 699,313 of record NZ_JALAIV010000003.1, read on the forward strand.
TGAGTGCCAAGCCACCGAAGAATGGGATCAAATATATCCCTTTGGTTTTCATACCAAAATACTTCATTGCTCGCACATGACCATACTCATGAAAAACGAGGCAGCCGATCAACGCGAGAGCAAATTGAAATGAAAATAACCATGAATACGCCGCAAGACTGGCGGAAGCCATCACCACTTTAACCATCTTGGCACTCTTGAGCGCTTTCATCGCCAACGAAGCCAATCCGACCACGCTCAATCTTCGTTCCACTTTTGGCGCTTCATGTGGCGTTTGGCGCTCAATGTCTTTTTCACTACGCACACCTTGCGAAATAACGTCACCATTGAGCAAAGTTTGGTAACGCAATTCAAATGGTTGCCAAGTCAATTGGAGCGCAACACAACAATCCAGAACGGTTTCCCCTTGCGTCAGTTGGAAATGATGCAGAATCTCGCCGTCATTGCCCTCCTGAGCAGCACGTTGTGCTACCAAAATGTCATTCCAAAACAGTTGTTGCCATCCTGCCATCGACCCTTCAAGTCGTAATGGTTTGCCTAAATAATCAATGCGAAGCAGTTCCAAGTTTCAATCCGATGGTCGCTATAAAGATGCCGCATTATAACGAAAGCCTTGAAAAGAGGCAGAAATTTCCCATTTTTAGCTCCGCCTATTGCTAAAGAAAAGCTGTGATTTCGATGAATTTACCGATTATCCCTTTAAATCTTGAGCTTAAAATGGATAATACGCGCTTACATTTATTTACAAGGTGGGTACTTATGTCTACTGAAGCAACTTTACTTGAACGCTGTCAATCACAATGCGAGTTATGCGCTGCATCAGCTCCTCTTTCTCCTTTTGTGGTTGCTCCGCATGCCTTAGTCACTGTTGATCACGCTGTGATGCTGTGTGACACCTGTAAAGGACAAATCGAAAACCCAGAGACAGTGGATGTAAATCACTGGCGTTGTTTAAATGACAGCATGTGGAGCCAAGTACAACCTGTTCAGGTTCAAGCATGGCGCCAGCTCAAACGCCTTTCTGAAACAGAAACTTGGGCTCGTGATCTGCTGGATATGATGTATCTGGATGAAGAGACTGCTAAATGGGCAGAAATCGGCATGGATGATGATGCAGAGAAGCCACGTGACGTGAACGGTGTTGAACTGAAAAAAGGTGACGATGTTACTGTCATCAAAGATCTGCCAGTAAAAGGCTCAAGCATGGTGATCAAGCAAGGTACTGCTGTACGTGGCATCGCCCTGACTGAAGATCCAAAGCATATTCAAGGCAAAGTCAACGGCCAGAGCATGTATATCATTGCTGAGTACTGCCGTAAAAAATAATCACGAATGAACCATTGAGTGTTCGAACGAGATGAATAAAGAAAAAGCGCTGTTGGCGCTTTTTCTTTATTTGCAGCATCTGGTGACGTCATCAACCAAAATTAAAAACAAAAAAGTCGGCAATTTGCCGACTTTTCAAATTCGATTTTTGTGTGCTTAACGGTATAAACCCACATCTTTTTGGATGTGTGCTGACATTTCAGCGGTGTAGTAATGACGTGGTTCATTATCTACAAACAAAATGTCAAACAGATGAGCAATCAATCCTTTGAAGTTAACCGTATAGGTTTTTTTATCCTTAGAGGTTGGGACAGTCATTGTTCCCATTTGCATTGCATGAGCCATGTTAGCCTCTCTTGAATCGGTCACTTACTTTGTTGATGTGAATATTAGTCAATCACTTAACGGTTAGAAAATGACTAATTTTATATATTCGAATAAGTTAAAGTAATGAAACAAGGCATTAACAAACATCGAATTAGATATGCAATTCAAAACCAAAAAGATCAAAAACCAAGCACTTTCAGAGCATAATTATTTGATTACTATTTTTGCACTCAAATAATTTAACAAACCATTTACTGTGTTTTTTTACTAAATGACTCTCTCTCCCTACATGGGTAAGTAAGGAGAGAGTGCTGTTTATTATAAATTTTTCCCAATGACGGCTTTACTTTGTCCTTTTTGACGGACTAATGAAGCAATCACCGCCACGCTCATCGTGATCAACAAAACACACAAGGAAACAGGGGTTGGTATTGCCCAAGGAGAACCGACTAACATCATCTTCACACCAATAAACATCATAATGAAAGCTAATGCCGGTTTAAGATAGAAAAATTTATCCATCATCCCCTGCAGCACAAAATACAGAGATCGCAAACCTAATAGAGCAAATACGTTTGCTGCCAGAACTAAAAATGGCTCTTGTGTCACCGCAAAAATCGCGGGGATCGAGTCCAGTGCAAACATCACATCCATAAATGCGATAACACCAATCACTATAAACATAGGTGTCACCCACCAGTGGCCTTTCTGTTTGGTGATAAGCCGATTGCCTTGATACTCTTCTGTCACTTTAAACCAGCGACGAATCAATCGCTCAGGCAATGGATTGATGGCCTCTTCACCTTTGTCTCGCGCTAATTGGATCCCTGTCCAAATCAGGAACAGAGCAAACACATATAAAATCCAATGGTATTGGCTGAGTAGCTGAGCCCCTACGGCAATCATGATGGCACGTAAAACCAAAGCACCAACCACGCCCCATAAGAGCGCACGCGGACGCAAGTGCTCCGGCACGGAGTATTGATGAAAAATAATCGCAAAAACAAATAAGTTATCAACACTCAATGATTTTTCGAGCAAGTAACCGGTAATAAAGGAGATTGTGGCTTTTTCTGCGCTGTAAGTGCTGTGCGGTGCATACCAATGCCAACCGTAGCAAAGGCTTACGGCAAAAACAAATGCCAGAAGAAACCAGAAAAGACTCCAGATAGCCGCATTTTTGATCGTGACTTTTCCTCCACGGGTTTGCCACAAATCAACAGCCACGAGAGTTAAGGTAAGTAGGCCGAAGCCCAGATAAGTCATTGGGGACATATTTCCTCCGAAAACGGAAGATCTTAGATAGTCGCCAAACCTCAAGACCTTCCGCATACCAATAAGCACTGCAATAAATGCAGCATTGAATGCGTTGGTCTCGTCGAAGCATTGAAGTTGGATTCAGAGCTTATATTTGCCGGTTGAGTCAATCTCAACGTGATGACGACAAATAAACCTAAGGCGACTACTCCCCAAAACAGCGCCATTTTATGCCTGCGCTAAAACGATGTCTATGAGCGGATGAAGAAAAAGGAGCCGTAATAAAGGCTCCTTCTATGTGTGGCTACCCAGTATTGAATTGCAGCAGACACGGTAATTCAATACTGGGGAATATCTAAACACCGGCAAAGGGTAATAGATAAATTAGAGCTGACCATACGCCAACCCAAGCCACCACCACTAATGTATCGAACCAATCTTTACTTAACATGTTCTCCCCCTTTTTGCTCGGCAGAATTGAGCAGAAACTAAACAGAACTTTGCAAGCTATATGCCAATTATTGGTTCTCAATACTCTCTTATGCGGTGATGTTCGATATCAATCTTAATGATGGCATTCACAAAGATTATTGGAGTGTGTCGTGAGCAAATCAGGACAATCAGAAAGCAGTTCAATAAAGGCATCGGCCATGGAGATCTGCGTGACCATACCTTCCCCCTCCATTTCCAGCAAAGCATCATAACCTTCTTTGCCTTTCATGGTATAAGCCGAAGAAGTCCCGCAATATGAGCGGTCAAAATCGACAGACTGCCATTTTCCTTCTAAGCAAATCTGCAGTTGTGCAATACGTTGACCAAGTGGTTTATGCGCCTGATATTGGTAGCGTAACTGATGACAATACGGATAACTGCCCGATCCTGTCCCTTCTACACCATTGCTTAATGCATTGTTGATCGCGCCCTCAAGTGCACGAGCAATAACCCGCCCTGTGACTTGGTAAACCCCAATCGGCACGGCAAAAGGCAAAAGTTTTCCTGCCACATCGGCAACCGAAATCGATCCCGGCAAAATAGACGTTCGTACACCGCCGGCATTATGAATCGCGAACTGAACGTCCAAACCTCGCTTATTCAGTGCATGTACAAACGCTTTAGCTACCAGCGGAGCTATTTCACTGCCTCCTTCAGTATCCGGAATTCGGATATGGCGCAGCGTGCGATCCGCCTGTGCAATGATTTGTTGCTGTAGCTGGCGAACTCTTGGAATGTATTTTTCCTGTAGCAATTTGTGCAATAGCGGATCTTTCTTACAGACCACGACATTTGGATGGTTATCCACTTCATCGCGTGCTTGGCTGTAGCGCACACTGATTTGTTCTTGGCTCATACTTGCATCGACAAACATGCGTCGTCCCAGTAATAGCTCGTTACGGCCCTCAAATCGTGTCACTTCTCCATCAGCAGCAAAATCAATTTGGCAATGGCCGAGTGTGAGCGCATAAAAGCCCGCCTGAACAATATAGGTGTTATTGATCTTCAAGCCATATTCGTCTTGGCTGCCAATCCCGAGTGCAGAAAAATCTCCCTGCAAGACATGGCTATGACCACCGACGATCACGCTGATCCCTGTGACTTGTTCTGCAAGCGCGATATCACCTTCATAGCCAAGATGGCTCAGTAACACAATTTTATTGATACCTTGCCGATGAATGGCTGATACGGTGGCTTTGGCCGTAGCCACTGCGTTAACGAAAGGAGTATCACTGTCAGGGTTAGCAATATCGGCCATTTTATCAATCGAAAGGCCAAAGATGGCAATCTTCTCCCCTTTTGCCTCTTTTTCGATCCAGCGAGCATGCCCTTGAGCTGCGTTAAAACTGTAAACCTTCGGATTGGTTGCCAGACGCAGTGATTTACTCTCGCGCTCATGTGAGAGATCCCAGTTGCCGGCTAATAATGGAAACTGGATACGCTGGGCAAACTGAGCAACCGGATAATTTCCCATATCCAGTTCATGATTACCGACCGCCATTGCATCCAATTTTAGGGCGTTGAGCATGTCGGCATTGGCTTTGCCTTTGAACAGCGAGAAATACAAGGTACCTTGAAAGCAATCACCTGCATGCAAAAACAGGAATTCTCGCTGCATACGCAGTGCATCATCACGTAACTGTGCGACACGGGTTGCTATTCGTGCGAAGCCACCAGCACTGACAAACGGTTTTAGCGTATCCGCTTCATGTTCAAGCGTCAGTTGTAACGAGGTGGGTTCAAAGTAGGAATGGGTGTCATTAATGTGTGCCAACGTGATCGACGCTGGCTGATTTGTTCTTCTCATAGGCATACGTCTTCTCTCTTATCCACTCCTATCCTAGCTCGCCGATCATGACAGAATCGTGACTTTTATGAAACCTCTCTGAAATTTTAGTGACTCAAAATTACCTGTGTCACATTTTCTTTCGGTGCTTCATCACAAAAGTGTGACCTCTCATCGGAAAACCCAAGCTTAACACCCTGCTTATATTGGTTTTTTCCTTTATTCTTAAAGAAAACTCACTTGAGCTTATTTTTCACTCTGGTGAGCATTCTAAGGAGCAGCCTATGCATTTAGAGCGAATTGAAATCGCTGGCTTTCGTGGCATCCGCCGACTATCACTAACCTTTGATGAAATAACGACCCTTATTGGCGAAAACACTTGGGGTAAATCCTCGTTGTTAGATGCGTTATCTGTGGTTTTGCCTGCTGATGGTTCTCTTTACCAATTTACGTTACAAGATTTCCACGTCGATTATTCGATTGCCGATCCTCAAACTCAGGATTTGCAGATTATCTTGATTTTTCAAGCCGCCGATCACTATGAGCCGAAAGCCGGCCGCTACAGAAAACTCAAACCCATTTGGCAAACCGATGAGCAAGGCGCGCAAAAAATCATTTATCGCATCAGCGCTTCACGAATTAAATACGATATCAGCACCCAATTCGCCTTTTTAGATTTAGCTGGAAATCCATTACCACTCCATCACTCTGAAAAACTGGCGCAGGAGTTGATGAGTTTGCACCCCGTGATCCGTTTAAAAGACTCACGGCGTTTTGAGAAAAACATTCAAAATGGCAACGGTAAGAATGCACGAGTTGAAAAGCGGATCAGCAATACTTGGCGACGCCTCATGGCAACGCCCGGACATGTCAATAAAGGTGAGATCCGCAGTAGTCTTAGCGCGATGAACTCCTTGGTAGAGCACTACTTCTCGTTCAAAAGTCAAACCCGTAAGAATCCGCGTCGTGAGCGGGATAGCTTGCTTTATTCTGCCTCACCCAATGAAAAGACGCTCAGCCAAATTGTTCATGAAACAAAGAACAAACAAACCAAGCTGTTATTACTGGGTTTATTAAATGCCTACTTACAAGGTAAAGGCCCGAAAGAACTTAGACGCTGTGCACGACCGATTTTGATCATTGAAGATCCTGAAGGTCGCTTACACCCAACCCACCTTGCACGTGCTTGGAGCTTTCTCGATTTATTACCCATGCAGAAAATTTTAACCACTAACAGCGGAGATTTATTAGGCGCAGTGCCATTACACTCGATTCGACGCTTGGTGAGAAAATCGGATCGCACCATTGCAACCCGAGTGTCACAACGCAGTCTAAGTCGTGATGAATTACGTAAAATTGGGTTCCATATCCGCTTTCACCGTTCAGGAGCTCTCTTCGCCCGTTGCTGGTTATTGGTTGAGGGTGAAACCGAAGTTTGGTTGTTTAATGAGTTGGCTCGCCAATGTGGCTATAACCTTGCGGCAGAAGGTGTCCAGATAGTTGAATTTGCCCAATCAGGACTGAAATCATTGATCAAAGTCGCTCGTGCATTTGGAATTGATTGGCATGTCGTCACCGATGGCGATCCTGCCGGTAAAAAATACTCGGCGACGGTACGCAGCTTACTGGGGCATGACCAAGAACGACATCGATTAACCGAATTACCGGATCGCGATATTGAACACTTTCTATATACACATGGCTTTGAATATTTCTTTAAAGAGTTGGCCAAAATCCCCCACGATCACCCGATTCCGGCCAAAAAAGTGGTTTCCAAAGTTCTGAAAAAACATGCCAAACCCGATCTCGCCTTGGCGATTGTCTCTCATTGCGAGATGAACGGAATGGAATGCATTCCCGTACTTTTGCGCTGGACGCTAAAACGCGTCATCACCATGGCAAATGGCAATACTTAACATTACTCAGTCCCAACCTAGACTCAGTCCCAACCTAAGTTTATCGTGGCCAAATAACAAAAAAGCCACACCTTTAGGGTGTGGCGGTATCCAATCATTTATTGATACGAATGATAATACCTTTATCAAGACTCAAACCGTTTTCCCTAACCTGTTGAAGTGTCAAATTGTCGATATCATCTGGGGGATTTACTTTAACGAGACGCCATTTCGGCCGCCACCTCGTTTTTTGCTGATGCAGAGCAAGATTGATTCGACTTTTGGTATAACCAAAGCCCACTCGCTTTCATTAAATACCCAAACACACCGCCGAGCATCAAAGAAGGAACGACTAATTGCCAGTCGCCTGCCGCCGCAAAGGTTGCACAACAGCCAATAAAAGTTCCTGGGATGTAAGCCAACCATGATTTTTGAGCTTGAATACACATGATGAAGGCCACGATGGCCGTCACAACGTAACCGATAATTTCAACACCAACCCACTGGCTAGCGTGAATAATGAGCATTGCCCAAAAAACACCACTAAGGTTCGTCAGCAGACTTTGCCCTAGTCCTTTTAGACCCTCTTTCGGTGATGCGAAATAACTCGTGCATCCTAAGAAGCCAGCCCAAGAGAGTAAGCCAAGGGAGACCGCGACCCATCCCCAAACCCCAGAAAGGATCCCAGTAGTCAATGCAATTGCAAACAGTGTGCTCATACCCGCCTCAAAAATACTGAACAAGTCCAGCGTTGGTGATTAAGGCGTCATGCTAACGGAATCTCGCACCGCATCAAGTGAACTTTGTCACAATAAAATGTATACATAAATACAATATACATTCATTTGGTGACGCAACCGATAAATCAACAGATTCAGGAAATATGATAGTACCTATAAGACACTGGGTTTTCCTTTCATCATCCGCAGCCCTTCACGTTTAATACACTCCGCTAGCGGGTTCTCTTCCATGTCGGCACGCCAGATAAATGAAAGCGTACGCTCCATATTGAGCTCAGGAACATTCAACGCAACCAGCAATCCACTTTCGATAAAGCGTTCCACATCCAGATAAGGTAAACAGGTCAAATAAGGTCCATTAGCCACCAAGGTGCGCAGCACAGGTACGTGTTCATATTCACGCCATACATCTAGGTCAGCAATTAATGGATGAATCACACTATCAAAAATATTGCGAGTGCCTGCGCCTTGTTCACGCAGTACCCATTTCGCCTGCTCAAGTTGAGCCAAACTGACAGATTCACGTTTGGCAAACGGATGATGAGCAGAAGCCACTATCGTTAAATGGTCTCGGCACCACACTTCTTGGTAGATGCGGTTATCATCACAACGTCCTTCAATGATGCCAAGGTCATATTTATAGTCGAGAACACCTTCAATCACCCCTTTGGTACTCTTCACACCTAATGAAATCCGGATCTCTGGGAAGTCACTATCAATAATGCTGATAAGATCTGGCACTAAGTGTTCCGCGGGTGTTTGGCTTGCTCCTAAGCGAATTTCTCCACTGAGCAGATGTTGATCATAAAATCCCATCTCAATCTGCTGTGCATCTTGTAGTAAGCGTTTTGCTTTGGGGCGAAGCCACATACCCCAATGCGTTAATGCCATCTGTTTGCCTTGTCTCTCAAACAGCGGGCGCCCTAACATTTTTTCCAACTGAGCTAAAGACATGCTAGTAGCGGATTGGGTGAGCGCCAGTTTATCGGCTGCCTGACTCACGCTGCCACAATCGGCAACAGCATCAAATACCGCTAATTGCTTTAATGAATATCGCACTACCTATCCTATTATTTTCATTGATCGTTTTGCTCGACATGAGCAAGCGGTTTCATTTTACGCCTCCCTTTTTCCTTATCAACATAATTGATGAGGTTTTTAAAAATTATCAATTTTACCTTTACTAGTCCCTCCCCCTAACCTAAGGCCGTAGCAACGCATCAGGTGTTGTTTATTAAACGGAGGTAAACATGAAACTGAGTTTGGGGAGCGAATATGTCTGCAGCCTACTCTAAAAATCAAAACTGCTTTTCACCTACAGAAATGATGGCTGAAGCAGAAAAATTTGCGCTGAGCAAAGCCAAAAAAACCAGCGGAATGATTTTAGGTCTTTCTGTAATGGCGGGGGCGTTTATCGGTCTGGCTTTTCTGTTTTATATCACGGTCACAACAGGCAGTGCATCTGCTGGTTGGGGGTTAAGCCGCCTAGCGGGTGGTGTGGCATTCAGTATGGGGCTGATTTTGATCGTCATCTGTGGTGGCGAGTTGTTCACGAGCTCTGTGTTGTCCAGCATTTCATGGGCTAACCGCGAAATCAGTTTCGGCAAAATGTTGTCGATCTGGGGCAAAGTGTATGTCGGTAACTTTATCGGTGCCATTTTTCTCCTGCTGTTGGTCACTGCGGCCGGCCTTTACCAGCTAGATAATGGTCAATGGGGATTAAATGCACTGAATATCGCACAGCACAAACTGCACCATACCGTGGTACAAGCCTTTGCGTTGGGGATCCTTTGTAACCTTTTAGTGTGTTTGGCCATTTGGCTGACCTTTAGTTCTGCTAATGCCATGACCAAGGCTGCCATGACCATCATGCCTGTCGCTATGTTTGTCTCCAGTGGTTTTGAACACTGCGTTGCCAACATGTTTATGGTGCCTCTGGGCATTGTTATTCAAAACTTCGCACCAGATAGCTTTTGGCAGCAAGTGGGTGTTTCAGCAAGCCAATACAGCGATTTAAATGTCACCCAATTTGTTACTGCCAATTTAATCCCTGTCACGTTAGGTAACATTGTCGGTGGTGCAGTCCTCGTGGGGCTAGCGAACTGGAGCATTTATCGTCGTCCACAGTTAAAAGCCGCAAATGTTGCAACGATTACAGAAACTCAAGCACTTACGTCAGTCAAGGAAATTATTATGAAAAGCACAATTACAGTAAAAGATATGATGAATACTCAACCTGTTACTCTCAGTGTTGATATGACAACGCCTGCCGCAATCGACACTCTACTCGACCATCATTTATCTGCGGCTCCTGTTGTTGATGTTCAAGGCCGTTTGGTTGGCGTTCTCTCCACTCATGATGTGATGGTGGATTTGTGGTGCCAAGACTACCTGCCAAGCAAAGATCAAAAAGTCGTAGATTTAATGTCACGTGATGTGATCGCCATTGATATTAATGACAAGTTGGTTGATGTCGCGGAATTCTTCTGTATCGATAAAGAACAACTCTTCCCAACGACGAATATGGGCATTGCCACTCGCTTTAATTCACTCTCATTGGAAGAACGTGCAAAAAGCATGAAAGTCAACAAACCTCATGTATTGCCTGTTCTGCAAGATGGTCAGTTTGTCGGTGTATTGGAACGTAACGATGTACTTGCAGCGCTTCGTCCTATCTACGGTGAACGTATGCAGATTGTCAAAGAGAAAGAGCTCGCTCGCGCTTAATCTTCCCCCTCATTTTGGTTAGGAAATAAGTCGCTTAACCAAAAGCAAGCCCCCTAGTTTACTAGGGGGCTTTTTACTCATCTCACCTGAGCCATCAGTGAGTTAAGAGTAAAATAACTATTTCTGAACACCTTCTACATACAACTCCATATCAACGTAGCTTGATGTCCCCATGACTTGAATACCAAAATCTTTCAATTCCAAACGTGTTGTACCCATGAAACCAGCACGTTGACCACCCCAAGGGTCTTGCCCTGCACCAATAAACTCCGCATTAATCACGATGGGCTTAGTCTGACCATGCAGTGTTAAGTCACCTTTGACATCCAACTGACCATTTCCCTTGTCAACAACTTCGGTACTTTTAAAGGTTGCCGTGGTGTACTTAGAAGCATCAATAAAGTCTGAACTGCGAATATGCTTATCACGTTCCGCATGGTTTGAATCCAAACTTCTGGTATCCACATTTACCATGACACTTGAAGCCGCAATATTGGCTGGGTCATAAGAAAATTCGCCATCAAACTTATTGAAACGTCCTTTAGTAAAACTAAAACCTAAATGACTGACTTTAAAGTTGATGGATGCATGAGCACCTTTCGTATCAATCACATAATCAGCAGCATTCGCTGTAAACGGAATGGACATGACTGCAGCAAGACCCACTGCCATTAGTGTTTTTTTCATTTTGATGCTCCTGTCAGCATTTTGCGTAACGTATTATCACGATTAATGAAATGGTGTTTGAGAGCAGCCAAAGCATGCAAGACTGCAATCGTAATTAAACCCCAAGCGGTGTAGAAGTGGATCTCTCCAGCAACATCTGCTTGGTTTTCAAATAGCGCACCCGCCCCCGGTACGGTAAACCAATCAAAAACTTCAATACCTCGACCATCTTCTGTTGAGATGAGATACCCAGAAACAAAAAGGACAAACAGTCCGACGTACATCAAGTGATGAGCACTTTTAGCCGTTACGATTTCCCAGCGCGCACCTTCAATTTTCGGTGATGAAGAGAGCACTTTCCAAATCAGACGAAAAAGCGTTAATCCCCCAAGTAGCAAGCCTACCGACTTATGCCAGTGCGGTGCCGTACGATACCACTCACTGTAATAAGAGAGGTCCACCATCCAGGTACCTAGCGCAAACAGACCAACAATGATCAATGCAGAAATCCAATGGATACTACGTGCAAGCCCGTTATAGTGTGGATTGTTTGAATTTTTCATCGCATGAATGCTCTTATAAGAATTTGGTTACAAGCATGTAGCCTATTGGTTAATAACTATTCACGAAAGAGTATTTACTAAATTTTACGCTGCGAATAGTCAAACAGACTGAAGAAGTACATCAAAAATTTAGAACGAACTTTTCTGAAACCGAGAACTAGCCTTGTGCCAGTAAGGTTTGAATCCATCCTTCCTAGTGTTTTCAACCACACAATGACCCTAACAGAGTTGTAACAGGATGTGACTTAGAAAAAATGAGGAGCATGATAACCACGCTAAAAGTTTGTGGGTGAGAAAAGCGCTAGAGATCAAGAAGTCGCCGTTTACTGCTAGTGACAAAATACAACTGTGATAATCTTGCTTAGCTTTTGTTAAGGAGAACAGCATCTTGCTATTGGACATCGTTACGCAAAGTGTGAATGAATTTCAGGTCGATTGCCTCAGATTATGCGAGAAGCACTATCCGACCATTCACAATCAAGGAATGAGTGAACACCATTTAGGTTTAGCCTTTGCAAGACGTCTTGCCCGAACGCTTAGTGAATTTGGTCACCCCTGTGAATACGCGCCTATCGAATCGACTTTTCAACGCGATCTTCCCCATCATTTCCGAGTTTCTAGTGATGCGGGTACCGTATGGATCCTCACCCATCATCTCATGAGTGCGGGTAAAGCCTGCCGAGCAAAGCTAATGCGTGATATTAGCCAGTGGAAACAAGAATATGCTTATGCAATGCAACCCAATGATTTACTTTTATTACTGAGTGATCACTGGATGGGACGTAGCCAAAAAAGCCGAGAATTACTCCATTGGTGGACAGGGCATTTACCCGATGAGATAGATGAATATCACGCACAAGGTATTGCGCTACAGGAAAGTGACTCACAGTTAACACACACATTAGAACACTACTACCACATAAGCCCCTGCTATATTAAGTTTGCACACCCTCTTAAGCGTTCTAAAAATCAACAGTTAGTGCGTAAATATGTTCAATTTTATGCGGTCTTACAGTGGAGTTAATCGTTTGCTTTAAAGGTATTGCGGGGTTTTCTCACTTTGTTGTTTTTTGAAATAGTGAAGTGTGTCGATATTTATAAAACCTTTTTGCGCATAGTATACAAGCACATTCATTGAGCACCGCAATATGAATGCTAGATGCATTCTTGATGAATATTTATGTGATCTTCATCATCCATCCCTAAGGTAATGTAATTTAAGGTATTGCTTAAAAGAAAGCACTTTTGATTGAGACGAAGCAAAGCTTAATTTAACGCAAAAAACCGTCATCACACCTCATGCTATTGTGTGACTTCCTATTTGACAGGCTAGACGTTTCGCCAATAATATGGCGCACGTCAAAAGTATTACTTCAGGGAAGCGTTGCGCTGTTTTTACCCAAGGATGCTCAATTTGTATGGTTCTGACTGATAAACAACAATTTCTCGACTGCATCCATTACGATGAAGACGGAGAATATTATGCGAAGTATAACGGGCTAACACTACGTAGTGTGTTTCAACCCATTTTTGATAAACAACATCAAATCGTCGGAGCTGAAGCGCTTGTTCGTATATTCACTCAGCAACACACTCAGATAAGACCCGACCTATTTTTCCATTCTGATACCTTTGCTGCTGATGATAAGTTGAATGTGGAACGACTTAGCCGCGCCATTCATATCCGCAATTTTAGCCTTTCTCCTTATCGAGATGCTCGCTTATTCCTCAATGTGCTTCCCGTTGCTGGTGAACAATTTGCTTATTGCAATATCAGTACCACACTATTGGCGACACGACTGGCAGAACTCGCGATTCCACACCAACGCATCGTAATGGAGTTGGTTGAAGTGGAGTCTGGCGATGAAAATATGTTACAGATAGCCACGGAAAGACTTGCCGCGAGTGGTTTTCAAATTGCAATTGACGATTTTGGCTGCAAAGCTTCAACGCCAGCACGTGTTGCCATGCTGCGGCCTAACATCATTAAATTAGATAGGCAGTTACTGCTCGATTTTATGGCGGGAAATTGCTGCGGTTTACTTGCTGGCCTCCAATTAGCCAACAGTACCGGTGCACATACCGTGGTTGAGGGGATTGAAACAGCGGAACAATTAGCCGCCATGCAAAAACTCAATGTTCATATGTACCAAGGCTATTACCTAGCATTGCCCGAAGGGATTGCACAATCAGCGAAAGTTGCTAATGCACATTAATGCCAGCATTGAGGCTTGAGTTCTCGACAATCAACGCCAAAGAGAACTTGATTCTTTACACTAAGGGGAAGACGCCGCATACTCGCCCTATGTGTTATTGAGGTGAATCACCCATGTTTCAAACTGCGGCGTCACTGTTGAGTTTTATTCTGCTCTGTGCAGCGTCTTTGCTGCATAATGCTGATACGCCTTTTTCCTCAGCATCTCACTTCGATAACCAGCTACAGCATCAAACGCATCACACCGTTGCTAAACTGGCTATGTTGCCCACTCGCCTCCAAGGGCATCGTTTACTACTAAGTTGTGAGCCGGAAGAAAAAGAAGAATCTCCGCTGTCTTCTCTCCCTAATGCAGCATACGATTCTATTCGTTTCGCTCTAAGCCAAAGCATTCATATCGATAACGTTGCTTTACTGAACCGGACAACACTAACCTATGCTCGAAAAGCCTGGTTATTCACAAACCTGTACTCTCGTTACGCTCACGCTTAACCCTCCTCTTTTCTCTTTTATTCTCAATGAGTTGTTATAACAAGTCGTCAATGCGTTGAACATCGACCGTCAGAGTTTCTCTGCCGAAGCTGAACATGCACTCTCTTTGTTATTACTCATGTTGGACGTTTACACCTTCACATTAAAGAGGATCTCCGTTTGGATTCCATACTCTCTATTTTTAGTGCGCTCTGGCACCATGATGTTTTCGCCCTACAACAGGTGAATTTACTGCTGCTATACCTCTGTTTAGGTTTGCTGATTTTTTTGGAAAGTGGCTTTTTACCAGCGGCACCATTGCCATGCGACAGTGTCATCATCCTGAGCGGCTCACTTGCCGCAGCTGGTATTTTACAGTTGCATTGGGTGCTCATAACTTTATGTATGGCTGGATGGTTAGGTAGTTTGATTGCCTTTTATCAAGGAGCCCAACTCAAACATTGGAACATTATTAACCGCTGGCTAGCCAAGGTTCCTGATAAGCAATTAAAAACCACTGATAAGCTAATGCGCCGTTACGGTTTGATTGCTTTGTTCTTCGGTCGTTTCTTCCCCGTGGTACGATCTTTATTGCCGATGGTGATGGGGTGGCGTAACGGGGTTAAGCCGCTTCAATTTATTTCAGCGTCAGCCATCAGCGCTCTATTTTGGATTGTATCTTTAGTAGGGGCAGGTTTTGGAATTTCGATGTTACCCACGAAGTTAGAACAGCTGGCAACCAAGCTACTCATGATTGCCCCGGTATTGACTCTAGCGCTGGCCATACTGACACTCCTAACCAGCAGCATCATCAAAAAACGTGATCGAAAAGTGAAAGTCCGGATAGAAGACTGAAAATGTGTCAAGCCGCACTAAGTACCGTGCGGCTTGACAAGCAAGATAAGTTTCTGAGTGAACATTAAACATAAAAAAGGGGCTCATAAGAGCCCCGCAAATGCGATGGTATTGAGAATGGGAACATTATGAGTGGCGCTGAGAATCAGAAGAATGGGACGGCTCTTGCTCAATAGCGAAGCTGTCGACAGATTCCTCGGTCGTGGATGACTGAGTCGTCACTTCGTCACCGCGTAACGCTTTTTGAAAAGAACGAATTGCATAACCCGCATCTTCACCTATGGTTCGCAATTTCTTAGTGCCGAAAACCAGCGCAACAATACACCCCAAGATTAAGAGCTTACCCACACTGATTCCACCCATGTTGTCCTCTGCTTTTTACAATGTGTGTTTACCAAGTAGATTTCAGACCATGCAAAGTGCACGTAAACAATCCCACTAAAAGTTCACGCCTTACCTGTCCTTAACCTGTGAAGCAGTGTAGCGAACCCTGTATAAATCGGTTGTATGGATAAGGCATACATCTGTATAGATTTTATAAAGATAGTTTTATTTTACGTGCCTATTTATCCACTAAACGGTAACCGACCCCATTTTCAGTCAGGATGAAGCGCGGTTGCGCGGGATTGTCTTCCACTTTATGGCGTAACTGCGCGACATGAATGCGCACATAGTGATGATGCTCGACATAATTGCCGCCCCACACTTCTTTTAAGATCTGCTTGTGTGTGAGCACCTTACCCATATTTTTTGCTAGCAATTTCAAAATGTTGTATTCGGTTTTGGTCAGTTTTACTGGCTCTCCAGCCTTGGTGACTTGCTTTAACACAAGATCCAACACCAGATCCCCCAATTCAAAACGAGTTTGCTCTACACTTTCGGTGCTCGGCGCTAAACGCAGCGCCACCCGAATACGAGCCATCAGCTCTTCACTGCCAAAGGGTTTAGTCAAATAGTCGTTCGCCCCGGCATCCAGAGCTTGCACTTTATCCGCTTCTTTTTCTCGGGCAGAAATCACCATGATTGGGGTTTGCGTCCATGCTCGCAGTTCTCTCGTCAAACTGATGCCGTCTTGATCTGGCAAACCTAAGTCCAACAGGATCAAATGCGGGTTCCAATTCGCCACCAGATGCAGCCCTTGCTCTGCCGTGCTGGCCACTTTCACTTGATACTCATAACCAGAAATAAGCACAGTCAAAAACCGTTGAATTGGCGCTTCGTCTTCAATAATGAGGATCTTAATTTCACTGTTCATACAGTTCCTTTAAATTGTATTGGCGGCAAGGAATCGTCACCGTAAAACATGCGCCCCCAGACTCTCGATTATGTACCCGAATCGAACCTTGGTGAGCCGCAACAATCACTTGGCAAATCGCCAAGCCAAGCCCCGTTCCATCAGCATGATTGCCTTCCACACGATAAAACCGGTCAAAAATTCTAGGTAATGCCTCATCGGGGATGCCCGCGCCGTTATCCATTACCGCCAGCGTAAACTGCTGATCTTGATAAGCACAAGCGATCTCAATTTCGCTACCTCTAGGTGTATATTTCGCGGCATTTTCCACTAAGTTAATCAGCACCTGTTCAATCAGTAAGCTATCAAGCTCAACCAACATCGGTTGACTCTCAATCTGTACTTTGTGATGGGTTAATCGCGGTGCTAAACGACTAAGCACCGTTCCAATCAATTCCTCCGGCTCAACCCAATCTAACTTGGGTACTAGCGCGGATGCCGTATAGCGGGTGATATCGAGCAGTTTGGTCAAACTGCGATTTAACCGCTCGCCTTGCTCAGCAATTGACGTCAGCAGCTCTTGCTGGGTTTCCGTCGAGAGGTGAAGACTCGGATCGGTTAAAGTGGTAGCAGAGCCAATGATCGCGCCAAGCGGCGTTTTTAGATCGTGTGAGACAGACGCGAGTAACGTTGTGCGCGTACTTTCCAGCTGTTTTTCCGCTTCCACATTGGCCAAGGTGCGATGCGCATGTGCCCTTGCTAACGAGAGGGTCAGAAGAGAGCGTACCCAAGGTGCGATTTTAGATTCACGCCGCAAAGCCTCTGGCGATGCGAAGCGGTCATGGGGATAACGTAGGAAATAAATAGCCCCAAGGGTTGTCCCACGATCCACCAAGGTGAAGGCATTGATCTGCTCATCTTGCACCAAGGTTGATGTGCTATCAGTCGAAAGAGGCTGTGGTAGTTCAATTGCTGCAACGGGGAAATCAGGGTGCTGCGTCGCCCATTGCCACTGCAGTTGGTATAGCGCGATCGCACTGACTATCCCCTTCTCTTTACTTAAAAATTTGACGGTGGCTTGAGCAATGTCTTCACTGGTACTGAGTGCAGAAAGATGGCAAGCAAGTTCATAGTACTTCTTGTGTTGCTGCTGCAGGCGCTTATTTTTCTCTATTTGCTTGCGCTGAGCCTGTGTTATATTCACCGCGAAAATCCCACTAAAAGCTAACACCGCATAGGTAATCACGTACTGCGCATTCTCAAATCGGAACGATTGATAGTCCGGTAGCAGAAAGTAGTGATAATCGATGATGCTTAATCCCATCATCAAGTAAGCGTTGCGCGGTTTGAGTACTGATGCGCTCAAGATATTGAGCAGCAAAAACAACATAGCTACATCAGTCTCAATCATATCTTTGCGGTACATCACACCCACGACAGTGACCATGGCGTACAGCGCAACCAGAATCAGCGCTTTGTGTGCTTCATTAAGTCTTGTCACCACTGCTTCTTAATCCTGTTGGTTCGTGATCTCGTCACCTAGGTGGCCGGATCATACATCTTCCATCCTCCATCGCAAACGCTGCGATATCGACAGAGGTGAATTATGACTTGGATTATTGACGCGAATACGGCCGTTGCCCGCGTTGCTTATCAACTGAGTGAAGTGCTAGCCGTCTACCCTATTACACCGAGCACCAGCATGGCCGAAAGCTGTGAACAATGGGCAAGCCAGCAAAAGAGCAATCTGCTAGGTGATGTACCCAAACTTGTGGAAATGCAATCGGAAGCAGGCAGTATTGCGGTTGTTCATGGCGCCGCCATGAGCGGTGCACTTGCCACCACCTTTACCTCATCGCAAGGTTTATTGCTCATGATCCCAAGCTTATACAAGCTTGCTGGTGAGCTGACGCCTTGTGTCATTCATGTGGCGGCTCGCACTGTCGCTACTCATGCGTTATCCATTTACTGCGATCATTCGGACGTGATGGCCATCCGCCAAACGGGCGTTGCAATGCTCTGCGCCAGTAATGCGCAAGAGGCGCAAGATCTGGCCGCCATTGCCACTTTCAGTGCTTTACAATGCCGCTTACCGTTTGTGCATTTCTTTGATGGATTCCTCACCTCACACGCCATTACCCAGATTGAGCCGCTCTCCGAAGAGGCGTTATCTGCGCTGCTGCCCATGCCAACGTTAGTTGATTTTCGTGCCCGAGCCTTAACGCCCGATCGGCCAACTCTACGTGGAGCCACTGCCGATCCCGACAGTTACTTTCAGTGTCGCGAGGCTCGAACGCCGTACCATCAAAGTACGCCTGAGCAGGTGCAGAACATCATGAACTGTTTTGAAACACAGACCGGACGCCGCTACCAGTTGGTCGAGTATATCGGTCATCCGCAAGCACAATCTGTGATTGTCGCAATGGGATCTTCCGTCGACACCATCAAACAAGTCGTCCTTGCCGGCGTTCAACAAGGTGAGCGGATTGGCGTTATTCAGATCCGCCTATATCGCCCTTTTCCAAGCCAAGCCTTACGGGATGCGCTTCCAGCCACGGTGACTCATATCAGCGTATTGGATCGCACCAAAGAGCCGGGCAGTCACGGCGAACCGCTTTATCTTGACGTTTTAAGTGCCTTGTATACCCAAAGGGCAAACTCGATCCGACTCTCTCGCGGTCGCTATGGGTTATCAGGAAAAGCGTTTTTCCCAGAAGATGTCGAAGCGATTTTCACCATGATGCAAGCTCCCGAGCAGGAGCAAATGCACGAGTTTGTGGTGGGTATTGAAGATGACGTAAGCCAACTTACTCTACCGAAAACGATTTCAGCGACGAGAGACAAGCCCTATCAAAGTGTTCTGATGTATGGCTATGGCGGCGATGGGAGTGTCAGTGCGGGAAAAAATCTGATTAAAACCCTAGGCCAAAACTGGCATGTACAGGGTCAGTTTGAATACGACTCCAAAAAATCTGCCAATGTCACCACGACACATATCCGTTTCAGTCAGCAACCGATCACTGCTCCCTATCCGGTTCGTCACGCTTGGTTGGTTTCGCTCAGCAATCTGAAACTTCTCCATGAACGTGATATTGCCAGCAAGCTGATCGCCAATGGTTATCTGTTGCTCAATACTGCACTGACGGGGCAAGCACTGTGGGCCGCTTTACCGCCCGCGTTGCAAAGTCGCCTGCAGGCCTTATCGGTTCAAGTGGCCACCATCGATGCCGATGGCTTGCTTGAACGCCATCAACTCGGCAATAAAACCAGTATTGTGATGCAAGCCGCGGCGGCTCGATTATTAAGCCAGCATACCGAACAGGCGTTATTGACCTCACTGGAAGCGAGTCTAACCGAACAGCTCAAACACCGTTCAGCCCAGCAACTGACACAAAGCCTGCAATGCCTAAACCAAGCGTATCAGTCGGTGTGTGAGATGCCATTTGCGATCCCAAGTGAAACAACGGTGGCCATCCAAAGCCAGCCGAAGATTTGGGGCGCGAGCTTGGTTGAACAGTTGCTGGCGGGGAAAGGCGATGCGCTACCTGTCTCGGCTTATCCGGCCGATGGAGTATGGCCTACCAATACTTCGCAGTTAGAAAAACGTAATCTTGCTGAACAGCTACCGGTTTGGGAAACCGATCTTTGCACTCAATGCGGTTACTGCGTCGCGATTTGCCCGCATTCGGCGATTCGTGCCCGCATTGTGAGTGAAACCCATCCTACCTTGAGTGAGTTAAAAAGCCTGCCTTATCGCTCAAGACAGCAATCTGATGCGCACTATGTACTGCAAGTGTCGCCGGATGACTGTACTGGCTGCCAGTTATGCACTCAGGTTTGCCCAGCAAAAGATCGACAAGAGCCAGAGCGTAAGGCATTGAATATGGTTGAGAAGAACCTCAGTTATCAGTCAGAGCAACAAAGATTCACTTATTTCCAAGCCTTGCCGAAGCAGTCGGCCTATCAGCAGCAGCGAATTGATGTCAAAACATTGCAGCACGTTGAGCCCTATTTTGAATACCCGAATGCCTGTGCAGGATGCGGAGAAACGCCTTATATCCGTATTTTGACTCAGTTATTCGGCGATCGATTGATGATTGCCAACGCGACAGGCTGCTCCTCAATTTTTGGCGGTAATCTACCCACTACGCCTTACAGTCAGGATAGTGATGGACGAGGTCCTGCTTGGGCCAATAGCCTATTTGAGGATAATGCCGAATTTGGCTTGGGCATGAATATGGCACTGGAATCCTTACAATCGCGTGCGCAGCGTTTGCTAGGCGGACATACCCCGCAATCTCCGCTTCCCGATCTAAGATCGCAGATTGGTGAGCTGAAGCAGCGACTTCCTGCTCACTCGGAAGAGCAACTGCTGGCCGATTATTTAAGCGAAAAAATGGTGTGGATGATAGGAGGTGACGGCTGGGCTTATGACCTCGGCTTTGGCGGACTCGATCATGTGATGCGCAGCGGACGTAACATCAATATTCTGGTTCTGGATACGCAGTGTTACTCCAACACTGGTGGACAAAAATCCAAGTCCACCCCGCAAGGACAAACCGCGAAATTGTGCAGTTTACCCAATCCAAGTCCAGCCAAAGATCTGGTTAAACTTTACCAAGATCTGCCCGGTGCGTTTGTAGCGAGAATAGCCTTGGGTGCCAACATCAATCAGACCATTAAAGCACTGCAAGCTGCAGGTGAACATTCTGGTCCGTCATTGGTTGTCGCCTATTCGCCCTGCATCGAGCACCATTACGATTTGGCACACAGTGCGCAAGTTACAAAAGAGGTGGTGAAATCTGGCGCATGGCCGCTGTATGCGGGCGTCGCGCAACAAGATTAGCCTCGCTCCCCTAGCGAAAAACTAGGGGAGCCTTGTAAAGGCTAAACCTCAGAGCTAAAAAAACCGTTCAATCTTGAACGGTTTTTTCGTGCGAGCCTTACATCTCTCGGTACACACCCATCTCAATTAGGCGATCGGGAGGAATATTCAATCTTTCCGACGTTCTCAGCGCATGTTTGCTCATCTGAATAAAGAACCAGACTTTCAGGTCATGCCACATCCCCAGTTTTTGTACTTTCAATCGCTCTGAAGAGAGCAAAAAGAGCGTTTCATTGGGATGCAAATACAAGCCTTTTAGACCGCAGCAATGCATCACTTGCGCCATATCTGGCTCCTCTTGATAACCTATATGGATCACTACTTGCCAAAAACTGGCCGAGACCTGCTCTATCTCAGCTCTGCGACATGGGTGAACCCTTGGTACCGCTTCATATTGAAAGGTCATCAATACATTTCTTTCATGTAAGGTCTTGTTGTATTTGATATTGTGCAGCAGCGAGCGCGGCACATGATTCAACGAGCGAGACAGATAAACGGCGGTTCCCGCGGCACGTTGGAAAGACTCTTCCTCCAATGACTGAATCATCGCCGAAACCGAGAGCTCGTTACCGGCAATTTCCAGTAAGCGTTGGCGCTGCTGCTGCCAGATATACATGATGATAAACACCACGCATCCTAAAAGCAGAGGCAACCAACCACCCTCCATCAATTTGGTTGAGGTCGACGCTAACAACAAACTATCCATGCCAATAAACACGATCCCAATCGTGACGACTCGCGGCCATCTCCACTGCCATTGATAACGCGCAACCAAAACCAACAGCAGTGAAGAGATCATCATGATCGCCGTGACCGCAATACCGTAGGCGGCCGCTAAGTTGGCGGATGAGCGAAAACGCAACATCACAAAAATCACGGCCACAAACAACAACATGTTCGCCGCGGGCACATAAATCTGCCCTTGTGAATGCTCTGAAGTATGCGCAATTTTCATCGGCGGCAAATAGCCATAATTGATGGCCTGTCTCGCTAACGAAAAGATCCCAGAGATGACCGCTTGCGAAGCAATAACAGTGGCAAACGTCGCCAGCAAGATCAAAGGCCACAACCAAGCTTTAGGCGCAAGGCTAAAGAAAGTAGAACCTGTGGGCGCAGACAGGGTAAGCAGATACGCCCCTTGCCCAAAATAGTTGAGCAGCAAACTGGGCATCACCAGTGCAAACCACGCAATGCGGATCGGCTTAATCCCAAAGTGCCCCATATCGGCGTACAGTGCTTCAACCCCAGTCACCGAAAGCACGACTAAGCCCAAAATAAACAGGGTGTGCTGTCCATGAAGCAAGACAAAATGCACCGCATACGCTGGGTTGAGTGCACGTAATACTTGGGGCGCGTGCCAAATTGCATGGGCACCGAGTAAAGCCAGCACTAAAAACCACAGCAACATCACTGGCGCGAAAAAGCGCCCGATACGCTCAGTTCCCATCGCTTGCACCGCAAACAGCGCCACAATGATCATCATGGCAATGGGCAGTACATAAGGAGCTAAGTCCGGTTGCGCCACCGCAATCCCTTCTACCGCAGAAAGTACTGACATAGCCGGCGTTATCACCGCTTCACCAAAGAAAAAGCCCGTCGCCAAAATTCCGAGTAACATGGCAATCCTCTGCCAAGGTTTGGGGGCATTTTGTTGAGCAATGGCGGATAAAGTCAGAATACCGCCTTCACCATTTTGATCGGCGCGTGTCACCAGCAAAAGATATTTAATGGAAACGATCAGGACAAATGCCCAAAACACCAAAGATAAAATCCCTAACACATTGTCAGGGCTAATCGCGAGTGGATGATGACTGAAGAATACTTCTTTAAAAGCGTAAAGAGGACTGGTTCCAATATCGCCATAGACGATACCCATTGCCAGAAATGCCAAGCTGGCTGTCGTTTGTTTTGCAGGTTTCATGGTTCTTAAGCACCGCGGTGCTTCCTAAATCACAGCTTCCAGCATACTAACTAGCCCGATTTAAAGAAGGTGTATAAAAGCGCCAGTCGGGTATAAAGAAAATATATAGAAATACCCATTCCCACACCCTCGTCCACTGGTGTAATCCATGGTTCGGGCTGATGACGATTCCCGCATCCGGCGTAAAGTGTTAGCATTGGCGCATTCCAATGACCATAGCGTCACGGAGTTGAGAGCGAGGTGGCTTCTGCTGACTCCATGTTAAGCATCATTCTTATCTCTCAACTCATTTAAGACTGTATTAAAAGGCTAATTTTTCAAATGGTTAACAACTCAATCCAATGGTTTCCGGGGCACATGCACAAAGCACGCAAGGAAATCGAAGAAGCGATTCCGCAAGTCGATGTGATTATCGAAGTGCTTGATGCGCGTATTCCTTTCAGTAGCGAAAACCCGCTGATTTCGCATATCCGTGGTGAAAAACCTTGTGTGAAGGTACTGAATAAGCGCGATCTTGCGGATCCTGAGTTAACCGAGCTGTGGATTGCCCATCTTGAGCAAGAGAAAGGGGTGAAAGCGATGGCGATCACCACATCCAATCCGCAGGAAGTACACAAGATCCTCGAACTGTGCCGCAAGCTCGCTCCACAGCGTGAAGAGATCGGCAAAAACATTCGCACCATGATCATGGGCATTCCGAACGTAGGGAAATCGACCATTATCAATACCTTAGCGGGCCGTGCAATTGCTCAAACCGGAAACCAACCCGCAGTGACTCGTCGTCAACAGCGCATCAATCTGCAAAACGGAATCGTGCTCTCTGATACTCCGGGAATTTTGTGGCCAAAAGTGGAAAACCCTCATAGCGGTTTTCGTTTGGCGGCCACTGGCGCGGTGAAAGATACCGCGATGGAATACGATGAAGTGGCTTTTTACACCGTCGAGTATCTGGCTAAGCACTACCCAGAAAGATTGAAAGAGCGTTACCAAATCGATGAACTTCCAGAAACCGATGTTGAATTGATGGAAGAGATCGGTCGTAAGCGTGGCGCGCTACGTGCGGGCGCGCGAGTGGATCTGCATAAAGCCTCTGAAATCCTACTGCATGAGCTGCGTCAAGGTGTGCTTGGACAAATCACCTTGGAGCGTCCAGAAATGATCACCGAAGAGCTACAGCAAGTTGAAATTGATGAAGCGCTGAAAGCCGAAGAGAAAGCCAAACGTAAAGAAGAGCGCCGTAAGCGTTATCTGCGTAACAAGCGTTAATCATTCCGCGCATAACAGAAAGGCGAGTATTACTCGCCTTTTTCACAAATCTTTTTCGTAAATTTTTCGCAAAGAAAGGCCTGTGATTTACGCCTGTGGAATGCCTACAATCTTGAGCAGTATGCTTTCTAACTCGCTCCAAGGCATCAGTTGTGAATCAATCACTTCTAAGCGCGATTCAAAACCGTCTAAGCTCATTTCAGTCACAGAAACCACGCCATTCGCCACGTTGAAAGCGTAGCAACCACGATCGGTATTCAGCACCCCTTTCACTCGCTCGGCGGTTAAATCATTCAGCAGTTGAAACAACAGATCGAAGTTAAACTGATACTCCGCACCAAACAGCCAGCCACAACTAAAATAGCCTTGGCCGCGATTTTCTTTGCGCAAAAATGGCTGTTGAGGTGCAAGCTGAAATTGCGGCTCATCGGCAGCATGGTGGTGATGATGGGAGTCAATATGAGTGGATGCATGACCAACTAAACGCGGCATATCCAGTAACTCTATAGGGAATTGCCCTTGCTTGATGAGCTGACTAAAGGTTTTGGCCGGCGTTTGGTCCGTAACCCAATCATTAAAAGCATCAATGTCACTACTGCTGCACTGATCGACTTTGTTCCCCAAAACAATATCCGCGCTCGCCAGTTGGTCGTTGAAATTTTGGTTACTGCAGTATTTATCTATGCTCAAGTGGCGAGGATCCATCAACGCAATCGTGGCTTTTAAGTCCACATAAGGCTGATACTGCTCAGAAATTAATGTGGCGACCACTTGCTTAGGATGCCCTAATCCTGTGGGTTCGATGATTAAACGATCGGGCTTTTGACGCAACAAGGCGTTAATGCCAACGGACATTGGAACCCCAGCCGTGCAGCACAGACATCCCCCCGGTACTTCTTTGATCACCGCACCCTGCTCGCTCATGATGGCACCATCAATGCCAATCTCACCGAACTCATTAACGAGCACAGCCCATTTTTCATGCGCAGGTTTCGTGGTTAGCAGGTGCAAAATCGCGGTGGTTTTTCCAACGCCCAGAAAACCCGTAATAATATTGGTCGGAACTCGATTGATCATGCTGATTCTCCTTTTGGCCGAAGTATATCCAAAAGCTTTTAAAGAAACAGTTCCAAATTGGATGAATAGCGTAAATGCAGAAATGCAAAAGGCGCACTGTAAAGCGCGCCTTTTTTCCTCGTAGACTCAATCGTGAGTTTTTGCGAATTCGCTTGACTATGTTTGCAAGCGTCTCTTTACCGAGGTACTGATATGAACTTTTTGATTCCATCCAAATTGTCTGTAAGGTTCCATATCCTCCATCAGAAATGTTCTCACTAACCTTACGCTTTAACTATGGTACATAATGCTGGATTTACAAGGCAACTTATTCAATATTTGGCATAGATCTCAATTTTTTTAGAATAATCTATTAAATCAACCATATATGGAAATCAATATTTCAACTTTATCGCTATAGTTGAACCTCATGCGGCGTATAATTCCCGCGTTCCTTCCTTTCAAACATATTCGTAGGTGTTATTAGCATGTCAACCAGAGAGACGTTTAAGATCAGTTTGATGGCAAAAGTGCCCAAAGATGCCATCAATCAATTTCTCTCTAAAGATAAAACACCCCTTTCAGTGCTCTTTCTCTCTTTACTCGTGGGCATTTTGGCCGGCTTAGTCGGTACCTACTTTGAACATGCCGTCCATTTAGTGTCAGAGACTCGAACTGACTGGTTAAAAAGTGAAATCGGCAGCTTTTTACCACTATGGCTAGCGGCATTTTTAATTAGTGCATTTCTGGCTTTTATTGGTTACTTCTTAGTTCATCGGTTTGCCCCTGAAGCCGCAGGTTCCGGTATTCCAGAAATTGAAGGGGCGATGGATGGCATGCGTCCTGTTCGTTGGTGGCGAGTATTGCCCGTGAAATTTTTTGGCGGCATGGGCGCGTTGGGCTCAGGCATGGTGCTTGGCCGCGAAGGTCCAACCGTACAAATGGGCGGCGCCGTTGGGCGAATGATCTCCGATATTTTCCGAGTCAAAAACGAAGATACGCGCCACTCATTACTGGCTGCGGGTGCGGCAGGTGGTCTTGCTGCCGCATTTAACGCGCCTCTTGCCGGTATTATGTTTGTGATCGAAGAGATGAGACCGCAGTTTCGCTATACCCTGATCTCCGTGCGTGCTGTGATCATCTCCGCCGTGGCCGCGAATATCGTATTTCGCCTCGTTAATGGCCAAGCGGCCGTGATCAGCATGCCACAATACGACGCTCCCGGACTATCCACCCTTGGCCTTTTCTTGCTACTTGGTGCTCTGTTTGGCGTTTTCGGTGTCTTGTTTAACTATCTGATCACCTTGGCTCAAGACTTGTTCGTCAAATTTCATCGCAATGACCGTAAACGCTATTTGCTAACCGGCTCAATGATTGGTGGTTGTTTTGGACTCTTATTGCTCTATCTACCTGAATTGACAGGAGGCGGGATCAGCTTAATCCCAACGATAACCAATGGCGGTTATGGGGCAGGTATTTTGTTACTGCTGTTTGCCGGACGAATTTTTACCACCCTGCTCTGTTTTGGTTCGGGAGCGCCAGGCGGTATCTTTGCTCCCATGCTAGCTCTAGGCACTCTCTTTGGTTATGCCTTTGGCTTAATTGCTCAAGCATGGTTTCCAGATCTCAACATCGAGCCTGGTATGTTTGCTATCGCAGGTATGGGGGCTCTTTTCGCAGCCACAGTACGAGCACCGATTACGGGCATTTTATTGGTTATTGAAATGACCAATAATTACCACCTCATTCTTCCGCTGATCATTACTAGCTTAGGAGCGGTAATTTTCGCACAGATGCTAGGCGGACAACCGATTTACAGCCAACTCCTACATCGCACCTTGAAAAACCAAAAATTGCAGCAACAAGATCTCCCTCAGCAAAATACCACTTCATAAAAGTCAGTTTGCCTAACGGATAATGAAACCAGATAATAGCCGCTCGCGAAATCGAGCGGTTTTTTATTACTACTGATTAGGATGTTCAGCCAAGGAGTTATCATTGAACTGGTATAGGTTTACTCAAGTACAAAACGTGCCCCCTTCACAAGCCGCATTAGCGTTAGGTATGATTGGACTCGGCCATGCTTGGGTGCTCTATTATCCCGCCGTTGGCATGGTGATTCGCCCCTACTTAGCGTTCAGTGGAGCCTTGCTACTGCTCCCTGTACTGCTCAAATATCTTCATTGGCGTACTTTCATCAATGATCTTAGGCACCCCGTATCAGGGAGTTTAATGGCTCCGATGAGTATGGCTTTACTCATCCTATGCGACTATCTCGCGATTCTATCTCCTTTCATTGCCTATCCGATCTGGGCGGCAGCCTTATTACTGCATTTAACCATGATGACGCTGTTCTTCTATTTTCAGTTGCGTCAATTCAAGCTCGCCAACATTGTGCCTAGCTGGTTTTTGTATCCGGTCGGCGTCATCAGCAGTTCACTTGCAGGCACCCAATTTGGACACACCCTATTTTCGGAAACCATGGTTAACGTCTGTATCGCTATCTATTTCGTCATGCTGCCGGTTGTCTTATACCGCTTGGTCTTTGCCGGAACCTTACCCAAAAGAGCACGCCCGACACTGGCCATTATGGCGGCGCCTATTAACCTGACCTTAGCCACTTATCTAGTTAATTTTGCACAGCCTGACCCGATTCTAACCGGGGCTTTAGCGGGTATTGCCATTACCATGACTTTACTTATCTACCTCTGTTATCTACGTTTACTGCGCCTGCAATTTCAGCCTTCCATCGCCGCAGTCACTTTTCCATCGGTGATCAGTGCGGTTGCCATGCAGCGTTTAACGGAGTTTTTCGCCACCGATCATCCCCAATGGTATTGGTTACATTATTTTGGATTTTTAGAGATCATGATTGCGACTATTTTGGTTGCTTGGGTCTCTTGGGGATACATCAAAATGTATTGGCCAGAGCTATTTAAAAATAACTCAGATAGAACTTAAATTATTTTTAATATCAGAATATTCTTCGGGGTAGAGCCCCTACCCCTAATGATTTTCCCTCCAGTCACCATCGAGAATTATCAATTATTCTAGGTCGCTAATAATTTTGATTTTTCCTAGATGACAGACTTTTTTAATCACGCAATATATCACTCGTCAGCTGGCGTTAAATTATTAAGAACTAGGACATATTGCGATGAATAGACCACAACTTCCTGATTTTATTCAGGATAAGATAAGTCACTATATTGAAAATTATTTTGATATAAACAAAAACGGTAAACACCTCGTATTAGGTAAACATGCCAGCAGTGATGACATTATTTTGCAAAGTAATGACTATTTAGCGTTAGCAAATCATCCATTGATTAAAGCTCGCTTAGCTAAATCATTACTGGAAGAGCAACAAAGTTTATTTATGTCAGCATCATTTTTACAAAATGATTATGACAAACCGTTGCTTGAAAAACGCTTAGCCCAGTTCACGGGGTTTGATGAGTGTTTATTATCTCAATCAGGTTGGAACGCGAATGTGGGTTTACTGCAAACCATCTGCCAACCCAATACGAATGTTTACATCGATTTCTTTGCTCACATGTCATTATGGGAAGGAATACGCTACGCCAATGCTCAGGCGCACCCTTTTATGCATAACAACTGTGACCACTTGCGCATGCTGATTCAACGTCATGGGCCAGGAATCATCGTGGTTGACTCGATTTACAGCACCATTGGAACCATTGCTCCATTAGCTGAGTTGGTAAAAATTAGCCAAGAGTTTGGCTGCGCTTTAGTGGTGGATGAGTCCCACTCGCTAGGCACACATGGACCTAAAGGTGCAGGATTATTGGCTGAATTGAACCTCACCTCACAGGTTCATTTTATGACAGCCAGTTTGGCGAAAACTTTTGCTTATCGGGCTGGAGCCATCTGGTGCAATAATGAGGTTAATCGATGTGTTCCTTTTATTAGTTATCCCGCTATATTCAGTTCAACGTTACTACCCTATGAAGCAGCTGGATTAGAAACCACATTAGAGATTATTGAATGTGCCGATATTAGACGGGATCACTTAGAACGTATGGCAAAAAAATTACGGATTGGTTTAACCCAATTAGGGATAACGATCCGCAGTGAAAGCCAGATTATTGGCTTAGAAACCGGTGATGAGAGAAATACGGAAAAAGTTCGTGACTTTTTAGAAAATAACGGCGTGTTTGGTTCTGTATTTTGTCGTCCTGCGACCTCAAAAAACAAGAATATTATTCGCTTATCTCTCAATAGTGATGTAACTGAAGAAGAGATTTCAAAAATAATTGAAATTTGCTCTGACGCAGTGAAATGTGGTGATTTTTATTTTCGATAGTAAGTAAAAATTCATTTCATTTTATAGTGGGAGCTTAGCTCCCACTTTTATACCCACGCTGCAACTTTATTGAGTAATACATCACGATCGGCGGGTTTAACAATAAAATCATTCATCCCCGACGTCTGTATCAACGCTAATGTTTTCGGGCTGTTATCACCGGTATAACCTATAATTGGGATGTTTTTATAAGCGCGATCAGAGCTGCGAATTAAGTGAGTGGCCTCTAATCCACCCACATTCGGCATTTCAATATCCATCAATACCAGATCAATCGTGTGTTCATCCATATGAGTGAGGACTTCGCTGCCATCATTCGCTTGTATTACTTCGTATCCTTGCTGTTCAAGTAGGATAGACGTAAATGTGCGGATGGATTGATTGTCATCCACCACCAGAATTCGCCGCTCATGACGACTCTTCTGCACCGGAATCGCGTTACGATTCATCAACAGTGAATCTTGTTCAAACAATAAACGATCTATGATACTTCTAGGTTTACGAAGCACCGCATGGATACTTATCGGTTGAATATGTAAGTATCGATTGATATTAACGGCATACTCTTTGGCCGGATCATACACATAGCCAATGCAGCCTTCTGTAAAACTTAATGTGCCTTCCAGCTTAGGAAGTAATTCGCCTTGCGCTGTCGCCTCATCCAAATCCAGCAAAATCAGATCAAACTCAAATTCGTAATCTTGTCGTCTCACTGCCTGTACAGCAGAAATAGCCGTGAATTTAAACTCATCTTCTAGCGCTAATTGATTCAGCTCTCGAACAATCGCTTGGTTTGACCCAATATAAATCAAAGATTTAGACTTTAATAAATCCGCTTTAATGTCTTGTACCACATCAGAATCGTAACGAGGGAACGCCAGTACAAACTCCGTCCATTCACCTTGCTGTGAAAAACAACGAATACTGCCACCAAAAGCCGTCATCACTTTTCGACAAAATGGTAAGCCAAGCCCATAGCTGCCATTTTTACCGAAAGTGTAAAAATCACGGAAAATATCTTCCAGCATTTCAGATGCGATCCCGACACCGTTATCACGAACTTTAATCAGGTTACACTCGTCACTTTGTTCAATCTGAATCCGCACAAAGAATTGTTCTTTTTGGTAATAAAAGGCATTTTTCAATAAGTTAAACAATGCATAACTCAATAACGTATCACTGCCAAAAAAATCAAACGGTTGGATAACTTCAAGCTGAACAGCGTGCTGATCCGCCACATTTTTATACGGGAACGTTTTCAGAGCTTTTTCGATAACATCGGCTGCAGAGTATTTTTTAAAACTCGCGGTAGAAACACGGTTTTCATCGATCGACGTCAGCAATAAATCAATGGTGTTATTTCCAGAATAGATAACATCATCGGCTTCATTCAAAATCTGATGTAATAGATCCAGCTCTTGCGCATCCAGCGGGTATGCAGCTTGAGCCGCCGCTTGTGGTTTTGGGATCATGGTCCGAATAACATCGATAGACGTTTTGAGTGCACTGAGTGGATTACGCATTTCATGCGCAATCCCAGCCCCAAAGGTTTTAGCAATGGAGACTTTGGTTTCATGAGAAATCTGATTACGAAAGAAACACAGATTGCCAAAAACATAAGTAAACAAAAAAACGGGAATATACGGCCACTCAATCAAGGTTGAGGGACGAAAATCCGTAAAACCATACACTGCAAGGTAAGCCATCAACACAGAGAAGATAGCTTGTAGTGCCATCACTTTTGTATCATGCACAAGTAAGATGTGCAGAAATATCGATGCCATGAACGACATAGCCCAAATCGTTGACCAATCGTTCATTAACATCATGAAACAAAAGAAAAAAGGCAAACAGAAGCCTATGGTCAACAAAAAATAGTGCGGCATGTAGCGCTGCCATTTTTTGGGGAATGAGCCACGAAATGCCAACCCTGCGAACAAGACTGCAGCAGCACAGCGCAAACCTAAGTTCTCATAGACTTGTGGAAACCAGTATTCCCAAATGAAATAGTAGGCTGGAAAGCCAAGCATCCCCATCCATCCCACTAAAGAAAGATTGGGTTCTGCGTACTGGTAAACTTTCTTTATCACATCCATGCTCACCGTCGCTACCGTTGCGTTTTCTCGCTATTCATTAATATGCACCTAATTTACCTATTTTCTCGTGCGAGGTCAGTGATAATCATCATAGCCCTTAGTTTTCTTATCTTATGTCACTATCCGTAGTGTACTGCCTACACGCGTAGCCAATACATCCAACCGTAATCCGATCTGCTCTTTTAATTCACTGACATGGGAAATAATGCCGATCGTACGGCCACCTTGCTGTAGATCGATTAATGTTTGAACGGCCAGATCCAAAGATTCAGGATCCAAACTGCCAAAGCCTTCATCAATAAATAGCGTATCAAGACGGATGCCTCCACTGTATGACTGCACAACATCGGACAACCCAAGTGCTAATGCGAGTGCCGCCATGAATGACTCACCGCCCGACAAGGTCGCCACATCACGCCATTTACCGCTATAGCTGTCTTCAACCATCAGATCTAAACCAGACCCTACATTACCTTTGGCTCTTTCTTCTTTGCGCTTGAGCAAATAGCGGCCTCGGCTCATTTTGAGTAGCCGTTGCGAGGCTTGCAGTAAAACGTCATCCAGCAACACCCCTAACACAAAACGGTGCAAGCTCACTTTAGCGCCCGTTTTACCGTTGGCAATATCACTGAGCGTCCCCACTACCTGATATTCATCTTCTAGCAGACGGTTTTTCTGGTATAGCTCATCAAGCTGTTTCGCGACTCGTTGTAAACCATCTAAACGCGATTGGTGTTGCGTCATTTGTTGCAAGGCTTGCGCTACATATTCTTCATGCTCACGCACCCCAAGCAAGAGAGGTTCAAGCAGCGGAGGCTCTTTATCGTTTAATTGACGAGATAACGCTTGCAGCTCACCATTGAGCATTGCACAGCGTTCTTCATACTGAGTAATTTGCTTTTCAATATGGGTTAGCGTGTCATCATTCAATCGCGCAGATAAATAATGTGGCTCATCGGAAAATCCATATTTGAGCAGACCTTGCTGCCAATCGTGTATGGCCCGTTGAGCTTGCTGATCACATTGGGCATATTGCTCCTGCGCAGCTTGATAGGCGGCTTGAGCACTTGCCCATTGTTTTTGCGTTTGCACCCATTGCTCACGAGCCACCTGCTCACTTCTTTGTAAGCCTGCCATTTGCAACTGCACTTGTTCTATTGCGTTACGCAAAGTATTGAGATCCGACATGGCTTCCGGAATATCTTGGCGTAACGTCGCCAGTTCCGCTTGGGCTTGCGCTAAAGTCTGCCAGACATGCTGCTTCATTTGATTTTGCTTTTCTAATGCCGCAGTTGTTTCAATTAAGCGCTGTTCAGTCTCTTCAATTTCGCGTTGCAATTGTTCGGGGTGGAGCTGCTGTAAAGCCTCAATTTCATGGCGTAATACTTGTTGCTGTTGTTGCAATGTTGCAAAATCTGCCGCATTTTGCTCCTTCAACTCAGCCGCTAAAGTGGCAATCGTCTGCTCTAATTGCTGTGCTTTGAAGCGCTGTTGTTGGCATACATTCAGTGCAGTTTGTAAGCGTTCGATAGCCTGTTGTTGCTGTTGTCGAGCCTGTTCAACTTGAGACTTAGTGACAACGTCACCATAAAACTGCGCTTTATGTGGATGTTCAATACTGCCACAAACAGGGCAAGGATGGTCCGGCTGCAATGCTTGGGCTAATTCCGCCGCACGTTGGGTATGCCACGCTAACTCCAATTCATCTGCGGTACGTTTAACTTGCTCAACATAGCGTTGGGCTTGCTGATGCGCTTGATCGAGATGTTGCTGCTCTTGCTGAACACTGTTTAATTCTGCTAACAAGCGTTGTTCACGTTCTCGTCCCTGAATGTGCAACATAAGGTGGTTCAGCTGCGCCTTTTGGGTCTCTAAATGTGTGAGTTGGCGTTGTTGTTGCTCCCATTGTCCACGCTTAGCTTTTATCTCTTGACTAAGCCGTTCGGTCGCATGCTGCAAGTTCAATACATTTTGCGTTGTCAGTTGCAGTTCACGTTCCGATTTCGCCGCCCGTTGCAGTACCGCCTCCTGCGTGAGCAGCTTTTGCTCAGCCTGTTGCCACTGAATACATTGTTCATTCAGTTTGGGTAAGATTTCACAGGCTAACGTCGCTTGCTGGCTAGCTTCCTGAGCTTGACGCTGCAGGATCTCGATGCGTTCAAGTTGCCACTTTTGCTGTTCAACCCGTTGTCCCGCTTGAATAAAAGCATGCTGTGTTTGATGCCACTGTTGATGCGCTGGAGCTAAATTCGCCGCTTTTTGGGCTTGTTGCCGCTGCTGACGCAGAGTATCAATCTGTGTCACCTGCTGTTGATGTTGAGTAAGCTCAACCACCAGTTGTTGTTGGCGAGCAAATTGCTGATCAATTTCCAAAGCCGTTTGATACTGGGCTTTCGCTTGATCCAACCCAAGCTGTTTATTCTTTAGCTCTTGTTGTGCTTGACCAACTAGAGGGGTGACGTGAGCTAACTCCGCCTGCAACTCCTCCTCATTGGCTAAACCCACCACATTCAAAGTCCCTTTGATTTGCTGATCAAATTCTTCTTTTTCTTTGCGGATCCCAGAAGCGCGTTCAAACAATGCCCGTTCAATTTGACTGTAGAGCTGAGTTTGAAACAGTTGACCAAAAATCTGCTCACGCTCTTTCGAGTTGGCCGTCAACAACTCACGAAACTTGCCCTGTGGCAGTACCATCACTTGCCGAAACTGTTTCACATCCAAGCCAATGAGTTCAACCACCGCTTTCGCGACGGGGCTTGGTTTATTCGCAAGCAGTTCATCTTCGCCCTTTTTCAATGCCACCAGCATCGCCGAATGGGCTTTTTTGGTCATGCCTTCGCCACGTTTTTTCGGGATTTCTTGATCGGGTTGACGGGTGATTTGGTACTCCCGACCGCCCAGTTCAAATTCAAAAACAACTTCCGTTAAACACTCAGGATCAGCAAAATCACAGCGCATCTGATCGCCAGTACGCTCACTGCCCGTTGTCTCTCCGTATAACGCATAGCAAATGGCATCCAAAATCGAGCTTTTGCCCGCTCCAGTTGCTCCATTAATTAAAAACAGAGGTGCGTCGCCAAGTTCAGTAAAATCAATTACCTCTCTACTAGCAAAAGGACCAAAGGCTTGTAGAGTCAATTTTAACGGGCGCATATTACATTCCCTCCGTTTTTAGACGTTGGATCACCTCAAGCACCACTTTTTCTTGCTGCTCGGTTAACGGTTCACGCTTCGCTTCTAAAAAGAAATCACGAAACATATCCAATTCCCCCCGAGCCAAACGTGCTTTCCCCATTTCTTGGTCAATGCCAACCAACATGCCCGGCTTTTCGATATGCAATACATTCGGGTAGACCTGACGCAGTTTCTCCATCGGATCTAAAATCGCATGCTTATCCAGCAGACGAACCAATAAGTAATCCTCTGGTTGAGGATCCGTCGCGCCACTGGCTATAATCGCTTCGAGTTCACCTTCAATAATGCGCATTTGATGAGGCGCTTGCAGCGGCACGGAGGTGGCACGCACAAAACCTTGCTGATCTAATTCGACCAACGTTGCACCTTTGCTTTGGTGCTGCTCACCAAAACTGTATTTCATGAGTGAGCCTGAATAACGAATGTGCTCAGCCCCCTTCATTTGTGGCTGATGTAAATGCCCAAGCGCGACATAGTCAAAAGGCAAGAAATGGCGATGATCAACACGGTCTGAGCCACCAATCGATAAAGGCCGTTCAGACTCAGATTCCATTGCACCATCAACAAAGCAGTGGCTGATCAATACATTACGTTGGGAAGGTTGCGTTTGCGCGAGAATGTTTTCACACAAAAACTGATGCGCGGCGTCATGGCTATTGATGTCATTGTGAAAATAGTGACGTACTGATTCTGGATCATGGTAAGGCATTCCCCAGAAAGCCACGTCACCCGCTTGCTCCGAGTGCAGCACCAAAGGCTGCATCATCTGCTCAAAATCAGCAAAAATGTGCAAACCCGATTTTTTCATTTGGCTAGCTGCAAAGCCTAAACGTTTTGCACCATCATGGTTACCTGGGATCATCAATAAGGGCGTATTCAATTCCCCACAAATCACGCGTACAACATCATCAAGCAAGTCAATGGCCGCCGTAGGAGGGACGGAGCGATCATAAATATCCCCCGCCACAATCACGGCATCCACAGGGTTATTGCGTAAATAGGTGATCAATTGGTCGAGTACCGCTCGTTGATCATCCAATAATGTGACTTGATGAAATTGGCGACCAAGATGCCAATCTGAGGTATGCAGAAACTTCATGCCTTGCCTGAGGGGAAAACGAAAACTGGCGCATATCATACCTTTATTTTGCGCAATTTCGATGTTGTACCGCGATAAGTTGCGATAAATCAGCCTTTTTTATGCTATATCACCACGCTTTGGTGGAAAGCTTTGCACCACACTCCACCACGGCGCAATAACACTGATTTAAGTGCGCACTTTTAATTGGCGCGGGATCAGCTCAATCCCCGTTTGATAACGTTTGGCTGAAGCATTAAGCGCCAATGCCAGCGCACTATCGGCGATCAATTCAAACTGTTGAGGCAGCGAATTGACTCGCATCGGTAAGAAGTCGAGTAGACGATTATCACCAAAAGTGGCTAAGCGCACTTTTTGCATCAGCTCTGGTTGTTCAAGCAGAACATCCAAAATTCCTTCTAACAAGGTATATGAAGTGGCCACAACCGCATCCGGTAATTGGTTGCTTTCCACCCAGCGTGCAAAGACTTTACGGCCTTCTTCACGATTAAAGTGTTCGCCGTAACCGAGGATAACGGACAAGCTGCGTTCTTTTGCCGCCATCGTAAAACCCTGTTCCCGCTCACGGGAAACGCTCAGTTCAGGTAAGGCTCCAACTAAGCCAACACTCTTAACGTCATGACTTAATAATGAACGGGTTAATTCAAAAGCAGCACCAAAATCTTCGCTGATCACACAAGAGAAAAACTCATCATCCAGTGCGCGGTCAATCGCGATCACCGGTGTACCCGATTGTTGTAACTTGAGATAAAACTCACTTGCGTTAGGAATACCACTAGCCACAAATAAAGCATCAATTCGCCTTGAGACTAATGCCTCAGCTGCCGCCATTTCAATCTCAGGATCATCGTCAGAACAGGCGATCAAAATTTGATACCCCGCCTGTCGCGAGTTTTGTTCCAGCAGTTTTGCCAAGCGCGCATAACTGGTGTTTTCAAGATCAGGAATGATCAAACCAAAAGAGCGACTGTTACCGGCACGTAGCGCCGAGGCGGCATGATCGGGACGGAAATTGTACTGCTCGACCACCGCCATCACTTTTTGCTGGGTTTTCTCACTGATCCGATACTTTTGCGCTTTGCCATTGATCACATAACTGGCCGTGGTTTTCGAAACGCCCGCCAATTTTGCGATTTCATCCAGTGTCATAGTGGTTACTCATTTTATGTGCGTCCGATCATAGAACGCGATTTTTGATCCTTGCTTGGAGTTGAATTATACGCTGAATCGATTCAGTATTAAAGCTGAAAGGATTCAGCAAAAGTACCCTTTACTCACAGTCTGCACTTTTAGTTCGTGTAGAAAGTGAGAGATAAAGCAGCAGGATCGTGATTATTCGAGGCTTTGCTGAATTTTTTTGCCTCTAAAGCTGAACCGATTCAGCTTTAGGTAAACCAAAACACATTGGATGACCTCCACAGGCAATTAAGCCTGATAAGCCGGTAAATGCAACCGAGGTTATCCCGCCCTAATAGGCAGCCCACAAGGCCAAAAGAGGTTAAGTATGTTGGAACTCACTACACAAGATATTCAATTGCAGCAGCACTTTGCGAATAAGCAAGCTGCGATTCAAGGACTCGCTCATGCCCTAACCAGTAAAGGTTTAGTCGCTGAAGGTTATGCGCAAGGTATGCTCAATCGCGAAGCGCAACACTCTACGTATCTCGGTAACGGAATTGCCATTCCACATGGAACCACCGATACCCGCGAGTTAGTAAAGCAAACTGGCGTCACTGCGATGCACTTCCCTGATGGATTAGATTGGGGAGACGGTAACCGCGTATACGTTGCCATTGGTATTGCCGCCAAGTCAGATGAGCATTTAGGCATTCTCAAACAACTGACCAAAGTTCTATCTGCCGATAGTGTTGAGCAAGCGTTACAGCAAGCTAAAACTGCCCAGCAAATCATCGCGGTGATCAAAGGTGAAGCCCAACTCAACCCAGACTTTGATGCTTCACTGATTCAATTGCAGTTCCCAGCGAGCGATATGGTACAGATGAGTGCGGTAGCGGGTGGATTATTAAGAAATACCGGCTGCGCGGAAAGTGAATTTGTGGCTGATTTAGTCACGAAATCGCCAACGCATTTGGGTCATGGTCTTTGGTTACTCGCCAGTGATCGCGCAGTCAAACGTACAGGTATGTCGATTGTGACCACTGCGAACCATTGTGAATATAATGAGCAACCAGTTAAAGCCTTAATTGCGTTTTCCGTTTGCAACGATGTACATCAACCTTTCCTGGCCAAAATTACCGAACTCGTATTCCAACAAAAACAAGCCTCATTGTTGCAAGCCGATGTCAATCAGTTGATTAGCCTGTTTACTGAACAGAATGAAACCGTTGCCGAGCCGGTCATCACCACCGGACACAACGCAACGTTTCGGATTAAAAATACCCATGGTTTGCATGCTCGACCCGGGGCGATGCTTGTCGCGGAAGCGAAGAAATTTGAATCTAACATTCGCGTCTATAACCTCGATGGTGATGGACAAGTCGTCAACGCGAAAAGCCTAATGAAAGTGATTGCGCTTGGGGTGAAACACAATCATCAACTGCAATTTACGGCGGAAGGGCCAGATGCAGAGGCTGCACTGCAAGCGATTGGCGCGGCGATCAATGCAGGCTTAGGTGAAGGTTAAGGAGGCATCATGACGAATAAAGTTGTCACCATCACACTGAACCCTGCTTTGGATTTAACCGGTAGCATGGATCAGCTCAATGTCGGATCTGTCAGCCTTGTTGAGCACAGTTCACTGCATGCCGCGGGTAAAGGCGTCAATGTCGCCAAAGTTCTCAGCGAGTTAGGTGCAGACGTCACCGTCACCGGTTTTCTTGGCCGTGATAACCAAGAGCTGTTTTGCCAGTTGTTTGATCAGCTCGGTGTTCATGATGAGTTTATCCGCATCGACGGTGCGACTCGTATCAATGTCAAATTGGTTGAACACAATGGTGCAGTCAGCGATATCAATTTCCCGGGCATTACTGTCACTCAAGCCGATATTGATGCTTTTGAAGCCACATTACTGCGCCTAGCACAAGATCATGATTATTTCGTACTGGCAGGCAGCCTACCTAAGGGCATTTCGCCGCAGCACTGTGCCGGTTGGATTAGCCAACTTCGCAGTATGAATAAAAAAGTGCTCTTTGATAGTAGCCGTGAGGCGCTCATGGCAGGTCTTGAAGCGAAGCCTTGGCTTATCAAGCCTAACGATGAAGAACTTTCCCAATGGTGTGGTAAAGAACTGACTACGTTAAAGGAATGCCAACAAGCAGCATCTCAACTAGCACAAAAAGAGATTGAAAACATCGTCATCTCTATGGGTGCTAATGGTGTGATGTGGCTCAATGAAAATGAATGGCTGCATGCTAAACCACCCAAAATGCAAGTAGTGAGCACTGTTGGTGCAGGCGATACGCTGGTTGCTGGTCTATGCTGGGGTCATATGCAACATATGGAGAAGGATGATTTACTCCGTTTCGCCACAGCCTTATCGGCTCTTGCGGTGACGCAAGTGGGTGTAGGCATCAGCGATAAAGAACAACTCAATACTCTACAACAACAAATTCAAGTATCCGCACTCCATCCTACGATGAGTGCCTAAGGACAGAAGGTCATGAATATGAAAATAGCCATCGTAACCGCATGCCCAAGTGGCGTTGCTAACAGCATAATTGCGGCAGGTTTACTGCAACAAGCCTCTAAAACCCTTGGTTGGGAGGCAATGATTGAATGCCACTCTACAGTGATCGCAGGGCACTCCCTGACTGCAGACGAAATCCGCGCTGCGGATTTGGTGGTTCTAGCCACAAACAGTTCAATCGATACACAACGCTTTGTGGGCAAAAAAGTGTATCAAAGCACCATTTCGGCCTGTACCTCTGATCCTGTGGCTTATCTAACTCAAGCTGCAGCACAAGCTACCGAACTGAGTTCCGCCCAAGCAACACGCTGTGATACCCCCACCACAGCGCCTGTTGCCGCGAAAAAAATTGTCGCTATTACGGCTTGCCCTACCGGTGTTGCTCACACCTTTATGGCAGCAGAAGCACTAGAAGCGGAAGCCGTACGACAAGGACACCAGATCAAAGTAGAAACACGCGGTTCGGTGGGTGCTAAAAACCAATTGACGACGCAAGACATTGCCGATGCAGATCTTGTGATCATCGCTGCGGATATTGATGTGCCTCTAGAACGTTTCCACGGCAAACCTCTTTATAAAACGAGCACTGGCTTGGCATTGAAGAAGACCGCTCAAGAGTTAACTAACGCGTTTGCTCAAGCCAAAACGTTCTCAAGCACAACCGGCGCCAATGCGAACGAACAATCTGCAGAGAAAAAAGGTGTGTACAAACACCTGATGACTGGCGTATCACATATGCTGCCGGTAGTGGTTGCAGGGGGCTTGATCATTGCGCTCTCTTTCGTGTTCGGTATTGAAGCATTTAAACAAGAAGGCACATTGGCAGCGGCATTAATGCAAATTGGTGGCGGCTCCGCCTTTGCCTTAATGATCC
Organism: Vibrio sp. AH4; assembly: GCF_030710545.1. Lineage (NCBI taxonomy): Bacteria > Pseudomonadati > Pseudomonadota > Gammaproteobacteria > Vibrionales > Vibrionaceae > Vibrio > Vibrio sp. AH4. The sequence continues at coordinate 740,232 of NZ_JALAIV010000003.1, forward strand.
CTGTTTTAGCGGGTTACATTGCATTCTCGATCGCTGACCGTCCCGGATTAGCCCCAGGCTTGATTGGCGGTATGCTAGCAAGTTCAACCGGTGCAGGCTTTCTTGGCGGCATAGTAGCCGGTTTCCTTGCCGGTTATAGCGCCAAATTTATTGCAGACAAAGTGCAGCTCCCGCAATCCATGGCTGCGCTCAAACCGATCCTGATCATCCCATTTATTGCTAGCTTATTCACAGGCTTAGTGATGATTTATGTGGTGGGTGGACCGATGTCGAGCATCATGGCAGCGATGACCACGTTCTTAAACAACATGGGTTCAGCCAACGCAGTTCTACTTGGTATTGTGCTTGGTGCGATGATGTGTTTCGACTTAGGTGGCCCCGTCAACAAAGCCGCGTACACTTTCGGTGTAGGTCTGCTGGCATCACAAACGTATGCGCCAATGGCAGCAATCATGGCAGCAGGTATGGTACCTGCGCTAGGTATGGGGCTTGCTACATTCATTGCCAAAGACAAGTTTGAAGCAGGTGAACGTGAAGCGGGTAAAGCATCTTTTGTATTAGGTTTATGCTTTATTTCTGAAGGTGCGATTCCGTTTGCAGCGAAAGACCCAATGCGTGTGATTCCAGCTTGTATGGCGGGTGGTGCGGTGACGGGTGCGCTTTCTATGCTGTTTGGCGCGAAATTGATGGCTCCACACGGTGGTCTGTTCGTGCTACTGATCCCAAATGCGATTAGCCCAGTATTGCTCTACTTAGTGGCCATTGCGGTCGGTACTGCGATCACCGGTTTCGGATATGCAATGGTAAAAAAATCGGCACAGGCTAAGCCCGTGACCGCTTAAAATCTCAATGAGATCAAAGAAGCCAGTGGTTAAACACTGGCTTCTTTACGTTTACATTATTTATTTTGTGAGAACTTCTCTTGAATATAGTGGCGAGAAACATCCACCACCGCCACATCTTTGAAGAAACTGCGCCCCAGCAAAAGTGGGTAAGTTAAATGGGTACGATCTGTCAAAGTAAACTCGGTATATTCTTTGAGATCACCAATTTGGATCCATGCCATTACCACTGCTCGACGTTGCGGCTTCTCTGCACTGGATTGACGAATTCTCACCCAGCGTTCAACTGGTAAGCTGATTTCTTCACTACGCACATTGTCGTGCTCAATCCGAAACTTCACCCAGTCTTGCCCACTGCGTTCAAAAGTGACGATGTCTACCGCACTGATCGATGAAGTGGTTGCACCAGTATCGATACGTGCTTTGAAACTCTCTTTCAATCCAGGGAGGTAAACCCACTCTTTATCCCCTAACACGATCTTGCCGTCAGAGGTGTGTTTCGCCATAGAGAAGTCATCTTTGACTTCCGATTCAAATGAATGTGCTGGTTCTAAACGAGGTAATGTTTCTACCAACGGTGCATTTTCATCAACAATGACTTTTGGAGCTTCAACCACCGGAGCTACAGGTGGTGTGGCATTTTTCTCGGGCTCTGCGGGTAAAGGAGTGGTGGCACACGCCACCAACCCGCTACTTAACATTAAAGACACTAATAATTTCAGTGGATGATTCATACTTTCACCTAATCAAATACCACCCTTCCTGATTGGGTATGATTTTGCCATCTTCTTTATGACACCTGGATAATTGCATTCGCCACATACGGGATGTCTTTCTCGGTCAATCCGGCGATATTAATACGGCCATCTGCCACACCGTAAATGGCAAACTCTTCACGTAAACGCCCCATCTGCTCAGCGGAGAAGCCTAACACCGTAAACATCCCCCTGTGGCTTTCAATGAAGTCGAATTGTCGCGTATTGTGTTGATTTCTCAACTCATTACACAAATCTTTGCGCAGAGTTAACAAACGTTGCTGCATTTCGTTCAGCTCTTGCTTCCAAATCGCGGTCAACGGCTCATCTCTTAGCACTGTCTTCACTAATGCGGCACCGTGATCTGGTGGCATCGTGTACGTAGAGCGCGCCAAGGTGAGCATTTTACCCCGTGCATTAGTGACATCTTGCAGGCTTTTACCAATCACAATGGCCGCACCGGTTCGTTCTCGGTACAACCCAAAATTCTTAGAACAAGAGGTCGTAATTAACATTTCTTCCACGCGTTCAGCCATATAACGTAGGCCTTGTGCATCTTGTTCTAAACCATCACCAAAACCTTGATAAGCGATATCGACAAAGGGAATAAAGCCATTTTTCTGGGCTAAATCTGTGATTGCTTGCCATGCAGAAAAGTCAATGTCCGCCCCCGTAGGGTTATGACAACAACCATGCAGTAAAACCACATCTTTTGGACCAGCTTGTGCCAAATCCGCTAACATCTGTTGAGTATCCACCATTTTGGTATCACGGCTAAAGTAACGGTAATATCGTACTTTTAGCCCAGCGGCTTCCATCACAGGTTTGTGGTTCACATAGCTAGGATCCGTGATCCAGACGGTCGTTTCTGGCTGCGCCACACGCATTAAATCGCCTAACATCCGCAGTGCACCACTGGCTCCTGGCGTTTGGATCGCAATCGTGCGTTCGGTATCCAGCGTTGAGCCAAGTACCAGTTGCAGCATGCTCTGATTGAATTCTTCGCATCCAGCAAGACCAACGTACGATTTGGTTTTCTGAGTCGCGACCACCTTTTCTTGCGCCAATGCTACCGCGCGCATGATTGGGGTTTCGCCCAAACTATTTTTATAAACGCCTATTCCTAGATCCACTTTTTGTGGACGAGGATCATTACGAAAGGCAACGGAGAGAGAAAGAATTGGATCTAAAACTGGTGCTGGTAAATGAGTAAACATGAAAGTCACAACCCTTTGAAATTCAGGTAACAACCCACAAAGTAAACCAGATAGATAAAAACCGAAAGGGATTTTTTGTTCTCAGCGCAACAGCGTTACATACAGCGCTAAGAACAAAAAAATTACACCGTAAAGCGATGGATCACTTGATTGGCACTGCCCCGCCACTCCAGCATCGGATCCGCGAGTGCTTGTTCAAATTTGCCATCCACCAATACATCAAGGTAAGGCAGCAACGCTTGCTGTGCGTCATTAAAATCGGCCAGTCGATAACCCGTCCATAACCAGATATCTTTATCAGGGCATTCCTCTTTCACTCGACGAACCAAACGCAGCACGGCGTCAACATTCGCGGGGTGAAGGGGATCACCTCCTGAAAGAGATAAACCGCGCCGTTTGATCCGCGTGTCATTCAAATCCGCAATAATCTGGTCTTCCAACTCTTGAGTGTAAGGATGCCCAGAGGAGAGTGACCAAGTGCTTTGGTTATAGCACCCTTTGCATTGATGCTCGCAACCAGAGACAAACAGCGTACAGCGTGTCCCCGGTCCGTTGACGACATCAATGGGGTAATATTGATGATAATTCATAAAGTTATAGGTGTTTTACCCGACGTTTCACTTCTTCTTGTTTACCGACGTTAAACGGGCGTGCATCAGGGCTGCCTAAATAGCCACACACACGACGGGTTACCGAAACTTTGGTCGGCTCATGGTTACCACAACGTGGGCAAACAAACCCTTTGCTAGTACAGTCAAACTCGCCCGTAAAGCCACACTCATAACACTCATCAATTGGAGTATTCGTTCCGTAGTACGGCACGCGGTGATAGCTGTAATCCCACACGTTTTCCAGCGCTTCCACGTTACGTTGCATATTCGGGAATTCGCCATAACAGATGAAACCACCGCTCGAAATTTCCGGATACGGCATCTCGAAATCAATCTTGTCGTACGGGTTGACCTTTTTCTGCACATCCAAGTGGAAGCTGTTGGTGTAGTAACCTTTATCAGTTACCCCTTCTACCACGCCAAATTGTTTGGCATCGATACGGCAGAATCGGCTACACAAGTTTTCACTCGGCGTACCATACAAGCTGAATGCATAACCAGTTTCTTTCTTCCATTGCTCCACGGTATTGCGTAGATGTTGAATGATGTTGACCGCTTCTTCACGCAATTGAACATCATCATAAACATGCGTTTTCTGGCCAAACAGCGCAATGATGGTTTCATGCACACCAATGTAACCCAGTGAAATTGAGGCACGACCATGCTTGAAAATATCGGCAATGGAATCATTGGCTTTCAAACGCACCCCGCAGGCACCTTCCATGTAAAGAATAGGTGCTACACGAGCTTTCACGTTTTCTAAACGATTGATACGTGTATCCAGCGCACGACGAGCTAACTTCAATTTTTCATCGAGCAGCGCATAGAATTTCTTAACATCCCCTTTGGCTTTTAGGGCAATGCGTGGCAAGTTTAGGCTTACAACACCAAGGTTATTACGCCCTTCATGAATCAGCTCACCGTTTTCCTCATAAGGATTGAGGAAAGAGCGACATCCCATTGGGGTTTTGAATGAGCCGGTAATTTCTACCACTTTATCGTAGTTGAGAATATCAGGGTACATGCGCTTAGACGCGCACTCTAATGCCAGTTGCTTAATATCGTAATTGGGATCTTCGGCTTTATGGTTTAGGCCATCTTTAATGGCAAACACCAGTTTAGGGAATACGGCCGTTTTGCGATTTTTCCCCAGACCCGCAATCCGATTTTTCAGGATCGACTGCTGGATCAAGCGAGATTCCCAGCAAGTTCCCAAACCAAAACCAAACGTGACAAACGGAGTCTGTCCATTCGCGGTATGCAAGGTATTGACTTCATACTCAAGAGATTGGAATGCGTCATAACACTCTTTTTCGGTACGCGCTTTAGCAAATGCTTCTGGGTTACTGATCTCCCATTCACGAGCAATATCTAGATGCTTTTCATAGCTTGCCGTCACATAAGGAGCCAACACTTCATCAATTCGGTTGATCGTGGTGCCGCCATAAATGTGGCTTGCAACTTGTGCAATGATTTGCGCCGTGACGGCTGTTGCAGTCGAAATTGACTTAGGAGTATCAATTTCTGCATTCCCCATTTTAAAGCCATGGGTCAGCATGCCTTTAAGATCAATCAGCATGCAGTTAAACATGGGGAAAAATGGTGCGTAATCCAGATCGTGATAATGTATATCGCCCTCTTCGTGAGCTTGCACAACATCACGAGGAAGAATACGGGTTTTAGCGTAATGCTTAGCCACAATACCCGCCAGTAAATCACGCTGAGTCGGGATCACTTTGCCATCTTTGTTGGCGTTTTCATTGAGTAAATCCGCATTGCTTTCTTGGATCAAACCTTCGATTTCTCGAGTCAGTTTGCTCTGTTTCTCACGCGCAACATCACGGTCATGGCGATATTCGATGTATGAGCGGGCTAATGCTTTATATGGGCCTTGCATTAGCTCGTTTTCGACTAGCGTCTGGATTTCGGCAATATGTACCTCTTCGTAATCTCGCAACTTCAACTCAACCGCTAACGCAACATTCAATGCATAGATGGCGATGTCTTGATCTGCGTGCTCGGCAGCACTTTCCACAGCAGCTTGAATACGATCCCTGTTGAATGGCGCTTTTGAGCCATCACGTTTGATTACGATAGGTTTCACCTTTTCTCCTTACCCAGCATACCCACAGAGTTATCCACAAATACACTATATAGGGTTAATTATTCTGCGACTGACACTATATGTTGTGGCGTATTTAACGAAATGCATCAAGCAGGAGTATTGATTTAGATCAACAAAAACTGACCAACGGACAAGATCAATGCGATCTTATTGGTGAAGATCCCAAACCCGAAAGAAACCTTGAAAATAGCGATTTTTGTGATTTGAGTTACTGAACTGAAGAAAGCGTTATCAGAGGGATTGCTACTATTGAGCTACTGTAAAAAATGTATATTTAAACTGGGCAAACACACCGAGATTTAACGTCTTAGATACGGATTAAACTCTCATTTTTTAATGGTAAGTTCCCAGCGGGAACTTTTTGTACCTTATGTGTTTCCGGCAAAGTTTCTCATAGAGAAATAGAGCGCCTGTACAAGCGCGCTCTTTTTTCACCATTGCGTTGCTTTACAGCTGTACGTTAACTTTAGGGAAATCCACATCCGTTCCGACAACATGGTTGGCATAGTTTGTGAAAGTATTTGCACTCACTTGGGCCAAAACTTCAAATAGTAAGCCTTCATCAATACCTTGTGCTTGTGCTTCTACCCATTGTTCATCAGAGATAACACCACGCTGTTTCACAAGTGCTACCGCTAACTGTACCAAGGCATTATCTAGAGCATTGGATGCCATTCCTTGACGTGCAGCTAGGATTTGTTCATCCGATATACCTGCTCCACGACTGATCATAGTATGAGCGGATAGGCAGTATTGGCACGCATTCGCTTGACCAATTCCTAACGCAATCAGTTCACGTTGCTTAGCCGTTAGGCGACCGTGGCTGAGAGCTTCGCTAAATGCGAGATACGCGTTTAATACTGTTGATGAATGCGCAACCGTGGCATAGAGATTCGGAATCATGCCAATTTTTTGCTTGATCGCAGTCAGTGTTGCAGCAGCTTCACCTTGTGGGTTCGATACAGGAAGAATACGGCTCATAAATAAGATCCTTATTGATTGAGTGACTTGTGTGTTTCAGTGAATTAACGCTGTGCATATTGACACAATGGAAAATACGAATTATCACTAAACATCTACAAATTCATACAATACGTCTTATCTTATGGATGCACTCTCCACTCTCATACAACATGCAGCTCCCAAGGCTAGCTTATTTTTCTCCGGCAATCTTTGTCAAAGCTCGGTAAGCGAAGATCATTACAACGGGGGACAACTCCACTTATTACGCAGTGGTCAGCTGGCTCTCCATCAAGCAGGCAGCCCCACTTTGATGATTGATGAGCCTACTCTCATTGTTTACCCCCGAGGCCAGCATCATCGTTTACAACCGATGCATTTTAGTGGATGTGATTTAGTATGCGCTCGCTTGTCGTTTCGTGATTCTCCTCTCTTTCGCGCGCTGCCTGATGCATTGATCATTCCTCTTGCTCAGCTTGAGGGGCTAGCTCCAACTATCCATTTACTGTTTGACGAGGCTTTTTCTCAACGCTACGCCCACTCTGCTATTGTCGCGAGTTTATTGGATTTACTGCTATTGCTGTTGCTACGCCATTTGGTTGAGCACCATTTATGCCCATCAGGTTTATTGGCTGCGATGACCGATCCTAAACTTGCCAAAGCCATCGAAGCCATTCATGCGAACCCAGATACACCATGGACGATCGCGGACCTAGCTAAGCTTGCAGGGATGTCTCGATCACAATTTGCCGCGCGTTTTCATCACGTTATTGGTCAGCCACCATTAAGTTATGTGACTGAATCACGTTTACTACTGGCACAGCAATTATTACTTGCAGGGCAACCCGTTAAACTTATCGCCCTAGAAGTGGGCTACAGCGGTGGTGTGGCTTTTTCTCGCGCATTCGAACGTCAGTTTGGCTGCACTCCAACGCGTTGGTTACAGCAACAAAACCGAAATAAGCAGGAGTGATTGAGCCGTGAGAATCAACCGGCTCAATCATGTGTTTTCTTCTGTTATTGCGTTACTGAATGTCGAGTTTATTCAGTAACGAGGGATAACCCCAACCATTGTTGCCCACAACAACAGGCTCTCCAGTGAGGTACTCATACAACGTCGGTGCTAAAGAACCGTTTTGCTCTGATTGCAAGGCGGTAGCATTGCGCCCTATGGGTTTGCCCCAGAAACCTAAGAAGGCGTCTTTTTCCAAATAACTTTCACCAGCATGCCGGCCAGGTACTTTGGTGTTGTAGCCTAGCCCATCACGAGGAAATAGGTTGATCGTTCCGGCCCGATCTTCTTCATAAATCACCGCTAATTGATTCACCGAATCGGGACGAGGTGTAAAACGCGTCAGCATCCGCCACTCTGACTCATCACACCAGCTCGCTACATCACTCTCCTTCGCGCGATAAAGGCATTTATCCATCAAACGGGCAAATTCATTGAGATCCGTCGCATCCGGGGTGGGCAAATATGGGTTAAGTTGCTGCAATTGAAGTAATTGAGGCTTGCCTTGCACAGCGGAATAGAAACGTTTGTTGCCTGATTGGCGGATGAGTTCATCCAAACGTTTCCCCTCACGCATACCGATCACGCGCACCGTGCAATCTTCAAGCGTGCAAGCGCCTTCCCTTACTACCAAATAATCCAACGTTTCGCCTAAACGGGTAAGACTTTCATTGACGATATCAATCACTTTATCACCGCCTCTGGGTTGCCATTGAGTCAACTCGTTATAGACAGGTTGTGTTGTCCACCCCGCCGTGGCGTTAAAAAAGTCCAACATGAAGTTGCCACCAGCAGTGGAAGCCACCACCACATCCACGGCTTGATAACTCGGTGCATTTAACGCGTTCGTCAGCTTAGGGCCTTCGCCTTCATCGGAAGAGATTTTCTCGACCACAATCGAAATCCCCAGCTCCTCTTGTAATGGCACAAAAATCTGTTTTTCGGGATTTAATGAACCGTAGACTGGCGACAAACCATGATCACCCGCCATACCCCACAAGGTGCGATCGTAAACTCCCGCTTTTTGATAGGCAGCTTCCGTTGCTCTCAACCAGTAATCTAACCGATTTAATTCACCGGTTGGCATGATCACTTCATCACTGAACGGCCCTGTAAAATGCGCAAAATGATCAGGCCAAGGATTATAAATCAAGGTGTAATCTGGCATCCCATCGATATCTAGCTCGGCATATTTTTCTAATTGCTGTTCAATGCGTTGTTTTAAGGTGACGCGGGTTATCAATGCCCACTTGGGCGTATTTTGGTACGCCGAGATTTGCTCAATGAGCTTCGGTCTTAAGTTAGCCAAACGTTGTTCGACATCCGCTCGTTCGTTGAGCTCTCGTAAACAACGTTTTTCGCCAAAATCCCGTAATGTTTCTCCCGCCCCTAAGTTCACTAATCCATCGTAGGTAACATGGGCATTCCAATCATATTGAGCATTACAGTTCAGCGTTTTTAAATAATCGAGGCGATCAAACATCGTCTTTACACCACGTTCATTCACTAAGCGATCTAACTGCAAAGCGTCGTTACCAAAAAAGTAGTAAGCGCGATCTTCTTTACGATCCACAAAATGAAAATTCGGGATACCGGTTCCCCCCAACCCTGAGACTTTCGCACCGGTTTTTATAATCGGAAGATTCCTTACACTGATCGTTGGTGTTGAAGAAATGCCGACCTGCACAATACTCGATCGATAGTTCTGATAGAGCTGTTTGAAAAATGGTAAGTAATGAGGATCATGGTAAGGCTGCTCAGAGAGCAAGTGCATGAATCGGACCTGCTGTTCATGCTCTGGTTTTGTAAAATACGATGAATGGTTATGTTTAACTGCATCAACATGTTGTTGGTAAGCCACTTGAATGAATGGCTTTTTCGGATCCACCAAGCCTTCTAATAACCCCTGTTGCAAGCCATCCACAGTAATTTGAACAGCCAAACGACGCTGCTGTTGAGATTGCAAGAATGCGATCACTTGTTGAGGGTCATCACTCAACTGTTCCGTAAGCCACTCTTGTAAACGCTCAGTACGCTCTTTTTGATAGAGAAACTGGCGATAACCCTTTAAAACATTTAGACGCACAAAATCAATCAAGCTAACGGTGATCGCCTGTGCTTTATTATTCACTTTCTCGGCATTTTCCGGTTTAGCGTCTTCCAACACGCTTAACAGCGCATTTTTCATTTCGCCCTCGTCCATCCCATTGGCCGTTTGGCGCAAAATATCCACCACTTGAGGCTGAATTTTCGTAACTAATACTTGGTCAGCGGGTGTATCCGATAAGTATTGGTACTGTGCGGGCAGTCGTTTTAGATCGCGCCACTCACCAATCTGCACCAATGCATCATATAAACGCACCATAGTCGCAATGAATTGGCTATCAACTTTAATCCCTTCTTGATGAGCTTGGTCTTTATCATGTTGGTTTTGCTGTGTACTAAGCGCTTTATCAAGTGAAAATAGGCTGTGTTCAAAACCTTTCAACGCTTCATGGTCATACACTTTCGATACATATTGCTTAAATTCATCATCCGCCGACATTCCACTATAACGGTCGTAATACTGATAGAGAAAATAGCCAAGCGGAATTGCGTAAGATGGGTCAGAGATTTGTGCAATCACCCGAGCTTTGGTTTTAACATCTAGCGGAAGAGCCAAGATGTAGCTATCTAGCGTGACACCCGCAATAGTAAAGAGCGCAGTATCACGCGTTATCATCGTCGAATAACTCACCGAGTTCGTAATTTGGTGCTTAAAAACCTGGGCAGAGTTATAAACACTTCCCACAACAGGAAGGGATTCAACGGTAGCATTCACCGCAAAAGATAAACAACCTAGAGCGGCGATAACGGAGAGTGGTTTGCGTTGATAGGTAGCGGGCATATTTCTTCCTGCGTCAGAGAATGCTAGAGATTAAAGTTCAATATCTTGAAAACTACACATTTTTCCTTTGATAACACAATGAATCAATAGGTGTTTTTTAACTTTGACTCGATATCTCTTTATTGGATGAAACGGCTTTGTCGCTCTGAAAAATCTCCCTCAGCCCCCCACCATCACTGACTCAACCACCGTATTGTCTAGTGCCGAAGCAGGCAATGAAAAGACCTTTTAATCAATACATTGAAATGACTAGACCATCATTAGTGATTCGTCACTTGCAAATCAGCAACCTTAACTTGTCACTTTTAACACTTACGCAACACCAAGAGCTTTCCTATTGTTAATGTACTCACCTTGTCTTATTTAGGAAGATGCCATGAAAGTTCTAATTCAATTTGATCAAGCCGGTAGCTATAAAGACAGTTTTTGGGACGAGCCTGTGTTTCATGCAAAAGGAGAGCTGTTTCCAGTCACCCCAATCAGTGCCGTAGAGCTCATTGAAAACAGCCAAGCGCATTTATACATCGATGAAAATGGCGAGCTTGTCATCAGTTAGCACATATCATTGAAGTGTTGCTTACACAGCAAAGAGCATAAATTTAGGCTTTTGCCGATTATTTGATGAGATTCAAGATCGTTTTGAATTCGGAGGCTCGGCAATCTTGCACCAATTCATAAAGACACATCTCAACACCTGTCATCGGCACGCCTTGCTGAGACAGTTTATCTATCGCTAACGATTTATTCGCTTGGAGTCGAGATGAAGTGCAATCAATCACTAAATGTGGGTCGTAACCTAACTGTTTCAAATGACTGATAGTTTGATAAACACAAATGTGGGCTTCAATTCCAGCCACCAGCCAAGAAGTGCGCCCAGTCGCGGCTTTGTTGCGTAATTCGAGGGAACTAAATCAGAAACTTACGATCTGATCGGCTAAGTAAGTTAATTACCCTAGTCTCATGCCGAAACCTCGCTACAAAACAACGAACTGGAAACAGTACAACAAAGCCTTAATCAACCGTGGTTCACACACTTTCTGGATTGATGAAGAAGCCATTCGCCAGTGGAAGCAGAGTAAACAAGATAAACGCGGTAGACCTCGTCAGTTCAGCGACTTAGCCATTACCACTGCGCTTATGGTGAAACGAGTTTTCTCAATGCCGTTGAGAGCATTGCAAGGGTTTATCGATTCTGTTTTTTCATTGGCTAACGTCCCTATAGTCTGTCCACATTACAGTTGTATCAGTCGAAGATCTAAGCAAATCGAGGTTTCATTTAAACCAAAGACTAGAGGTGCAATACAACATCTAGCTATTGATGCGACGGGTCTCAAGGTTTATGGCGAAGGTGAATGGAAGGTCAAGAAGCATGGTACTGACGGGAAGCGTAGAGTCTGGAGAAAGTTGCATTTAGCGGTAGACACCGGCACTCACGAAATCGTCGCGGCAGAACTGAGTTTATCGAATGTTACCGATGCAGAAGTCCTTCCTAACTTGCTCAAGCAAACACGCCGAAGAATTATCGAGATATCTGGTGATGGCGCTTATGACACAAGGGATTGCCACGATGCCATACGGTTCAAGCGAGCTGTTCCACTCATCCCTCCAAGAGAAGGGGCAGCCTTCTGGGAGAATGGGCACCCTAGGAATTTAGCGGTAGGTTGCCAGAAGCTCTACGGCTCCAACAATAAGTGGAAAAAACGGTACGGCTATCATAAACGCTCACTATCAGAGACAGCAATGTATCGAGTGAAGCAGTTGTTAGGTGGGCGATTAAGTCTGAGAAACTACAATGCTCAGGTTGGTGAAACTTACGCCATGATTAGAGCATTGAACAAGCTTACAGGGCTTGGTATGCCTGAAACACAGTGTGTTGTATAAGAACTGCTCAATTGAAGGTGTTTTGGTTCTCTGACCGAATTGCGCAACAAAGCCATGGGCACAACAACTCAATGAGGCAATGACACTGAAATTTACAGCGACAGACAGATTGCCGTTTCATTAGGCAGCGAAAAACAATGCCTAATTGCTGACAGACTTTAAGCCCATAAGTAAAGGCACCAAACTGCTCAAAGCGACTTGAGCCAACAAGACTAACCTCACGCAGACTCAACAACACAATGAGGCAATCACTGCGATTTTTCAGCGCCAGATACATTGCAACTTCATTAGGCAGCGAAAAACAATATTGAATTGCCGACAAAACATGAACGAAATGCCAAAGGAATCGACAACCACAAACTACTGATTTTTATGGATTAAGCATAACGCCCGCCTAAGGGGCTGGCAACGCATTACAACTAAACTCAAACACAACAGCCGTAACCACCGCGGCTCAATGGGACTGGAAACGCCACGCGTTGACAGTACCTCTTGAGGCGTTTGTTATGCGATTTTTCAAAGCGTGCTCTTAAGCCTCTGATCAAGCTCCCATAAAGCTATTTTGTTTGAGTCATATTTCAAAAGTTCACTCGCTTCTTGAAAGCCACACCAACGAAAATTTGTATGCTCATTTGATAACTAAGGCTCAGCAGACACTCGAACTGAAAAAGAATATTCCGGTACTACAAACCGATGATTAGTCCAATTCTCATGGTCCGCATAGTACACTTTGGGAAGCATACACATTGAGTCCAATTGCTGCCAATCGCAGCCAATTAAACTAGTTTCTTCTTGAAGTTCACGCTTTGCTGCCTCAAGAATAGATTCACTATCTTCACCACCGCCTGAAATAGCTTGCCATACGCCATTATCACTTCGTTGGCCGATTAAGTATCGAGGTTGTTGTTCGAGAATTTGATACGGAAAAACTAATACTTGAAATGGTGCTCTCATTGTTCTCTTCCTCGAATCGCATAACGCCCGCTTAAGGGGCAGCCAACACCACTACTAACTTTCCGTATAACACCGTAATCACATAAACCAACGCATAGTAAAAATGCCACGCGTTGGCTGTCCCTCTTAAAGCGTTTGTTATGAGCGTGCCAATTAGAACCACATTACACTGTAAATTCAACCTTATAGCTCACATTGATGCATATCCATTGGGCAAATTTTTGCCTGTGAACTTTTGGAGTTATGATAGAGCAACTTATAAAACGTCAGAGAAAGAACATGCCCATATACGATATTTTTGATAAGACAAAACTCTATCGCTGCCCTTTTTGGAAAGACCCCATTACTTGTACTTGCTCGTCATGTCACATGCGTCGGGAATGGGAAAAAAGCTCTGCGGCATTGAAAGCCGCTGAAGCCCGTAACTTTGCACCACTAGGCTCTTCTGTGCCAAGTGTTCAATCGTTACTAAAGCCTGAACCTATCCAAGAAACAACACGAGAAAAAGTTGAGCGTCAGCGTAAAGAGCGACAAGAACAATCAGAAAAAGATTGGGCAAAGCTTCAAGACCAACAAAAGAATAAAGAAGAATTTATGTTGGGCTGGATGCAAAACACCGTTACTCAACCACAAGCGCAACTTTGGACGGACTTATTTACTGCTGAAACCAGTGAAGACCAGAAGCAATTTATTAAACAATGCAATGTTCACCTCAATAATCCCGTCAGAGAAGGGGAAATTGTCATTGTGCCCACCACCAAACCGACTAGTGAGCAAGAGAAGAAAGCACTCGCTGATTTACAAGAAGACGCACAAGCAGCAAGTACCGAGCTAGCCAAATTAACCGATGAACAAGTAGCAACAGTAAACCGACACTTAGAACTGTTGGATTATTATGCAAATCAAGCGTTTGCCAAAATTAAGCAAGATGGCCTACCCAGTGACTATTACGCTTATGCTTCTTTGGGTGTAGGCATGGCGACAGCTGGTGTTGAACAACGGTTAAAGAATATCAGTGATGTATTACTTGAGATTAATGACCTATACGCCTCTCAAGTGGCCATGGCGAGCAGAACTGGCGGCATCAATTACGGGCCTTTTGTAGCCGAACGCGCAGAGCTTTTTAAAAAGCTAGATGGTTCATTTGCGGGTTTATCTAAACGCAGTGTCAAGTTACCGATTTACACACAAGTAAAACGCAACCTAAAGCTGTCAACAAAATCAGTCATTCACAACGCCGATGAAATTCTTAAGACAGGTTTTGTTAAAAACCTCGGGAAACGTATTGCTAACGTGTCTATAGGCATAACAGCAGCAAAAGGCGTTGGTTACGTTGGATTGGTTCTTGGCGCAGCAAGTGGTGCGAATAACATTTACGAGGCTTGCAAAGTAGATAGCACAGGGAATTGTGGGCAAGTATCAACGAGAGAAGTTGCAGGGTTTATTGGGGGAACTTATCTAGGAAGCAAATTGGGAGCATTAGCGGTAGGCACAACGCTACTTGTACTAGGAACAGCTTCTGCTCCGGTTGTTGCGATAGCCTCTGTTGGAGCATTTGTTGCTGGTGGTGCAATAGGGGGAATTGTCGGAACTACAGTCGGTAAAGAAGCTGGGGATATTGCCTACTCAGTGTACGAATGGATTGTGGAGTAATTTATGTCAACAGCTTCATGGTGGGAACTTTTAATTATGATCCCCGCAGCCACATTTGGAGCATATGCCCTTATTTGGTCTATTCCTGGTGTAATATTTGGTGCAATACTTTCTCTTGGAGATCCCCAACGAATTGTATGGATCGACAAACAATTATCCAAGAATGTTGATAAGCTTCATTCGAATTATCAATGCATGATGTCATATAACATAATGTCACGTTTTGTTGACTATTGTATTGCTTACCCATTTATTCGCCATCGTATAACTTCTGATTCATTAAAATTTAAAATTTTCATGTGGTTTAATTCCTTAGGTTTTTGGTGTTGGATAGGGTTAATTATTTTAGGATTACTCGCCAAAACGTTAGGAATAATTGATTTTTGACGCTTATCAGGAGTGAGTATTCATCGTTGGATACTCACTCCTATCAAATTTTTCCTTAAGCTCATAATGCCCGCCTAAGGGGCTGGCAACGCACTACCACAAAACTCAAACACAACAACCGTAACCACCGCGGCTCAATGGGACTGGAAACGCCACGCGTTGACAGTCCCTCTTGAGGCGTTTGTTAGCTTCGTAGCCTATTGTTTAACAATGATTTTTTAAACACATTTACTTGAAAGGCATTTTACGCAAAAGCATCATACAAACACACGTCCAAAGCCAAAAGCTGTGAAGTTGGCTGCCAAAACTTAAAACGATCTAGGCTAAGTTGGCCACGGTTAAGAGTCCGCGACAAAGAAAACCAGATCACAGCGATGATGCAGCCTTTTGTGAAACCAAACTTGTCGTGTGGAACATTCAACAACCTTGAAGCATCGAGGCTTGTGGGTTTTCAGCGGCTTTGAACCTGCTGAACTTTCAACACTTTCTACCAAATCGGCATCAGAAACACTCGAAAGCCAAGTTGTGAAATTTGAATGCTAAAAGCTGAATTTTCACAACAAATGAGCTTGGATTTTGATGATTTTTGCTTCAAGAAGCTAACGCCCGCCTAAGGGCGCTGACAACGCATACCACTAAACTCAACCACAACAACCGAAACCAACGCGGCTCAATGGGACTGGAAACGCCACGCGTTGACAGTCCCTCTTGAGGCGTTTGTTAGCCGTTTTTTTCAAACCTACTGTTTCGTAAGCATTAACCGACGCAAATCTCGCTCCGCACGCATAACAAAAAGAATACGAATCTTTGCATCATCATACTTGTAGAAAACACGACACGGATTTACAACGACTTCACGATAATTGAGGTGTTCTAGTTCTGGAGGGACGCGCCCAGACTCTGGAAAATCGGCCAAACGTTCAACTTTTGTAAAAACGGTTTGCACCAGTTGTTTAGCAGCCACGACATTTTCAAGCGCGATGTATTCAGCAATATCATTCAGGTCGGATAGAGCCGGCTCCGTCCAAATTATTTCAACCATTTTGACATTCTGTCCTTAGCATCTTGATGGCTGACCACTTTACCATCCGCTAAAGCTCGCTCTCCGCGAGCAATACCTTCCAGGATCGCTAAACGATTTTGCATAAATTCATAGTCGTCTACATCAATAAGGTAAGCTGACGGTTTTCCGTGCTCAGTTATCAATACTGGCTCTTTCGTATCATGAAGATCGGCAAGGATCTTAGTGGCCTGACGTTTTAGTGACGTCACAAGTTCTACTTTCATTTGAGCTGCTCCAAAGAAATACTGAAGTGATACTATTCTATCACTCTAAGCATAGCAAGCTTTCAAACGGCTAACGCCCGATTAAGCAGTGAGCAACGCCTAAACCAACTTAACGCATAGCAACGTAACCACTCATGCCAAGCATAACGATAATGCTATGCGTTGCGAATCTGTCTTGAATCGATTGTTAGGTCACGACCAAATTAGTCTAACATGTCTCGTTAAGTATTGATTATCAAATGGAATTGAAGATGTAGACAAAAATCGAAGCCGAAGTATTTGTCATAGCTCTACCTTGAGGCGCTTGCGGGCGTCACTCTTCAATCGTGCCCCGATTAAGGTGCGCACGCAAGCGCCTCAAGAGTATCATAGAAATGACTAATATTCGTCTTTTTTGCCTTCTTTCTTCTATGCCCTATTTGCTCTTCCATACTCTCTCGACATCGTCTTACATTGTTCATGTGATCCCGTCGTGACCTAACGCCCGCCTAAGGGGCTGGCAACGCATACCACTAAACCCAAACACAACAACTGCAACCACCGCGGCTCAATGGGACTGGAAACGCCACGCGTTGACAGTCCCTCTTGAGGCGTTTGTTAGTTTCGTAGTTCATTGTTTAAAAATGACTTTTTTAACACATTTGCTTGAAAGTAATTTTACGCAAAAGCATCAAGCAAACACACGTCCAACGCCAAAAGCTGTGAAGTTGGCTGCCAAGATTTAAAACGATCAAGGTTAAGTTGGCCACGAGAGTCCGCGACAAAGAAAGCAAGATCACAGCGATGATGAAGCCCTTTGTGCAACTAAGCTGACCGTGCTAAATATCCAACAACGTTGAAGCTTCGAGACTTGTTGGTTTTCAGCGACTTTGAACCAACTGAACTTTCAACACTTTCTACCAAATCAGCATCAGTCAAAACTCAAAAGCTAAATTGTGCAACTTGTACGCTTAAAGCTGATTTTTCAGAAAGTTGAACCTGAGCGTTTGATGATTTTTCTAGATAGAAACTAACGCCCGCCTAAGGGGCTGGCAACGCACTACCACCAAACTCAAACACAACAACCGTAACCACCTCGGCTAAATGGGACTGGAAACGCCACGCGTTGACAGTCCCTCTTGAGGCGTTTTTGTTATACGAAATTACGACTTGAACCCCAATGCAGCATCGATAAGTTTTACCATTAGCTCCTTTGACACACCGTTAGTGTCGCGTTCAGGCATATATTCAACAAACTCAGCCCCAATGAACTTGTTACTCGAGGCAATTGAATGAACCAAGTACAGGGACTCTCTTGCGGTTAAACCGCCAACATTCGGCGTAGCACATGCACGGAATAGAGAACCATCTAAAGCATCGTAATCGAATGACAAATAAATACCGTCATATTCATTCTCTAACTTTTCCAGTAAAGTCCGAACTACAACATTAAACCCTTGTTGTTCAATGCACATCATGTCGATATTGGTCATGTTGAGCTGTTTTATAAGCTGATGTTCACATTGCATTAAATCTCGGACACCCACATAGAAAACATTGTGAGGCTGTAAAGCTATCTCCGAAGGAATTGACCAACCGTTATGAGCATATTGGTTCATCAATAACGCTAGGGGCTTACCGTGCAAATTACTGTCGAGTGTATTGTTGCAATCTGCGTGAGCATCAACCCAAACAATCGCAATTTTTTGACCTTTATCCTTTTGATAATGACTAAGGACTGCTTGAACGGTTCCAACTGCTATCGAATGGTCGCCACCGATTGTTATAGGGAGGCGATTATTTGTATAACTCGCCAACACTTTTGTCTTGAGATGATGCGCGTAAACTCGCAATGCTTCATCTTTACTACCACCGGAAATTAAAGAATGTACCTCATCGGTGACTTCAACATCGCCTCGGTCAATAATGTCGGCACCCCATCTATCATTCCTGACTTGAATCCAGTCCGTAAGGCCTACCCATGACATTTCATCCATTCGTCGCAGACCATCAACCGTATTGTCTTGAGTTGTCACAAAACCCAGTTGATTGAAAGGTGCTCCGATTATGTCGAAATGTCTTTTCATGTGTACTCCTGTACTTACTTAATTTCGTATAACGCCCGCCTAAGGGGCTGGCAACGCATTACCACCAAACACAAGCACAACAACTGCAACCACCGCGGCTCATTGGGACTGGAAACGCCACGCGTTGACAGTCCCTCTTGAGGCGTTTGTTATATGCCATTTTTACCACTATAATCAATGCGCACTTAAAATACGCACGGAGTAACTTCATGAGAACCACGTTTAGTACACAAGCCCCCAAAAAGGCTACCAATCTTAGCTTAAACAGTGAGTTACTTGCTGAAGCTAAACGCCTTAACATCAATCTATCCGCTACGATGGAAAAAGCCTTAGAAAAAGAAGTTTCCTCTAGATTGAAAGCTGAATGGCTAGAACAAAATGCCGAAGCCATTGAAGCTTGCAACGAACTTACTGAGAAAAATGGCCTTTTTTCTGATTCATACCGAGTATTCTGATGTCTCAATTTACCCTTTACGAAAATCTCGACAAAAGTACGTCTACCGCTTATCCCTATTTTGTTGACGTACAAAGTGAGCTGCTCAGTACGCTCAATACTCGATTGGTGATCCCACTTACACCACTTGATTTACTAGAAAAGAAAGCACCAAGCCATTTGTGTCCAACGATCCATATTGAACAAGGCGACTTTGTCATTCTTACTCAACAAATGGCAAGCGTACCAACCAAAATATTAGTTGAGCCAGTCGCCGACTTAAGCACTTTCAGAGATGAGATTATCGCTGCTATCGACTTTTTGATTACTGGCATATAACGCCCGCTTAAGGGGCAAACAACGCTACTACCAAGCTTCCGCAATACACCGTAATCACAAAAACCAACGCATAGTGAAAATGCCGCGCGTTGGCTGTCCCTCTTGAAGCGTTTGTTATGCGCCTTGCCTTGAAAGTCATTTAATACCATAATTAGGTACTTCTTGGTACTTTTGAGGATGAAATTTATGGCTAAGAACACAAGTATTACCCTTGGTGAACACTTTGATGGTTTTATCACAAACCAAATTCAAAGTGGGCGTTATGGCTCTGCAAGTGAAGTCATTCGCTCAGCTTTGCGTTTACTCGAAAACCAAGAGACTAAACTGCAGACTCTCCGTCAACTACTTGTTGAAGGTGAACAAAGTGGTGACGCTGATTATGACCTTGATAGTTTCATCAATGAACTTGATAGTGAAACTAATCGATGAAACCATTTAATCTTACAACTGCAGCCAAAACCGATTTGCGTGATATCGCTTTATTCACTCAACGCCGTTGGGGCAAAGAGCAGAGAAACATCTACTTAAAGCAATTTGACGATTCATTTTGGCTTTTGGCTGAAAATCCCGACATCGGCAAATCATGTGATGAAATTCGAGATGGTTACCGTAAATTTCCTCAAGGTAGCCATGTGATTTTTTATCAGCAAACGGGCAGCCAACAGATTAGAGTCGTCCGTATTTTACATAAGAGCATGGATGTTAATCCGATCTTTGGCGCATAACGCCCGCCTAAAAGGCGGGCAACGCATACCACAAAACCCAAACACAACAACTGCAACCACCGCGGCTCAATGGGACTGGAAACGCTACGCGTTGACAGTCCCTCTTGAGGCGTTTGTTAGCTTCGTAGCCTATTGTTTCAAAATAACTTTTAAACACCTTTGCTTGAAAGTGATTTTACGCAAAAGCATCAAGCAAACACACGTCCAACACCAAAAGCTGTGAAGTTGGCTGCCAAAACTCAAAACGCTCAAGGCTAAGTTGGCCACGGTTAAGAGTCGGCGACAAAGAAAGCAAGATCACAGCGATGAGGCAGCCTTTTGTGAAACCAAACTTGCTGTGTGGAACATCCAACAACCTTGAAGCATCGAGGCTTGTTGGTTTTCAGCGGCTTTGAAACTGCGGAACTTCCAACACTTTCTACCAAATCAGCATCTAGCAAAATTCAAATGCCAAATTGTGCAATTTGAACACTAAAAGCTGATTTTTCAGAACAAGAAGTTGGGATTTGGATGATTTTAGCCTTTAAGAAGCTAACGCCCGCTTAAGGGGCTGACAACGCTACTACCAAGTATCCGCATAACACCGTAACCACAAAAACCAACGCATAATAAAAATGCCGCGCGTTGGAAGTCCCTCTTGAAGCGTTTGTTAAGTTTCTTTTGCTACGTGAGCATAAAAGACATCCCGTAGTTCGCAACATGGTTCTTCGTGTTCAGCAACGGTTACCCAGCCGCAAGAGTCACAGTAAACAGTATACGATTTGCACTTCAAACACCGCCCTACTGAACCCATAGAGAACTTACCAAATTGACGAATGCCTAACCCATGATTCCAACAGAGTAACCCAGGAACAGACCGCCCAATTTCATAGCTTTCAATACAATGAGAACAAATGTCTGATACACGCCCATATGACTCCACAGCAAAGGATGCACTGTAAGCTTCTTGCCAATCTAAATGTTCAAGTTTAATTCTATCGCCAAACTCACGGACTCTTTTAGGCACTGAAGAAGTGAAGCCATTGGAAGATATTAATACACCAAAATGAGCTCCAACATCATTCATCATACTCATAAAGGATTCAGCAGCTTTAACATCTATCGGTTTATCATAATGCTTACACTCAACGATCGTTCGAATAGAACCTTGCTCAATCAAAACGTCTATTTGACGTGATCTTTCAGAATACTCACCTCTAATCCGCGAGTCACCTAATACCGTCACATTCGGTTCTGAGTGCTCATCATGCAAAATTTTAGTTATCAGCCATTCATATTGTTTCCAATCCGGAATTTGTTTAGTTGTCATATGACCTCGACTAGAAACTTAACGCCCGCCTAAGGGGCTGGCAACGCATTACCACTAAACTCAAAAACAACAACCGTAACCACCGCGACTCAATGGGACTGGAAACGCCGCGCGTTAACAGTCCCGCTTGAGGCGTTTGTTAGTTTGCTTTCACCCAAATCGTGCGATTTAATCATTTTAAACACTTCGCACCATGAGCTATACTCTTTCAAACTATGAGTGAGGAGCCTAGTTATGCACACACTAACAGCAAATGATGCTAAACGAAATTTTGGTGAACTTCTTCTAAGCGCTCAGCGCGAACCTGTCATCATCAGCAAAAACAGTAAGAATACTGTCGTTGTCATGTCCATTAAGGACTTTGAAGAACTTGAAGCCATGAAACTCGATTATCTCAAACACTGCTTTGAGTCTGCTCAGAAAGACTTAGATAGTGGCAAAACCGTTGACGGTGCCGCTTTTCTAAACACCCTTTGATTGAGCGTTTACCTCAATATGCAAAATAAACAATATAAGCTCAGCCAATTAGCCCAAGAGCACTTACTCAAGATTAAACACTACACCATTGAAAATTTCGCTGAAGCGCAGTGGCAAAAATATAAGTCGACCTTGCTTTCAGGTTTCCAAACTCTAGCGGATAACCCAGAACTAGGAAAAAACTGTGAAGATATTTACCAAAATGGTTTTTACTTTCCAGTTGGGAAACACATGGCTTATTACACCAAAGAAGCAGACTTCATTCTCATTGTTGCAGTATTAGGGCAATCACAACTACCCCAAAAACATCTCAAACAGTCACGCTTTGTTTCTTAGTCTCCGATTGCAAACTAACGCCCGCTTAAGGGGCAGCCAACGCTACTACTAACTTTCCGCATAACACCGTAACCACAAAAACCAACGCATAGTAAAAATGCCACGCGTTGGCTGTCCCTCTTGAAGCGTTTGTTATGTTTTTACTGATACACGACCTTAAAGTGTTCTAAAACCAATAACATATCCTCAATTGGCTCTATACCTAAAGTTTCACATTCACGTGAGAAAAATTTCCAATGAGCCTTACGCCACCATTCTAGCGATTTGTCGCCCTCACCCTCACTTGCCGCAAACTCTTCCGTCACTTCGTTGAATCGACAACTTGAGACAGATGTTATCTCAATTATACAAATTGGTTCACCATCCCAGTTTGTGACCACTTGAAGGTGGCCAACTATAGGTAATACTTCACTTTCGTGGCTATACCAGTATTCCATGCTGCATGATGCACGCTTCTCGCCACGTAGAATTAAATCAGCACATAGATTTGCGTTATATTCATCTGCGCAAAAGTAATCCGAACTAAATGATGTATATTTTTTAGACTCTTCATTAGGCTTTGTTGCGTAAATCGATGGAACTAAATCAATAGCTTACGATCTGATCGGCTACATTCATTCACTCTGTAGCCTCATGCCGAAACCACGTTACAAAACAAACAACTGGAAACAATACAATCAAGATCTCATCAATCGTGGTTCTCTGACTTTTTGAATTGACGAAGAAGCGATAAGTGAGTGGAAACAAGGGAAGCAGAACAAGCGTGGGAGACCTCGTGTTTTCAGTGATTTAGCCATCACTACTGCTTTGATGGTAAAGCGTATCTTTTCCATGCCACTGCGTGCTTCGCAAGGCTTTATGGATTCCGTTTTTCAACTTGCCCAACTCCCACTGCGCTGCCCACACTACAGTTGTATCAGTCGTCGAGCCAAAGACGTTAACGTGAGTTTCAAAACAAAAACCAAAGGACCGATTCAGCACCTTGCTATCGATGCTACTGGCCTCAAGGTTTATGGTGAGGGTGAGTGGAAAGTCAAAAAACATGGCACGGATGGTAAACGCAGAGTGTGGCGAAAATTACATCTCGCAGTAGATACGAGTACACACGAAATTATTGCCGCAGAGTTGAGCTTATCTTCGGTCACTGATGCAGAGGTGCTGCCAAACTTGCTCAAGCAAACACGGCGAAAAATCCTTGAGATATCAGGCGATGGTGCTTATGACACAAGGGGTTGCCACGCAGCAATCCGCATTAAACGAGCGATAGCGCTCATCCCTCCACGAGAAGGCGCAGCATTCTGGGAGCGAGGTCATCCAAGAAACTTAGCGGTGGGTTGTCAAAAGTTATACGGTTCGAATAAACATTGGAAAGAGCGGTATGGCTACCACAAGCGTTCACTATCAGAGACGGCGATGTATCGCGTGAAACAGTTGCTTGGTGGACGATTAAGTCTAAGAAATTACAACGCACAAGTTGGTGAAACTTACGCGATGATCAAAGCGTTAAATAAGATAACAGTGTAGTGGTCAACTAAAATTGGCCACGGTTTTAGAGTTTTCCCAATACAATCGTTCTGACTCATTGGGTGTCAAGCCACCGTTATACTGATGGGGCCTGAGCTGGCTATAATATCCAATAATGTAGCGGATGATCTCTTGTTGAGCCTCTGCAAAGCTACGATAACCTACCGTTGGAAGCCATTCCGTTTTCAAGCTTCTAAAGAAGCGCTCCATAGGCGCATTATCCCAGCAATTTCCTCGGCGAGATAAACTTTGTTTTATTTGAAAACGCCACAGTAACTGACGGTATTGACGACTCGTATAGTGACTGCCTTGATCACTGTGGAACATGACGCCTTTAGGCTTTCCACGAGACTCATAAGCCATCGAAAGCGCTTTGCTTGTTAATCGTGTATCAGGTGATACTGACATTGCCCAACCAATCACTTTTCGAGCAAAAAGGTCGATGACTACCGCTAAATACATCCAACGATTTCCCGTCCAAATATAGGTCAAGTCACCCACCCAGACTTCATTTGGTGCCGTGACAGCAAACTGACGATCTAAGTGATTCGGGACTTCAATATGCTCTTGTGAGGCTTTACGGTAAAGATGTTTTGGGACTTGGCAACTTACTAATCCCAGCGTTTTCATCAGCTTTGCTGCTCGGTAACGACTCAGACTCACGCCTTGGTTTGTTACGATATCGGCAATGGTTCTTGCTCCCGCAGAACCATTGCTTGCCGCATAAGCTTCGCTAATCAAACTGCGAAGTTTTACGGTTTCCGCCTTTATTTCTGTTGGCCGTTTCAGCCAATAGTTATAACTGCTTCGATGAACATTGAAGACTTCGCATAATGTTTTTATGCTGTGGCTCTGCTTGAGTTTCTTGATCATCAAGAATTGTTCAGTGAGTCCGACATCAAGAGAGCCGTGGCTTTTTTTAATATTTCATTATGCTCTTCAAGACGAGCGAGCTTCTTTTTTAATTCACGAATTTCAATTTGCTCAGGCGTCATTGGTGACGCTTTAGGTGCTTTGCCTTGGCGCTCTAGTTTTAATTGGCGAACCCACTTATCCATCGTAGATTTACCTACATTCATGGCTTGAGCCGCTTCAGTCACTGAGTAGTTTTGATCGAGCACTAATTGTGCCGCTTCCAGTTTGAATTCGGCACTAAATAGCCGTCTTGTTCGTTTTGTCAAAATGTCATCTATTAACTTATGAGATGATGATATCACCTCTAATTAAGTGACCAAATTCACCGTACCACTACAAATCATACCCTACCAATATTGGAGATTTAGAGCACTCATTTGCCACATGTCCAGCTGTAACAAAAAACTTTCGGTCGTCGATAAATAAAAATACGCACGAACCAATTAATTCCGGTTTAGAGCTACTATTTTCAATTAAAACAGGAAAATTATATATGATCCGCCCCAGCAGTTTTGGACACTGAGTTAAGTGAGTACAATCACTAACGAGGTGAACAATGACAACTAAGAAAACTAGAATTAAACATTCCCCTGAATTTAAAGCAGAAGCCCTGAAGTTAGCAGATAAAGTGGGAGTAGCTGCGACAGCAAGACAGCTTTCTTTACACGAATCTCAAATCTACGGGTGGCGGAAGAACTCGAAGAAAGACACCAGTACTAGTCAGCGAGAGCAAGAGCTAGCCGCAGAGGTTGCCAAGCTCAAAAGGCAGTTGGCTGAGCAAGCAGAAGAGCTAGAAATTGTAAAAAAGGCCGCCACCTACTTCGCGAAGAATCTAAAGTAGATTGCTACGAGTTTATGCTCGAACACCTGCTGTGCTTCAGTATAGTGCGTATGGCTAAGGTGTTCGGGATATCCCGAAGTGGGTTTTATTACTGGATTAAGCATCGACACAACGCCATCCAACGTGAGGCTATTCGCCAACAGCTTGATACAAAAGTTAAAGAAGCTTTCGCCAACAGCAAAGGCCGAGATGGCTCAAGGCGTATCCAAAAAGAACTGTCTGAGAGCGGTGATAGCTACAATGTTAAAACCATTGCTGCCAGTATGAAGCGTCAAGATTTAACGCCGAAAGCGGCACGCAAGTTTAAGTGCACTACGGACAGCAAGCATCAAATGCCTGTTGCTCCAAACCTGTTGGCTCAGAACTTTAGCGCATCTGCTCCGAATGAAAAATGGGCTGGAGACATCACCTATATAGCGACAAGCGAAGGCTGGCTGTACTTGGCGGTAATTATTGACCTTTACTCAAGACAAGTAATTGGATGGTCTATGGATACCAGAATGACGGCTACGCTGGTCTGTGATGCGCTATCAATGGCGATGTTCCGTCGCGGATTCCCCGAGCAGGTTATCGTTCATAGTGATCGAGGTAGTCAGTACTGCTCAAAAGATTATCGAGATCTCATAACTGCTTATAATCTAGAACAAAGTATGAGTAGGAAAGGAAATTGCTGGGACAATGCTTGTGTTGAGAGCTTCTTCCATTCTATGAAAGTGGAAGCGATCCAATATGAGCCGATTATGACGAGAGACCAGATGCGCCAAACGATCTTCGAGTATATAGAGGTTGATTATAATCGGATGAGAAGGCACAGTGCTCTTGGGTATCTAAGCCCAGTTAACTTTGAACAACAAAATGTCGCTTAATGAAGTGTCCAGTCTGGCTGGAGCAGATCAGACAACGCATTACCACTAAACTCAAACACAACAACTGCAACCACCACGGCTCAATGGGACTGGAAACGCCGCGCGTTGACAGTCCCTCTTGAGGCGTTTGTTATATGCGTTTTTCAACACAATAAGCATACAAATCCAGCGCAACCTTGATAGCCTCTTGGACTGCTGGAAATGAAGCTTCGAACGTTTCAATAATAGGGTCTATGCTTGGGACTTTGACCTCGACAATAACTGACTTTCCAGATTGCCTGACCACTAATGGATAGGCATTGAAATCGTTGAAGATGAGTGATAACTCTTCATACCTTTCCGCTTGAGCCAAAAACATAATTTTCACCGCATCACCATAAATTTGATGAACAATCGGCATCTTTTTCTCTACACCAAAAGGGTAAAAATTAATCCAAGTATGCCCTTCTGCTCTTGGTTTACTTTTTTCTGGCCGAAGCTCTGGATGATATTCAGAAACGTAGTCTAAATACTTTCTGGCATATTCTGTCATCGCTATAGAAACGCATGAAACATATCCTCTTCTTTGCTTTTCAACTGCAGAAGTCAGGACATTAGCACGATAATTACTACGTGCACTATTCTTGGACTTTAAGTAGCCAATAATGTCTTCATATGCAATTTCACAGTCATATGGCTCTATATTTCTTTCTAGATAGGCCAGAGGAGCTAATATGCATGTTCTGAAATCTTCCCAATATCCTTGCTCTTTACCTTTATGACCTCGAAGCTGATATCTCTCACCTTGTTCAGGTTGAGCGTCTGCATCAATTTTATTTTCTATCAAAAGAGCTTCAACAACTCCATTGTCAGATTGGAATTTAAAAATAAGATCTGACTCCCCCAAAGTAGCGTCAGAAACTGAATGCCACACTCCGAGTGATTTTACAGTGGTAGCCTCTCCCAGAGCTTTGTAAACAAACCAATTTGCAAAGCTAGGTGATACTTGTAACTCTTCAATCAATAGGAGATCAATGTCTCTTTCTGTCACATTACGAAATGAGTTCAAACTATCCATTTTGCCTCACTAGCATATAACGCCGCGTTAAGGGGTGAATGCCGCACAAACCAAGTTTCCGCAAACCACTTTCACCCCCAAAACCAACCGCATACCAAAAATGCCACGCGGCATGAATCCCTCTTAAACGCCTTGTTATATTTTAGTTGCCTAAGTTCATATTGGCTTGACTTTTAATATCGTCAATCAGATTTGAATCAAATGAAACGCCCTGTAGTCGCCACGCTGAACCAACTCTATACACTTGTAGTTCAAAGCGAAGTGGCTGCCGATCGTAACCAACCAAGTAGATTAAATGTGCGTAATGTTCACCTACTTTTTTTTCAACTATTAACTCGTGAAAATGATACTTACCCACCAAGCCATCCAAGCTAGCTAGTTGGTTTTTTAAGTTTAACACTTGATCCGAATTGCCTGATATCCATTGATTAGTGCCATATAAGTACTCAATAGCTTCGTTATGCTTTCCATCTTTGAGCATTGCAAAAAATGTTTCCGGAATTTTTCCATAATCATCAGCAAAGACGAACGTAGGCATTAACAGCATGATCACCAAAATAATTTTTTTCATATACAACTTCTCCATAAGAATATAACGCCCGCCTAAGGGGCTGACAACGCATAACAACCAAACTCAATCACAACAACCGTAACCACCGCGGCTCATTGGGACTGGAAACGCCACGCGTTGACAGTCCCTCTTGAGGCGTTTGTTAGTTTGCGTGCCAAAGTGACACAAAGATTGCTTATTGAACACTTTAACGTCACAATGCCCATGTGACAGTTTGACACAAAAGGAGATAAAACTATGGCAACGACTTTGCCTCGCATCACCGCTAGAGTTGATGTCGATACTCAAGATTTACTCACTAAGGCTGCTGCTCTTGCTGGCATGTCTAGTATTAACTCATTTGTTTTGAATGCGGCAATCGAAAAAGCAAAACAAGTCATTGAACGTGAGCAAGCTCTAAAGCTTAGCCAAGCTGATGCCGTATTGCTGATGGAAGCTCTTGATAATCCAGCGGTAGCAAATGCAAAACTCAAATTGGCATCCGAACGTTATGAGAGCAAAACTCAATGATGAATGCGGTACTTCTCGATAAAGATAAGCACGATAGGAACCGTTTCAATTGTGGCACTGAATCCCTCAACAATTACTTAAAAGTAATGGCGAGTCAGCAAGCCAAAAAAGACAACACCAGAACCTTCGTTTTGGAAGATGACAATATCAGTGCTTATATCATCGGCTTTTACACTCTGACTATGACACCCATTGATTTGAAAGCCTTGCCCGACAAGTTACAAAAGAAGCACCAATCCTCAACCTCTGGAGGGCTCATTGCTCGTTTAGCTGTCGACGATAGATACAAAGGAAAAGGTTTTGGTGAGTGGCTACTCATTGACGCTCTCAGAAAGCTACTCGCAGCCAGTGACAGCGTAGCGTTCCCTGTTGTTATCGTTGATGCCAAAGATGGTGCAAAACATTTCTATGAGCGCTATGGGTTTCAAGCGTTTCAAGATGCCGAAAACAAACTCTTCATCACCATTGCTGATATCAGAGCAAGCTTAGGCTAGTTATCCACTACCTTTAGCAAACTAACGCCCTGTTAAGGGGTGAGCAGCGCAATACCGAAGTTGCCGCATGCCACCTTAAACACTAAAACCAACGCATAGTAAAAATGCTACGCGTTGCGAATCCCTCTTAAACAGTTTGTTATACCGTTTTTTACTCACGAACGATATGCTAAAGCAGCAGCAACTAAATCTCTACCACCGGGGATAGTATCAAGGTAGGCTGCCACCTTTAAACGTGTTCTTGCTTCGGTGTGTTGAATTGAGTCCAGTTTAAACAACCTAATGCTTTCTCTACCTTGATCTGAGATACCTCGAATCAAAACGGTATCAGCGCCTGCAGGCCATTCATAATGAAGGTCATGATCATCAAGATGGGGATGAACAATTTTAAATGTACAGTTTCGATAAATAGGCTCTTTAATTTCTATTGTATCGAAGTTTCCTTTTTTAACGGGGCTATTGCATAAGTTACACGCTAAAACGAGGTTGTCGATGGTAAATGCGAACTCTGGATGCTTTGGGCGTACTGCTCCTCCTTTAGGCGCGAAGTGTTCTATTTCAGTTTTTCCCGTTTCACCTAAAGGTAAACCACAATAAGCACATTTATTATCTTGAATGGCTAAAAGTTGATCCCTCAAGCTCGATTTAAAATCATTTATATATTGGTTGTTTTTTATGTCCCACTCGCCGCCAACTAACGGAGATAATCGTTCAATTTCTGTTAATATTTCTTGAGAAATCACTGGCATTGATGGTAGCTTATTTATCATTAGCCATTCTCTCAATATATTTTTTTGACTGAGACAATATTTCATTTACCGGATCATTGTCGTTTAAGATATAGCGACTCAGCTTTTCATGTAACCTTGTTACTTCTTCAAGTTCATGACTACTTTCTGATATTAGTTTTAGTAGTGAAACAATATCAGATTCAAAGTATTTATTTCGAGTAGTTCTCAAATTAAAAACCTCATAGAGTATATTCTCTGCCGACCAAGCATATGTATCATGCTGTATAAGCTTACTAATACGAGACTCAACGCCATTAGTATAAGATTTACCTAAAGATAAAAGACTTGAACTTTCTGGATTTAAATCTGAAACCATAAAGTGGGAATGCGATGCTAACAAACAGTGTGAACTTTTAAAAAAAGCAGTAACGGACTTTAGTAGGTTAATATAGTTCATTTGCCAACGAGGATGCAAACTTAGCTCAGGTTCATCAATCAATATTAATGAATTATCCTCGATCTCTGACAACAAATTAATCATAGTAAATATAAAGTGTTTTTCTCCCGAACTAGTATGTTCAAAGTCAAAGTAATCGCTCTTAACAAATTTTATATCGGGACTTGCAATCAGTTCCAAAGTCTCCATCATTTTCAAGTATTTGTTATACTCGAAAAAATCAGAATTTGATGACTTCGCCGTATTCAAAGAAAATGATACATAATCATTACGTACGTTATTTGAATTTGATAACCTTTCAATAAACTCTACTAATTGTTCTGATGTAAACTCAAATCCATCCAATATTTCTCGACGTAAAAACTCTTTTCTCCCCACAACCGAATTCATTTTTTTCTTTACAAATTCGTTATCTACCCCTCTTGAAAACAACGTTTTTCTTTTTAATTTATATACAATTTCAATACTACTATTCAAACCAACAAAGTCAAAAACCTTATTAAGAGAGTCAACCCTCTTAGGCTCATCTAGTATTTTCAAAATCGATGACAATAATTTCTTTTGAATTGTACTAGTATAAGTTGCGTTCGATGTAGCTCTTACACCAAGATATTTATATTTCTCTTCAACTACTTCTTCATATAGAGAGATTTCTCGATCACCTACAAATGAGAACTTATCATTAACCATAAATGATAAAGCAATAATCTTGTTGGGTATTTCTATCTCACCCCTAGAGACAGCATTACCATTCATTTTGAAGAAAAGGTTATTTTTTTCTTTAGTTATCTCGTAAAGTTCATTAGAAATATTATATGAAACAGATATTCTTTCATACTTGATTTGTGTGGATTTGGTAGGGCGAGAAACAAATCTAAAAAAATCCGATATTATTTTCAGCAAAAAGCTTTTACCAACTCCATTTTCTCCAATAATTAATGATGTAAAGATTTCCTCCCTGTTACTGTTAAACTCATCATTAAATTGACAATCATAAAGGGTGTTGCCTTTATGGAAAACAGTAAAACTATTTAGTGTAAACAAAATATACTCCATTAATATAAATATAGTAGCCCCATCAAAACGGTATAACGCCCGCCTAAGGGGCTGGCAACGCATTACCACTAAACTCAAACACAACAACTGCAACCACCGCGGCTCATTGGGACTGGAAACGCTACGCGTTGACAGTCCCTCTTGAGGCGTTTGTTATGTGATATTTTACTTAGCTGTCTTTACATACATTTCACATACAGCTTGAACATCGTGGAAGTCCTTTGTCCTCCAAAACGGTTGATGCTCAAAGCCTTTGTTTGAATTTTTTTGCTTATAACCATTAGGACCACGACCAAAATATGACGTTAGAGTCGGTACTAACTCATTTTCTAATGATTTACCACTGACAGAAACATCGTAGCCGCCAATCGAAGGAGATACCCAAAGCCTACCGTTTGCGCCACTCAAACTGATATGTTTTTTCGTGACCTTTTGTTGGTTTAAAACTAAAGAGCTACGGAAACGATGATTTATATCCGACACCACATCGTTAAGCAGACTATAAAGAATATCTACTTGATTCATTTTCCACCTTTCGAAATCACATAACGCCTGGTTAAGGGGCAGCCAACGCCATTACCAAGCTTCCGCATAACACCGTAACCACAAAAACCAACGCATAATAAAAATGCCACGCGTTGGCTGTCCCTCTTGAACCGTTTGTTATGGCTAACAAATCACTGATTTATTGGGCAAAACTTTAAGAAAGGTCTATACGTTCATCTCGACATTCGTAAGAGCCCATTTCGAATTCTCGACAAATCCAAGGGCGATTTTCGTAAATTGTGCACATGAACGTTTCACGATCTAGAGCTGAACACCAACCATCTGACAAACGCAACATCGTTTCTCCACCCCATTCATCGAATGCAATATGCTGCTCTGGTACACCTGTATCGGTAATGATCATAACCTCCAAACGGCAACAACAAGCATGGCAGTTTGAGCACGATATTTCCGGATTTGATACATTTTTAATTGGGATTGTCATCGAGTTCTTCAGCGAGTTTAATCGCAGAATAGTACTCCAATTTAGACCAATTTACCGACATTAATGATGAACTCAACTTGATAGCCATAACGCCCGCCTAAGGGGCTGGCAACGCATAACACTAAACTCAAACAGAACAACCGTAACCACCGCGGCTCAATGGGACTGGAAACGCCACGCGTTGACAGTCCCTCTTGAGGCGTTTGTTAGTTTCGTAGCCTATTGTTTAACAATGACTTTTTAAACACATTTCCCTGAAAGGCATTTTACGCAAAAGCATCATGCAAACACACTTCCAACGCCAAAAGCTGTGAAGTTGGCTGCCAAAACTTAAAACGAACAAGGTTGGTTTGGGCACGGTTAAGAGTCCGCGATATAGAAAGCCAGATCACAGCGATGATTCAGCCTTTTATGAAACCAAACTGGCCGTGTTGAACATCCGACAACATTAAACCATCGAAGCTTATTGTTATCAGCGAATTTTAAACTACTGAACTTTCAATGCTTGCTACCAAATTAGCATCAGGAAAAAACCAACAGCCAAATTGTGCAGCTTGAATGCTAAATGCTGAATTTTCAGAACCTTGCGCGTGAGTTTTTGATGATTTTCCTGAGAGAAACTAACGCCCGCCTAAGGGGCTGACAACGCATACCGCCAAACTCAATCACAACAGCCGAAACCACCGCGGCTCAATGGGACTGGAAACGCCACGCGTTGACAGTCCCTCTTGAGGCGTTTGTTATGTGTTTGAATACGTTGATACTTCAATAAGATTCCCATCAGGATCTCTGAAATAGAATGATGTGATTGCACCTTGTGCACCTGTACGTTTTACAGGCCCCTGCATGATAGTCACACCTTGACCCTCCACATGCTTCATCGCATCAGACAGAACTGTGTCGGTAATAAAGCACAAATCTGCGCTCCCAACTCTGACATTTTGGGCTTTAGGTTCAAACTCATTACCGAGTTGATGAAGATTGATCTTCTGGTGACCAAACTCTAGAGCAATCCGACCAGCGCCAAAACTAACAGCTTTCATGCCCAACACTTTTTCATAAAAGTTCGTTGTTGTTGGAATATCTGCAACAGTCAGAACCAAATGATCAAGGTGACTAATTTTCATCAGAAACTCCATTTTCTAGGAAAACACATAACGCCCGCCTAAGGGGCTGGCAACACAAACCACTAAACTCAAACACAATAACCGAAACCACCGTGGCTCAATGGGACTGGAAACGCCGCGCGTTGACAGTCCCTCTTGAGGCGTTTGTTATAAGCAAGATACCAACGTTACAAAAGCTCTTCTAAATCCGACATTAGCCATGCGCTGTTATGCTGCTTAAAACCAATTTTTGGATAGTATTTTGTTGCTTGTGGAGCTGATAACAAAATCAACTTACAACCTTTTTTAAGACTGACGAAAGTCTGTCGGATCAATTCTTTGCCAATTCCTTTCGATTGGATCTGCTCCGAAACAGCCAAATCCGATAGATAACAGCAGTAATGAAAATCTGTCACTGAACGAGCAATACCGACAAGCTGATCACCAATCCAAGCTGAGACAAGCAAATTCGCATTTTCCAACATCCCACTGATACATTCGTAATTATCGGTTGGACGTCTAGCTCCAAGCGTTGTCTGATTGAGCAGATCCACAAACTGCTCTGGCGTAATTGGGCGATTCACAAAATATTCAACTTCCATTTTTTACTTTCCTATAGAGCCCAAACTTCAACTTGCTTATAACGCCCGCCTAAGGGGCTGGCAACGCATAACACTAAACTGAAACGCAACAGCCGAAACCACCGCGGCTCAATGGGACTGGAAACGCCGCGCGTTGACAGTCCCTCTTGAGGCGTTTGTTAACTGGCCTTACCAAGAACTCTAGCTGCGCCAACATAAACCAAACCTGCTAATTCGCAATCTTTCAAAGCACGATGAGCACCTGATGAGTTAATGTAAAATCTATCAGCGACATCTGCCAACTTATAACTGGAAAGATCCCACGCTTTTTTAGCCATTTCGAAGGCACAGATGATTTTATTTTTAGGCCTGTGACCGATTAATGAAAAGCCTTTTTTAATAAACCGCATATCAAATTTCGCATTGTAGGCAACGATAGGTAAATCACCGATGAAGTCTTTCAAAAAAGCCATTTCATCTCTTAGGTCTGCACCTTCTGCATCCACCATCTTTTGAGTTATTCCAGTGAGATTTGTAATTCTTGTAGGGATCGGAATTGATGGCTTTATCAAAGAGTTATATGTAACGTGATTTTCACCGGATAAGTCAAAAAGTATGGCACCTATCTCAATGATTTCATCAAAATCGGCGTTAAGACCAGTTGTCTCAACATCGATCACGATAAATCGCCTTGGAATAAATGGATATTCCAACAAGAAATTTTCATACTCTTGCATAAAGATACCTATTTAGTAGATTGCCAGTTAACGCTCTGTTAAGGGGTGAGCAACGCAATACTGAAGCCGCCGCATACCACCTTAAACACTAAAACCAACGCATAGTGAAAATGCCACGCGTTGCGAATCCCTCTTGAACAGTTTGTTAACTGAGCGCCTTTCAGTTTTCGGCGATCTTTCAGCCACTTTCGCCAAAGCTCGTTTTGCTAATTAATGATTAGCAAAGCTAACTCAAATATGTATTTAACCAAAAAATTACCGTTTATCTTTAGTTTGAAATGCGTCTCACAACACCATACTTCCGCGATGTAAGTGCGCCGAACTAATCGCGAATGCCTTATATTATTAGAAGGCTTTGTGCCGCCTTTCACATCAGTAAACTTAAGTATCAAACTGAAATTAGTCGCATTAGCTCAGCTAAGGGAACCGACCGAACACGATAAATCTCTGAACCTAGAAGCTGTATCATTGTGCTTTCGTATTTTCTGCGCCAGTTAACGCCCGCCTAAGGGGCTGGCAACGCATTACCACTAAACTCAAACACAACAACTGCAACCACCGCGGCTCATTGGGACTGGAAACGCCACGCGTTGACAGTCCCTCTTGAGGCGCTTGTTAGGGCGATTTTTACTTAAATGCCTAGATTTGCATAGAGCTCATTTTTCCATTAACAAAATAGTAGTACATATAATTGTAACTATTAGGATTTTTACAGACTAATTGTGTAATAACCTCACCATTGGCATATCTAGATATATTAGAATTACAATAACTCTTAGCTTTTCTAAATAAATTTCTAACTGTATCTTCTGTATCAGAGAATGAAATTGAATGAATTTTAACAAGATACTCCTGCAAAGCAGCATCTTCCTTTTCTTTTTCCAGAAATTTTTCTCTTTCTATCTTTTCACTTTCTTTTCTAGACTGTTCATCAAAAATACTTTTTTGATGAACATACTTTAAAAGGCTAGCATAACGATTCACAATTCCTTGCCTTGTTAATGAGTCACACTCTAATCTTGATATGTATATTATATTTGTATACGGAAGTGATCCATTTTCATTATACGGCTTATATATGTTCTCTAAAAAATAATCTTTCTTTGTATTTGATATTTCTTCATCTATAACACTATAATATCCACTGTCGTAACATTTTCCTTCTTCTTTTTCCTCATTGGACTTTATATTCATCCCTAACATTGCGCCAATAGCATCATGACCACTATCATAGTGAGCGCAGCCAAATAAACTTACACAGCAATAGATTATTAATAATTTTTTCACTTTTATCCTTCCAAAACAATTAAAACATAATAGTTTAATCTATTTTAAAAACCTAGTTTTGCCCTAACGCCCAATTAAGGGGTGAAGCACGCAATACCGAAGCTGCTGCATACCGCCTTAAACACTAAAACTAACGCATAGTTAAAATGCCACGCGTGCTGAATCCCTCTTAAATTGCTTGTTAGGCAAAAAATTTTATGTAGCTGCGCCTTTAGATTTTTCTTTTTTCTCGAGCAAACCGTTAATTTCCTGATCTAGCTTTCCTAATGATTCGACATACCAATCCTTGGTATACCTAGACTCAATATCAATGTGAGATGCACGAAGTGCTCGGTAGAAATAAACCAACGAGACTATGAAAGACACAACCGAGAGGCTTCCAATGAACGGTTGCGAGATAAGACCTAATACAATGTAAATTACACCATGAATTGAACGATTTATTGCTACTTGAAGTGAAGCTTGGCGTAATTTCATTAGAGCAATACTATTTTCTGAACCATCAGGCTCGATTAACTCTTGCAATACATACGATTTTTTTGAAAGCAAATATTCCATGCGCCAATCATGGTTTAACCTTGAAATTACATCCATTCCAAATTCAAACAGCCTTTTCATAATCTCGTAAACAGCCCAAAAGAGGAAAGAACCTAGCGCCCCTTGAACTATAACCGGTAAGTCCAAAATACTATTAATAAACTCCACGTTTCCTCCTTTTGCCTAACGCCCGCCTAAGGGGCTGGCAACGCATTGCCACTAAACTCAACCACAACAACTGCAACCACCGCAGCTCATTGGGACTGGAAACGCCGCGCGTTGACAGTCCCGCTTGAGGCGTTTGTTAGCTTCGTAGCCTATTGTTTCCAAATAACTTTTAAACACCTTTGCTTGAAAGTGATTTTACGCAAAAGCATCAAGCAAACACACGTCCAACACTAAAAGCTGTGAAGTGAGCTGCCAAAACTCGCAGCGATCAAGGTTAAGTTGGCCACTTACCGAATTTCCGGCAAAGAAAGCGCGATTTCAGCGATGATGCAGCCTTTTGTGAAACCAAGTTGACCGAGTTGAACATCCAACAACTTTGAAGCATTGAGACTTGTTGGCTTTCAGCGGCTTTGAAACTGCGGAACTTCCAACACTTTCTACCAAATCAGCATCTAGAAAAATTCAAATGCCAAATAGTCCAATTTGAACACTAAAAGCTGATTTTTCAGAACAAGAAGTTTGGATTTTGATGATTTTAGCCTTTAAGAAGCTAACGCCCGCCTAAGGGGCTGGCAACGCACTACCACCAAACTCAAACACAGCAACTGCAACCACCGCGGCTCAATGGGACTGGAAACGCCACGCGTTGACAGTCCCTCTTGAGGCGTTTGTTATGTGAATTTGAGCCTAGTGAGCTAACCATTTACAAGGCTCCAGGCTCATTTCGGTAAATTTTGCTGTAAACGATGATTCTGAAGGACTACACGCATAAACTCCAAAACTGACCACTTTTTGTGTCGGTAAAGGGGGATTACATTTACCCATTTCTATCGTAGTCTCTCCCAACTGATGTAAGTGAAAGATACGCATCTGGTTAAAAACCAAGCCATCAAACGAGGATTCGATAAGAAAATCTGGCCCTCTACGACTTAAACGATACCAAATCTCTTTAGGAAGCGGGATATCGGTAGTTGCCCAATCTGAATACCCTAAATTTGTAACTACACTACCAAGTCTAGAAAATGATTGATTTTCGTACTCTATCGAAGCTTTAAACCAATTTTCATTATCGAGATAAATGATCAATCCACATTGATCAAACAGCTGTTGATAAGCAAAACTTACCTTAGCGGTAAATGTGAAATTGTCTTTTGAGTCAATCAATAATGCAGGAGCATTTTCATTACGAAAACCATAATAAGAACGTTGCCAAAAATCTGTTTTCGGCTCGGTAGTTATCGACACAAACTCTGAAGTGACTTCACTCACTTTCGGTTCAGAAATCCACTTCCCAGCAGTAAAATTTACCATTACCAATCTCTTTGTTGTTCACAAAATTCACATAACGCCCGCCTAAGGGGCTGGCAACGCATACCACTA
This sequence comes from Vibrio sp. AH4, assembly GCF_030710545.1. Classification (NCBI taxonomy): domain Bacteria; kingdom Pseudomonadati; phylum Pseudomonadota; class Gammaproteobacteria; order Vibrionales; family Vibrionaceae; genus Vibrio; species Vibrio sp. AH4. The sequence goes on from NZ_JALAIV010000003.1 coordinate 778,297, forward strand.
AACTCAAACAAAACAACCGAAACCACCGCGGCTCAATGGGACTGGAAACGCTACGCGTTGACAGTCCCTCTTGAGGCGTTTGTTAGCTTCGTAGCCTATTGTTTCACAATGGCTTTCTAACACATTTGCTTGAAAGGCATTTTACGCAAAAGCATCTCACAAACACACGTCCAACGCCAAAAGCTGTGAGGTTGGCTACCAAAACTCAAAATGATCAAGGTTAAGTTGACCACGGTTAAGAGTCCGCGACAAAGAAAACCAGATCACAGCGATGATGCAGCCTTTTATGAAACCAAACTTTCTGTGTGGAACGTCCAACAACATTGAAGCATCGAGGTTTGATGATTTTCAGCGACTTTGAAACCACTGAACTTTCAACACGTTCGACCAAATCAACATCAAGAAAAAACGCAAAAGCCAACTTATGCAATTTGAATGCTAAAAGCTGATTTTTCAGAACGAGTGAGCTTGGATTTTGATGATTCCAGCCTTTAAGAAGCTAACGCCCGCCTAAGGGGCTGGCAACGCATTACCACTAAACTTAAACACAACAACTGCAACCACCGCAGCTCAATGGGACTGGAAACGCCACGCGTTGACAGTCCCTCTTGAGGCGTTTGTTAGCTTCGTAGCCCATTGTTTACCAATGACTTTTTAAACACATTTGCTTGAAATGCATTTTACGTAAAAGCATCACTCAAACACACGTCCAACGCCAAAAGCTGTGAAGTTGGCAGCCAAAACTCAAAACGGTCAAGGCTAAGTTGGCCACGGTTAAGAGTCCGCGACAAAGAAAGCACACTTGCAGCGATGATGCAGCCTTTGTGAAACCAAACTTTCCGTGTGGAGCATCCAACAACATTGAAGCATCGAGGTTTGATGGTTTTCAACGACTTTGAAACTGCTGAACATTCCACACTTTCTACCAAGTCAGCATCAGAAAAACTCAAAAGCCAAGTTGTGGAATTTGAGCGCTAAAAGCTGAATTTTCACAACAAATGAGCCTAGATTTTGATGATTCTTGCTTCAAAGAAGCTAACGCCCGCCTAAGGGGCTGACAACGCATAACAACAAACTCGAACACAACAACCGTAACCACCGCAGCTCAATGGGACTGGAAACGCCGCGCGTTGACAGTCCCTCTTGAGGCGTTTGTTATATTGACAATTTACAGTAGCTCAGCCTTTATATCTCTAACAATGTTATTACCCACTCTTCTAGCATCACTTGGCGTTTTAGCGAATGCAACTTGATACCTATCATCACCAATGAATTTAATGTGGTTATGTGTCCCTGTATCGACAATTTCCATATTTAAAATTTTAAGTTCAGCCTTGAGCTTTGGAGTCACTCCATCATAACCACTGAATAAGGTTTTAATCGTTTGAATGAAACTATTTCGAGTACCATCAATTTCATTATACTTTATTATATCTTGCAGTAAACTTTGTCTACGAGAGTTTGGTTTCGCGCTGTCTAATTGACTCTTAACAATATCAATAACCAGATCGGATATTTCACCTTTATAATATTCCCGCTCTTTTCCTCGCACAATAATTGGTGAACCCATTTTTATCGAGTTATTTTGAAGCTCTTTAAATCGAATATCTAAAACTTGATATTCTGCATTTAATTTATCAAGTGTTTCTTGAGTTTCTATAAGAGTAATTAGTTGCTCTTCAATATCCATTTCATGCTTTTGTTTTAATTGTTCAATTAAACTCTCCTGTTCTTCAAGTTGAGCAAAAGCTTGTTCAGCAAGCTCTTGATATTCTTTATCTTCAGAAAGCACCTCAAATCGTTGTTTTAATAGAGTACGTTGATCTTTTTGACGCTTTGCTCTTACAGCGCTAGGACTAAAATGTTTTTTCTTATTAAATCCATTAGTTGTATGCGTAATGTGAGAGAGGATATATTGTAGTGCATGAGCTCCTGAATCAATAACTTCGTTTAATGTAGCTTGGGAAAAAAGCTTTGAATTACAATCATGTCCACCAAATGATGGATAGATAATATTTACTGCACCATCCCATGCTGAATACTTACGCCCAAGTATATCTTCCATTTCCCAACTGTTAATTTCATCTTCAGAGTATATAACTTGCGCTAAACCCAATAATTGCTCTTGGAGTTTATAAGGATTTATAACCGGTTTGTTATTTGATTTTGTGTTACTGACTAAAACTAAAGGATGTCTCCGTTCTCTACGTTCTATTTCAAAACTTAATGCTTTAAGTTCATCTTGTGTATTTGAAAAATTTAGAACTTTTAAACCTATAGTTTCATTGTGAAGTTCACCGTTCTGCTGAAGGAAGTTAACTAAACGTGGTTTTGTTGTCGACGGTATTTCCGTTACAAGTGTACTGATATCACTAGTTTCAAGCAGAATTGATACTGTTGTTGCATCATCATCCTCTCGGATACCAATCTCTGTAATCCACTGTCGACCTTTAATCTCTCGATCAGGATGGGTAAACAAAACTGAATACATACATGGTGATAGATCAATAGCCGCATATGTGCGGACTTTCATTCTATCAATTGAAAACTCTTCTCCCCCCTTTAACTCTGCTACTGTGAAATGCCGCTTAGTGACATTTTTCAGCCAACCAGCAACTGTTTTAAAAGCTGTTTGACTACTATTATCACCAACAAGTTGGAATTGATTTACGTAAATGAGCATATGCTTCCTCTGATTATTTTCTATATTAGAAACAGTTACAGGATAGCATCCCATTTATCCTATCATATTGATCACAATCTGATTTTTATGATTTAATTGTAAATATAACGCCCGCCTAAGGGGCTGGCAACGCATTACTACTAAACTCAAACACAACAACTGCAACCACCGCAGCTCAATGGGACTGGAAACGCCACGCGTTGACAGTCCCTCTTGAGGCGTTTGTTAAACTGCATTTTCAAGACTATAATGACCCAATTAAAGACCACATAAAGGACTGATTAAATGACCACTAGAATCCTAGCTGATGTTGCAGCAAGCATTACCGAATTTAAAGCAAACCCAATGAAAGTTGCAACTAGCGCCTTCGGTGCTCCTGTTGCTGTACTCAACCGAAATGAGCCGGCTTTCTACTGCGTCCCTGCAAGCACCTACGAGATCATGATGGATAAGCTTGAAGATCTTGAGCTACTGGCTATTGCCAAAGAACGCTTAAGTGAAGACAGCGTATCGGTAAATATCGATGACCTATAAGCTTGAGTTCAAAAAGAGTGCTTTGAAGGAATGGAAAAAGTTAGCCGTTCCACTCCAACAGCAGTTCAAGAAGAAACTAATAGAACGCCTTGAAAATCCACATGTTCCATCAGCCAAACTGTCTGGCGCTGAGAACATTTATAAAATAAAACTTCGGCAGTCTGGTTATCGCTTAGTCTATCAAGTTGAAAATGACATCATCGTAGTTACTGTTTTAGCTGTCGGTAAACGAGAACGCAGCGAAGTTTACACTAAAGCGCTGCAACGGCTAGACGACTGATGCAGTTTAACGCCCGCCTAAGGGGCTGGCAACGCACTACCACTAAACTCTACCACAACAACCGAAACCACCGCGGCTCAATGGGACTGGAAACGCCACGCGTTGACAGTCCCTCTTGAGGCGTTTGTTAGCTTCGTAGTCCATTGTTTAACAATAACTTTTTAAACACATTTACTTGAAAGGCATTTTACGTAAAAGCATCAAGCAAGCACACGTCCAATACCAAAAGCTGTGAAGTTGGCTATCGAAACTCAAAACGATCAAGGCTAAGTTGGCCACGGTTAAGAGTCCGCGACAAAGAAAGCACACTTTCAGCGATGATGCAGCCTTTGTGAAACCAAACTCTCCGTGTGGAGCATCCAACAACATTGAAGCATCGAGGTTAGATAGTTTTCAGCGATTTTGAAACTGCTGAACATTCAACACTTTCTACCAAGTCAGCATCAGAAAGACTAGAAAGCAAAATTGTGCGACTTGAACGCTAGAAGCTGAGTTTTAAGAACGATTGAGCTTCGATTTTGATGATTCTAGCCTTTTAGAAGCTAACGCCCTGTTAAGGTGTGAGCAACGCAATACCGATGCCGCCGCATAACACCTTAAACACTAAACGCAACGCATAGTAAAAATGCCACGCGTTGCGAATCACTCTTAAACAGATTGTTAGCTTCTCTTTTTGGGGAACCCAAGCTCAACTGGTTTTCCTTGTTTTGCTTTTTGTATCCAAAACTCTGTACTCTCAACGAGAATTAATTCAGTTACTATTTTCATTGCTAGCTTGTAGTATTTTTCTTCGACTAAACCAGATACGTAAATCAATAGCTCTTCAAATGATTTTTCGTTAACGGAAAAGACAATATCTGGCTGAATCCTTGCGGTTGGCGTAACCGGTATTAGTGATCTGCTCCAGCCAGACTGGACACTTCATTAAGCGACATTTTGTTGTTCAAAGTTAACTGGGCTTAGATACCCAAGAGCACTGTGCCTTCTCATCCGATTATAATCAACCTCTATATACTCGAAGATCGTTTGGCGCATCTGGTCTCTCGTCATAATCGGCTCATATTGGATCGCTTCCACTTTCATAGAATGGAAGAAGCTCTCAACACAAGCATTGTCCCAGCAATTTCCTTTCCTACTCATACTTTGTTCTAGATTATAAGCAGTTATGAGATCTCGATAATCTTTTGAGCAGTACTGACTACCTCGATCACTATGAACGATAACCTGCTCGGGGAATCCGCGACGGAACATCGCCATTGATAGCGCATCACAGACCAGCGTAGCCGTCATTCTGGTATCCATAGACCATCCAATTACTTGTCTTGAGTAAAGGTCAATAATTACCGCCAAGTACAGCCAGCCTTCGCTTGTCGCTATATAGGTGATGTCTCCAGCCCATTTTTCATTCGGAGCAGATGCGCTAAAGTTCTGAGCCAACAGGTTTGGAGCAACAGGCATTTGATGCTTGCTGTCCGTAGTGCACTTAAACTTGCGTGCCGCTTTCGGCGTTAAATCTTGACGCTTCATACTGGCAGCAATGGTTTTAACATTGTAGCTATCACCGCTCTCAGACAGTTCTTTTTGGATACGCCTTGAGCCATCTCGGCCTTTGCTGTTGGCGAAAGCTTCTTTAACTTTTGTATCAAGCTGTTGGCGAATAGCCTCACGTTGGATGGCGTTGTGTCGATGCTTAATCCAGTAATAAAACCCACTTCGGGATATCCCGAACACCTTAGCCATACGCACTATACTGAAGCACAGCAGGTGTTCGAGCATAAACTCGTAGCAATCTACTTTAGATTCTTCGCGAAGTAGGTGGCGGCCTTTTTTACAATTTCTAGCTCTTCTGCTTGCTCAGCCAACTGCCTTTTGAGCTTGGCAACCTCTGCGGCTAGCTCTTGCTCTCGCTGACTAGTACTGGTGTCTTTCTTCGAGTTCTTCCGCCACCCGTAGATTTGAGATTCGTGTAAAGAAAGCTGTCTTGCTGTCGCAGCTACTCCCACTTTATCTGCTAACTTCAGGGCTTCTGCTTTAAATTCAGGGGAATGTTTAATTCTAGTTTTCTTAGTTGTCATTGTTCACCTCGTTAGTGATTGTACTCACTTAACTCAGTGTCCAAAACTGCTGGGGCGGATCATAGCTCTTTCTTCTTAGGATGCAAAAGCACAAACGTTTTAGCTAATTCTACTTTGCTGTCTCCACTATGAGCTGCAAAATTATGTCTAAAGTTCATGTAGTAGTCGTGTAATTCTTTATACTCTTCACTGAGCCAGCTTCTGGAAACCTGTGCACCTCTCCCATTTGCTTCGGTAAAACATTTGCCATAGAAAGTTAAAGATGCAACAAAAAGGCTTTAATTTGGTCAAATATTTCACGTTCACCTGAAGCTTTATAACGCTTTTCGGAACCATCGTCGCTATTTTCTGATGCAAGCTTTCTGGCTTGTTGTACCCACTTTAAAGCATTATCTAAATCTTTTTTTATTAATGTTAAGCCTGACAATTTATTTGGCAGTTTTCCAGTAATTTCAATTTTAGGAGTTTTGTTTCTTTTCCAGTAATAGTGAATATTCATCTCACCTGTTATTGGATCTACAAATTGTTTTTTTGTTAACTGTTTAATTGATTGATCACTTTTCATATTTTTCATCTTAATCTATGGGAGCTAACGCCCGCCTAAGGGGCTGGCAACGCATTACCACTAAACTCAAACACAACAACTGCAAACCCCGAGGCTCATTGGGACTGAAAACGCCATGCGTTGACAGTCCCTTTGAGGCGTTTGTTATGTTTATTTGGCCTAAGATTTCAAACAGTTAAATGCTTCAGAGACTGTTTCAAACTGAATTTTAGTCAAACAGACTTCCGCTAAACAAAACTCATGACGTTGAATCAATCTAGACGCTTCCTCTGCTGAAATCTGGGTTGAGTTTCCAATCAAGTTAACTGCTGAGCTATCTGAAACTATTGAATAGACAAAACCTTCAGAATCAATGACTCGATCGCTTGGACTAACGATCAGCTCCACACACTCACAATTCAAATCAGCCTCAGAACCCAAATAAACAAGCTCATCGTCACCATCTAATTTCAGAATACAAGGCCAATTGACCATGAACTTCTCCGATAAACATAACGCCCGCCTAAGGGGCTGACAACGCATTACCACTAAACTCAAACACAACAACTGCAACCACCGCGGCTCAGTGGGACTGGAAACGCCACGCGTTGACAGTCCCTTTGAGGCGTTTGTTAGCTTCGTAGCTTATTGTTTCCCAATAACTTTTAAACACCTTTGCTTGAAAGCGATTTTACGAAAAAGCATCACGCAAACACACGTCCAGAGCCAAAAGCTGTGAAATGAGCTGCCAAAACTCAAAACGATCAAGGCTAAGTTGGCCACGGTTAAGAGTCAGCGACAAAGAATGCAAGATCACAGCGATGATGCAGCTTTTTGTGAAACCAAACTTTGAGTGTTGAACATCCAACAACGTTGAAGCATCGAGGTGTACTAGTTTTCAGCGACTTTAAAACCACAGAACTTTCAACACGTTCAACCAAATCAGCATCGAGAAAGCTCAAAAGCCAAATTGTGGAATTTGAACGCTAAAAGCGGATTTTTCAGGACGATTGAGCTTGGATTTTGATGATTCTAGCCTTTAAGAAGCTAACGCCCGCCTAAGGGGCTGGCAACGCATTACCACTAAACCCAAACACAACAACGTAACCACCGCGACTCAATGGGACTGGAAACGCCACGCGTTGACAGTCCCTCTTGAGGCGTTTGTTATGTGTTAGACAGACCAACCAAAACTTTTTCTGTAAACCAATCCCAGTCTGGTGCACTGAAAGCAATATCACGAACATCCTTTACAGCCGCCATTGATTCTTTTACACCGAAACCTTTGGATTTTAAAAGGTATGCTGCTAATGCTAGCCCTGTCCGATCTTTGCCCGATTTGCAATGTACTATAACTTTGCCTTGAGTCTCATTTTGTTCAATGAACTTGATAATTCGAGGCAATGCATCAAGACAAACCTCAAAATCACCACTTTGTACTGGTGCATTACTCGAAAGAGGAATGTGTTCATACGCAAAACCAATAGCCTTTAGGCGTGAAAAATGAACATTCTCTCCGTCATTGACCGAAATAATTGCCCGAACTCCAGATAGCCACAACTCTTCCAGATCCCACATGACTTTGTCTGGCCCACAGCGCCCTGCTACAGAATTAGTTACGAAGAAAAGATTTTTCAATTGAGCCTCAAAACACATAACGCCCGCCTAAGGGGCTGGCAACGCATTACCACTAAACTCAAACACAACAACCGTAACCACGCAGCTCAATGGGACTGAAAACGCCACGCGTTGGCAGTCCCTTTGAGGCGTTTGTTAGCTTCGTAGCCCATTGTTTACCGATGATTTTTAAACACATTTGCTTGAAATGCATTTTACGCAAAAGCATTACTCAAACACACGTCCAACACCAAAAGCTGTGAAGTGAGCAACCAAAACTCGCAGCGATCAAGGTTAAGTTGGCCACTTACCGAATTTCCGACAAAGAAAGCGCGATTTCAGCGACAATGCAGCCTTTGTGAAACGAAACTTTCCGTGTGGAGCATCCAACAACATTGAAGCATCGAAACTTGATGGGTTTCAGCGACTTTGAAACTGCTGAGCATTCAACACTTTCTACCAAGTCAGAATCCGACAAACTCGAAAGCCAACTTGTGCAATTTGAACGCTAAAAGCTGATTGTTCAGAACGATTGAGTTTGGATTTTGATGATTCCAGCCTTTAAGAAGCTAACGCCCGCCTAAGGGGCTGGCAACGCATAACAACCAAACTCAAACACAACAACTGCAACCACCACGGCTCATTGGGACTGGAAACGCCACGCGTTGACAGTCCCTCTTGAGGCGTTTGTTATAGCGCATTTGCACCTTCAAGCGCCCATACCACCACACTATCACGTTCAAACTTAATTTGACGCCCATATTCAAAATTTGGACACATAAAAAATACATACTTCAGCTGTGCATCTGTAGCAGCAACCTTGTCGATATCTTTTTTGAGTTTTTGATTATTGTTTGGTGTGACTGACGCAAAAACTTCAGCCGCTAAAGTTCCACAATGTGACTCAATATCTGAACCTGAAGCCGTGCCTAAATTTAGGGTATATGGAGCTAACTCAGAGTGATACTTAAACAAAACTTCCATTGCGTTAAATGACGCTAAGTAAGTAAATGATTGATTAATTTGTTCAATTACATTCAACTCACGCTCAGAATCCAGCGGATCAACCCCTACACCGCCAAACTTCATTTTTGAAAACAATCCGTATGCATCTCGTTCAGTGCGTATTTGTTCAACAGATTTATCGATTGAATCCATAACCAACTGTTTTAGAACCGCGATTTCTTCTTTATCTGTAACACTGATTGTCTTACGCATTATTTTCTCCTGCGCTATAACGCCCGCCTAAGGGGCTGACAACGCATTACCACCAAATTCAAACACAACAACTGCAACCACCGCGGCTCAATGGGACTGGAAACGCCACGCGTTGACAGTCCCTCTTGAGGCGTTTGTTATGAGGCGGATTCACCGTCTGCTCTTGACGTAATTCCCAACTCTTTCTGTAACCTTTTACTAAGCCCGAGCACAACAAGACGGTAGGACTCAGACAAGTAATACTTCAACTCTTCGTCTAATACACCTGACGTCTCCGTTTGTTGGATCCACTTCATACCTCGGTTGGCGAAGTAAGGGGCGGGAATATAACCATCGTGCTCACTCAGATACTCAAAGTTCAAATCCGATGTTTTGAAAGTAAAAACGGGTTGCTGATCCTTGCCGATACTGCCAATAGAAAACACTTTTCCCGCCACTTTCCAAACATGAGAACCACCCCATTGCACTACGTATGTAGTAGCAGGAAAGGAACGACAAAATTGGTTGAACTCATCGTGATTCATCTTGTTTTCCTATAGCCTCATAACGCCCGCCTAAGGGGCTGGCAACGCATAACACTAAACTCAAACACAACAACCGCAACCACCGCGGCTCATTGGGACTGGGAACGCCACGCGTTGACAGTCCCTCTTGAGGCGTTTGTTATACAAACATTCACAGTTTTTCTGATAGCTTTTTCAAATAATTTTTAGCCAACTGATTGTTCTCTCGGCTTAGCCACTTGATGCAATCGAAAAGCTCCCAAATCAAACCTTTGTCACCATGAACATACGTTGGGAAATCTTCGTGCTTCGGCGCAGGAATGTCGGTTAGTCGACTTTCAACCATTCCTGCTTTATCAAACAGCACCTTAAATGGTTTTGATATCTCAAAAGGCTCACTTAAATCTAGACAATGAATTTCAGCACTTGTCAGGTCACCAAAAATGTACTTTTTGAAATAAGCATTTTCGTTGTGAGCCCCACTTAAACAATAGAAAATCTCTTTTCCCGACTCGAATGTCTGAAAGCAGCGATTAGAGTCATTATGAAAGTTGTTTTGAGTAAAGATAAGAACATCCGCGTCGGAAACTCTATCGCCAGTACCTGCTGCAAGTGAACCAAGTAAAACACCTGCAACCACATTTTCTTCATGCATAAATGAGCATAAAACAGACTCAATAAGCTCTCTTTGAAGTGGCAACGTTTCAAGTCCCAAGTCATCCAGACCCATAGCTAACTCCGTTTGTATAACGCCCGCCTAAGGGGCTGGCAACGCATGCCACTAAACTCAAACACAACAACTGCAACCACCGCGGCTCAATGGGACTGGAAACGCCACGCGTTGACAGTCCCTCTTGAGGCGTTTGTTATGTGTGTTGCTTAAATTGGGCTATATGACGTTTATACTTTCTCTCACGCCACTGCCAAATCACTAAACTGAGAGCAATGGAACCAACCGCAGCCCAACAGCCACTCAATAATATTTCAGTGGTTTGCACCCAACTCCAAGCTGTTTCAGACACAAATATAGGTTCAATACTTCGTCCGATCATCACGCCTAATATAGCGGGAAGCGAAGTGAGTACAACAAACCTAAGAATTCCCTTTTTCCTCTCTAGTTTCCAATTCGAGAATTCAATATCTGGATCTTTCATTATCTCCTCCATAAGACATTCGCCATAAACACATAACGCCCGCCTAAGGGGCTGGCAACGCATAACAACTAAACTCAAACACAACAACTGCAACCACCGCGGCTCAATGGGACTGGAAACGCCACGCGTTGACAGTCCCTCTTGAGGCGTTTGTTATGTTGTTGATTGACTCAATTCCCAATAACACATAGGGTCTTTCTGTGCCCAGAGAACATGATTAGCCATGTGTAAAGGCTTATTTCTCATGTTACCTATCATTTTACTTATCAATTGTGGCATTTCAGCTAGGTACTTTTCCTCATTGAATTCAAGTGATGCACCTGAGTAGCTAACCTGATTGGGTAACAACGTAACATATGTGTCTTCACCATTACCTTCTTTATGATTTGCATAGACAAACGAGTCAAAGCCATTTTCTAATGCCCAATTTTTTAATTTGAACGTGAAATCAAGCCAAATAATTTCTTGATACTGCGATTCATTAAAATCCTCACCAATCGCTTTTGAACGTTCCTTCCGTTTTTTGAGTTCACTTGCAAATAAGTTGTTATTGGAATAGTAGCGCTTTATGCCTTTGATATCTTTCTGAGAGAAAACACTGAATATGTGTTGTGGATAAATGACGTCTGAAAATGGTGTAAACAGCTTATGAATTTCATTTTGTTGTGATGGTGTTAGGTTATTTGAATCAACAACTTTTGGACCTGCACTACCTATAGGATCGTCTTCCCATAAATCCAGTAGTCTTAGAGGGCTATTAATCTTTAATGTGTATTCAGAAATATTGAACGTTTTCGCATAGCAACAAAACTCATGTAAATGCTCCAAGAGAGGTTGGCGGCGGATCACTCGCCCCATAAAATCATGTGTATTTACAGAACAATCAGAGCTAAGCGAACAAATATTTTGGTGAGCAAACATTCCCTCTATTCTCTCCGCAGCAGCAACTGGAGAAGCACCTAAATGCTTCATAATAAAATTATGATTTTTTGTGCCTTTTCTATCTGCATTATAGACTCGAATCATAAAACCTCTCATTTATGAAGTTGATACCTGACCTATTCTAATAAAACAACATAACGCCCGCCTAAGGGGCTGACAACGCATAACAACCAAACTTAAACACAACAACCGTAACCACTTCGGCTCATTGGGACTGGAAACGCCGCGCGTTGACAGTCCCTCTTGAGGCGTTTGTTAGTTTCGTAGCCCATTGTTTAACAATGACTTTTTAACACATTTGTTTGAAGATCATTTTACGCAAATGCATCAAACAAACGCACGTCCAACACCAAAAGCTGTGAAGTTGGCAGCCAAAACTCAAAACGATCAAGGTTAAGTTGACCACGGTTAAGAGTCCGCGACAAAGAAAACCAGATCACAGCGATGATGCTGCCTTTTGTGAAACCAAACTGGCCGTGTTGAACATCCGACAACATTGAAGCTTCAAGACTTGTTGGTTTTCAGCAACTTTGAAATAGCTGAGCTTTCAACACTTCCTACTAAATCAGCATCAGGCAAAACTCAAAAGCCAAATTGTGCAACTTGAACGCTTAAGGCTGATTTTTTAGGGCATTGAATCTGAGCTTTTTATGATTTTTTCTAAATAGAAACTAACGCCCGCCTAAGGGGCTGGCAACGCATTACCACTAAACTCAAACACAAAAACCGAAACCACCGTGGCTCAATGGGACTGGAAACGCCGCGCGTTGACAGTCCCTCTTGAGGCGTTTGTTATGCGCGCCTTGCCCAAAATGCCATTTGATACCATAATTAGGTACTTTTTGGTATTTATGGAGATGGGCTCATGGCTAAAAATACAAGTATCACTCTTGGTGAACACTTCGATGGCTTTATTACAAGCCAAATACAAAGTGGGCGTTACGGCTCAGCAAGTGAAGTCATTCGCTCTGCGCTACGTCTACTCGAAAACCAAGAAACCAAACTACAGTCACTCCGTCAACTACTTATTGAAGGAGAGCAAAGTGGTGACGCTGATTATGACCTTGATAGCTTCATCAATGAACTCGATAGTGAAAACATTCGATGAAACCATTTAATCTTACCGTCGCCGCCAAAGCCGATTTACGTGATATTGCTTTATTCACTCAACGACGCTGGGGAAAAGAGCAGCGAAATGTTTATTTAAAGCAATTCGATGATTCCTTTTGGCTTTTAGCGGAAAATCCCGACATTGGTAAATCATGCGATGAAATCCGAGAGGGATACAGAAAATTTCCCCAAGGGAGTCACGTCATCTTTTATCAGCAAACCGGCAGCCAACAAATCCGGGTGATCCGAATTCTTCATAAGAGCATGGATGTGAACCCAATATTCGGCGCATAACGCCCGCCTAAGGGGCTGACAACGCATAACACTATACTCAACCACAACAGCCGAAACCACCGCGGCTCAATGGGACTGGAAACGCCGCGCGTTGACAGTCCCTCTTGAGGCGTTTGTTAGTTTCGTAGCCCATTGTTTAACAATTATTTTTAAACACATTTTCTTGAAAGTCATTTTACGCAAATGCATCGAACATGCACACATCCAACGCCAAAAGCTGTGAAGTTACCTGTCAAATATAAAAACGATCAAGGTTAAGTTGGCCACGGTTAAGAGTCCGCGACAAAGAAAGCAAGCTCACAGCGATAATGCTGCCTTTTGTGAAACCAAATTTGCCGTGTTGAATATCCGACAATATTGAAGCATCGAGGCTTGTGGGTTTTCAGCGACTTTGAAATAGCTGAACTTTCAACACTTTCTACCAAATCAGCATCAGGAAAAACTCAAAAGCCAAATAGTGCGACTTGAACGCTTAAGGCTGATTTTTCAGGGCATTGAATCTGAGCTTTTGATGATTTTTTCTAGATAGAAACTAACGCCCGCCTAAGGGGCTGGCAACGCATAACACTAAACTCAAACACAACAACCGTAACCACCACGGCTCATTGGGACTGGAAACGCTCCGCGTTGACAGTCCCTCTTGAGGCGTTTGTTAGCTTCGTAGCCTATTGTTTAACAATGATTTTTAAACACATTTGCTTGAAAGCCATTTTACGCAGAAGCATCACACAAACACACATCCAACGCCAAAAGCTGTGAAGTTAGCTGCCAAAACTTAAAACGATCTAGGCTAAGTTGGCCACGGTTAAGAGTCCGCGACAAAGAAAACCAGATCACAGCGATGATGCAGCCTTTTGTGAAACCAAACTTGCCGCGTTAAGCATCCAACACCGTTGAAGCATCGAGGCTTGATGTTTTTCAGCGGTTTTGAAACTGCTGAACATTCAACATTTTCTACCAAATCGGCATCAAAAAAACTCGAAAGCCAAATTGTGAAACTTGAACACTAAAAGCTGAATTTTCAGGACAATTAAACCCAGATTTTGAGGATTCTAGCCTTTAAGAAGCTAACGCCGCGTTAAGGGGCGCAGGCACGCAATACAAAAGTAACCGCATGACAACTTAACCACTAAACTCAACGCAAATTGAAAATGCCACGCGTGCCAAGTCCCTCTTTAACGCTTTGTTATAGCGCAAATGTTGCACTTTGCATTCGTTCATTGACTTGATGTAGCACGCTAGGAATTGGGGTTCGACTCAATTTATCGACGTTAAGCTTAAACTTTTCAACTCTAGAGAAGTTTTCATGAAACTCACTACTTTTAGAGATGATCACTTTATCAAGGTTATAACCGATAGAGTTAAACTGATCAGCTGTAATATCAATAATATAGCCGTCACATTGCAGCCAAGCATGAGATTGCTCTCTATTATTACCAAGCCCTCTAGCAGAAACATAAGTACAGTCTTTGTCGTAATTCTGCTTCAAAAATAAACCTAAAAGCCGAGATGTATCACCACAACAGCCTCCAGGAAAGCCATTTAAACACTGATAAAAACTCGTGTTTGAGTGAAACTCTGATTTATCGATAGATTCCAGAACTGCTCTGATTTTTTTGATTTCATTAATAATCGAGTTTTCCAAATTTCCTCCGAAGTAGAATTGCGCTATAACGCCCGCCTAAGGGGCTGGCAACGCATAACACCAAACTCAAACACAACAACCGTAACCACCGCGGCTCAATGGGACTGGAAACGCCATGCGTTGACAGTCCCTCTTGAGGCGTTTGTTAGCTTCGTAGCCTATTGTTTAACAATGATTTTTTAACACATTTTCGTGAAAGGCATTTTACGCAAAAGCATCAAGCAAACACACATCCAACGCTAAAAGCTGTGAAGTTGGCTGCCAAAACTCAAAACGATCAGGGCTAAGTTGGCCACACTTAAGAGTTCATGACAAAGAAAGCAAGATCACAGCGATGATGCAGCCTTTTATGAAACCAAACTTTCTGTGTGGAACGTCAAACAACATTGAAGCATCGAGGTTTGATGATTTTCCGCGACTTTGAAACCACTGAACTTTCAACACGTTCGACCAAATCAGAATCAAGAAAAAACGCAAAAGCCAACTTGTGCAATTTAAACGCTAAAAGCTGATTTTTCAGAACGATTGAGTTTGGATTTTGATGATTACAGCCTTTAAGAAGCTAACGCCCGCCTAAGGGGCTGGCAACGCATATCACCAAACTCAAACGCAACAACTGCAACCACCGCGGCTCAATGGGACTGGAAACGCCACGCGTTGACAGTCCCTCTTGAGGCGTTTGTTATGTGGCCGGCCACTCTCGCGATAAAACGGACATTTGGACTTTGTCCATGAATCGGCCATTGCGATAACCCGATTCTCTTTTGATACCTTCGTGCTGATAGCCTGCCTTTTCATACGCTTTGATTGCCGCTACGTTGTCACAATATGCGGTCAATTCTATTCGATGTAAGCCAAGCTCTCGGAATCCATAATTAGTGACTAAACGCGTGACTTCTGTTCCTAGCCCCTTGCCCCAAAATGCTTTATCACCAATGAGGATAAAATACTCACCACTTCGGTTAAGTGAGCTAATCCCTGAAATACCAGCATAACCAATCAGTTTTTGGCTTTCTCTACACTCGATACCAAAAGAAATCGTCTTTGAACTTGAGTTAATGTCCGACAGCCACTTAGCAATATCTGAACGAGATTGCGGATAGGCATAAGCTGACAGGCTGAATTGTGTCACTTCCCTATCACCAGACCACTGATAAAAGTATTCAGCATCCTCAACTTCAAGTGAGCGAAGCCTGATTTTTAATGATTCTATGAACATAGTTCCGTCTTATTTTCACTGAGGACACATAACGCCCGCCTAAGGGGCTGGCAACGCATAACAACCAAACTCAAACACAACAACCGAAACCACTGCGGCTCAATAGGACTGGAAACGCCGCGCGTTGACAGTCCCTCTTGAGGCGTTTGTTATATTTTCGTTCTCAACTCTAACGTGATAGAACGTTGAGCATTGCCAAAAATCATTAAATAACCGATATTTCTCGGCTCTCTAAAACAGTCGCAGCTTCTGCTCGCTCAATGATTTTTAGCAATACCGATTGAATCGCTTCATCTTCACGGGCATCTTTGTCACTCGTAAATCTCTGAATTTGTGGTTCGGCGTTTTCTTCAGGAACAAAAGTGATGACTACTTCGGTCGCCAAATCGGTCGTTTCACCGAAATACTCTAATGATATTTGCGGATATCCTTTGAAACCTCTTTGCACTCGTTTCAATATGCGTTTTTTCGCCTTATCCACGTTCATGATGAATCCTTTTGATGGTTGAACTGAAAAGAAATATAACGCCCGCCTAAGGGGCTGACAACGCATTACCACTAAACTCAATCACAACAGACGAAACCACCGCGGTTCAATGGGACTGGAAACGCCACGCGTTGACAGTCCCTCTTGAGGCGTTTGTTATGTGCGTTTTTAAGTAAACCACCTTTTAGCAACTACGAAAAATTGAGCTAACCTTTTGCCAAAACTGATTTGCATGTTCTCTTCGAGATTGAATGTGCATTTTGGCACTTTCTATTCGAGCTTCTCGTGTCTGGCCTTCGGGTAAATAAGTAGTCTTAGCGTTATTACAAATTTTGCAGGATAACGCTAAATTTTCTACAGAATTATCCCCGCCTTTAGATTTGGGAATAATGTGATCAAACTGTGCAGAATCGAAAGCAATGCGATCATGAATGAGGTCAACGTTACAATATTCACATTTACCATTAGCTCTTACAAAAACAATCGCATCGGCATCAGAATAGCCTAAGCGCATCATTTCACTATGTAATTTTTGATTAATCATACTTCCCCATTCACAAATTAAAGCACATAACGCCCGCCTAAGGGGCTGACAACGCATACCACCAAACTCAAACACAACAACTGCAACCACCGCGGCTCATTGGGACTGGAAACGCCACGCGTTGACAGTCCCTCTTGAGGCGTTTGTTATGTGCGTGCTATTGATGAGCCTTGTTCAGCTGCAATAAATCCCATTTGTTTCCATAAAGATCTTGGAACACAACCACTGTCCCATACTCTTCAACTCGTGGTTCTTCGTTGAAAACAACACCATTGGCCTTCATTAACTCATAATCTCGCCAGAAGTCATTCGTTTGTAGAAACAGAAAAACACGACCTCCAGTCTGATTACCTACGAATTGAGTTTGTTCTTCGTTACTTGCTTGAGCAAGAAGTAGATTCGTTCCATTCGAGTTTGGCGGCGAAACTTGAACCCAACGCTTACCACCACCTAAATCTGTATCTTCAACCAAACTGAACTGCAACTTTTTGTATAGAACTCAATAGCATCATCGTAGTTTTCTACGACAAGTGCGATATTGCCGATTTGCTGTTGAACGACTTTAGACATACTGACTTCTCAAGATTTCAAAAACCGAATTCTACACTACTTCAAGATTTTTCGAGAAAGCACATAACGCTTTGTTAAGGTGTGAGAAACGCTTACGAAAAACTAAAATGAGGGCGCCATAAACGCAAAAAGGTGATTCAAACTGCGAATGCCACGCGTTTGGAATCACCTTGAACAATTTGTTATGCGTATTAGGCTATGAGCAAACTACTTGTTTTTTCTTTTCACCAGATAACTCTGGAGCAGAAGTTCTATACTTATTAGACATTAAAGTCTTAGCATTCTTTAGGAGTAACTTGCGCATATCTTGTGCTGATAAGCGTTTAGTATTTGTCTTGTTCATGGTTCCTCCAACGAACTCTCCACATGGGTACATTATAGCCTAACTCAGTACACGAATGAAGATTTAAGTTTAATTTAGCAATTCTGACATTATGCGCTCTTGCGCTTCTTGCAAGGCTTCATAACTAGCATACATTGCAACATTTTCACCAGTGGTGGCTTCGAAGCCAAACTTCTCATAATGTTGGACCAAATCTTCATGCGGTTGAACAATGTATGCACCTACACTTTCCTCTCTCAAGGCTAAAAAATATGTCGCAGCAATAACAACCAAAGTTGTCAAACGCCCATTCAAAGGGTGATGTCTTTCATCTCGAACTAGTGATTCAATCAAAAATATATGCAATTTACCATCAGACGAAGCATAGACGCCAAGCATTGCTCCATCTATTTGTAACCCCGAGACTAATCGGAAGCCCAAATGAAAAGAATCGTCATGCAAGTAATGTCCATGCATGCCAAGCCAATTAAGCACCGTGCGATCATCACGAACTAAAGCCTCAAAATCATCGTCACACAAGCTTTCTACACTAAGCCCTAAATCGACTTGATCTATGAAGTCCTGTAAAAATGAAACTGTTTCTTGAAGATCCTGCTCTATACTCACTTATCTAGTCCCAACCATAAAATCACCTAACTTCAGTATCATATCATATCTCGTGCAGGCAATACGCATAACGCCCGCCTAAGGGGCTGGCAACGCATTCCCACTAAACTCAATCACAACAACCGTAACCACCGCGGCTCATTGGGACTGGAAACGCCACGCGTTGACAGTCCCTCTTGAGGCGTTTGTTATACCGTAATCTGCTGCGCATTGTAGGAACTTCTTTATCAATTGCCATAGTACCGTATAATCGCGCACCAATTACACCACACCAACCACCAGTGAGTTTCAAATGTCCAAACTATTCTTCAAAGGTCGAATCGATGCTCGGCTAAACCACGTCATTTCAGGCTACAACGTAAAGCGTGATATAAAAGCAGGCACTGAAGAAGCTCCAATCAATGTTGTCGTTCCAACCGAGGCTCGTAAAGCAGAAATCGAAGCATTGCTTTCTGAGCACTCTATAGTGGCCAACATTGCCATAGACCCAAAGCAACCAGAGAACAT
Source organism: Vibrio sp. AH4 (assembly GCF_030710545.1). NCBI lineage: Bacteria > Pseudomonadati > Pseudomonadota > Gammaproteobacteria > Vibrionales > Vibrionaceae > Vibrio > Vibrio sp. AH4. The sequence goes on from NZ_JALAIV010000003.1 coordinate 797,172, forward strand.
TGTTGAACTCGATACACTATTACATAAGCCTAAAACTATTACCTTTGATAAAACACCAAACCGTAATGATCCGTGCATTTGCGGAAGTGGGAAAAAGTATAAGAAGTGCTGTGCTTAACTTTCGGTAATTACATTAGAAGCCGTTTTCTGACGGCTTTTAACGTTAAAACGGTATAACGCCCGCCTAAGGGGCTGGCAACGCATTACCATAAAACTCAAACACAACAACCGAAACCACCGCGGCTCAATGGGACTGGAAACGCCACGCGTTGACAGTCCCGCTTGAGGCGTTTGTTAGTTTCGTAGCCTATTGTTTAACAATGACTTTTTAAACTCATTTGCTTGAAAGTCATTTTACGCAAAAGCATCACTCAAACACACGTCCAACGCCAAAAGCTGTGACGTTGGCTGCCAAAACGTTAAGAGTCCGCGACAAAGAAAGCCAGATCACAGTGATGATTCAGCCTTTTATGAAACCAAACTGATCAAGTTGAACGTCCGACAACGTTGAAGCATCAAAGCTTGTTGGTTATCAACGATTTTGAAACCGCTGAACTTTCAACGCGTTCTACCAAATCAGCATCAGGAAAAACCCAAAAGCCAAATTGTGCAGCTTGAACGATAAAGGCTCAATTTTCAGACCTTGTGCGTGAATTTTTGATGATTTTTCCTGAGAGAAACTAACGCCCGCCTAAGGGGCTGGCAACGCATACCACTAAACTCAAACACAACAACTGCAACCACCGCGGCTCATTGGGACTGGAAACGCTACGCGTTGACAGTCCCTCTTGAGGCGTTTGTTAGGTATTTATTGCTGCTGAACGTAAATGAGCCGATTTGTATCAAAACCACGCTCTTTCGACATTTCTATGAACTTGTCCAGAATGCCTCGCTCTACAGTCGGCGTTCTTGAAAGTAACCACAGATATTCTGTATTCGGCCCTGACACAAAAGCATAACTGTAGTTTTCACGGTCTAACTCAAACACTACGTAGGAGCCATAAAACGGGCCAAAAAATGAAACCTTCAGATAGCCATCTGTTGAGCCATTCACAAAGTAAGCTTTACCTTCCGCTTCCTTCCACTCACCTTTCTCTTCAGAATAACCACGATTAAGAACCGAAATACCACCATCATTTCGAGCACTGTATTCCGCAGTAACCTGACTTAAACCTCTTTCAAAGGAGTGATTGAGTCGAGCAACCTCGTACCATTTACCTAAATAGTTGTTCAGTTCAAAATCCGACACCGGTTTTACTGATTCGGGCATGCCCAAGCAGCCATTCAATAAAACGGCGCAAAGAATCAAAACGATAGCTCTCATGATAACTCCAAATACCTAACGCCCGCCTAAGGGGCTGACAACGCATGACCACTAAACTCAAACACCACAACCGAAACCACCGCGGCTCAATGGGACTGGAAACGCTACGCGTTGACAGTCCCTCTTGAGGCGTTTGTTATGCATGTGCCACAACGCGAGCCATATGGTAAACGTCAACGTAGCTGCCATTTCTGAACGCATAAGCTTTCGACTCACCTTCAATTTCAAAGCCAAACTTCTTGTACAAATTAATCGCTCGTTCGTTATCCACATAGACCGTCAATTCGATTCGTTTCAAATTCAGCCAGTTATCCGCCAAATCAATAACTGTTTTCAGCAAAGCACTACCAACACCTAAACCTTGAGCATCGTCTTTTACGCCCATACCGAATGTGCCGACGTGACGACGTCGCGGATTGGTACATAGCTCAAAGCCCAAATTACCTACTACTTCACCGTCCACTACTGCCACATAGGCATAAACATGCTCTGGAATATTCTGGAAACGTTTTTCCCACATATCTGAGGATGGAAAAGGAAGTTGTAATGTGCCGGTGTAGGCATTTGGGCACTCATAAATTCCTTTTATCGCTTTAGCATCAGATGGCTCTGCTCGCCTGACTTCAACAACCATGGTTCCTCTTTCCTAAAAAATGCATAACGCCTTGTTAAGGGGTGAAGCACGCAACACCGATGCTACCGCATACTACCTTAATCACTTAAACCAACGCATATTAAAAATGCCACGCGTGCTGAATCCCTCTTGAACAATTTGTTATACGCGTTCTATCGGTTGTACTTAACCTTGTTCAAAACTTCTTTTAGTTCATGCGTTTTCTCAAGGTTTACACCGTGAATATTGGCTAAAGCACAAACATAATACAAGACGTCATATAACTCTTCTGCGATTGAACCTTTAAGTTCATCTAGCGTTGGTTGTCCACTTTTACCTTTGCGAATAGATTCCGATAATTCGCCAACTTCTTCGATTAGTTTTAAAAAATAGTGTTCAGATTGCTCTGGCGCATAATCGAATTCTTTTATATGACTTTGTAACTCAGATAACTTCATAACGTCCTTTTTGTATCATTTTCCATAAAGCGTATAACGCCCGCCTAAGGGGTTGGCAACGCATTACCACTAAGCTCAAACACAACAGCCGAAACCATCACAGCTCATTGGGACTGGAAACGCCACGCGTTGACAGTCCCTCTTGAGGCGTTTGTTATGTTGCGGTGCTAACTATTATGCATGTTAGAAATGCAGGTAACCCTGAAACAAAAAGTTTGATACAAAGCATCGTGTTTGATGAAAAACGCTCACTGTCAATTTCATTAGCCACCGAACTATCCACCATTGAACCCGCTACACTTTCTGCTCTATCACCACCAAAACCGCCTTCTGGTGGGTACATAAAAAATAAGGCTGCTAACCCCCAAAGGATCACCACAACAAAGAATGCATAATCGGGCCAAGACCTCAGGCCAAAGAAACCCGTAGATTTCTCAAACATGACCACAACTGCTGATGCAGTGAGATTGCTTATGAGAAAAAACCTCAATAAATTTAGCATCTTATTCCAACGTCCATCCTTAGCAACATAACGCCCGCCTAAGGGGCTGGCAACGCATAACACTAAACTCAAACACAACAACCATAACCACCGCGGCTCATTGGGACTGGAAACGCCACGCGTTGACAGTCCCTCTTGAGGCGTTTGTTATGCGCGTGCTTCAGACCAAACAGCAAATTCATTTCCACTTGGCTCTGTAAAATGAAAACGACAACCACCAGGAAACTCAAAGATAGGACGGATGATATGACCGCCATTTTTCACGACTTTTTCTAAAGTTGCTTCAATGTCTGAACTGTAGAAAATTAACAGTGCGCCACCATTTTCAGTCCGACTACAAAGCTCAGCCTTGAAAAAACCACCGTCTAAGCCTTCATTTGAGAAAGCTGTATATTCAGGTCCATAGTCAACAAAACTCCAGCCAAAAGTCTTTGAAAAGAACGCTTTCGTTGACTCTAAGTCGTTCGCTGCAAACTCCACATAATTAAGCTTTTCATGCTGGTTCATTGTTAACTCCTGTCAATTTTTCCAATTAGCGCATAACGCCGCATTAAGGGGCAGACAACGCAAACAACTACATTCAAACTAGCCAGCCGTAACCTCAAATGCCAACCCAAACAAAAACTGCCAAGCGTTGACTGTCCCTCTTAAATGCTTTGTTAGCTTTAGTTTATTCCACAGCAACGTTATGAATTTTACAGGCCGATGGGCGATTTTTATTTAACAATCCGATAGCGTTGAAGTTACCTTGCCAATTCCCTTGGGTAAGTGATGTTGCCACTGAATTCTCGGCACATCTAGCACACCAGCTCTCGATACTTGTTGCCCAACCAATGTATAAATCTTGTGGGTTTATGGCATTTTCCTGACACCACTGATGGAGAGATTGCCCACCACTATGATGTCCGCTACCCTCAGAGTAAAAGCCCATTAAGTCGGCGATCAAGCAGCCAATTCTCGTTCGAAATCTGTTCGTATTTTGAGTATTCCCGCCAAAATAAAGTGGCAAATCTAAAACCGATGGTTCCTCTAACCAAGGCTTTCTGGTAACTATGTAAACACCGTTACTGCAAGGTGGTCTCACGGTATTTTCTGATGCCACATTATTTAATAACTCTCGAATTTGGAATGCTCTAGACCATTGAAGCTTCATTTTATCTCCTGAAAGCTAACGCCCGCCTAAGGGGCTGACAACGCATTAACACTAAACTCAAACACAACAACCGTAACCACCGCGGCTCAATGGGACTGGAAACGCCACGCGTTGACAGTCCCTCTTGAGGCGTTTGTTAGCTTCGTAGCCTATTGTTTCACAATGACTTTCTAACACATTTGCTTGAAAAGTATTTTACGCAAAAGCATCACACAAACACACGTCCAACGCCAAAAGCTGTGAGGTGGGCTACCAAAACTCAAAACGATCAAGGTTAAGTTGGCCACGGTTAAGAGTCCGCGACAAAGAAAACCAGATCACAGCGATGATGCAGCCTTTTATGAAACCAAACTTTCTGTGTGGAACGTCCAACAACATTGAAGCATCGAGGTTTGATGATTTTCAGCGACTTTGAAACCACTGTACTTTCAACACGTTCGACCAAATCAGTATCAAGAAAAAACGCAAAAGCCAACTTATGCAATTTGAATGCTAAAGCTGATTTTTCAGAACGATTGAGTTTGGATTTTGATGATTCCAGCCTTTAAGAAGCTAACGCCCGCCTAAGGGGCTGGCAACGCATTACCACTAAACTCAAACACGACAACTGCAACCACCGCGGCTCATTGGGACTGGAAACGCCGCGCGTTGACAGTCCCTCTTGAGGCGTTTGTTAGCTTCGTAGCCTATTGTTTCCAAATAACTTTTAAACACCTTTGCTTGAAAGTGATTTTACGCAAAAGCATCAAGCAAACACACGTCCAACACCAAAAGCTGTGAAGTTGGCTGCCAAAACTTAAAACGCTCAAGGCTAAGTTGGCCACGGTTAAGAGTCCGCGACAAAGAAAGCCAGATCACAGCGATGATGCAGTATTTTGTGAAACCAAACTTTGAGTGTTGAACATCCAACAGCGTTGAAGCATCGAGGCTTGTGGGTTTTCAGCGGCTTTGAACCTGCTGAATTTTCAACACGTTCGACCAAATCAGCATCAAGAAAACTCAAAAGCCAAATTGTGAAATTTGAACGCTAAAAGCGGATTTTTCAGAACGATTGAGCTTGGATTTTGATGATTTCTACCTTTAAGAAGCTAACGCCCGCCTAAGGGGCTGACAACGCATAACACAAAACTCAATCACGACAACCGAAACCACCGCGGCTCAATGGGACTGGAAACGCCACGCGTTGACAGTCCCTCTTGAGGCGTTTGTTAGCAAAATAATTTACACATTTACTTCAAATTCTACTGACGGAACAGCCTCAAAACCCTTAGTAGGTTTGAAGGACATTTTATGGATAAAATTCTGCATACTATCTGAATGATCCGCCCCAGCAGTTTTGGACACTGAGTTAAGTGAGTACAATCACTAACGAGGTGAACAATGACAACTAAGAAAACTAGAATTAAACATTCCCCTGAATTTAAAGCAGAAGCCCTGAAGTTAGCAGATAAAGTGGGAGTAGCTGCGACAGCAAGACAGCTTTCTTTACACGAATCTCAAATCTACGGGTGGCGGAAGAACTCGAAGAAAGACACCAGTACTAGTCAGCGAGAGCAAGAGCTAGCCGCAGAGGTTGCCAAGCTCAAAAGGCAGTTGGCTGAGCAAGCAGAAGAGCTAGAAATTGTAAAAAAGGCCGCCACCTACTTCGCGAAGAATCTAAAGTAGATTGCTACGAGTTTATGCTCGAACACCTGCTGTGCTTCAGTATAGTGCGTATGGCTAAGGTGTTCGGGATATCCCGAAGTGGGTTTTATTACTGGATTAAGCATCGACACAACGCCATCCAACGTGAGGCTATTCGCCAACAGCTTGATACAAAAGTTAAAGAAGCTTTCGCCAACAGCAAAGGCCGAGATGGCTCAAGGCGTATCCAAAAAGAACTGTCTGAGAGCGGTGATAGCTACAATGTTAAAACCATTGCTGCCAGTATGAAGCGTCAAGATTTAACGCCGAAAGCGGCACGCAAGTTTAAGTGCACTACGGACAGCAAGCATCAAATGCCTGTTGCTCCAAACCTGTTGGCTCAGAACTTTAGCGCATCTGCTCCGAATGAAAAATGGGCTGGAGACATCACCTATATAGCGACAAGCGAAGGCTGGCTGTACTTGGCGGTAATTATTGACCTTTACTCAAGACAAGTAATTGGATGGTCTATGGATACCAGAATGACGGCTACGCTGGTCTGTGATGCGCTATCAATGGCGATGTTCCGTCGCGGATTCCCCGAGCAGGTTATCGTTCATAGTGATCGAGGTAGTCAGTACTGCTCAAAAGATTATCGAGATCTCATAACTGCTTATAATCTAGAACAAAGTATGAGTAGGAAAGGAAATTGCTGGGACAATGCTTGTGTTGAGAGCTTCTTCCATTCTATGAAAGTGGAAGCGATCCAATATGAGCCGATTATGACGAGAGACCAGATGCGCCAAACGATCTTCGAGTATATAGAGGTTGATTATAATCGGATGAGAAGGCACAGTGCTCTTGGGTATCTAAGCCCAGTTAACTTTGAACAACAAAATGTCGCTTAATGAAGTGTCCAGTCTGGCTGGAGCAGATCACACAGCGATGATACAGCCTTTTGTGAAACCAAACTTTCCGTGTGGAACATCCAACAACATTGAAGCATCGAGGTTTGATGGTTTTCAGCGACTTTGAAACTGCCGAGCATTCCACACTTTCTACCAAATCGGCATAAGAAAAACTCAAAAGCCAAATTGTGCAATTTGAACGCTAAAAACGGATTTATCAGAACGATTGAGCGATTCCTGCCTTTAAGAAGCTAACGCCGCGTTAAGTGGTGAGCAACGCAACCACGACACCTAAACCATTGTGCCGTAAACACTAAAGCTGAATCAAACCGAAACTGCCGAGCGTTGTGAATCCGTCTTAAACGCTTTGTTATGCGTAATGATGCATCAATATCACAAAGGCATCCGTAATTTTTTTACGGCAAAAAAATCATGTGTTATACTCGCACCACATAAACAAAAGGTTAGTGATATGTTAAGTAGATTTTCTGTAAAAGACTTTAAGAACTTTGAGAACGAAGTGGTTTTAGATTTTACAAACCCTAAGGGCTACAATTTTAATGATGAATATATAAAAAGTGGCATTATCAGTAAAGCTTTAATTTATGGTAAAAATGGTTCAGGAAAGTCAAATCTTGGTTTTGCCATATTTGACATAATCAAACACATTACCGACAAAAATATAAATTCTTCAAATTACGTTCATTATATAAACTCTAACAGTGACAGCGAAATTGCCGAATTTAATTACGAATTTACATTCAATTGCGGGAAAATAAAATACAGTTACGGGAAGAAAAATCTAGAAGAACTTGTTTTCGAAGAAGTATTCATCAATGGAAATTTATTTTCAAGAGTTGATAGACGAGCAAGCTCAATCGCTGAGATTAATGCGGAAGGTGCAGAATCTCTAGAGAGAGATATAGGCGATAGCAATATATCTCTAGTCACTTACATAAGTAAAAATACCGTTCTAGTAAAAAATGACACTAATAAGTGTTTTATGAAGTTTATAGAGTTTGTAAACAAAATGCTATTTTTCCGCTCACTAGATGGGAATAGTTATATTGGACTTCAACAAGGTAGTTCTGGCATTCTTGAAGACATAGTTGAAAAAGATAATGTAAAAGATTTTGAAAACTTCCTCAATGCAGCAGGGGTAAAGTGCACTTTAGTCGAGATGGATACAGAAGAAGGCAAAGCCATTGGCTTTAGGTTCAAACATAAAACTATCCCATTTTATAGTATAGCTTCACAAGGTACCAAAGCCCTTGCTCTGTTTTACTTTTGGTTACAGCGCTTTAAGGAAACTGACTCCGTTAAATTTATCTTCGTAGATGAATATGATGCTTTTTATCATCATGAACTGTCTGAGCTCATTGTTGAAAGACTACTTGAAGTTGGTGCTCAAGTTATTATTACTACACATAATACTTCTGTAATATCAAATGATCTTTTAAGACCAGACTGCTATTACATACTTACTGAAGCTGGAATAAAATCACTTCCCAACTTAACTAGAAAAGAACTTAGAGAGGCACACAATATAGAAAAAATGTTTAAGGCTGGTGCTTTTAATGTCTAAATGCATTTTATTTATTTTTGAAGGCCAGGTGACAGAGCATGACATCGTAAAGAACATGCAAAAATTTTACTTAAAACCTGAAGATGACAATGTTTTTATACTTTCTTCCCATTGTGGCCACATTTACTCTCTTTATCACAAGTTAAAGAGTGATGAAGATTTAGATGTATTCTATCTAATTAAGGACATGCCCGCAAATTCAGTTTTAAAAGATATAAAAAGAAAGTCCATTTCAGAGATTTATTTATTTTTTGACTATGATGGTCATGCGCCACAAGCCACCGATGATAAATTACAAGAAATGCTAGAGTTTTTCGATGAAGAAACAGACAATGGAAAGCTTTATATTAGCTACCCCATGGTAGAAGCTTTAAAACACATACCTAAAAATGCAGCTTTTGAAGATCTCGTTGTGGCGGCGAAAGATAACATTAATTATAAATCTCTAGTGCCAAAAGAGATTAATCATGGTTTCAATAGTTTTAAAAAATATGACTTAGAAAAGTGGAAAGAACTAAACTCACTCCATTTAATGAAAGCAAATAAGATAGTGTACAATACATATTCGTTGCCCAACACTAATATAGAACCAATTGATATTTTCGAAAATCAATTAAAAAAACACATTACTCCTGACAATCAAGTATCTGTTTTGTCAGCATTTCCGTGCTTTTTACTAGATTACTATGGATGTGATAATATTGAGTTACTACTATAAATTTGGAGGCTTGACGGCCTCTCTTATAGTACGCATAACGCCCGCCTAAGGGGCTGACAACGCATAACACTAAACTCAATCACAACAACCGAAACCACCGCGGCTCAATGGGACTGGAAACGCCACGCGTTGACAGTCCCTCTTGAGGCGTTTGTTATGCCTTGGGCTCACGATAAATGCTTGGCTGCCAGATTTGCATCAAAATCTCAGGATTTTCAACAGGTTTAAAACCGTATTGAGCATACAAACCATGAGCGTCCCTTGTCGCCAAGAGCATGCGTCGTAAACCTTGAAGCTCTGGATGATTAACAATTGTTTCAACTAACCGCTTACTTAAACCTTTACCTCTTTGAGACTCAATGATGAACACGTCTGCTAAATAGGCAAAAGTTGCTTTATCTGTAATTAAACGAGCAAACCCTACTTGATTACCACTTGAATCATAAACCCCAAAACAAAATGAGTTCGATATGGCTTTTTCTAATGTAGCTTTAGGGATATCAGCAGCCCAGTAGCTTTGAGAGATAAATTCGTAAATCACCGCAAAATTGAGCCGATTATTATCTGTGCTTATTTCAAATCCTTGCACTACAGTTTCTCCTTGAGGCATAACGCCCGCCTAAGGGGCTGGCAACGCATAACGCTAAACTTAAACACAACAGACATAACCACCGCGGCTCATTGGGACTGGAAACGCCACGCGTTGACAGTCCCTCTTGAGGCGTTTGTTATGTTTATTTTTTATACTTCCAGTAATCAAACACCGCTGTAAAATTGTATTGCTTTTCAGTGACCGAATGCTGAATTTTCAAGTTTGCAACACCGTGATAGCCATGCTTTTTACAATTTTGAATAATTGCTTTCTCTAAATTCCCATAAAAAGCCTTATATGCATCACCAAATGATGTGTATTTATAGTCCGCACCACTTACAACAGAAATACTCTGCCAAACAGAATCAGCCGTATATAACGACATTAGAGTGTAATCAGGTGGAGATGATAGTATGAAACAGTCATTTTTATCCTCAGCCGCAGATAGACTCACAGGCATCATCAATAAAGACAACAATACTAGCTTTAAAATTTTCACAATAAACTCCCATACAAATAAACATAACGCCCGCCTAAGGGGCTGGCAACGCATTACCACCAAACTCAATCACAACAACCGTAACCACCGCAGCTCATTGGGACTGGAAACGCCGCGCGTTGACAGTCCCTCTTGAGGCGTTTGTTAGCTTCGTAGCCCATTGTTTAACAATGATTTTTAACACATTTTCTTGAAGGCCATTTTACGCAAAAGCATCACACAAACACACGTCCAACGCCAAAAGCTGTGAAGTTAGCGGCCAAAACTTAAAACGATCTAGGCTAAGTTGGCCACGGTTAAGAGTCCGCGACAAAGAAAGCAAGATCACAGCGATGATGCAGCCTTTTGTGAAACTAAGTTGACCGTGTTGAACATCCAACAACATTGAAGCACCGAGACATGTTGGTTTTCAGCGGCTTTTAAACTACGGAACTTTCAACTTTTTCTACCAAGTCAGCATCAGAAAAACTCGAAAGCCAAGTTGTGGAATTTGAACGCTAAAAGCTGATTTTTCACAACAAATGGGCTTAGATTTTGATGATTCTAGCCTTTTAGAAGCTAACGCCCGCCTAAGGGGCTGGCAACGCATACCACTAAACTCAATCACAACAACCGAAACCACCGCGGCTCATTGGGATTGGAAACGCCACGCGTTGACAGTCCCTCTTGAGGCGTTTGTTAGGTGAATTTACTCGTACACCTGCCCATTGTGTTTCAACCAACCATGAGCATGACGATTTTGAGGATCTTTATGAGTCCAATGAAGAACTCCACCCTTTTTGTTCCATTCGTATTCACCATAAAACTCAACACTATCGCCAACTTTCAAGTTCGGAATTCTCGGTGCTAAGTCGATGTTATGAGCAACCAGCAATGTTTGTCCGCTATTGAGCTTTAAGATGAATTTTTGATGTCTTGAACCATCATTGTCATCAGGCAGCACTTTCGTTACCTGTCCAAATCCTTGAACCTGTAAATCACTTTGCTGCGATTGATAAGCTTGGTGTAAAACGGCGTCATTGGCATACAAGCTAACCGAAAAACAGCTTGTGAAAACGAGCCAAAAAGCTAAAAACAACTTCATGAAACTGTCCTTGTTCAATCCACTGACCATTCACCTAACGCCCTGTTAAGGTGTGAGCAACGCAATACCGATGCCTCCGCACACCAACTTAATCACTAAAACCAACGCATAGTGAAAATGCCACGCGTTGCGAATCCCTCTTGAACAGTTTGTTATAAGCCTACCCAAAGATACGCGCCCAAAACCCTTTCTTTTCTTTTGGCTGAGGTTTCTGGCTTTTAGTTGGTTTAATACAATTATTAGCCTGTTTCTTTTTGTCAGAAGCAGATATTAGAATGTTAACTAAATCAAAAGTTGATTCGTAATGAATTACATCACAAACCTGCACAGTCTTTGACTCGGCAAATAGATCTTTGAAAATATCTTTCCATACGTTGTAGTATTTCGAGCACTGTTTTTCAGTGCCAAACATTTGCCCATAAGAACCACAAAGTAATGCATGGGTAATCTTCTTACGCTGTCCATTGACCGCTTTAGCTTGGGAGATTTGCCCCTCACTCAGAGCAACAAGTATTAACGAATTTTCCATGATTCCTCTTTGGCTTATAACGCCCGCCTAAGGGGCTGGCAACGCATTACCACTAAACTCAATCACAACAACCGTAACCACCGCGGCTCAATGGGACTGGAAACGCCGCGCGTTGACAGTCCCTCTTGAGGCGTTTGTTATGTAACTATTTAATAGCGATAGAGATTTCGACTTCACTTGCACTTTTATAATATTCAAAGTCTGTCGTGTAAGCTCGTTTGTAAGGACAGCTTTCAGAACCAAAGTAGCGCCACACATCCCCCCAAAGTTCGATAACAACTTGTGGCATTTCACCGGTCGCAGAAAAAGTCACGTACTTACCTGAGGCAACAGTAACTTTTACTGAGTCTGGTAATATTTCTGGTGATAATGTATCCGAGCAAGCGATAACGTCAAAAGCCCCTGTAAAATCAGACTCGTAGTTTGTGTACAAACCAAAAACTTTTGATTTTTCATTTAGCTTTGGAGCCGCATTTGCGTAAAACCTAGCCCAAAGTTCTCCGATTTTTGCAGTAGATGGTGATACCTCATCCGCATTATTAGTACGGATAACAAAGCCTGTAACATCGAAGCTATCCATTTCACTGATGTTCATATTTCCTCCTAGTTACATAACGCCCGCTTAAGGGGCAGACAACGCTACTACCAACTTTCTGCATAACACCTTAATCACAAAAACCAACGCATTATAAAAATGCCACGCGTTGGCTGTCCCTCTTGAAGCGTTTGTTATGTGCGTTTAGAAAGCTAATCGGTCATATGTATATTTTTGCATTGCATAATCATTAGGGTACTGACGCAAAGCTGCTTTTTTAAGTGAATCATCTTCCAAAGAGCTCATATAACGCTTAGCAGATATTTGTTTGTCGAAAGTGTACTTTTGCATTGCGTAGTCATTTGGGTACGCTCTTTTAGCAATATTTAGTACATCTTGCTCAGTCATTGCAGACATGTATATTTTGGCTGATACTTGTTTGTCATATGTATATTTCTGCATTACAAAATCGTTTGGATACGCATATGAAGCAAATTGTTTTACTTCTAGATCCTGTACTGATTCTAAATATTTGTATGCACGTAATTGCTTCTTGTATACATAACTCTGCATCTTTTGATCATTTGGATATTCATACTTAGCAAATTCTGCGATTTGATCTTCGATTTCTCCGGCATACACAGAGCCTGACAGCAGTGCAAATACCAAACTGAGTAATTTAATCACCTTCATTTCCCAACCCTCTTATTACTAACCAACAACTGAAATATCAAGCAAGATGCATATTATAGATAAAAGCAAATTAATGGTATAGCGTACCAGAACTCATTCGAGTTACAGTTAAAACGAGAAAACACATAACGCCCGCCTAAGGGGCTGGCAACGCACTACCACTAAACTCAAACACAACAACCGTAACCACTTCGACTGAATGGGACTGGAAACGCCACGCGTTGACAGTCCCTCTTGAGGCGTTTGTTATGCTTATTTTGCACTAGCCCGTCAAAAGTTGAAGGTTATCAGCAAGTTGCTTAATGTCATTACCGTACCCGATAAAATCGAGTATTTTGAATAACACTGTTCGAAAAATCACACCTTCCTGGGTTGTTTGTGCTGCATCAAGAATTGAACGCTCTAAACCTAATACAGAAAAGGCAGATGTAGCAGCAATTTTTAAACTCTGAACATTATTATTCGTTAAATATTCTTCAATCCCAGATATTAATTGAGCAATGTATATATCTAAGAACTCTTTCAGTTCAACGTCTAAGTTTTCGATATCTGAAATACTTTCAAATAAGGTCTTCAATTCATCACAAAGCTCGTTCAAAGTTGTCAATTCGCTTGCGCTAAATTTACTGAAATTTGGGTGATCAATGATCCACTTAGCTTGTTCTAAAGACCTTATGACATCATCACTTATTTGCTGTATGAATATACTTCCCGAACTATTGAACTCTAAGTTATCGAACAAATGATCTAGCTTTTTCAATGGTGGCTCGAGTGTTTCTACTGGGTAATCAATAGCATTAAGTGCCTCTCGAATAAATTCTGGCAAATCAAATATAGCTGCGATTTCACGATAGAGATCAGATGTTGAACCATCCTTCACATCCAGAACCTCTTGCCAAATATTACGAATTTTAGTTTGACTATATCTATGATCTCTTAGTTGTAATGCAACTAACAACATTTTTTCAGCGGGATTATTCAACTCTCACCTTTTTATTAATATTCGAATATTTGTAACGTGCATCATACTACGATACTCCTCATGGTGCATAAGCATAACGCCCTGTTAAGGTGTGAGCAACGCAATACCGATGCCTCCGCACACCAACTTAATCACTAAAACCAACGCATAGTGAAAATGCCACGCGTTGCGAATCCCTCTTGAACAGTTTGTTATAAGCCTACCCAAAGATACGCGCCCAAAACCCTTTCTTTTCTTTTGGCTGAGGTTTCTGGCTTTTAGTTGGTTTAATACAATTATTAGCCTGTTTCTTTTTGTCAGAAGCAGATATTAGAATGTTAACTAAATCAAAAGTTGATTCGTAATGAATTACATCACAAACCTGCACAGTCTTTGACTCGGCAAATAGATCTTTGAAAATATCTTTCCATACGTTGTAGTATTTCGAGCACTGTTTTTCAGTGCCAAACATTTGCCCATAAGAACCACAAAGTAATGCATGGGTAATCTTCTTACGCTGTCCATTGACCGCTTTAGCTTGGGAGATTTGCCCCTCACTCAGAGCAACAAGTATTAACGAATTTTCCATGATTCCTCTTTGGCTTATAACGCCCGCCTAAGGGGCTGGCAACGCATTACCACCAAACTCAATCACAACAACCGTAACCACCGCAGCTCATTGGGACTGGAAACGCCGCGCGTTGACAGTCCCTCTTGAGGCGTTTGTTAGCTTCGTAGCCCATTGTTTAACAATGATTTTTAACACATTTTCTTGAAGGCCATTTTACGCAAAAGCATCACACAAACACACGTCCAACGCCAAAAGCTGTGAAGTTAGCGGCCAAAACTTAAAACGATCTAGGCTAAGTTGGCCACGGTTAAGAGTCCGCGACAAAGAAAGCAAGATCACAGCGATGATGCAGCCTTTTGTGAAACTAAGTTGACCGTGTTGAACATCCAACAACATTGAAGCACCGAGACATGTTGGTTTTCAGCGGCTTTTAAACTACGGAACTTTCAACTTTTTCTACCAAGTCAGCATCAGAAAAACTCGAAAGCCAAGTTGTGGAATTTGAACGCTAAAAGCTGATTTTTCAAAACAAATGGGCTTAGATTTTGATGATTCTAGCCTTTTAGAAGCTAACGCCCTGCTAAGGGGTGAGCAATGCACTGCAAAAGCTAACGCACACCGCCTTAATCACAAAACTCACCGCATTCTGAAAATGCCACGCATTGCGAATCCCACTTAAGCAGTTTGTTAGGCGAATTTTCAAAGAGTTATGCGCATATCTGCACAATTGAAAAGACCATCGCCCAAAGTCGGAAATCGTGCATGATTTGTGAGCGTGCCATAATTTGAGAAACCCGACTTTTCTAAAACTCGTATGCTTGCGAGATGCTCAATAAACGGATTGGTTCTTACCTCTTTTACACCCAAACTTTTCAAGCATTGCAGACCAGACCGGCACAACTCAGTTGCAACACCTTTATTACTAAACTGCTCTGATATACCGAAGTGAATTTCAGCATATTGCTCATTAAATATGAAGACAACCAAACCGAACACAAAATCATCTGGACTCGCAGCAACACCATAAACACAAACTTTAGGCGCATTTTCTGAGTAGGACTTTCGCCATTGCTTAATTTTCGAAAGCGTGGTTTCAACTGTATCGTGAGGCAATGTCGATATGTACTTTGCTGAACTGCTTGAGCCTGAGTACATACTAAACAAGGAATAAGCATCAACCTCTCGAAGCTCTCTGACTCTAAAAATTGTACTTTCGTAGTTCATTACACCTCCATACGCCTAACGCCCGCCTAAGGGGCTGGCAACGCATGCCACTAAACTCAAACACAACAACCATAACCACCGCGGCTCAATGGGACTGGAAACGCTACGCGTTGACAGTCCCTCTTGAGGCGTTTGTTATGCGCGTGCTTCAGACCAAACAGCAAATTCATTACCACTTGGCTCTGTAAAATGAAAACGACAACCACCAGGAAACTCAAAGATAGGACGGATGATATGACCGCCATTTTTCACGACTTTTTCTAAAGTTGCTTCAATGCCTGAACTGTAGAAAATTAACAGTGCGCCACCATTTTCAGTCCGACTAGAAAGCTCAGCCTTGAAAAAACCACCGTCTAAGCCTTCATTTGAGAAAGCTGTATATTCAGGTCCAAAGTCAACAAAACTCCAGCCAAAAGTCTTTGAAAAGAACGCTTTCGTTGACTCTAAGTCGTTCGCTGCAAACTCCACATAATTAAGCTTTTCATGCTGGTTCATTATTAACTCCTGTCAATTTTTCCAATTAGCGCATAACGCCCGCCTAAGGGGCTGACAACGCATAACACCGAACTCAAACACAACTACCGTAACCACCGCGGCTCAATGGGACTGGAAACGCCACGCGTTGACAGTCCCTCTTGAGGCGTTTGTTATGTGCGTGCTATTTGTGAGCCTTGTTCAGTTGCAATAAATCCCATTTGTTTCCATAAAGATCTTGGAACACAACCACTGTCCCATACTCTTCAACTCGTGGTTCTTCGTTGAAGACAACACCATTGGCCTTCATTAACTCATAATCTCGCCAGAAGTCATTCGTTTGTAGAAACAGAAAAACACGGCCTCCAGTTTGATTACCTACAAATTGAGCTTGTTCTTCGGTACTTGCTTGAGCAAGAAGTAGGTTCGTTCCATTCGAGTTTGGCGGCGAAACTTGAACCCAACGTTTACCACCACCCAAATCGGTATCTTCAACCAAACTGAACTGAAGCTTTTTTGTATAGAACTCAATAGCATCATCGTTACGACAAGCGCGATATTGCCGATTTGCTGTTGAACGACTTTAGACATGCTGACTTCTCAAGATTTCAAAAGCTGAATTCTACACTACTTCGAGATTTTTCGAGAAAGCACATAACGCCCGCCTAAGGGGCTGACAACGCATAACACCAAACTCAAACACAACAACCGTAACCACTGCGGCTCAATGGGACTGGAAACGCCACGCGTTGACAGTCCCTCTTGAGGCGTTTGTTATAGCTCGGCTATGTGTGACAACGTTTCTGGATGACGCTGTACTAACTTTAAAAGAGTGACCGCTTGACCATTTGGCACACTACGACCTTGTTCCCAGTTTTCTAATGTGCGCGAAGACGTATGAAGTAACCGCGCGAAGACTCCGCGGGACATATTGAACTGCTCGCGAATACTCACGATTTCATCCGGTGAGATGTTCAACTCACCCACCTCATTCACATGATGTGTTTTCAGAGTAAGCTTACCTTCAGAATGCTGCTTAGCCTCAACAAGAGCTGAGCTTAACTCTGCAAATAAATCACGATTGCTCATTGCGCCACGCCTCCATAAAAGCCATTAGTTGTTTCCTTTGATTTGCATTCAAGTCAGACATTTCATTTTTGCCGTAAATGGTTAGCAAATAGAAACGCCTCTTTTCATCGAGAAAGTAATAGATAATCCGTGAACCACCACGCTTTCCCTTGCCTTTACTCGCAACTCGAATTTTTCGCAAACCGCCAGTACCTTGAATCACATCACCCAGCTTGGGGTTTAGCATTAGCTCTGCTTGAAAGAGCCTATACTCCTCATCACTGAGATATTCATCTCGGTACTTTTCAAAAATTGTTGATTCGACAAATACACTTTTCACACAGGAAGTGTACGCACCAAGCGTACAGATGGCAAGAATTAGTTCAGATAAGAGCTATAACGCCCGCCTAAGGGGCTGGCAACGCATTACCACTAAACTCAAACACAACAACCGAAACCACCGCGGCTCAATGGGACTGGAAACGCTACGCGTTGACAGTCCCTCTTGAGGCGTTTGTTATACAAACATTCACAGTTTTTCTGATAGCTTTTTTAAATAGTTTTTAGCCAATTGGTTGTTATCTCGGCTTAGCCACTTGATGCAATCGAAAAGCTCCCAAATCAAACCTTTGTCACCATGAACATAAGTTGGGAAATCTTCGTGTTTCGGCGCAGGAATGTCAGTTAATCGGCTTTCAACCATTCCTGTTTTATCAAACAGCACCTTAAATGGCTTTGATATCTCGAAAGGCTCACTTAAATCTAGGCAATGAATTTCAGCACTTGTCAGGTCACCAAAAATGTACTTTCTGAAATAAGCATTTTCGTTGTGAGCCCCACTTAAACAATAGAAAATCTCTTTTCCCGACTCGAATGTCTTAAAGCAGCGATTAGAGTCATTATGAAAGTTGTTTTGAGTAAAGATAAGAACATCTGCGTCGGAAATTCTATCGGCAGTTCCTGCTGCAAGTGAACCAAGCAAAACACCTGCAACCACATTTTCCTCATGCATAAATGAAGATAGGACAGACTTAATCAGTTCTCTTTGAAGTGGCAACGTTTCATCAAGTCCCAAGTCATCTAGATTCAAAGCTACCTCCGTTTGTATAACGCCCGCCTAAGGGGCTGGCAACGCATTACCACCAAACTCAAACACAACAACCATAACCACCACGGCTCAATGGGACTGGAAACGCAACGCGTTGACAGTCCCTCTTGAGGCGTTTGTTAGTTTCGTAGCCTATTGTTTAACAATGATTTTTTAAACACATTTGCTTGAAAGTCATTTTACGCAAAAGCATCACACAAACACACGTCCAACGCCAAAAGCTGTGACGTTGGCTGCCAAAACGTTAAGAGTCCGCGACAAAGAAAGCCAGATCACAGCGATGATTCAGCCTTTTATGAGACCAAACTGATCAAGTTGAACGTACGACAACATTGAAGCATCAAAGCTTGTTGGTTATCAGCGATTTTGAAACCGCTGAACTTTCAACGCGTTCTACCAAATCAGCATCAGGAAAAACCCCAAACCAAATTGTGCAGCTTGAACGATAAAGGCTGAATTTTCAGAACCTTGTGCGTGAATTTTTGATGATTTTCCTGAGAGAAACTAACGCCCGCCTAAGGGGCTGACAACGCATTATCACCAAACTCAAACACAACAACTGCAACCACCGCGGTTCAATGGGACTGGAAACGCCACGCGTTGACAGTCCCTCTTGAGGCGTTTGTTATGTGACAATTCTTCCCATGATGTAGACGTGATCCGCATACCTTTGACCGCCGATTTCATAAGCATCAGGAACAATTCTGTGTAAGGTGAATCCACTTTTGGCTAATACTTTTTCAGAGCCAACATTACCTTCAGTCACGACAGCCATAAAACCTTCGAGACCGAAATGTTTTGTCGAATAATCAATGACTGTTTGCAACGACTCAGTACCATAGCCGTTGCCGTGAAAACTAGGCAGAAGCATGAAACCAACTTCGGCCACACCGTTTCGCAGACAAAAGCCCGTAATGCCGACTCTATGACCTGTTTTTAATTCAGAAATGACCAAACATAACCAGTGTTCGGAATCTGGAGTCCAATGTTCAAGTCGAGACTGAAATTTAGACTCGATTTCCAACATAGTCGGCAGGTCAAAGCAAAGTGAAATCACCGCAGGATCAGTATGGAGCTCATAAAACAATGTCCAATCATCTGCTGAAATTGGAGACATCATTAAACGATCTGAGAGTATTTTCATTCCACTAAACTTCCCTGTCACATAACGCCCGCCTAAGGGGCTGGCAACGCACTACCACTAAACTCAATCACAACCACCGTAACCACCGCGACTCATTGGGACTGGAAACGCCACGCGTTGGCAGTCCCTCTTGAGGCGTTTGTTAACTGGCCAGTGCTTATGTTTTTCACTGCACTTTTAACCAACACAAAGAAGATTACTCTACTCTTCGTTTGGTGTTTTCACATCTCGGGCTGGTTTTCTGAGCATGAAAAATCCGCAAGCCTCACGCGTTGCAGTCGTAGGTTGTTCCCAAGCACCACAAAGATCCTTGAGATTATTTTTAGCTCTTTCGAAATGACGGCATTGCCCACAACGAAACATTTGCAAACTCCTTTTTGCTCAGATGCTTTTGGCATTTCCATTTTGCCAGTTAACGCCCGCCTAAGGGGCTGGCAACGCATAACACTAAACTCAAACACAACAACCGTAACCACCGCGACTCAATGGGACTGGAAACGCCACGCGTTGACAGTCCCTCTTGAGGCGTTTGTTATGCTTAAGCTTCAACACTTTACATTTGAATCAAATCAATGATAACCAACTGAAATCATTGGCCAAACTCCGAGTTTCCTTGAATTAGAACTGGCTCAACTTTTACCTATGAACTGACCGATGCAGGCTTTCATTTAGCAACTAGGCCAATGTGGAGACCCTCTCCGACAAACCAACTCACCACGCATGGGCACGATAACTCAATGAGGCAATCACACTGAAACTTACAGCGACAGAAGTTTCATTAGGCAGCGAAAAACAATGCTCAATTGCCGACTGACTTTCAGCCTGTAAGTAAAGGCACCAAACTGCTCAAAACGACTTGAGCCAGCAACATTCACCCCGCGCAGACTCAATATTGCAATGAGGCAATAACACTGAATTTTTAGCACCAGATACATTGCTGCTTCATTAGGCAGCGACAAACAATATTGAATTGCCGACAAAACCAGAACGAAATGCCAAAGGAATTGACAATCACAACCTGCTGATTTTTAGGAATTAAGCATAACGCCCGCCTAAGGGGCTGGCAACGCATTAACACTAAACTCAAACACAACAACTGTAACCAACGCGGCTCATTGGGACTGGAAACGCCACGCGTTGATAGTCCCTCTTGAGGCGTTTGTTATGCCTGTGCTTTCAGCTTTTCTAGGACTTTAAGAACTTCGATTTTATTGTGGAGCTTTGCATATTCGATATGTGAAATAGGCAAATCGCATGACTCAATATCAAATCCAGAATTTAACATTTGATTAATAAGGCTCAGATCCTCATGGTATATCGCATCTTGAAATACTCGATGCTCAGAGGAACTACCATGAGATACGAGTATATCGGCAATTTCAATCTCCTGCTCTTTACCACAGTGCTTACACAACTTAGCCTCGGCTTTTATTAATTCTGCACAATATTTACATTTTTTTTGACCACCGGATTGGATTGCTTTTGCTTCAATTACTTCTGTTTGCTTGCTGACGACAAGTGACAACACAACCCCGATAGGCCCCAGCAATAAACCGATTATGAACCAACCAAAGCCACTGCGCCCTTTATTACTTGCAGATACAGCAGAAATAATGCCGCATAACACCCAAAAAATACCAATACCAAATGACATTCTTATAGCTCCAATACAATTAAATTAACAAAAACAATAGACTAAAAGGTCAATTTCAGAGAAAAAGGCATAACGCCCGCCTAAGGGGCTGACAACGCATCACCACTAAACTCAAACACATCAACCGTAACCACCGCCGCTCAATGGGACTGGAAACGCCACGCGTTGACAGTCCCTCTTGAGTCGTTTGTTAGGTGCGGGACCATAAACTCAAAAGCTCGCCAAAATTGACGAGCCTCTGTGCTAGATTCTGCTTTTCAGTTCAGTATAAATATTCTCTAGAATATGAAATTCATCTTCCGTCCAACAACGAGCTATTGATACCCAGTAATCACCCGTTTCATCTGTACCTTTAAACTCTACTTTCAACTCATACTTTCTCATCGAAACCAAAGCCAAAATCAGAGCAATTATGAGCGCAAAAAAACCAAACTCAGGTACAAAAGCCCAAGTCGCTGCTGACAGTAAAATGGCGTATGTTGTCACTTTAACCACGTTATCTTTGAAGCCAAGACGCTTCAGTTCAATACTCTTGATTTTACTTAAGTGATAACTCTCTTTTTTCACTTTCAGCTCAGATGCTGTTACTTGAAAATCATTAGCCGTGTAGGGTTTACGAAACCGAATAGCATTTACTAGCAACTGTACTTTCTCGTTACTTTTTTCCACCTTTATTCTCCATGTTATTAAAGGTTAGCAAAAACTAATGTAATCATGGTGTTAAAGGTTATTTTCAAAACGACTTATACATAATCAGGGAAAATGCATCAACAAAAATAAAGCCAAACTGTGAATGCCACACACCTAACGCCGCATTAAGGTGTGAGCAACGCTACCACGAACTTAACCTTACCACCGTAAACACTGAACTCAACGATGGAATGAAAAATGCCAAGCGTTGGGAATCACTCTTAAATGCTTTGTTATGTGATTGTTTTAACTTAGATACTTCAAAAATCGGGCTTACATACTTGCCTTGAAACTCAATTGAATGTATAAAAAAACAGTATAGCAACTAGAGGCTCATGCATTATGTACAACTTAAGTTTATTAGATCGCCAAGGTGAAGTTCAAGATTGCCATGGATTAAACTGGGGGCAAAACCCAAATAACCACACAACTCCTGATGATGCATGCTTGGTCATCCGCGCTCCCGAAATTAGAGCTAACCCTCATCTATTCCCGCCAGTGGGTCACATTAAGGAAATTGACGTCATATGGGATGATGGAACTAAGATGACTATGTTACTAGAAGGCACTCAACCAATTAACGGACTAATATACCCGAAACAAATGAGCGTGGTTGGAGATAAAAGTATTCTTGGAAAATATATTCGTACGCGTATAGGCGTACCTCACGGTCAGCCTGTAACAGCACAAGACTTACGAAACTACGGTCGAACATTTATTAGCGTGACACAAATACATGGTGTCTACCACTTTAACTTTTCGTAACAAAGTCACTTTAGCGCACATATTTGTTTAGTATGTGTGCTATTTCATCACATAACGCCGCGTTAAGGGGCGCAGGCACGCAATACAAACGTGACCGCATAGCACCTTAACCACTAAACAAACTGCAAACCGAAAATGCCACGCGTGCCAAGTCCCTCTTGAACGCCTTGTTATGCATTACCGGCCTCATTTATGTATAGATCTAGGTTTTCTAAAATTTGGCTATTAATCTGACCGTGAAACCTTATTGTTCCGGCACTTGTTTTTAAAGTATATCCTTCCTCTTTGGCAAAGACGTCTTTCGCTAGTAACGAGAAAGTAGCTCCATTTTTGAAATTTCGGCCATCTAGATCAGCAAAATCTCGAATTATCTTGTACTCAGCACCAATCTCTAGCCGATAGAAAGATAGTCTAGATTGCCACCAGTAAACCACCATTTTCCATTCTTCAACAAGTGCTATCAGCTCATTCTCCGTTGTAACCACCTTACTAAGAGTGATATCCCTTTCTTGATCCATTCCTCTCATGGAAATTGTAATTTCACCATCTACTCCTTTCCTAGAGCCTTTAAAGAAAACGATATTCCGATCTGGACAGTTTATACCGCCTGTGTTTCTCTCGTATGAAAAGTATGAAGTTAAGTGCTTTGGCTTATCGGAACTATCTTTGTCGATAAGTAATAAGGCCTTCTCAATTGCTTCCCGAAGATACATTGAAAGATGATTCCCTCATTTTGCATAACGCCCGCCTAAGGGGCTGGCAACGCATTACCACTAAACTTAAACACACCAACTGCAACCGCCGCGGCTCAATGGGACTGGAAACGCCACGCGTTGACAGTCCCTCTTGAGGCGTTTGTTATGGCGCAATTCTCAAGTTAGGCCACACAGCTAGCCAACCCTTTGACTTTAATCGATTTTCGAAGGTTCCATATGCTCGTTTAGGATTATGAGTGATGAAACCTTGAAATAAACTCTCGAAACCAAAGGCTGATATACATTCGTAACGATCGTGCTCGACTTTTCTCACTGCTACCGCCGTTTCTTTTTCAGGCCAATAGCTCATGGCATCCAATGTTCTTTGGTAAGGATTGTCGCCATTTGGTAAGTGCATTTTAGCTTGATTTTTCACTTGCCAATTGAGCTGGGGCATTTGCTCCGACAACTTGAGTTCAAGTGATTTTTCATAATCTGAATCTAAACTATCGGCATCGAAGAAAATGACATCAATGTCGTTTAATGGCGTCTGCTTTACGTTGTGATGTAAAGAGTCCCAGACAAGATTTCGCACAAAACCTGCGCCTATGTAGCATTGAGGCAATTCAAGCTGATAAACACATTCTAGTGTTTCAAGTCGAATGGGATCTTTTCTAATTAAATCAACGATGGCTTTCATTTTCACCTTGCGCCATAACGCCCGCCTAAGGGGCTGACAACGCATAACACTAAACTCAAACAGAACAACCGTAACCACCGCAGCCCAATGGGACTGGAAACGCCGCGCGTTGACAGTCCCTCTTGAGGCGTTTGTTAAATGAATTTCTACAACCAATCTGACAACTTAGGTTTACCAAGAATTAAAGGAGCGTCATTTGCATAATTTTCGATCTGCAAACCAAGATCATCTTTTATAAACTGAGAAACCATGTCGATTTCAGGGAACAGTTTAGCTTTAGATATCCCAAGGCTAGCCAACTGTTTATTAATTTCTGGTTTATCTTTTGCCTTAATTATATATCGGTTGCCACTTGGTCGTAGGACCCATTCGGGCTTGATAGAGGCAGAAACACTTTTTTCTTCATCAATACCAAACAACAAGAATGCACCGTCTTGTCTGATTATCCGTTGATTATCTAATTTAGGTTTAACGCAAACAACGCTTTGAATATGTTGAGGATTTACTCTTTCTCTAAAGTGAGGCTTTTCTTGTCTTATGCAATGCATTAGCACATCAGCATGCTCATTTTCTTCATTATGGAATGATTTACTATCGGCACTAAACCTATGAGGCAAAGAAAAATTACTTTTAAGCCATGCAATGTTAGACACAACACTTACCGTATCGCTATCAAAGTACTTAATATCCTTTTTAGGTATTTTAAAAAATATGAGTTCTCCATCTTTATCGCTATCAATTTGCGATGAGCATGCAAAGTACAATGCTACTAGCGGATTTTCGGTTATGTCGAGTAATCGAGTCGGCAAATCATAATGTTGCATTTTAACTAGTTTTTCAAAACTAGATTGCTTGCCATCGAAATCTTTAGGGCAACGGATCAACAACTCTTGAATCATTTTATGTTCATTGTTTATCCACACGTCCTTTCTATATATCGAAGGAGTCAAGCCATAAACTTTATCACCATGCCCTCGATAAAATATGACATGTTCAGGGTCATGGAGATCTTCAATAACTGTTAGCAGTGTACGTAAACTACCTAATTTTGATTCATTCAAATTGTGTACTACCTCTACCAAATTCATTTAACGCCCGCTTAAGGGGCTGCCAACGCTATGACTAAGCTTCCGCATAACACCGTAACCACAAAAACCAACGCATAGTAAAAATGCCACGCGTTGGCTGTCCCTCTTGAAGCGTTTGTTAGGTGAATTTATACCGCTGAAATATAAACACAAACCTCTCGTTCACCACCTTGCATACGAAGTGTTTGATTTTCTACGTAAGTAACACCAAGTTTATCGATAACTGACCTTGAACGATCATTGCCAACAAGATGCATGACCTTTAACTCTCGCAACCCATGACTTTCTTTTGCGTGCTCAATTAAAGCCTTTGAAGCTTCTGTCGCATAACCTTGTCCCCAAAAATCGACGCCCAACCAATAACCCAAGATGCCTTGGCCATCTTTTAAGCTCGGCAAACTCACTGCACCAATAAGCTCTAACGATTCTTTAAGTACAATCGCATAAACAATACTCTCTCCGCTGGCAAAGCCAATTTCATGTGTTTCAATCCATGAAATTGCATCTGAAACTTCATAAGGGTGCGGTATGTTTGCCGTCATCTCTGCGATTCGTTTATCACCAGCCAATACTGATACTTGCTCTGCATCAGACAGCTCAAATGACCTAAGGATTAAACGTTCCGTTTCTAAAACTTGCTGCATTATTCCCCCATTTCACCTAACGCCCGCTTAAGGGGCAGCCAACGCCACTACCAAGTTACTGCATAACACAGTAACCATAAAAACCAACGCATAGCAAAAATGCCACGCGTTGGCTGTCCCTCTTGAAGCGTTTGTTAAGCGCAATCTAGTACTAATCCCAAAGCGATATTTATTAAAGCTTCAAGCTCATCAGTCCATGCATCTTCGGCTCTCATTAGTGAAACTAGCTCTGTAAACTTAGAATCCGAAAGTAAGTTTGTAGCCGTAGACGCAGAATAATCTGATTCAGGTTGGCACTCTTCAAGTAAGCCTTCGACAATATTAATTAACCTATTTCTACTACGAGTATCTCTTTTTTCAATGAAGTTATTATAGCGCTCCCATGCAGTATCAACTACCTGATCAATTTTTTCTCCAATTTCAAAGCGGCTTAATACCAGCCTTGAAGAATGGTTCAAGTTTACTACTTCAATTGTTGTACTGCCTTTAGCAGTCTTTCCTCTGAACCTATATAAACGCAAAACTAAATGATCTTTTGGCTCATCTACATATGGATTTATAATTGGTTCTTGAGCCACATTGTGAGTGCCTTTAGACCCATTACATTTTTTGCAGGACGGCAATAAGTTTTCCCATAAGACGACTTTATCCTCGTTATGCATTTTGTCTTCAAAGTGCTCAACTTCCATATAGTTGCTTTCAGATGTTAATGGGCACTCACAATATGCACATTTCCCGTTACTTGATTTTAGCAACGGTTCCTTTATATGATCATTATTCCAAACGGATAATTTTGTAGATTTAAACGTGTTTGTTAGCTCCAACACTTTTTCATCAGATAAAAAGGCAGGTTTACCTGCTCTAGTTAATTTTATCATTCAGCACCACCTTTCACTGATGCCAACTCTAATTTTAAAAGCTTTCTCATATGATTATTTGGATGCAGTAAACTATCCAATTCAATAAAAGCCGCTTCCGCTGATAAAAAGTCGTCTTCACTTATCGCAGTTTCAAATTTATTTAATTCTTGGTAGTAAGTATCAGTTCTTGTATCTGACATGCCCATAACATCCACCAAAATTTCTTCTACAGTCCAGCCTTGGTATCCATATTTCCCTCCATCTAAATTTCTACGGTAAACTTTACCGTTTTCACTCGCTAAAGCAATAATTTCATTAGGATTGGCACCCTGTAAAATATGAGGGCTGTGCGTAGCTGTTATAAATTGTGCCTTAGGAAAAACTTGAACCAAAATCTTTGCAATTTTCGCTTGCCATTCAGGATTTAAATGTAACTCTAATTCATCAATTAAAATTACGCCGTCAAAATCTAACGCGTTGATACAAGGATTTTTAAACCTAAATTCAATATCTTTTATTATCCCAAAAATAATTGAAAGGCAAGATTTAAACCCTGAAGATAAATACTCATAATATATATCACCATTAGGAGTGTTAACCATAATCTCGTTAGATGCAGCTAAAACTTTGCTAAAAGAAAAACTCTCATTAAGGAGTGAGAAGCTTCTCTTGGCTAGCTCAAGGTTATTTAGTTGCTGTTCAGTTAAAGCACCGTCATGAGCTGAGTATAAATACCTATTAACAAACCAATTCTTGACTTCACTAATATTTACACCAGATTTAGCTTCTTGGAAGGAAGTGTTGGAGTCTTTATTAATATCCTTGCTGACGGCTGCTAAAGGCTGGTATTGAAATGTTCTAGAAACCTTTAAGGAAAGAAGCTTAGGAGCGTGTTGGTACAATCCATTAATATGTGATTGTTTTCCTGGATCAAAGTCAACAATTACCACATTTGACTGTTGATCTGTTCCTTCAATATCAATCGTTGATTTAAAGCTACCACTTTCCATAGATACATTTCTTTTAAGTATATTTGTACTACTTGTGGAAAATGAATGAGCAACACATTCCAGTAATGTTGTTTTACCTATACCATTAGGACCACAAATAAAATTCATGTGATCGTTAAATTCAATATTGATATTTTCTATCCCACCAATACCGTTAATTTCTATTGATTTAACTTTCATAATACCTCTTACTATTCTAGCCGACTCTGATTATGCGCTTAACGCCCGCCTAAGGGGCAGGCAACGCATAACACTAAACTCAAACACAACAACCGAAACCACCGCGGCTCAATGGGACTGGAAACGCCGCGCGTTGACAGTCCCTCTTGAGGCGTTTGTTAGTTGCGTTCTTCCCATTCGCTTCGAATCACACCATATTTCACTGAATCATAATAGATCCCTTGGTAATAACGAACTTTCCGCAGCCGTGCCTCTTGCTTCAAACCTAGCCTTGTCGCTAATGACATCATGCGATCATTTCCCGACCATGTTGTCATGCCTACCCGCTCTATTTCTTGCGTTTTGAACAGATACGAAATCCATTGAGATAATGCTATTGATGCGATCCCTTTTCCCCAATAACTTTCGTCATAAATGACAATACCAGCTTCAAGCCAACGGGTTTCCTCACATTCCCAATAACAACTCACCGTCCCAACGGGTAATTCATTACAAATGACTAACTGCATATCTGAACCAACCAATAACCGTTGGAAGGTTGAATCCGCAAAATCAGCCAAAGTCGGATGAGAATACGGAAAGTAAGGAGCATTAAATCGAGTCCATTCGTTATGCTCAGTCATCAGCTTAAACACAAGCTCTAACTCATTTTCCTGTGCTGGCCTAACATCGACTGATAAGTCATGTTTCATAGTGATTTTTCCAAAGAGCAACTAACGCCCGCCTAAGGGGGTGGCAACGCACTACCACTAAACTCAAACACAACAACTGCAACCACCGCGGCTCAATGGGACTGGAAACGCCACGCGTTGACAGTCCCTCTTGAGGCGTTTGTTATGTGTTAGACAGACCAACCAAAACTTTTTCTGTAAACCAATCCCAGTCTGGTGCACTGAAAGCAATATCACGAACATCCTTTACTGCCGACATTGATTCTTCTACACCGAACCCTTTGGATTTTAAAAGGTATGCTGCTAATGCTAGCCCTGTCCGATCTTTGCCTGATTTGCAATGTACTACAACTTTGCCTTGAGTCTCATTTTGTTCAATGAACTTGATAATTCGAGGTAATGCATCAAGACAAACCTCAAAATCACCACTTTGAACTGGTGCATTATTCGAAAGAGGAATGTGTTCATACGCAAAACCAATAGCCTTTAGGCGTGAAATATGGACACTCTCTCCGTCATTGACCGAAATAATTGCCCGAACTCCAGATGACCACAACTCTTCTAGGTCCCACATGACTTTATCTGGCCCACAGCGCCCTGCTACAGAGTTTGTTACGAAAAAAAGATTTTCCAATTGAACCTCAAAACACATAACGCCCGCCTAAGGGGCTGGCAACGCATAACACTAAACTCAAACACAACAACCGAAACCACCGCGGCTCAATGGGACTGGAAACGCCACGCGTTGACAGTCCCTCTTGAGGCGTTTGTTATGTTCGTTCTATAAGTTCGATCCCTGCTAATTTATATCGACCAAATTTATCCTTATATAAGGGATCATCTGGAAGATAATAACCTTTAGGCATTGAACTGTTCAATTTTAACGCTCTTAATTTTGCGTCCTCTTCCTTGGTTATCGTTGCAAAAAGCAAATTATCATCGATATATTTTTGAATCGAATCCAAAGAGACTTCTGCTTCAATAGCTAACTGCTTTAATTCTTGGACAATGACTTTCAGAGGAATAATGTGTTCTTTAGTAACCCTTTTTCTATCTTTTTCAATCATTGCAGCTTTAGAAACATGTCCATTCCATAGACATTTTTCCCAACTAGCTTTCCCTGTTGATGTAACAAAATTGTGTTTATAACAGTAATATTGATCGATAAAGTGCCTCATATGTTGAGATCTTTTATTATTAAGCTCTAGTTGGATATGTAACAACTCAAGTCGTGCGTTTTTATTTTTCATTTAAAATCAATAAGCTAAGAAAAGCAGTCATTATATAGTGAATCTCAAGCACTGAGAACATAACGCCCGCCTAAGGGGCTGACAACGCATAACACTAAACTCAATCACAACAACCGTAACCACTGCGGCTCAATGGGACTGGAAACGCCACGCGTTGACAGTCCCTCTTGAGGCGTTTGTTAGCCCGATGCCTAAAGTATGAATACCCGCTCGTGCTTGGTACGTAACGCTTTTAAACCTTTACAGGCCGATATTGTCAGGAAGCCCAACCTATATGTAACCGTACCATCGTAACGGTCACCTAAAGGTATCGTGCCTACTTTTTTAATAACAAAACGTTCCTTTTTAATCGCTTTAGAAGTTGATTCAAACTCAATGCAGCTATCCGCCATTACAGTTACAAGTAGCAGCGAATGGAAATAGCCGCTACCTCCGTAGTTAGAAACTAACTTCAAGATATGAACACCACTAAACGAACAACCAACATACTGGTAACTCAAATATTTATCGTCACTTTTATAGTCAACTACGGGAAAAGTGCCAGAAACATGCCGCGTATCAACTTTACCAAAATATCGATTACTCTGGTTGGCGTCAGAGATATTGATAGAAACAATTTGGTCGCCAACATCAGAAATCCAACCATTAAGATCATCTAATATCGCGGGTGATATGTAGTTATCAGAAACAAATGAATATTTGTAGTGCTGAAAATCACGTATTGGAGCCGCTCGTGATGAGAGAGATACAAATTTAGCACCAATGATGCCATGAACTTCGTCTCTAAAGAATGCAGCGAGACTAGCAACAAACACGACTGCAGGCTCTGGACTAGGCTCACTTATGAACCACAAAACGCTACCAATTATTGCTAGTATGCTTAACGTCCGAAATATCACTTTTTTCCTCTTGAGGGCTAACGCCCTGCTAAGGGGTGAGCAACGCAATACAAAAGCCGCCGCAAACCACCTTAATCACTAAAATCAACGCATAGTGAAAATGCCACGCGTTGCGAATCCCTCTTAAGCAGTTTGTTAAATGTCTAGTTTCGTATCCACTCAACTAGATCTAAGATTGATTGGTGATCTGGGCATGAGGCAGCTAAACCATTTTGATTTACATCACTCTTAAATTGAGCCCATGCACTTTCATCCTTTGATTGAGTACCTATATGAGCTTCAATTGCACCTAAAGTCCAAAGCCAAATCCCTTGAGCTTTTAAGACGCGATGTAACGATTGTATTTCAGGTTTTGCAACCGCATCATTTGCTAGAATTTCAAACGCCTGTGCAGCTGTGCAATGATTACTATTTTTTGGAAGACCGATACCATTTAAAGTAATGTTATTTGCAGGGGCGATCTGAGCTAAACGCGACTTAATTGCAACTACTTCAGGTGATGTAGCACCAACAAAACCATCTCGGATAGCACCTGTTAATCCGTAGTCTAAATCACAGATAGCTTTTGCAGGCAAATCCATTGCTGCCAAAATTTCTAATGACTTCTTAGTATCATTTACGCCACTTTGAGCTACCAATGCATGTTTCTCTTGTCCCATTGTTTTAGAACAGGCTTTTTTAAACAAGAAGGGGAGTAGTCTAAGTTCAGTCTTACCCTCAGTAAGAACAACATTTTCAGCAAAGAGTACTTGGGTAGAATGAGAAAAACTGAACAACTGTTCCATTTGATGAACTGAGTTAGGTACAACCTTTTGTATTGCATCTGCTAGGCGCAGCCTAGTATATGTACCTTGCTGATCATTTTTACGTATAAGTAGTGTTGTTTCAGCCAATTCAGGCGTGACCATCTGTGCTGAGTGAGTCGTAATAACCACCTGATAACCTGACTTTGACAGCGAAGATAGCGCCTCTCTAACTTGCTCAATAGCAAAAGGATGCAAATATAGCTCTGGTTCATCGATTAATAGCAGAGTAGTTAGATCAGGAACATTACGTTTTACTTCTGCGAGGTACTGGACTAATGCCATTTGTATAGAGCGTTGCGCACCGTGACCATAAGACGTAAAGTCTCGACCGTCACCTTGCCCCTCAAACACCTTTAGTGTTCCAGCTTTAATTAAGTCATCTATCGTAGGAGTTTCGAAGTGTAACTTTACACTCATTCCAGGAAACAACTCAGCAACCTTTGCATTTACGTTCGTGTCGATGTTAGACAATTCTCCAAATCTCATGTCACCATCACTTGAGATTCTTCTGCTAACTTCAGATAAATGAGTATTAAGATCTTGCTCATGAGCCTGTCTAACAGGTTCAAGAAATTGCGCTAATAACTTACCAATCGTTGTAGTATTTTTCGATTTTGATGCATCTTCGGCTGCATTTTCCATTGCTCCAATTCGGATAGGTTCAGGAAGTAATGCATTTATAGCATTGTCTATACCCGTTGGGTTCACTACCCACTGTGCAGTCGCAGGATCTTTTACTGATAGTTTTATTTCGGCTACTTTAGCAGCCGGCACTAACTGGACTCGCTTAATACTTAGTACGCCATTTTCAACGTACTTCTCGATCGATTTCTTCTGCTTTTCAGGCATGCTATCTAATAAAGCCTGAGATACTCCATGAATATCTGCCTCAACTTCAATTGGGCTAGCAGGATCGTTGAAATCTTGTTCAGATAAACTCGACTTTCGGAGTAACCATTGTAGTGCCGATAAACAATTTGATTTACCAGCGTTGTTATAACCAACCAAAGGAGTGAAACCTGAAAGCTGTAAGCTAGTATTGATACATGATTTGTAATTTTTGATTGTTACATCCGTTATTTGCAAAGCCATCGCTCCTCCTGATTTTTATATATATTAGCCAAAAGACATTTAACGCCCGCCTAAGGGGCTGGCAACGCATTACACTAAACTCAACCACAACAACTGTAACCACCGCGGCTCATTGGGACTGGAAACGCCGCGCGTTGACAGTCCCTCTTGAGGCGTTTGTTATACCTATTTTTTATAAACTCAAATTTTGTTTCACCGGCTTTTTGCCAATGCTCCAGCTTCTGCTCCTTAGTTGTCGGTTTTTCAATAGTTTCACCAAGAACCGCGCAAAGCTCATCTAAAAATTGAATTGCTGAACGTATTGTTGTCTCTAGATACATCAGATTTCCACTGCATCTCCAATAGGTACAACGTCGGCTTTAGGTGCGAAAACAAGCAATTCACACGACATAGCCGCCTTAAGCACCAAAAACTGAAAAGACTGAAAATGATCCAGTGCTTATAGTCACCTTAAGCCCTTGTTATACCTAGTAACCTCTACTAAAACCTGAACATTCCCCACTGTCTAACTCAATGTAACAAAGCTGTTCTTTAAATACACTGCGCTCGTAATAGCAAACTTGAGCTTGGATACGATCGTTTGAAGTCTCGGTTAAAGCTCCAAAAGTAACTTTATCGCCTACAGCAGGTGCAAACAGACTACGAATTAAGGTTCCATCAAAAGTGAACAAGTTCAGGTTATTAGAGCCAAATTCTTCGAAGTGGCAAGATATGGCAATAATTCTTGAGTTAGTAAGAACTGAAACAGCTATGGGTGGATAAGAGAACTGCTGAATATACATCAAATCATTGAAGTTCCATCTGACAGTGGATTCCTTATCCCAATATGACCAATGAACGTCAATCACTTATAGCCTCCGATAGGTATAACGCCGCGTTAAGTGGTGAACAACGCTAACCATCAAACTTAAACCATTGCATCTTAAACACTTAACCTGACTGGAACTGAAATCGCCAAGCGTTGTGAATCCGCCTTAAACGCTTTGTTATGTTCACATTACTCAAATAGTATGCCCACATTTGGGGCATTCGATTTTTCTATCTTTTAATGATTGCCCAAAGTTTGATTTCCCACAGTTATCGCAAAACTTAGCACCACGTATGTTCATAAAAGTTATTAGAGAAACAATGGGAACAATTACCATCCAGAATTGATGATTAACAAAGCCCTGCAAATATACAATGAACAAAAATAAAGCACCCGTTACGACAGAGAATAATGGATAGTATTTCCTCTTAAACTGTGCGTTTTTATTTATATAGAACAACACAAAGCTGAGGAGTGAAACACCGCCCAAAACACCAAAAGCTATTAGTACTTTCTCATCCATTTTTACTATCCATCTTGTGAACATAACGCCCGCCTAAGGGGCTGACAACGCATTACAACCAAACTCAAACACAACAGCCGTAACCACCGCGGCTCAATGGGACTGGAAACGCCACGCGTTGACAGTCCCTCTTGAGGCGTTTGTTATGTGAATTTACTCTTTGGCCAAATGATTCATGGGAGCCCATGCATAAACATTAGGCATCGACTCCTTTTCACACCAAATCCAGCCGTTGAGCTCATATCCAGCGACCACATTATCACCAATAACAAGTGTATGTTCCCGAGCGAAATAGTCTTTGAGCACAACAACTTTGTCTCCCTCAATTTCAAGGATTTGCTTTGGAACCCAGCCTTCTTTGTTTATCCCTTTGCAATATACCCAATTTGCCCAATCACCTTCAGGATTAGACTCTTCTACAAATTGAAGTATTTCACCTTTCTCGATTCTTATCGGATTCTCTGGAGCATCAAAATATTCCTTTACCACCTTGTACTTCATAGTTTCTCCCTGCTCCATTCACATAACGCCCGCCTAAGGGGCTGGCAACGCATTAACACAAAACTCAATCACGACAACCGAAACCACCGCGGCTCAATGGGACTGGAAACGCCACGCGTTGACAGTCCCTCTTGAGGCGTTTGTTAGCTTCGTAGCCCATTGTTTAACTATGATTTTTTAAACACATTTGCTTGAAATGCATTTTACGCAAAAGCATCACTCAAACACACATCCAACGCCAAAAGCAGTGAAGTGAGCAGCCAAAACTCGCAGCGATCAAGGTTACGTTGGCCACTTACCGAATTTCCGACAAAGAAAGCGCGATTTCAGCGACGATGCTGCTTTTTGTGAAACCAAGCTGCCAGTGTTGAACATCCAACAACATTGAAGCATCGAGACTTGTTGGCTTTCAGCGGCTTTGAAACTGCGGAACTTCCAACACTTTCTACCAAATCAGCATCTAGCAAAATTCAAATGCCAAATTGTGCAATTTGAACGCTAAAAGCGGATTTTTCAGAACGATTGAGCTTGGATTTTGATGATTCTTGCTTCAAAGAAGCTAACGCCCGCCTAAGGGGCTGGCAACGCATAACACAAAACCCAAACACAACAACTGCAACCACCGCGGCTCAATGGGACTGGAAACGCCGCGCGTTGACAGTCCCTTTTGAGGCGTTTGTTATGCAGTTGGTTGCCCTAAATGCCGCTATTTTACGGTAAAACCAAACTATCACTTGGTGGCAACTGTCTTTGTTGAGACAATCCTCACCGTTATTTCTACATCAACGGACAACTATGAAACTCTTAGTTTGCAACCTTGCTCGTACCACAACTGAGCACGACATTCGTAAACTGTTTTCTGAACACGGCTCTGTTACCGAATGCACTCTCGTTTTAGATCAAGAAACCGGTCTATCGAAAGGCTTTGCTTTCGTCGAAATGCCAGAGGCTTCAGAAGCAAAAACGGCAATTGCAGCGCTGAATATGGCAAACATTGCCAAAAGCAAGATCCGAGTCAAAGCTGCTCAATAAAGCAAATTCTAAAGCCAGCTGAAAATGCTGGTTTTTTATTGCCCAAAAACTGCATAACGCCCGCTTAAGGGGCAGCCAACGCTACTAACAACTTATCGCATAACACCGTAATCACAAAAACCAACGCATAGTAAAAATGCCACGCGTTGGCTGTCCCTCTTGAAGCGTTTGTTAAGTTTCTTTTCTATTGAACCAACTACTAGCTACCATGCCTAAAACACTCAGTGCTATCGTAAACATTAAACCGATGAACCATTTATTTTGATCGTACATACGCTCCAGCTCAGCCCTTGTTTGCAATAACTCCAACTTTAGCGTTTTCTCTGTGCTTTCAAGGTCTTTACGCAATAGTGGAACAGCTAAAGCTTTACTTGGGTCTTCAGTTAGAGCTGACTCTAGCGACTCGATTTTATCGGATAGAACTTCGACATTGGCTTGTAACTTACTAACTTCAACTTTCCACTTTTGTGATCTGCTCCAGCCAGACTGGACACTTCATTAAGCGACATTTTGTTGTTCAAAGTTAACTGGGCTTAGATACCCAAGAGCACTGTGCCTTCTCATCCGATTATAATCAACCTCTATATACTCGAAGATCGTTTGGCGCATCTGGTCTCTCGTCATAATCGGCTCATATTGGATCGCTTCCACTTTCATAGAATGGAAGAAGCTCTCAACACAAGCATTGTCCCAGCAATTTCCTTTCCTACTCATACTTTGTTCTAGATTATAAGCAGTTATGAGATCTCGATAATCTTTTGAGCAGTACTGACTACCTCGATCACTATGAACGATAACCTGCTCGGGGAATCCGCGACGGAACATCGCCATTGATAGCGCATCACAGACCAGCGTAGCCGTCATTCTGGTATCCATAGACCATCCAATTACTTGTCTTGAGTAAAGGTCAATAATTACCGCCAAGTACAGCCAGCCTTCGCTTGTCGCTATATAGGTGATGTCTCCAGCCCATTTTTCATTCGGAGCAGATGCGCTAAAGTTCTGAGCCAACAGGTTTGGAGCAACAGGCATTTGATGCTTGCTGTCCGTAGTGCACTTAAACTTGCGTGCCGCTTTCGGCGTTAAATCTTGACGCTTCATACTGGCAGCAATGGTTTTAACATTGTAGCTATCACCGCTCTCAGACAGTTCTTTTTGGATACGCCTTGAGCCATCTCGGCCTTTGCTGTTGGCGAAAGCTTCTTTAACTTTTGTATCAAGCTGTTGGCGAATAGCCTCACGTTGGATGGCGTTGTGTCGATGCTTAATCCAGTAATAAAACCCACTTCGGGATATCCCGAACACCTTAGCCATACGCACTATACTGAAGCACAGCAGGTGTTCGAGCATAAACTCGTAGCAATCTACTTTAGATTCTTCGCGAAGTAGGTGGCGGCCTTTTTTACAATTTCTAGCTCTTCTGCTTGCTCAGCCAACTGCCTTTTGAGCTTGGCAACCTCTGCGGCTAGCTCTTGCTCTCGCTGACTAGTACTGGTGTCTTTCTTCGAGTTCTTCCGCCACCCGTAGATTTGAGATTCGTGTAAAGAAAGCTGTCTTGCTGTCGCAGCTACTCCCACTTTATCTGCTAACTTCAGGGCTTCTGCTTTAAATTCAGGGGAATGTTTAATTCTAGTTTTCTTAGTTGTCATTGTTCACCTCGTTAGTGATTGTACTCACTTAACTCAGTGTCCAAAACTGCTGGGGCGGATCATTGTTCATCAGGCAAGTCTGATAATACACTTAAAGTTCCTTTTATCGTTTCTAGCTCTCGATCTAACTTTTCGATTACGGCACTGCTATGACTTGATTTCGCTTTTATTAGCGATAATTCGAGCGTTAGCTCTTTATTACCAAGAGTTCTACTACCACTATCAAAAAACAGCCCTAATGATGAAACTAGTATTGCAGCTATTGCTATTGAAGAACTCATACCAGCTATAATATTCGACCACTTCCTAGCTGTACTATCGTTTTTACGTTTACCTAGACTTGCGCCTTTTATAGCTTGAGAGCTAAGTAAGGACTCAAAGCTAGGTAACTTTGTCATTAATTCCAGTTTGTCACTTTCAACGTCGACCGAGTAAGTGAACTCTTCTTCTTCGTTTGAGCTATATAGAAATAACAGTGGAATATCTAAAAAACTTTTTGAATACAGTTTTATTTGAGCAAGTGCTTTTCTTGCTTGTCTGTTATCACGTAAGTTTTTCTTAACTTCAAAAATAGCTAAAACGGTGTTATTAACGGGCTCTACAATAGCCAAATCAATATAAAAAATCCTGCCATCAGAATTTCGAACAGCTAACTCCTCAATAATGGCATCCGGTGGATAGCCAATCTCTTGAAGTTTAAGCTTTAAATTGTTCATTATTTGGTCTTCATACATTAAAAAATATTCCTCAAACTTCAACTGAAACTTAACGCCCGCCTAAGGGGCTGGCAACGCATACCACTAAACTCAAACACAACAACCGTAACCATCGCGGCTCATTGGGACTGAAAACGCCGCGCGTTGACAGTCCCTCTTGAGGCGTTTGTTATAACACAGTTTCACACATCATGTTCCGTGAGCAATTGACGACAGTTACGAACTGTTAGAACGCGGATTTCGTGGCTCAAACTATAAATAATGCGGTAATGACCAAAAATTATTTCACGGTAGTTCGTATGAGGCATTTCAGGAACCATGCGGCCCATTTCTGGCATTGAGCCGAGCAATTCCGTTTTGTCGAATACTTCATTCACCCACTTTTCTGCAGCTGATGGGTTATCCAAAGCAATAAACTCTGCGGCATCACCCAGTTTTTGTAACGCTAGAGGTGACCAAACTACTTTCATTTGATGATGCGCCCCAGAACTTGTGAACGAGCATCTTCGTTTGATATACCTAAACCTGCAGCCAATTGAGCTTCTGCAGTACGCATTTCTTCGAGTAATTCGATTTTCTCTTGCATTGCTTCATACTCCGCAACGTCAAGAACAACGGCTACACCTTTACCTCGTTGTGTAATAACCAATGGTCGACGAGTCTCATTGATCTGTTTGATAAATGATGCAACGCCAGCACGGAACTCAGACAAAGGCTGAATATCTTGATCAAGGTGAATACGGCTCATAATGAATTCCATTTAGTACAATTTAATGTACAAATAGTAGTTCAATTGAGATTTACGAGCAAGGAATTGATTCTGTGTTATAACGCCCGCCTAAGGGGCTGACAACGCACTAACACTAAACTCAAACACAACAGCCGTAACCACCGCGGCTCAATGGGACTGGAAACGCCACGCGTTGACAGTCCCTCTTGAGGCGTTTGTTATGAGGCGGATTCACCGTCTGCTCTTGGCGTAATTCCCAACTCTTTCTGTAACCTTTTACTAAGCCCGAGCACAACAAGACGGTAGGACTCAGACAAGTAATACTTCAACTCTTCGTCTAATACACCTGACGTCTCCGTTTGTTGGATCCACTTCATCCCTCGGTTGGCGAAGTAAGGGGCGGGAATATAACCATCGTGCTCACTCAGATACTCAAAGTTCAAATCCGATGTTTTGAAAGTAAAAACTGGTTGCTGATCCTTGCCGATACTGCCAATAGAAAACACTTTTCCAGCCACTTTCCAAACATGAGAACCACCCCATTGCACTACGTATGTAGTAGCAGGAAAGGAACGACAAAATTGGTTGAACTCATCGTGATTCATCTTGTTTTCCTATAGCCTCATAACGCCCGCCTAAGGGGCTGGCAACGCAAACCACTAAACTCAAACACAACAACCGAAACCACCGCGGCTCATTGGGACTGGAAACGCCACGCGTTGACAGTCCCTCTTGAGGCGTTTGTTATGGCGCTATTCTCAAGTTAGGCCACATAGCCAACCAACCCTTTGACTTTACTCGATTTTCGAAGATTCCATATGCTCGTTTAGGATTATGTGTGATGAAACCTTGAAATAAACTCTCGAAACCAAAGGCTGATATACATTCGTAACGATCGTGCTCGACTTTCCTCACTGCTACCGCCGTTTCTTTTTCAGGCCAATAGCTCATGGCATCCAATGTGCTTTGGTAAGGATTGTCGCCATTTTGTAAGTGCATCTTGGCTTGATTTTTCACTTGCCAATTGAGCTGGGGCATTTGCTCCGACAACTTGAGCTCAAGTGATTTTTCATAATCTGAATCTAAACGATAGGCATCGAAGAAAATGACATCAATGTCGTTTAATGGCGTCAGCTTTAAATTGTGATGTAAAGAGTCCCAGACAAGATTTCGCACAAAACCTGCGGCTATGTAGCATTGAGGCAATTCAAGCTGATAAACACATTCTAGTGCTTCAAGTCGAATGGGATCTTTTCTAATTAAATCAACAATGGCTTTCATTATCACCTTGCGCCATAACGCCCAATTAAGGTGTGAAGCACGCGACCACAACACTTAATTTGACCACCGTAATCACTGAACTTAACCCAAACCCAAAATGCCAAGCGTGCTGAATCACTCTTAAATTGTTTGTTATATTTATTTTAGTTGTGCAATTTCCACTTCTATTAGGTCGACAAACTCAGCTGTTGCACCAATCAAATCAGTTACATCACTAGAGCCGATTTCATGATACTTACCATCCTTATCTTTGCCACTTCGATGAACTAGGTCATGTCGCACTTTGACCGATTTATAGATATCAGAGAACTTAGGAAACTTAATCCCTAGTGTCGAAGAATAAATACCACTAACTTTAGGGAGATTGTGGTAAAGAACGCCTTTCATAGCATCTATTGCGCGCTCTTCAATTGTGTCCATTTTGTGGAATATTTCTGAAAGCGAGAATTTAGAATCACGAAAATCATGGAACTCTTCTACAAAACTTCTTAGATTTTTTTTATCTCCTTGCACAACCGATATGAATCTATCACAAAGGTAGGTCTCTAACGCAGTAATTACATTTGCATACAACATATAGACCATATAAGTATCTAGTTCTTTTTCTG
Source organism: Vibrio sp. AH4 (assembly GCF_030710545.1). Classification (NCBI taxonomy): domain Bacteria; kingdom Pseudomonadati; phylum Pseudomonadota; class Gammaproteobacteria; order Vibrionales; family Vibrionaceae; genus Vibrio; species Vibrio sp. AH4. Next base: position 837,390 of record NZ_JALAIV010000003.1, read on the forward strand.
TTGGTAGCTTCAACTTAGATAACGCGTCCACCTTCTCTAGGTTACGTTTGAATGTTGTATACACTTCAGCACCCGCCATAACATGCTCTGTTGTATATGATCTGCTCCAGCCAGACTGGACACTTCATTAAGCGACATTTTGTTGTTCAAAGTTAACTGGGCTTAGATACCCAAGAGCACTGTGCCTTCTCATCCGATTATAATCAACCTCTATATACTCGAAGATCGTTTGGCGCATCTGGTCTCTCGTCATAATCGGCTCATATTGGATCGCTTCCACTTTCATAGAATGGAAGAAGCTCTCAACACAAGCATTGTCCCAGCAATTTCCTTTCCTACTCATACTTTGTTCTAGATTATAAGCAGTTATGAGATCTCGATAATCTTTTGAGCAGTACTGACTACCTCGATCACTATGAACGATAACCTGCTCGGGGAATCCGCGACGGAACATCGCCATTGATAGCGCATCACAGACCAGCGTAGCCGTCATTCTGGTATCCATAGACCATCCAATTACTTGTCTTGAGTAAAGGTCAATAATTACCGCCAAGTACAGCCAGCCTTCGCTTGTCGCTATATAGGTGATGTCTCCAGCCCATTTTTCATTCGGAGCAGATGCGCTAAAGTTCTGAGCCAACAGGTTTGGAGCAACAGGCATTTGATGCTTGCTGTCCGTAGTGCACTTAAACTTGCGTGCCGCTTTCGGCGTTAAATCTTGACGCTTCATACTGGCAGCAATGGTTTTAACATTGTAGCTATCACCGCTCTCAGACAGTTCTTTTTGGATACGCCTTGAGCCATCTCGGCCTTTGCTGTTGGCGAAAGCTTCTTTAACTTTTGTATCAAGCTGTTGGCGAATAGCCTCACGTTGGATGGCGTTGTGTCGATGCTTAATCCAGTAATAAAACCCACTTCGGGATATCCCGAACACCTTAGCCATACGCACTATACTGAAGCACAGCAGGTGTTCGAGCATAAACTCGTAGCAATCTACTTTAGATTCTTCGCGAAGTAGGTGGCGGCCTTTTTTACAATTTCTAGCTCTTCTGCTTGCTCAGCCAACTGCCTTTTGAGCTTGGCAACCTCTGCGGCTAGCTCTTGCTCTCGCTGACTAGTACTGGTGTCTTTCTTCGAGTTCTTCCGCCACCCGTAGATTTGAGATTCGTGTAAAGAAAGCTGTCTTGCTGTCGCAGCTACTCCCACTTTATCTGCTAACTTCAGGGCTTCTGCTTTAAATTCAGGGGAATGTTTAATTCTAGTTTTCTTAGTTGTCATTGTTCACCTCGTTAGTGATTGTACTCACTTAACTCAGTGTCCAAAACTGCTGGGGCGGATCATCTCGATAATCTTTTGAGCAGTACTGACTACCTCGATCACTATGAACGATAACCTGCTCGGGGAATCCGCGACGGAACATCGCCATTGATAGCGCATCACAGACCAGCGTAGCCGTCATTCTGGTATCCATAGACCATCCAATTACTTGTCTTGAGTAAAGGTCAATAATTACCGCCAAGTACAGCCAGCCTTCGCTTGTCGCTATATAGGTGATGTCTCCAGCCCATTTTTCATTCGGAGCAGATGCGCTAAAGTTCTGAGCCAACAGGTTTGGAGCAACAGGCATTTGATGCTTGCTGTCCGTAGTGCACTTAAACTTGCGTGCCGCTTTCGGCGTTAAATCTTGACGCTTCATACTGGCAGCAATGGTTTTAACATTGTAGCTATCACCGCTCTCAGACAGTTCTTTTTGGATACGCCTTGAGCCATCTCGGCCTTTGCTGTTGGCGAAAGCTTCTTTAACTTTTGTATCAAGCTGTTGGCGAATAGCCTCACGTTGGATGGCGTTGTGTCGATGCTTAATCCAGTAATAAAACCCACTTCGGGATATCCCGAACACCTTAGCCATACGCACTATACTGAAGCACAGCAGGTGTTCGAGCATAAACTCGTAGCAATCTACTTTAGATTCTTCGCGAAGTAGGTGGCGGCCTTTTTTACAATTTCTAGCTCTTCTGCTTGCTCAGCCAACTGCCTTTTGAGCTTGGCAACCTCTGCGGCTAGCTCTTGCTCTCGCTGACTAGTACTGGTGTCTTTCTTCGAGTTCTTCCGCCACCCGTAGATTTGAGATTCGTGTAAAGAAAGCTGTCTTGCTGTCGCAGCTACTCCCACTTTATCTGCTAACTTCAGGGCTTCTGCTTTAAATTCAGGGGAATGTTTAATTCTAGTTTTCTTAGTTGTCATTGTTCACCTCGTTAGTGATTGTACTCACTTAACTCAGTGTCCAAAACTGCTGGGGCGGATCATCTAATGGAAATTTAGCTGCTTTGAACATATTACATTCACGACAAGCAATTAACAGATTAGCTTTTTCGTTGGCTAATTCTGGATATAAGGATTTAGGTTTGAAATGTTCAATATCCACCATTTGGGGACTAAAAGCCTTTACTCCACAATAACAGCACTTTCCTTCAAATTCTTGGAATAGTTCATCTTTGTACTTCTTAAAACTATAATCAATCATCAAAACTCCAATAATAAATATAACGCCCGCCTAAGGGGCTGGCAACGCATGCCACTAAACTCAAACACAACAACTGCAACCACCGCGGCTCAATGGGACTGGAAACGCCACGCGTTGACAGTCCCTCTTGAGGCGTTTGTTATGTGCGTACTATTGGTGAGCCTTGTTCAACTCCAAAAGATCCCATTTGTTTCCATAAAGATCTTGGAACACAACAACTGTCCCATACTCTTCAACTCGTGGTTCTTCATTAAAAACAACACCATTAGCCTTCATCAACTCATAATCTCGCCAGAAGTCATTCGTTTGTAGAAACAGAAAAACACGACCTCCTGCCTGATTACCTACAAATTGAGCTTGCTCTTCGGTACTTGCTTGAGCAAGAAGTAGGTTCGTTCCATTCGAGTTTGGCGGCGAAACTTGAACCCAACGTTTACCACCACCTAAATCTGTATCTTCAACCAAACTGAACTGAAGCTTTTTTGTATAGAACTCAATGGCATCATCGTAGTTTTCTACGACAAGCGCGATATTGCCGATTTGCTGTTGAACAACTTTAGACATGCTGACTTCTCAAGATTTCAAAAGCCGGATTCTACACTACTTCGAGATTTTTCGAGAAAGCACATAACGCCCGCCTAAGGGGCTGGCAACGCATAACACTAAACTCAAACACAACAACCGTAACCACCTCAGCTCAATGGGACTGGAAACGCCGCGCGTTGACAGTCCCTCTTGAGGCGTTTGTTATGTTTCTGGCCACGATGTACGACTTAAGCCATAAACCGCATGATCTACGACGCGACCATTTAAATTTTCTGCACGAGTAATTGTCCCCTCAAGCACGAATCCTAAACGCTCACACACGTTTCGGCTGGGTTGATTTCCCGTTGCTGCCGATATTTGAACTTTTTCCATGTCCAAGTCGGTAAATGCAACGTCTATCAGCTTCAGCACTGACCTACTAACGATACCTTTACCTTGATAGTCAGCACTTAACCAATAACCCATTTCCACTTTTTTCAGTTGATGGTTAATGCTGTTAAAACTGATGTTTCCGACTAATTTGTCTTTATAAATCATGCCACAAACAAGCGATTTACCATCGGCATAATCATGTAATGAGCGGTGGATAAAACTTAAGAAGAACTCTTCGCTGTTTGCGTGAGGAGGCCACGCTAACCATTGGCTCAAATACTCACGCTCTCGGTTAACAATTTCGAGGTAGTGAGGCGCAAATTTAGGAGAAACCAAAGCAAGCTTTAGGTCTGTATCAACATCCAATGTAAACATGATTTCCTCTTAGAAACATAACGCCCGGTTAAGGGGCAGCCAACGCCATTACCAAGCTTCCGCATAACGCCGTAACCACAAAAACCAACGTATGATAAAAATGCCGCGCGTTGGCTGTCCCTCTTGAACCGTTTGTTATGTTTAAGCTTCAATGACTTACGTTTTACCAAAACCAAGATTAACTCAGCATTGACTCACAAACAAAAGGCAAAACCTAAAAAACTGAATTGACTCATAACTTTTGAAAAGCAGACTTGGCGTTTAACATTTCAAGCTTTGACAACTAGAAACTTAAAACTGATTTCTGATTGAGGCAATTCTCTGAACTTCCAGCGCCAAAGAATTGATGTCCGGGAAACAGCGCTCACAAATGCCAACTTGCCGACAAACGTGAAACCAATCAGCCGAGGGAACAAAGAAAAACCATAATCCACTGATTTTTGGTGATTAAACATAACGCCCGCCTAAGGGGCTGGCAACGCAAACCACTAAACTCAAACACAACAACTGCAACCACCGCGGCTCAATAGGACTGGAAACGCCGCGCGTTGACAGTCCCTCTTGAGGCGTTTGTTAGGCGATTAATCAACCAACTCGATGCCTAAACATTCCAATAAATTCAGTGCTTCATAACGAGAAAACTTAGCCCCTTTGACTTGGTTCTCTAACACATTAATTGCGTAATTTGTCGACTCGCTGAAATCCACTTTTTGTAAGTTAGTCCGCATGAATAAACTATGCGTAAAATCGCAGTAACACATTGTTGAACTGGCAAAATTGCCTTCACGGAAGTCCACATCATGCAACTTACACTCATCGAATGCTAACTCATTCAATGTCAGCCCAAAGAATGAGGCATCGTTCAAAATACAACGCTGAAATTTAAGCTCAAAATCTAAGTGATAGACAGGCCACGTTGCTCTTGTCCAGTCGATACCCACGAGCTTACTGTCTTGAAATGACACACCAAATAAACGTGCATTGGGGAAACTCGCTAAACTGAGATTACAACGTGCAAACTCGCAACTTACAAACTTGCAGTTTTGGAACTGTACGCCAGACAAATCACAATCTGAAAAATGACATTCTTCAAATTCTATGTCTTTGAAACTATTTTCTGATAACTCAAGCTTCTCGAAGGAAACCTCTAGATACTGCTCACCACTTTTCAAAGATTTCATCGTTTCCTCCAATCGCCTAACGCCCGCCTAAGGGGCTGGCAACGCATAACACTAAACTCAAACACAACAACCGTAACCACCGCGGCTCAATGGGACTGGAAACGCCACGCGTTGACAGTCCCTCTTGAGGCGTTTGTTATAAGCCCGAACCCTAGACTCCTGGGTTACTCGAACTGTTGTACGAAAACATTCGGATTTCATCTCTCGGGTACCAATCTAACTTGGTATAGAAGTCCTGTGCCGCAACATTCTCAATCAACACAAACAAATGCGTCTTAGAAATGCCTATTCTTGATAGTGCATCTGTCGCTTTTTGAATTAAAGACTTACCAATCCCTTGACCTCGAAAGTCAGATGAGACCGCCAGATGTTGTACGTAACCTCGCCTACCGTCTGTACCAACCAAAACAGCGCCAATCACAAGAGAATCTGAAACTGCGACAAAGCTTAAACCTTGATTTCTTTTCAAATAAGCTTCGATGTTTGGCCGAGAATCGGCATCTCTGAGGGATACGTTTTCAGTAGTAGCCCATAAAGCAATCACTTCGTTGTAATCGGAAATATCCATTTCCCTAAATGTAACCACAATTTCTCCTTGGCTTATAACGCCCGCCTAAGGGGCTGGCAACGCATTACCACGAAACTCAAACACAACAACTGCAACCACCGCGGCTCAATGGGACTGGAAACGCCACGCGTTGACAGTCCCTCTTGAGGCGTTTGTTAGCTTCGTAGCCTATTATTTCCCAATAACTTTTAAACACCTTTGCTTGTAAGCGATTTTACGCAAAAGCATCAAACAAGCACACGTCCAACGCCAAAAGCTGTGAAGTTGGCTGCCAAAACTTAAAATGATCAAGGTTGAGTTGACCACGGGTAAGAGCACGCGACAAAGAAAGCAAGATCACAGCGATGATGCAGCCTTTTGTGAAATTAAGCAGACCGCGCTGAACGTCCAACAGCGTTGAAGCATCGAGGCTTGCTAGTTTTCATCGACTTAGAAACCACTGAACTTTCAACACTTTCTACCAAGTCAGCACCCGAAAAACTCGAAAGTCAAGTTGTGCAATTTGAACGCTAAAAGCTGATTTTTCAGAACGATTGAGTTTGGATTTTGATGATTCTACCCTTTAAGAAGCTAACGCCCGCCTAAGGGGCTGGCAACGCATACCACTAAACTCAAACACAACAACCGAAACCACCGCGGCTCAATGGGACTGGAAACGCCGCGCGTTGACAGTCACTCTTGAGGCGTTTGTTAGGTGAATTTACTCGTACACCTGCCCATTATGTTTCAACCAACCATGAGCATGACGATTTTGAGGATCTTTATGAGTCCAATGAAGAACTCCACCTTTTTGTTCCATTCGTATTCACCATAAAACTCAACACTATCCCCAACTTTCAAGTTCGGAATTCTCGGTGCTAAGTCGATGTTATGAGCAACCAGCAATGTTTGTCCGCTATTGAGCTTTAAGATGAATTTTTGATGTCTTGAACCATCATTGTCATCAGGCAGCACTTTCGCAACCTGTCCAAATCCTTGAACCTGTAAATCACTTTGCTGCGATTGATAAGCTTGTTGTAAAACGGCGTCATTGGCATACAAGCTAACCGAAAAACAGCTTGTGAAAACGAGCCAAAAAGCTAAAAACAACTTCATAAAACTGTCCTTGTTCAATCCACAGACCATTCACCTAACGCCCGCCTAAGGGGCTGGCAACGCATAACACTAAACTTAAACACAACAGCCATAACCACTGCGGCTCACTGAAACTGGAAACGCCGAGCGTTGACAGTCCCTTTGAGGCGTTTGTTAGCCCAATTCTTCCAACGTCAGCAAGCGGTAGCTTCCACAATCAATGCCAGTATCTTGATAGCCAGCTAGGCTTTCAAACACGTTGAAATGAGACACAACTATTACCTTTGAGTAATGCGTGTATCGAGATAAAACATTTTCCGCACGGTTTCTTAGTTCTGCCCAAGACTCATAAGAAACATTGTTAGGCAGCACATTATTTTTAAGTGAAGCGCGATATTCACACCAACGGCGATCTCTTTCCTCCAGATCAACATAGCCACCCTCTAAGTCGGCTCGCCACTCACGGAGGTCATGTTCAACAAAGAGTTCTAAGCCCAGTTTACGATTGATAATTTCGGCTGTTTGAAGTGCTCTTGTATAGGGTGAAGATATAATAACTTCTGCTTTTTCGAGTTGAATATCTTGAGCAATAGCCTTTAGCTCATCTATATACTCTCGATTTAAAGGAGCATAGTCCTTTTCTAGTTGGCTCATTTTTCGCTCGTCAGATAGCGAATAATCAGGCACACCATGTCTTACAAATACAATGTCCATTCGTTTCTAAATCTCCGTATTGACGCGATTGGGCTAACGCCCGCCTAAGGGGCTGGCAACGCATTAACATCAAACTCAAACACAACCACTGCGGCTCAATGGGACTGGAAACGCCACGCGTTGACAGTCCCTCTTGAGGCGTTTGTTAGCCGTTGCCCACCGTATCTAAGATGAACTCAGCCCTTTCTTCGACTGAAACCTTAGGAACTTCAATAAGTTCATAACCAAACCTTTCGTAGGCTTTTACCATTTCATGGTATGTCGCAACAGCCTCATTAAAATCTTGCTTACGCTCGATGTCATTTTCATAGATCGCTTCCCACGGTGGGAAAATGAATACTTTTCTGTGATAGGTTAGCTCGCGGCATTTTCTTAATAAGATCTCTGAAATAGCTATTTGTTCAAGCTGACTGTACCCATAAGAATCAATAATGCCTCGATCAAAGAAAGTCAGAACTGAGTTGTCGTGTACTTTGTAATTGTGGAGTTCTTCAAGAACCATTGCATCACGGAATGCGACTTTATCTTTCCAAGGTAAAGCTTCCCCATCCCGCTCAGTCTGTATTTGAATGACTTTACGACCGACTTCTGTAGCACTCGGGTACCCCAATTGCTCTAAAAATTTAATAACCGAAGTTTTTCCTGAACCTGGACCACCAGTAAAAACTACCCGATTGTTCATGAAACCTCCTAAAACGGCTAACGCCCGCCTAAGGGGCTGGCAACGCAAACCACCAAAATCAAACACAACAGCCGTAACCACCGCGGTTCATTGGGACTGGAAACGCCGCGCGTTGACAGTCCCTCTTGAGGCGTTTGTTAGCATTTTTTTCGCAGTGTTTTTAATAATGGAGTGATCATTTGCTTACATACCACATGCAATTCTTTTAACGATATTGCATATTCTATTAGTGATGCTTCCGCATTAGCCAAGCTTTGTTTATTTAACTCTGTTTGGGATGACTGGTAACGTTCGTGTGCAATTTCGTATTTTTCAACCAACACGTTATTCATGCGATAGCTATCAACCAAACTTTTTAACTCCCCATACACTTTAACAATATCATGCAGTAGTTCTTTGTCTGATAACTGTCCTAAAGTACTAGCGTTTGCACCATAAAATGTAAAATAGTCTTGGGTAATTGGCCAGTATGCAGATAAGGGCTCTCCCTCATTTAACTGTTCAACATGACTCCCCATTCTTTCATCATATTTTAGCCAGAGAGCTTCAAGCTCTGCATGCAATCCGTTTAAAACTCCCTGAATATACGCAAGTTGTTGTTGCGCCAGATTTTTCTCTTGAAACCGATTCGCAATCCATACACCACTCAGTGTTGCAGCTCCACCCACAATCGCGGATACAAAACTATTTATATCTAGACTCAATTATTAACCCCAAAACTTCAGAAAATGCTAACGCCCTGTTAAGGTGTGAGCAACGCAATACCGAAGCTCCCGCATACCACCTTAAACACCAAACACAACGCATAGTAAAAATGCCACGCGTTGCGAATCACTCTTAAACAGTTTGTTAGCCGTTTTTTGACTGTTCTATCTCATGCTTGCTTTCAGAATTATTAACGAGTTCAGGAATTAACTTTTCTGTTACCGCTTGCACTTTTTCTTGATCAATATGAGCTACAGACTTATCAGTTCCTGAATCTTTGACCCAGTTACGTGCTTCAAACATGTAATTAAAGCTAACCCAAGCACCCACGACATAGAGCCACTTCCCATCTAAAGCTGACTGAACACCAAATACGAATATCAAACTCATAAATGCCAAAATAACCCAGCGAGCAGCAAGTAGTAATGCTATAGAAGAACCATAGCTAGCCATTTGGATATTTTTAGAACGCACATAATGCTTGTGCAAGACATGTTTGTGCACATCTAAAGTGATGTAAGCATCAAGAAACTCTGAACCACTTGACTTTGCTTTACTAAACACTTTTTGTACAAACCAAGACGAGATAGCAAATACCGCCGACCCTAGCAGGCCTTGATTGAACGAACTTAATTGATCAATCCAACTTAAAACAAAATCCATTTTTTCTCCGTATTGATTATGGAAACGGCTAACGCCCGCCTAAGGGGCTGGCAACGCACTACCACTAAACTCAAACACAACAACTGCAACCACCGCGGCTCATTGGGACTGGAAACGCCACGCGTTGACAGTCCCTCTTGAGGCGTTTGTTATGCGCAACTCACCGTAACTTCATAATTACGTTCAACATTAACGGAAACTTTACCCCACGTAGACGATTTAACTCTTAGCTGATGCCTATCAAAAGCAGTTTGATCTCTAAACTCTTCATAAACATCGAATCGACATGGGTTTTCTTCGTTTTGCGTGACTTCAAAAATTAGACAACCATCCTCTAATCTCGTCAAACGAATATGATTTTCTAGCTCGCTGATAACCGCTGTTAGTTCTGCTTGTGGAACAATAATGTAGCCTTTTAGAATTACCTTGCTCAATTTATATCCTTTTAAATTTTGCAGATATAGCTGATTTTGATCCGCCCCAGCAGTTTTGGACACTGAGTTAAGTGAGTACAATCACTAACGAGGTGAACAATGACAACTAAGAAAACTAGAATTAAACATTCCCCTGAATTTAAAGCAGAAGCCCTGAAGTTAGCAGATAAAGTGGGAGTAGCTGCGACAGCAAGACAGCTTTCTTTACACGAATCTCAAATCTACGGGTGGCGGAAGAACTCGAAGAAAGACACCAGTACTAGTCAGCGAGAGCAAGAGCTAGCCGCAGAGGTTGCCAAGCTCAAAAGGCAGTTGGCTGAGCAAGCAGAAGAGCTAGAAATTGTAAAAAAGGCCGCCACCTACTTCGCGAAGAATCTAAAGTAGATTGCTACGAGTTTATGCTCGAACACCTGCTGTGCTTCAGTATAGTGCGTATGGCTAAGGTGTTCGGGATATCCCGAAGTGGGTTTTATTACTGGATTAAGCATCGACACAACGCCATCCAACGTGAGGCTATTCGCCAACAGCTTGATACAAAAGTTAAAGAAGCTTTCGCCAACAGCAAAGGCCGAGATGGCTCAAGGCGTATCCAAAAAGAACTGTCTGAGAGCGGTGATAGCTACAATGTTAAAACCATTGCTGCCAGTATGAAGCGTCAAGATTTAACGCCGAAAGCGGCACGCAAGTTTAAGTGCACTACGGACAGCAAGCATCAAATGCCTGTTGCTCCAAACCTGTTGGCTCAGAACTTTAGCGCATCTGCTCCGAATGAAAAATGGGCTGGAGACATCACCTATATAGCGACAAGCGAAGGCTGGCTGTACTTGGCGGTAATTATTGACCTTTACTCAAGACAAGTAATTGGATGGTCTATGGATACCAGAATGACGGCTACGCTGGTCTGTGATGCGCTATCAATGGCGATGTTCCGTCGCGGATTCCCCGAGCAGGTTATCGTTCATAGTGATCGAGGTAGTCAGTACTGCTCAAAAGATTATCGAGATCTCATAACTGCTTATAATCTAGAACAAAGTATGAGTAGGAAAGGAAATTGCTGGGACAATGCTTGTGTTGAGAGCTTCTTCCATTCTATGAAAGTGGAAGCGATCCAATATGAGCCGATTATGACGAGAGACCAGATGCGCCAAACGATCTTCGAGTATATAGAGGTTGATTATAATCGGATGAGAAGGCACAGTGCTCTTGGGTATCTAAGCCCAGTTAACTTTGAACAACAAAATGTCGCTTAATGAAGTGTCCAGTCTGGCTGGAGCAGATCATTTTTCATGATAGGCGCATAACGCCCGCCTAAGGGGCTGGCAACGCATAACACCAAACTTAAACACAACAACCGTAACCACCGCGGCTCATTGGGACTGGAAACGCCACGCGTTGACAGTCCCTCTTGAGGCGTTTGTTAGCTTCGTAGCCTATTGTTTCAAAATGACTTTTAACCACTTTTGCTTGAAATGCATTTTACGCAAAAGCATCAAGCAAACACACATCCAACGCCAAAAGCTGTGAAGTTAGCTGTCAAAACTCAAAACGATAAAAGCTAAGTTGGCCACGGTTAAGAGTCCGCGACAAAGAAAACCAGATCACAGCGATGATGCAGCCTTTTGTGAAACCAAACTTTGAGTGTTGAACATCCAACAGCGTTGAAGCATCTATGCTTGCTAGTTTTCAGCGATTTTGAAACGACTGAATTTTCAACACGCTCGACCAAATCAGCATCAAGAAAACTCAAAAGCCAAATTGTGAAATTTGAACGCTAAAAGCGGTTTTTTCAGAACGATTGAGCTTGGATTTTGATGATTCTTGCTTCAAAGAAGCTAACGCCCGCCTAAGGGGCTGGCAACGCATTACCACTAAACTCAAATACAACAACCGAAACCACCGCGGCTCATTGGGACTGGAAACGCCACGCGTTGACAGTCCCTCTTGAGGCGTTTGTTAAATGGATTTTGCAAATACCCTTGAAACATAATGCTAAAAAACACACTATTTCGTTGAGACAAAAGTTTTAGCAACCATCCCGATGATTATGCTCGATTCGAACGATTTCGACGTGTATTCAGAATCTTAAAACCGATACTTTCGTAACGATCCATATCAGTATACTTGCAATCCTCTGTCACAACATGCTCAAAGTCTACGCTGTTTAGCAAGCGGCGTATATTTGATGCTTCGCGCTTTTGTGAACCATTATCGAGGCAGCCATGTGCGTACTGCTTTATCTCATAATGTGATATTCCAGATACCATGTAATGCTTCGTCTCTTCCGATACAAAACACAGTTTTAGTGAATTACTAAAAATGATTCCTGCCATTATAAAAATCCTTTAACTGAGAAAATGGGCTCAACCCTATTGAATGGAAACGATATATTAAGTTAACAACCCAAGTTGTGAATAGAACTTTTGCCAGTAGGCATTTAATTCATTGACATAAGTGCTTTAATATTTAAGTTAACCATTTGTCATTGCCTAAATTTAAATGACAAATTACACAACGCACTTAAAATCACACATATTTAGATTGCTTTACTGCTTGTGACATTACATAAGTTATGACAACTACAAACTTTTTTTAAAGTTATCCTTAAAAAATCAAAATTAAAAATTTAACACAACCTAACAGACAGAAACTTACTATTTTCATGATGAATCCTGAACAACAACAGGATAATTAACTGCTTTATTTTTTAACTTACAAATGACAAGGTTGATGTAAATACATTTAACGCCCGCCTAAGGGGCTGGCAACGCATACCACTAAACTCAATCACAACAACCGAAACCACCGCGGCTCATTGGGACTGGAAACGCCGCGCGTTGACAGTCCCTCTTGAGGCGTTTGTTAGTTTCGTAGCCTATTGTTTAACAATGACTTTTTAAACTCATTTGCTTGAAAGTCATGTTACGCAAAAGCATCACGCAAACACACGTCCAACGCCAAAGGCTGTGACGTTGGCTGCCAAAACGTTAAGAGTCCGCGACAAAGAAAGCCAGATCACAGCGATGATTCAGCCTTTTGTGAAACCAAACTGATCAAGTTGAACGTCCGACAACATTGAAGCATCAAAGCTTGTTGGTTATCAGCGATTTTGAAACTGCAGAACTTTCAACGCGTTCTACCAAATCAGCATCAGGAAAACCCAAAAGCCCAATTGCGCAGCTTGAACGATAAAGGCTGAATTTTCAGAACCTTGTGCGTGAATTTTTGATGATTTTTCCTGAGAGAAACTAACGCCCGCCTAAGGGGCTGGCAACGCACTACCACTAAACTCAAAAACAACAACCGTAACCACCGCGGCTCATTGGGACTGGAAACGCCACGCGTTGACAGTCCCTCTTGAGGCGTTTGTTAGTTGCCCTACACCAACACCAGTGCTAACATTCGTACACACAAAAAAGGAGCTCACCATGGATACTAGAATTCAATTTCGTGTAGACGAAGAAACAAAACGTTTAGCTCAACAAATGGCTGAAAGCCAAGGTCGAACTCTTAGCGATGCTTGCCGTGAACTCACTGAACAATTAGCTGAGCAGCAACGCAAGGCATTATCTCACGATGCATGGCTAACAGAACAAGTGAATCAAGCATTTGAGAAGTTCGACTCAGGAAAAGCAGTATTCATTGAACATGACATCGCCAAAGCACGAATGGCTGAACGTAAAGCAAAAATCCGAAATCGAGGCCACGCATGATTTTCTGGGAAGAAGCATCTCTCAATGATCGTGAGAAAATTTTCGAATTTCTTTACGACTTTAACCCAGCAGCCGCTGAAAAAACGGATGAGCTCATAGAAGCCAAAGTTGAAAATTTGCTTGAGCAACCACTAATGGGTGTTCAGCGTGATGGCATTAGAGGCAGATTGCTTATTATCCCTGAGATATCAATGATTGTTTCGTATTGGGTTGATGGTTCTAAAATTCGAATAATGCGTGTACTACATCAGAAACAAAAATTTCCAAACGATTGATTTGTTGCTGATTGGCAACTAACGCCCGCCTAAGGGGCTGGCAACGCATAACACTAAACTCAAACACAACAACCGTAACCACCGCGGCTCATTGGGACTGGAAACGCCACGCGTTGACAGTCCCTCTTGAGGCGTTTGTTATACGTGGACTTTGTACGTTAAGTCTGCGACTTCATCACCAGTAATGCCTCTGAAACCCCAACAATGAGCAGGTTGCTCTTTGATCGTAATTTCAATATCAACGGGAGCAATGCCTAACCTCAATCCAATGTTATTAAACAGTGCCTTGATTAGAGCTTTCTTGGTTTCGACTTTGCGACCTTCCATCATATTTACTTCGATCACTGTGTAAGCATCCGAACGACCACTAGGATAGTAGAAATCACTTTTATCGAGCAGGATAAATCTGTGAGCACGCTTATCCTCAGGTAAGCCTAAAGCTTGAGTCATCGACTGTTGAATCACATCTGATAAATCAGCTTTGATGGGATTCAAATGCTCTTTAATTCCATATATTACGACCACGATTTCTCCTTAAAACGTATAACGCCCGCCTAAGGGGCTGACAACGCATGCCACTAAACTCAAACACAACAACGGCAACCACCGCGGCTCATTGGGACTGGAAACGCCGCGCGTTGACAGTCCCTCTTGAGGCGTTTGTTATGTGAATTACCTACCGAAGCTTGTTGTTTTTGTTAAATCGCCTAACTTTGGCTCGCATATTTTTCATTGGTGATGACGTGTTGAACTGGATCATTCGACCAAATGTCCATTTTTCATACCACGTCGTTTCATACAACTCTTCATTGCTTAAACTTGCGACTAACAAGATAAGCTTCTTTATTGTTGAGTCTAACTCCTGAAGTAAGTCCTCGTATTGCCAATCACGGTACTGATCGTGAAAACTGACCGCCAACAATCCAAGCTGATTCCATTTATAACCCGTGTCAGGAAAATCGACTGGCAAACCTTGTGACTTCAAACTGTGCCATTTCAAGACCAAGTTTCCCCAACCAATAAGATAAGCGACAGTGTCACAAACGCTAATTTGTGTTCCTTTTACGTTACCTTCAATTTCACACTTACGTGCCATTGATGCTGGAACACTCCGATATTCGTCCATAAGTTTCGGGAATATAGAATTTATAGCTGTGAGCAACTCATCTTTTGATTCAGGAACTGAAGACATTATTTTATCCATTCACATAACGCCCGCCTAAGGGGCTGGCAACGCATTACCACGAAACTCAAACACAACAACTGCAACCACCGCGGCTCATTGGGACTGGAAACGCTACGCGTTGACAGTCCCTCTTGAGGCGTTTGTTAGCTCTCTGCTTGGCGAATAGGTTATTGAAATTGTTCACCATGATTTTCTAAAGTTGCGCTGCCACAGATAGCACAAACCACATATCTATCTGTTAATTCTAACGAAACGCCACCAGGTAAAGAGGCCGCCGAACTACTAAAAAATCCATCTAGAAATGCTTTGAACTGCTCTCTTTTGGACTTACCGTACTTCGATGGCTTTTGCTTCATCACCTCTTTATGTTCAGTGTTCTTCCCACACTTTTCACAAAACCTTGTGCTCATACTATCTCCTGAAATATCGCTAAAAAGAACTTCAAATCCAGCTTGGACTTTTGACTCCACGATGAACTTTGAAAGAGAGCTAACGCCCGCCTAAGGGGCTGACAACGCATAACACTAAACTCAATCACAACAACCGTAACCACCGCGACTCATTGGGACTGGAAACGCCACGCGTTGACAGTCCCTCTTGAGGCGTTTGTTAGTTTCGTAGCCCATTGTTTACCAATGACTTTTTAAACACATTTACTTGAGAGTCATTTTACGCAAATGCATCAAACAAGCACACGTCCAACGCCAAAAGCTGTGAAGTTGACAGCCAAAACTCAAAACAATAAAGGTCAAGTTAGCCACGGTTAAGAGTCTGCGACAAAGAAAGCAAGATCACAGCGATGATGCTGCCTTTTGTGAAACCAAACTTTGAGTGTTGAACATCCAACAGCGTTGAAGCATCTATGCTTGCTAGTTTTCAGCGATTTTGAAACGACTGAATTTTCAACACGCTCGACCAAATCAGCATCAAGAAAACTCAAAAGCCAAATTGTGAAATTTGAACGCTAAAAGCGGTTTTTTCAGAACGATTGAGCTTGGATTTTGATGATTCTTGCTTCAAAGAAGCTAACGCCCGCCTAAGGGGCTGGCAACGCATACCACTAAACTCAAACACAACAACCGTAACCACAGCGGCTCAATGGGACTGGAAACGCCACGCGTTGACAGTCCCTCTTGAGGCGTTTGTTAGCCCGAAGTTAACGTTGCCGTAGAATTAAGTTCAATATTAGGATGCTTAGACAAAGTAAAGCTATGATGAGCGATAATCGAAGGTGCATCCAAATGAGTCTTACTGTGTGTTGTGTGAGCATCTTCTATCAAAGTGACTTTGTAGCCTTTGCTTGCAGCACTAAACGCCGTTCTATCAATACAAAAATCTGTTGAATAACCACATATAAGCACATGCTCAATCCCATTTTTGTCTAGGTACTCTTTTAAATCGGTATTCTGAAACGAATCTGGAGTATTTTTTCGAACCTTGTAGCTGGAAGCATTAATTGTTAAGCCTGAAAACAGTTCCCAAGCATCACTTCCTGGTACTAGAACCCCAGGTATTTCGTGCTGTATAAATACAATCCCAATTCCAGACGAGCTAGCGTAACTCAATAATTTCTCAATGTTACTTATTACATTTTCAGATAAATATGGTGGATTAGTTGACCCAAAAACTCCATGTTGTACATCTACGACTAAAAGTGCGGATTTCATATTATATCCTCCTAGGGCTAACGCCCGCCTAAGGGGCTGACAACGCATAACAACCAAACCCAAACACAACCACCGAAACCACCGCGGCTCAATGGGACTGGAAACGCCGCGCGTTGACAGTCCCTCTTGAGGCGTTTGTTAGGAATACATTCTTTCGGCTAAAGCACTTATCAAATAGTCACTAAGTGTCATTGTTTCATCTATAGTCAAATCAAAGCGAGGATACCCTTCAATGTACACAGTTAAGTTCTCATAGAAATAGTCATGATATTTGGTTACGACCATTAGACCCTTTTGAAAGTTAATATTACCGCGCGAATGCATGTCGAGTTGAGCGATAACATTATTAATATCTGCTACTTTTAAGCTGTATAGATTATCATCAATTATCATTTGAAACTCATCTAACTCATTCCATCCTCTATTAGAAAATCGATCGATATTACTGTCACAGATTCTCATCGGAGTTAATAACTCATTAGCCTTCTTGAATTTGGGATAAAGTATTTCAACCGGAGGCAGTGTATCGCAATCTCGGTGATGAATTATCTGGTTGCGATAACCTTTGAGCTCATTTAATCTTTCAATTTGTTGCGCCCAAATCTCTGGATAGTCACTGTAAGATGGGTAGTTTGGTAACTCACCAAGCATTTCATTCAAACTAGAACGTTTATTCATTAACTTTCCTCGACTCTCAAGGTAAAGCCTTACATTTCTTTCTAGTTTCAGAATTTCAACCTTCAAATCTTCAACTGATGGACATAAAGAACCAGGAAGCTCTCGCCAGGAAGTATGAATATCTGACACATCTGAAGAAATACTTCGCTTTTTATTTTGTTTACGCTTAAAAATTTTGAACAATTTATATCTCCATATTCCTAACGCCCGCCTAAGGGGCTGGCAACGCATTACACTAAACTCAAACACAACAACCGTAACCACTTCGACTCAATGGGACTGGAAACGCTACGCGTTGACAGTCCCTCTTGAGGCGTTTGTTATGCTTAAGCTTCAACACTTTACATTTGAACCAACTCAAGAATAACCCACTGAAATCAGTGACCAAACTTCGACTTTCATTGAACTAGAACTGGCTCAGCTTTTACCTATGAACTGACCAATGCAGGCTTTCATTTAGCAACTAGGCCAATGTGGAAAGCCTCTCCGACAAACTCACTCACCACGCATGGGCACAACAACTCAATGAGGCAATGATGCTGAAACTTAAAGCGACAGACACATTGCTGTTTCATTAGGCAGCGAAAAACAATGCTCAATTGCCGACAGACTTTCAGCCCATAAGTAAAGGCACCAAATTGCTCAAAGCGACTTGAGAGAGCAAAACTCAACACGCGCAGACTCAAGAACCCAATGAGGCAATCACTCAGAATTTACAACGCCAGACACATTGCCGCTTCATTAGGCAGCGACAAACAATATTGAATTGCCGACAAAACCTGAACGAAATGCCAAAGGAATAGACAATCACAACCTGCTGATTTTTATGGATTAAGCATAACGCCCGCCTAAGGGGCTGACAACGCATTACCACTAAACTCAAACACCACAACCGAAACCACCGCGGCTCAATGGGACTGGAAACGCCACGCGTTGACAGTCCCTCTTGAGGCGTTTGTTATGCTTAAGCTTCAACAATTTACATTTGAACAAACTCAAGAATAACCCACTGAAATCATTGACCAAAACTCGAATTTTCTTGAACTAGAACTGGCTCAACTTTTACCTATGAACTGACCAATGCAGGCTTTCATTTAGCAACTAGGCCAATGTGGAAACCCTCTCCGACAAACTCACTCACCACGCATGGGCGCGACAACTCAATGAGGCAATAACACTGAAATTTACAGCGACAGACACATTGCCGTTTTATTAGGCAGCGCAAAACAATGCTCAATTGCCGACAGACTTTAAGCCTGTAAGTAAAGGCACCAAACTGCTCAAAGCGACTTGAGCCAACAATACTAACCTCGCGCAGACTCAAAAACCCAATGAGGTAATCACTCAGAATTTACAGCGCCAGACACATTGCTGCTTCATTAGGCAGCGAAAAACAATATTGAATTGCCGACAAAACATGAACGAAATGCCAAAGGAATAGACAATCACAACCTGCTGATTTTTATGGATTAAGCATAACGCCCGCCTAAGGGGCTGGCAACGCATAACACCAAACTCAACCACAACAACCGTAACCACCGCGGCTCAATGGGACTGGAAACGCTACGCGTTGACAGTCCCTCTTGAGGCGTTTGTTATGCTTAAGCTTCAACACTTTACATTTGAATCAAATCAATGATAACCAACTGAAATCATTGGCCAAACTCCGAGTTTCCTTGAATTAGAACTGGCTCAACTTTTACCTATGAACTGACCAATGCAGGCTTTCATTTAGCAACTAGGCCAATGTGGAGACCCTCTCCGACAAACCAACTCACCACGCATGGGCTCGACAACTCAATGAGGCAATGACACTGAAATTTACAGCGACAGACACATTGCCGTTTCATTAGGCAGCGAAAAACAATATTGAATTGCCGACAAAACATGTACGAAATGCCAAAGGAATTGACAATCACAACCTGCTGATTTTTATGGATTAAGCATAACGCCCGCCTAAGGGGCTGACAACGCATAACACTAAACTCAAACACAACAACCGAAACCACCGCGGCTCAATGGGACTGGAAACGCCACGCGTTGACAGTCCCTCTTGAGGCGTTTGTTATGTGAATTTGAGCCTAGTGAGCTAACCATTTACAAGGCTCCAGGCTCATTTCGGTAAATTTTGCTGTAAACGATGATTCTGAAGGACTACACGCATAAACTCCAAAACTGGCCACTTTTTGTGTCGGCAAAGGGGGATTACATTTACCCATTTCTATCGTAGTCTCTCCCAACTGATGTAAGTGAAAGATACGCATCTGGTTAAAAACCAAGCCATCAAACGAGGATTCGATAAGAAAATCTGGCCCTCTACGACTTAAACGATACCAAATCTCTTTAGGAAGCGGGATATCGGTAGTTGCCCAATCTGAATACCCTAAATTTGTAACTACACTACCAAGTCTAGAAAATGATTGATTTTCGTACTCTATCGAAGCTTTAAACCAATTTTCATTATCGATATAAACGATCAATCCACATTGATCAAACAGCTGTTGATAAGCAAAACTTACCTTAGCGGTAAATGTGAAATTGTCTTTTGAGTCAATCAATAATGCAGGAGCATTTTCATTACGAAAACCATAATAAGAACGTTGCCAAAAATCTGTTTTCGGCTCAGTAGTTATCGACACAAACTCTGAAGTGACTTCACTCACTTTCGGTTCAGAAATCCACTTCCCAGCAGTAAAATTTACCATTACCAATCTCTTTGTTGTTCACAAAATTCACATAACGCCCGCCTAAGGGGCTGGCAACGCATAACAACCAAACCTAAACACAACAGCCGTAACCACCGCGGTTCATTGGGACTGGAAACGCTACGCGTTGACAGTCCCTTTGAGGCGTTTGTTAACTGGCCGATCCCAAATGCCAAAGTTATAACTATTTCTAAGCTGCCTGTGCGGCAGTGAACCGGCTCAACCCACTTCTTCGTCCAGTTCTGACTTTCTAAGCTGCCTGTGCGGCAGTGAACCTGAAAGGCAAAGCATGGGAGCTTACGATAAATTTCTAAGCTGCCTGTGCGGCAGTGAACATCTTCATCTTCCACGGTTGCGCCATCTTTCATTTCTAAGCTGCCTGTGCGGCAGTGAACTCGATGTTCTCGAGTTCTTTGCGGCCAATAAATTTCTAAGCTGCCTGTGCGGCAGTGAACTATGAAACTTTAGCAGTAACCTATTGTTAATAATAGTAATTACATCAAATTCCTAAGAATAACCTTTTATTTTTTACTCGATTTATTATTAATATAAATCAACAAGTTAAAATTCAACGAAAAAAGATGGGTAATTTCATTGCCAGTTAACGCCCGCCTAAGGGGCTGGCAACGCATAACACTAAACTCAATCACAACAACCGTAACCCCCGCGGCTCAATGGGACTGGGAACGCCACGCGTTGACAGTCCCTCTTGAGGCGTTTGTTATGTGAAAATATTACAACCCTAAATAGCTCGATAAGCAAAATGTTCGGTTTGTCGATACAGCTAACGGGAAAAGTAGTTTTCCGTCCACATTATTTCCCCAAAACAAGCCTGCATATTTTTCAATCTCCTGCGGAAACTCTCTTCGATGAAATAAAGAGTTTTGTATGTAAATAACTTTACCATCTACAACTTGAATAAGTGCTATACCATTTTTTGCTGCATATTCAATAGCACCAGATTGGAATCTACTGGTTGAAAATAATACTGCCTTATTTGAACCAAGTGAGTCCTTTTTTGACTTTAAAACCTGAACAAGATCTCGACCAATTGGATAGTTATATTTTTTACATTCTACGATTACGTCTATTTTTAGCCCAATTGCTTCATATGAAATAAAAACATCTATTTCATATTCACCATCAGACCCTCTTAATTTTTCACGATGTTTTGCATCAAAAGCCGTTAACCCTTGCCCAGCTTCTGTAAACCAAGCTTTGACCATGAGTTCAAACTCTTCCGGTGAAATACCATTTACATTAGAAAAGCCCATGTTTGCCTCTTAGATTTTCACATAACGCCCAATTAAGGGGTGAGCAACGCGACCACCCAACCTAAAGCATTGTACCGTAACCACTAAAATTGAAGTAGAACCAAAAATGCCAAGCGTTGGGAATCCCTCTTAAATTGTTTGTTATGCAGCTTTCTAATACGGTAACTCATCAGCT
Source organism: Vibrio sp. AH4 (assembly GCF_030710545.1). Classification (NCBI taxonomy): domain Bacteria; kingdom Pseudomonadati; phylum Pseudomonadota; class Gammaproteobacteria; order Vibrionales; family Vibrionaceae; genus Vibrio; species Vibrio sp. AH4. The sequence goes on from NZ_JALAIV010000003.1 coordinate 858,898, forward strand.
TCAATGCCAACATGATCAGGAGCTAGATATTGAGGAAACCTGACTGCTCGGATTGTATCGTGACCAAGTAACACTGCTTTACACACTCTGTGCATACCATCCATTACCCTACCTTTATGACACAGAATGATCGGGTATGATAAGTCAGCTTTTTGGATGAGTTTCGTGTGCTCTATAATATTTCTACAGGTTGGTTTTGCACCACCTAGCTCAAACCAAAATTCTTCGTCTAACTCACTGATGTCTGCTAGAGAGATTTCGATAACTGGCAAATCTTTAGCTAGTTCAATTAGCCGGAAAACATCCCACGATAACAGCCCTTCATCTGAGCTTCGAAAATGATACTGTTGTCTCATAATTCTCCTTGCTGCATAACGCCCGATTAAGCAGTGAGCAACGCCTAAACCAACTCAACGCATAACAACGTAAACACTCATGTTCAAGCATGACGCTAATGCTATGCGTTGCGAATCTGTCTTGAATCGATTGTTAGGTCACGACCAAATTCGTACAAGGTCTCTCGTTAATTATTGATTATCAAATGGAATTGAAGAAAAAGACAAAAATCGAAGCCGAAGTATTTGTCATAGCTCTACCTTGAGGTCTTGCGGGCGTCACTCTTCAATCGTGCCCCGATTAAGGTGCGCACGAAAGCGCCTCAAGGGTATCATAGAAATGACTAATATTCGTCCTTTTTGCCTTATTTCCTCTATGCCCTATTTGCTCTTCAATACTCACTCGACACCATCTTACATTGCTCATGTGATCCCGTCGTGACCTAACGCCCGCCTAAGGGGCTGGCAACGCATTACCACTAAACTCAAAAACAACAACCGAAACCACCGCGGCTCAATGGGACTGGAAACGCCACGCGTTGACAGTCCCTCTTGAGGCGTTTGTTAGCTTCGTAGCCTATTGTTTAACAATGGTTTTTTAACACATTTTCATGAAAGGCATTTTACGTAAAAGCATCATTCAAACACACGTCCAACACCAAAAGCTGTGAAGTTGGCAGCCAAAACTCAAAACGGTCAAGGCTAAGTTGGCCACGTTTAAGAGTCCGCGACAAAGAAAGCACACTTTCAGCGATGATGCAGCCTTTATGAAACCAAACTTTCAGTGCGGAGAATCCAACAACATTGAAGCATCGAAGCTTGATGGTTTTCAGCGACTTTGAAACTGCTGAGCATTCAACACTTTCTACCAAGTCAGCATCAGAAAAACTCGAAAGCCAAGTTGTGAAATTTGAACACTAAAAGCTGATTTTTCACAACAAATGAACTTAGATTTTGATGATTCTAGCCTTTAAGAAGCTAACGCCCGCCTAAGGGGCTGACAACGCATTACCACTAAACTCAAACACAACAACCGAAACCACCGCGGCTCATTGGGATTGGAAACGCCATGCGTTGACAGTCCCTCTTGAGGCGTTTGTTAGGCGATTAATCAACCAACTCGATGCCTAAACATTCCAATAAATTCAGAGCTTCATAACGAGAAAACTTAGCCCCTTTGACTTGGTTCTCTAACACATTAATTGCGTAATTTGTCGACTCGCTGAAATCCACTTTTTGTAAGTTAGTCCGCATGAATAAACTATGCGTAAAATTGCAGTAACACATTGTTGAACCGGCAAAATTTCCTTCACGGAAGTCCACATCATGCAACTTACACTCATCGAATGTTAACTCATTCAATGTCAGCCCAAAGAATGAGGCGTCGTTCAAAATACAACGCTGAAATTTAAGCTCAAAGTCTAGGTGATAAACTGGCCACGTTGCTCTTGTCCAGTCGATACCCACGAGCTTGCTATCTTGAAATGACACACCAAACAAACGTGCATTAGGGAAACTCGCCAAACTGAGATTACAACGTTCAAACTCGCAGCTTACAAACTTGCAATTTTGGAATTGCGCTCCAGACAAATCACAGTCTGAAAAATGGCATTCTTCAAATTCTATGTCTTTGAAACTATTTTCTGATAGCTCAAGCTTCTCAAAGGAAACGTCTAAATACTGCTCACCACTTTTCAAAGATTTCATCGTTTCCTCCAATCGCCTAACGCCCGCCTAAGGGGCTGGCAACGCATAACACCAAACTCAAACACAACAACTGCAACCACCGCGGCTCAATAGGACTGGAAACGCCACGCGTTGACAGTCCCTCTTGAGGCGTTTGTTATATGCAACTACACCCTATCACTAAAAATCTCTTCTAATATGGCTTCATCATAAGAGTTCACTTTACCAAAGCGTTCATCTGGGACTTCATATATTGTTCCAGAACGACTACGAGTTAACTGTGCAGCACGCGCCCCTCTTAGCTTTGCTTCCGCAAGGTCAATTTTTAAACCTTTTGCTCGACAAAATGCCATAACAGTATAGTGATTTGGTTGTCCAAATTTATGCTCTAATGCTGCGCTTGCTGCCAGTAATGCGTTATTGGCAACTTCGTTCACTTTTTTTACTTGTTGTCGTGTATCTAGTAAGTGCTGCTGAGTTCTTAAGTTTTCTTGTTCCAAACTCTTAATTCGATTGTCATGCTCTAATATTAGCTGGGATTGTTGAACAAGAAACTCAGCAGTGGACATCGGTTTTTTGCTATCAAAATAACCATCAGATAGTTGCTCTTGGACATCCCATGAGAAATCATCGTTAAAGCCTTTCACCAGCATAGAATACCCACGCTCAGTGAGTAAAACTAAGCCAGTCGGTGGTATTACGATATTAAATTTTGAGAAAAAGCTTTGTTCGCTTGGGGAAGCCAGAAAATAATGTTTACCACCAATGAAACGCTGTTGATTTTGATGAAAGTGGTTTGCGGTAGAACCGATAGGCAATCGATGTAATGTGTCAACCATAGGCAGAGTCACAACGCGCTCGCCAGAAAACTCAATTACAGGGATAGTCAAATCTACAACAGTAACCTGTCCAACTTGTGTTGAATTCACGACTCTTCTCCTATTAGATATTAGACCTTTAACTCTATGGGGATAAGCAACTTGATTTTCAAGTGAGCAATTGCATATAACGCCCTGTTAAGGTGTGAGCAACGCAATACTGAAGCTCCCGTATACCACCTAAATCACTAAACTTAACGCATAGTAAAAATACCACGCGTTGCGAATCACTCTTAAACAGATTGTTAAGTTTCATATTCGTTGGCATTAAATTCTTGCAGTGCGTCTTTTAAACTTGCAAAAAGTGGCTCATAGTTTTGTCTTAAGGTGTTGGAAAAATCTGGATTTTCACCACAAAACTGAAATAGAAATAGCGAACGCATTTCAGCAAAGGTGCAGAGATCAGAAATAGATCGAGCTATATGCGCAGCTTTAACCCATGCTTGTTCTTCTGTCGTACGTACACATCGCTCCCACACCATAGCAACACCGTCACCATCTTTATGGATAAGATGACTACTCATCCCGTAGTTATAGCCTAAATGGATCAAAGGGTTAAGCATCGTATCATTAGACTTGCTAAATTCTTGTATGATGTGGCTAAACGACCACTTTTGTTCTAGCTGTTTTCGTTGCTGCTTATTTGTATCACCTCGAATACTGTCCACTTGTTCTGGTTCTAGTGTTAGTTCTTGAATTGAAAGCCAATTATGATCCGCCCCAGCAGTTTTGGACACTGAGTTAAGTGAGTACAATCACTAACGAGGTGAACAATGACAACTAAGAAAACTAGAATTAAACATTCCCCTGAATTTAAAGCAGAAGCCCTGAAGTTAGCAGATAAAGTGGGAGTAGCTGCGACAGCAAGACAGCTTTCTTTACACGAATCTCAAATCTACGGGTGGCGGAAGAACTCGAAGAAAGACACCAGTACTAGTCAGCGAGAGCAAGAGCTAGCCGCAGAGGTTGCCAAGCTCAAAAGGCAGTTGGCTGAGCAAGCAGAAGAGCTAGAAATTGTAAAAAAGGCCGCCACCTACTTCGCGAAGAATCTAAAGTAGATTGCTACGAGTTTATGCTCGAACACCTGCTGTGCTTCAGTATAGTGCGTATGGCTAAGGTGTTCGGGATATCCCGAAGTGGGTTTTATTACTGGATTAAGCATCGACACAACGCCATCCAACGTGAGGCTATTCGCCAACAGCTTGATACAAAAGTTAAAGAAGCTTTCGCCAACAGCAAAGGCCGAGATGGCTCAAGGCGTATCCAAAAAGAACTGTCTGAGAGCGGTGATAGCTACAATGTTAAAACCATTGCTGCCAGTATGAAGCGTCAAGATTTAACGCCGAAAGCGGCACGCAAGTTTAAGTGCACTACGGACAGCAAGCATCAAATGCCTGTTGCTCCAAACCTGTTGGCTCAGAACTTTAGCGCATCTGCTCCGAATGAAAAATGGGCTGGAGACATCACCTATATAGCGACAAGCGAAGGCTGGCTGTACTTGGCGGTAATTATTGACCTTTACTCAAGACAAGTAATTGGATGGTCTATGGATACCAGAATGACGGCTACGCTGGTCTGTGATGCGCTATCAATGGCGATGTTCCGTCGCGGATTCCCCGAGCAGGTTATCGTTCATAGTGATCGAGGTAGTCAGTACTGCTCAAAAGATTATCGAGATCTCATAACTGCTTATAATCTAGAACAAAGTATGAGTAGGAAAGGAAATTGCTGGGACAATGCTTGTGTTGAGAGCTTCTTCCATTCTATGAAAGTGGAAGCGATCCAATATGAGCCGATTATGACGAGAGACCAGATGCGCCAAACGATCTTCGAGTATATAGAGGTTGATTATAATCGGATGAGAAGGCACAGTGCTCTTGGGTATCTAAGCCCAGTTAACTTTGAACAACAAAATGTCGCTTAATGAAGTGTCCAGTCTGGCTGGAGCAGATCATTATGCATATCTTGTGGGTCCACTTCTGCTAACAAAGAACTCGCACGATCACTTCGTTTAATAGCAGAGTAACTGGGAAGAATCTCCCAATATTCATTAACTTTCTTTAGCACTTCCTCTTCAGAGCCATTCAGCATGTAGATGTACTTGGTAACACCTTCAATTATTGTACGGTTAATAATTTCAGCATCCCACTCTTGACCGTGCTGTAACAAAATAAGCGAACTCTCTGAGCTAAAGTGACAGGATAAATACAACTGGGTACTTACAAACCTAACCATGGGATGCATGTTTTGAAAATCTTTATCTAGAAAAGGCTTGCAATGATCAAAGTGCTCACCAATGAAATGGCTAGCCATTGCAACCCAAGATTTAAACCTATCGTTCATAGTTACCTCGTGAAACTTAACGCCCGCCTAAGGGGCTGGCAACGCACTGCCACTAAACTCAAACACAACAACTGTAACCACCGCGGCTCATTGGGACTGGAAACACCACGCGTTGACAGTCCCTCTTGAGGCGTTTGTTAGCTTCGTAGCCTATTGTTTAACAATGATTTTTTAACACATTGTCTTGAAAGGCATTTTACGCAAAAGCATCATACAAACACACGTCCAACGCCAAAAGCTGTGAAGTTAGCGGCCAAAACTCAAAACGATCAAGGTTGAGTTGGCCACGGTTAAAAGTCCGCGACAAAGAAAACCAGATCACAGCGATGATGCAGTCTTTTATAAAGCCAAACTGACCGTGTTGAGCATCCAACAACATTGAAGCTTCGAGGCTTGTTGGTTTTTAGCGACTTTGAAACGACTGAACTTTCAACGCTTTCTACCACATCAACATTAAGCAAAACTCAAAAGCCCAATTGTACAACTTGAACGCTTAAAGCTGATTTTTCAGAACGACTGAGTTTGGATTTTAATGATTCCAGCCTTTAAGAAGCTAACGCCCGCTTAAGGGGCTGGCAACGCTACCGCACAGCTTAAACCAACAGCCGTAACCACTTCGGTTCAATGGGACTGGAAACGCTACGCGTTGACAGTCCCGCTTGAAGCGTTTGTTATGTGCCTGACTGTAATGCCTTTTATGGCATATTTTCAATTCTAGAAACCTACGATTGAGAGCTTACACCGCTTTACGTTTCTAATTCGGAGTTTCTTACAATGGTCATCAGTAAGAGTATCGGGATCCTCAAACCCTTTAAGTAAGGGTAATAGACTGAATAGCCAACGATTTTGCTTACGACAAATGCAGGTCTGTCTAGATTAAGAGTCGGCGCCTTGGGGGCATATTATGCCAAACAGCATTCAATAAAAGTCATGACAAAGAGAACGTAACAAACTGAATTAATTAGGGATGAATAAGAAGAAAAGGTATGTTGAACAAAAAAGCACATAACGCCCAATTAAGGTGTGAAGCACGCAATACCAATGCTACCGCATACCACCTTAATCACTAAAATCAACGCATAATAAAAATGCCACGCGTGCTGAATCACTCTTAAATTGTTTGTTAAATGCACTTTGCTTCCAGTACCAACGGAATATTTGGTAAGTTTTCTAGTGTATCGCTGTTCCCCATATGTTTGTATATTTGCTGTCGTTCACTAGAGGTCAACTTTTCCCACAAAGAAGGGGCTACACAAACATCCTCAGATTCAGTAAAGATATACATATTGATTAATTCGATTATATTCGCGCTTTCCGGAGTAAGGAGTCGAAACTCGGAACAATGCTGACTAAATTCCTTAAACCAACAGAATGATACATGAGTCTTATCTAGGGTAGGAACGACACTTAACGAAACAAAGGGCTGAGGTTTATCGAAGTTCTCCGACATCCAATCACTATGCTGAGTTCTAAATGGGGAAAAACAAGTCGTACTTGATACTCCCAAATTTTTATTGATAGTGAACGAATTGAATTCGATGCCATCGTAACAGCCTGAGCTTTCAATTTGGTCTAACAATTCAAAGTAATAAGGTGCATCTTTCTCAAGGAACAGTCTCATACCAAAACCAGATGCCTCGTAGTTTTTACGACCATCCCATGACATCAATTCACCAGCATGCTCCAATAAGTCTTGTTGTCTGAGGTACGCATCTCTTTTATTTGCGACCTCATAACTAACGCAGCGTAGCAATAATAATAAGTTATGCTTTGCCAACGACACATCAAGATTATCATTTTCAATCTCTGAAAATATTTCCGTATCGTGTCCATTGCAATAACCTTTATAACGACTAGATTCTGTTATTGTCTTTTTCACAAGAATCTCTCGGGGTTTACCCGAAAACATTTGGTATAGCCCTTTATCGATACTGTATACCCAAGAGTCCTCGGCTATTGATGCTAGTTGACACATTTTTTGTTGGGAGTGGGATTTAATTGCTTTATTCGCACAGCCTCTTTTCATACAAATATAGCTACGTCTATTCGATGCTTTCTCAGCTTTTCCAACTTTAGAACGAAACAACTTCATTCTTTGAGCTTCTCTCATCCTAATTATTCCTCGTGCATTTAACGCCCGCCTAAGGGGCTGGCAACGCATTACCACTAAACTCAAACACAACAACCGTAACCACCGCGGCTCAATGGGACTGAAAACGCCACGCGTTGGCAGTCCCTTTGAGGCGTTTGTTAGCTTCGTAGCCCATTGTTTACCAATGATTTTTAAACAAATTTGCTTGAAATGCATTTTACGCAAAAGCATCACTCAAACACACGTCCAACACCAAAAGCTGTGAAGTGAGCAACCAAAACTCGCAGCGATCAAGGTTAAGTTGGCCACTTACCGAATTTCCGACAAAGAAAGCGCGATTTCAGCGACAATGCAGCCTTTGTGAAACGAAACTTTCCGTGTGGAGCATCCAACAACATTGAAGCATCGAAACTTGATGGGTTTCAGCGACTTTGAAACTGCTGAGCATTCAACACTTTCTACCAAATCAGCATCTAGCAAAATTCAAATGCCAAATTGTGCAATTTGAACACTAAAAGCTGATTTTTAAGAACAAGAAGTTTGGATTTTGATGATTTTAGCCTTTAAGAAGCTAACGCCCTGTTAAGGGGTGAGCAACGCAATACCGAAGCCGCCGCATACCACCTTAATCACTAAAAACAACGCATAGTAAAAATACCACGCGTTGCGAATCCCTCTTGAACAGTTTGTTATGTGCGTGGTTGAAACCTACTCTACACTTGGCTCCGGTAAAACTGGTGGTGTACTGTCCATATAAGTTAAAAAGTTTTCCCATAACTCGTGCGTTCTTTGCTTAGTTAACTTAGTTTTGCACGATATCGCCATAATTCCACGAATAGTTCCATCACGCCATTGCGTATAAACCGAATCACAGTGAGAGGACATATATGCTTGCCAATCCTGTTGAGCAAGCTTAATTGCTGCGATCAGTTCTGGGTCATGAGAGTTGTGCTCAAAGCTAGTGTTTAGATATTTGTCTAATTTAACTTGTGCTGACTCTAATTCAATAGCGGCACATTGGTTTATCTCGATTGTGGTCATCGCATTATCACAGTCAATGGACTCTTCTTCAGCAAGAGCACCAAGCGAAAGACTAGCTAATATGATGATTAGACACTTATTCATCGTTTTCTCCGAAAGCACATAACGCCCGCCTAAGGGGCTGACAACGCATCACCACTAAACTCAAACACAACAAATGCAACCACCGCGGCTCATTGGGACTGAAAACGCCACGCGTTGGAAGTCCCTTTGAGGCGTTTGTTAGCTTCGTAGCCCATTGTTTACCAATGATTTTTTAAACATATTTGCTTGAAATGCATTTTACGCAAAAGCATCACTCAAACACACGTCCAACACCAAAAGCTGTGAAGTGAGCAGCCAAAACTCGCAGTGATCAAGGTTAAGTTGGCCACTTACCGAATTTCCGACAAAGAAAGCGCGATTTCAGCGACAATGCAGCCTTTGTGAAACGAAACTTTCCGTGTGGAGCATCCAACAACATTGAAGCATCGAAACTTGATGGTTTTCAGCGACTTTGAAACTGCTGAGCATTCAACACTTTCTACCAAGTCAGAATCCGACAAACTCGAAAGCCAACTTGTGCAAGTTGAACGCTAAAAGCTGATTTTTCAGAACGATTGAGTTTGGATTTTTATGATTCCAGCCTTTAAGAAGCTAACGCCCGATTAAGCAGTGAGCAACGCCTAAACCAACTCAACGCATAACAACGTAAACACTCATGTTCAAGCATGACGCTAATGCTATGCGTTGCGAATCTGTCTTGAATCGATTGTTAGGTCACGACCAAATTCGTACAAGGTCTCTCGTTAATTATTGATTATCAAATGGAATTGAAGAAAAAGACAAAAATCGAAGCCGAAGTATTTGTCATAGCTCTACCTTGAGGTCTTGCGGGCGTCACTCTTCAATCGTGCCCCGATTAAGGTGCGCACGAAAGCGCCTCAAGGGTATCATAGAAATGACTAATATTCGTCCTTTTTGCCTTATTTCCTCTATGCCCTATTTGCTCTTCAATACTCACTCGACACCATCTTACATTGCTCATGTGATCCCGTCGTGACCTAACGCCCGGTTAAGGGGCAACCAACGCTACACCAAGCTTCCGCATAACACAGTAACCACAAAAACCAACGCATAGTAAAAATGCCACGCGTTGGTTGTCCCTCTTGAACCGTTTGTTATGTGCGTACTCTTTGAGTTAGCAGAGTCTCCAAGGACCAGACTCTACCACCTGAACAACTACACCTTCTTGCTCAAGCTGTCGTAGCAAGGCTACTAGCCAATATTGCTGGTTCGATGGGCTTGCTTTACGCTGCTCTCCCCAGCCAAGACCACAACGCCTAAAAATTTCTGCCTGCTTCATTCCAAGGCTGTTTGGGGAGCAGTCAGGATGACTTTGCATAAACTCAACAACTAAACCTTTGGCGTGATTTCGTAACAACTCACCTTTTGACTCAAAACTATCCATACTGAACACCTTTCCACTTTGACGTAACTTAATCATTGTGAATTTCCTAATTTCTAGGCAAAAGCACATAACGCCCGCCTAAGGGGCTGACAACGCATTAACACTAAACTCAAACACAACAGCCGAAACCACCGCGGCTCAATGGGACTGGAAACGCCACGCGTTGACAGTCCCTCTTGAGGTGCTTGTTATGTTTATTTAGCCTAAGATTTCAAACAGTTAAATGCTTCAGCGACTGTTTTAAACTGAATTTTTGTCAAACAGACTTCCGCTAAACAAAACTCATGACGTTGAATCAACCTAGACGCTTCCTCTGCTGAAATCTGGGTTGAATTTCCAATCAAGCTAACTGCTGAGTTATTTGAAACTATTGAATAGACAAAACCTTCAGAATCAATGACTCGATCGCTCGGACTAACGATCAGATCCACACACTCGCAATTCAAATCAGCCTCAGAGTCCAAATAAACAAGCTCATCGTCACCATCTAATTTCAAAATACAAGGCCAATTGACCATGAACTTCTCCGATAAACATAACGCTTTCTAGGCAGCTTCTTACCTTTCCAGCTGGTAGGCTACCGCTATCTAATTAATAGACCACTGAGTGCATACTACCATAACAACCATCTAAATCAGTATGTTGAGTATCACAGTGACCATAAATCTCATTATATATACCGCGGCTAACCCCTTAGTCTCTTGACATAAAAACAACCAATGAATACTGTATGAATAACCAGGTAAAAATTCAGTGAGAACTATATGAAATCCCAGTTTTTGTTAAGTGTTCGCGAATTTATGCAAACTCGATACTATGCCAAAAAAACTATAGAAGCTTACCTTCATTGGATCACACGTTACATTCATTTTCATAATAAAAAACACCCTAGTTTGATGGGAGATCAAGAAGTCGAAGAGTTTTTAACCTACTTGGCCGTGCAAGGTAAAGTGGCCACAAAGACTCAGTCACTGGCCTTGAACTCACTCAGTTTTCTATACAAAGAAATTCTGAAAACACCCCTTTCTCTTGAGATCCGCTTCCAACGCTCGCAACTAGAACGAAAGTTACCGGTTGTATTGACTAGAGATGAAATTCGACGATTGCTTGAAGTTGTTGATCCTAAGTATCAGCTACCCATCAAGTTACTCTACGGTTCAGGTTTACGCTTGATGGAATGTATTCGTTTAAGGGTTCAGGATGTCGACTTTGACTATGGTGCGATCAGAATATGGCAAGGTAAAGGTGGGAAAAATCGCACTGTCACTCTAGCGAAAGAACTCTATCCCCATCTTAAAGAGCAAATTGCGCTGGTAAAACGCTATTACGATAGAGACTTGCACCAAAAAAATTACGGTGGAGTTTGGTTGCCAACAGCCTTAAAAGAAAAATATCCGAATGCTCCTTATGAGTTTCGTTGGCATTATCTTTTTCCATCCTTTCAGTTATCTCTAGATCCGGAATCTGATGTCATGCGCCGTCATCATATGAACGAAACGGTACTACAAAAAGCGGTGAGAAGATCGGCTCAAGAAGCGGGGATTGAAAAAACTGTTACTTGTCACACTCTCAGGCATTCATTTGCGACACATTTGCTTGAAGTAGGTGCTGATATTCGAACCGTACAAGAACAACTGGGGCATACTGATGTGAAAACAACACAGATTTATACCCATGTCTTAGATCGAGGAGCCAGTGGCGTACTGAGTCCATTATCACGACTATAAATTTGATATTGTTACAAATACCAAAACATTAGATAGAAAAAAGGGAGCATAAATGCTCCCCTTTCTTAATAACACGCTATATTACAGAGCGCCTTTCGCCTTTTCAACGAGAACAGCGAATGCTGCTTTGTCGAATACTGCGATATCAGCAAGGATCTTACGATCGATCTCGATAGATGCTTTCTTCAGACCGTTGATGAAACGGCTGTAAGATAGACCATTTTGACGAGAAGCTGCGTTGATACGTGCAATCCACAGTTGACGGAATTGACGTTTCTTAGCGCGACGGTCACGGTAAGCGTATTGACCAGCTTTAATAACTGCTTGGAACGCTACACGATAAACACGTGAACGTGCACCGTAGTAACCTTTAGCTTGTTTTAAAACTTTCTTATGACGTGCACGAGCTTGTACACCACGTTTTACGCGAGGCATTATGTCTCTCCTAAACTAAACGAATATTAAACTAAAAAGAATTAAGCGTATGGAAGCATACGTGCTACAGCAGCCAGTTCGCACTTAGGCAGAATGGCGTTTGGACGCAGCTGACGCTTGTTCTTAGTAGTACGCTTAGTCAGAATGTGACGTTTAGTAGCGTGCTTGTACTTAATACCACCAGCAGTTTTCTTGAAACGCTTAGCAGCACCTTTGTTGTTTTTCATCTTAGGCATGATGAATAACTCCGCATTGTAGTAGTTAAATAACAATGTAATTAAGGCGAATAAAACCCAGCCGCCTTTCAACGGCTAGGTTCATTACTTGTAATGCCGTTAATTACTTCTTTTTAGGGGCTAACACCATGATCATCTGGCGTGCTTCAATTTTGGTCGGGAAAGACTCAACCACTGCGAATTCGTCAGTGTCCTCTTTCAGTCGATTCAAAACGTCTACACCGATGTCTTGGTGAGCCATCTCTCGGCCACGGAAGCGAATAGTTACTTTCACTTTGTTGCCTTCTTCTAGGAAACGGATCAGGTTGCGTAGTTTTACCTGATAATCTCCCACATCAGTTCCAGGGCGGAATTTGAGTTCCTTAATCTGGATCTGCTTTTGCTTCTTCTTCTGCTCTTTTGTAGCCTTGCTCTTCTCAAAGAGGAACTTGCCATAGTCCATAACACGACAGACTGGTGGCTCGGCGTTAGGGCTGATCTCAACGAGATCCAAACCAGATTCTTCAGCTGTAGCCAGTGCTTCTTGGATCGAAACGATACCTACAGACTCACCGTCTGCGCCAGTTAAACGAACTTCACGAACGCCACGAATTTCACCGTTTAAACGGTGCTGGTTTTGCTTGACCGGAACTTGGCCACGTCTTCCGCCTTTAATAGTTTATTCCTCCAGATTAAGCTTACGGCTTACAATCTCAGCTTGGATATGTTCGATAAAATCATCCAATTTAAATTTACCAAGATCTTTACCTTTACGTGTACGTACTGCAATTTCGCCGGCTTCCATCTCTTGGTCGCCACAAACTAACATGTACGGAACACGCTTCAAAGTGTGTTCGCGGATTTTAAAGCCTATTTTCTCATTTCTCAAGTCCGCTTTTGCTCGAATGCCACATTTTTGTAGCTTTTGAGCGACTTCATGAGCATAGTCGGCTTGTTTATCCGTGATATTTACAACAACAGCCTGCTCTGGCGCCAACCAAGTTGGGAAGAATCCTGCGTATTCTTCAATCAGAATACCGATAAAGCGTTCAAGTGAACCCAAAATCGCCCGGTGGATCATCACCGGAATTAAGCGTTCATTGCTTTCACCAACGTAAGTGGCACCTAAACGTGTAGGCAAGTTGAAATCGAGCTGCACTGTACCACATTGCCATGCACGATCTAAACAGTCATAGAGTGTAAACTCAATTTTCGGACCATAGAACGCACCTTCGCCTTCCTGAATTTCAAATGGAATTTCCATTGCCTTCAGAGAATCGATCAGCGCTTGTTCTGATTTGTCCCAAATTTCATCGCTACCCACGCGCTTTTCAGGGCGAGTAGACAGCTTCACCACGATGTTTTGGAAGCCAAAAGTCGTGTAGGTGTCATACACCATCTTGATGCACGAAGTCACTTCTTGCTGAATTTGGTCTTCAGTACAGAAGATATGTGCATCATCTTGAGTAAACCCACGCACACGCATGATGCCATGTAGTGAACCCGATGGCTCGTTACGATGACAGGAACCAAACTCAGCCATGCGCAATGGCAGATCACGGTAAGATTTCAAACCTTGGTTGAAAATCTGGATGTGACCCGGACAGTTCATCGGCTTGATCGCGTATTCACGGTTTTCTGATGAAGTGGTGAACATCGCATCAGCGTATTTGTCCCAGTGACCTGAACGTTCCCAAAGCACGCGATCCATCATCAATGGACCTTTTACTTCTTGGTAACCGTATTCGTTCAATTTTTGACGAATAAAGATTTCCAGATCACGGAAGATTGACCAACCATTGTGGTGCCAGAACACCATGCCCGGCGCTTCTTGCTGCATATGGAACAGATCAAGTTGCTTACCGATTTTACGATGGTCACGTTTTGCTGCTTCTTCAAGGCGAGTTAAATGCGCTTGGAGAGCTTTCTTATCATGGAACGCGGTACCGTAGATACGTTGCAGCATTTTGTTGTCGCTGTTACCACGCCAGTATGCACCAGCAATGTTCAGCAATTTGAAGTTTTGACAAAAGCCCATGTGCGGTACGTGTGGACCACGACACATGTCGATGTATTCTTCGTGATGGTAAAGACCTGGACGATCATCACGCGCCACGTTTTCATCAAGAATTTCGATTTTGTAGCTTTCGCCACGCGATTCAAAGGTATCGCGCGCTTCCTGCCAGCTCACTTTCTTTTTGACAACCGCGTATTTGGTTTTTGCTAACTCAACCATGCGAGCTTCGATTTTCTCAAGATCTTCTTGAGAGAGAGACTGCTCAAGATCGATGTCGTAGTAAAAACCGCTGTCGATGGTTGGACCGATCGCCATTTTCGCATTTGGGTAAAGTTGCTTAAGCGCATGGCCAAGCAAGTGCGCACATGAGTGACGCACGATTTCCAGACCATCTACTTCATCTTTAGTCGTGATGATTTCTAGGCTGGCATCGTGTTCAATCAGATCGCAAGCATCAACGCGAGCACCATTCACACGACCTGCAATGGTCGCTTTCGCAAGACCTGGACCGATAGATTGGGCAACTTCGAGAGTAGATACTGGGTTGTCAAAATGACGCTGACTACCGTCAGGAAGAGTAATAATAGGCATGTATTATCCTTACAGTGGTGTTGCACACCAAGCAACACTTGTGTGAAAAAATTACGCTTTAAATTCATTCTGTAATAAATAGCGGCGTAACGAGTTCAAAAAATTCGGTACAAATTTTGGCGCAAATACGGATGCACCAGCTTAAGTACGTTGCAGCATCATAAACCAATAAGCTGAAATGACAACCGCTTTCTCGGTTAGCTCAGGCTGTAAACCTAGGTTTCAAAAAGCACAAAGGAAGGTTTCCCTTCCTTTGTTAATAAGCGCTATTCATAGGAACGACACTGATTAGATTATGCTCCGCGATAATAACGCTGAGGCACAAAAGGCATTTTTTCGACAGTCATTGGCAGCATCTTCCCGCGCACTTCGGCAAACACTTCACTGCCTAAAACGGCGTGCTCATTGCTGACATAAGCCATTGAAACTGGTTTGTCGGCCGTTGGGCCTGCAGTACCACTGGTCACAACACCAATTTTGTTGCCCTGCGCATCAAACAGCTCGGTGCCTTCGCGTACTGGTGCTTTGGTTTGTCCGACCAAACCTACGCGTTTACGGCTGACTTGTTTGGTTTCAATCTGGCTGAGAATAATCTCTGCACCAGGGAAACCACTTTCACGCGCACCACCTTTGCGGCGAACAGGCTGAATCGCCCACAGCAAGCTAGCTTCGACTGGCGTTGTGGTTGGGTCAAGATCGTGTCCATAGAGACACAAGCCACACTCCAAACGCAGTGAGTCGCGCGCGCCAAGGCCAATCCACTCTACTTCTGCAAAATCAGTGAGTTTACGAGCTAGTGCCGCCGCTTTATCTGCAGGCACTGAGATTTCGTAGCCATCTTCACCGGTGTAGCCACTGCGACTGACAATACATTCTGCACCATCGATCTCAAGGAGTTGAACATCCATAAACAGCATCTTGGCAACGGCAGGTTGCAAACGTGCGAGCACTTGCGCGGCTTTCGGACCTTGCAGCGCGAGCAGAGCACGATCTTCAATCACTTCCATCTCAACATCCGCAGGCAGATGCGTTTTTAGATGAGCAATGTCTTGCGCTTTACACGCCGCGTTCACCACTACAAATAGATGATCCCCCATATTGGCCACCATCAAATCGTCCATGATGCCACCTTGGGCATTGGTGAAAAACGCATAACGCTGTTTGCCAGCAGGGAGATCAATAATATCAACCGGAACCAAGCTTTCTAATGCGGCAGCCGCTTGAGCACCGTACAAACGCAGTTGCCCCATGTGGGAAACATCAAACAGACCGGCTGCTTCACGGGTGTGTAAATGCTCTTTTTTCACCCCAAGGGCATATTGAACTGGCATATCGTAGCCCGCAAAAGGCACCATCTTTGCGCCAACTTCAATGTGTAGCGCATGTAGCGGTGTCGTCAGTAAGGTTTCGTGTTGTTCAGTCATTCTTGTTCTCCATATAAGCCAAAGCTGCGCTTTTGGCGCAATCTACCGTGGCAAGATTCCTTTAGTGAGGAAACTATGTTTCCGATAATAAACAAGCCGAGCTCGTTTTAGAGGATTCACCAAATTAAAACAGTGCTCACCATCACAGTTAACAACATTGTTAAGAAACGGTTATCAAAAATCACTACCGATCGACTCCACTTTCTCTGTCTCTATAAGCGGATCTTTCGGATAGGAAACACGCTATCTTGCGGTTACCCAGAGAATCAGCGCATCTTCTTCACTCACCGAAACCAGCATGTGTCCCATGTTGGCGTCGTAATACACACTGTCCCCTTCCGCCAAATGTACTGGCTCATAAAATTCGCTGTAGAACATCACTGCACCTTCGAGGATCAGCAAAAACTCTTCACCATCGTGACGCACCCAATCGCTGTACTCTTCAAACGCTCTGGCACGCACACGGCTTTTGAACGGCATCATCTTTTTGTTAGAAAGTTGAGTCGCGAGCAATTCATGTTCATAGGTTTGTGTTGGGTGCGGTTTTCCTGCTTCTTTACGGGTAATGTCTCGCCGCCCTGTCGCAACAATTTTCTTTGGTGGCTCAAAGAGTTGCGGCATGTCAATCTGCAAGCCATGCGCCAATTTCTGCATGGCCTGAAAGGTTGGCGAAATCTGCTCGTTTTCAATTTTGCTCAGTGTAGAGCGAGCGAGCCCAGTGCGCTGGCTAGCTTCTTCAAGCGTAATACCTAATCGCGTGCGGATATCTTTGATCCGCTGACCCAGCTTGAGTGGCTCGATGCCTTGTTCGCCCGATTCACGCGCCAAAGTGATGGATGGGTACTCATCATAAATGTCTTCTGACATGCTTTCCCTCTGGTTGTAAAACTTCCTGTGTGCCGAGCATTGTGGCATGAAGCGATTTGTTGATTAAAGAGTACACAAAGAAATAAAGCCACTTTTGCTAAGCAGATCAGAAACCATGTTTCCTATAGGAAATTTTTGATTGATTGTTCTGTAAGCAAAGAGTATGTTACCGACTTGTTAGATGAAGAGATGCAATCACTCGCGGCTCTTAGCTGATTTTTCAGTTTATCACCGTGAGTTTTCGACCCTACGGATTGGGGTTATGTTGCCAAGGTTTAGGGCAATCAAGATTAGGAATGACTCAGCCGATCGCGATGAGTATTGCGATCAGAAAAAGGAGCGATAACCCCATCTTAGTGCGGTTATCAGATTGGAAGGCCATCTACTATGAATGCAAATCTAAACAAAGCTTATCCCAACGTTAGCCTTGAGAACTTCTTCTCTACCCCACTGGCGGCGACCAACGATGCGGTATTTGCCGCCATTCAAGCTGAATACACCCGCCAAAATGAACAGATCGAACTGATTGCCTCTGAAAACATCGTCTCTAAAGCCGTAATGCAGGCGCAAGGCACTTGCCTGACTAACAAATACGCCGAAGGTTATCCCGGCCGTCGTTACTACGGCGGTTGTGAGCATGTTGACAGCGTAGAGCAGATTGCTATCGAACGCGCCAAAATGCTTTTTCAGTGTCAATACGCAAACGTTCAACCACACTCAGGCGCTCAAGCCAATGGCGCTGTGATGCTTGCTCTGCTGCAACCGGGCGATACCATTATGGGTATGTCACTGGATGCGGGCGGTCATCTCACCCATGGTGCGCGCCCTGCTCTTTCAGGTAAATGGTTCAATGCGGTGCAATACGGTGTGGATCGTCAAACTCTCGAGATTAACTACGATTCTGTTCGTGCACTGGCGTTAGAGCACAAACCCAAAATGATCATCGCAGGCGGCAGTGCCATTCCTCGCACTATCGATTTTGCTCAATTTCGCGCGATTGCGGACGAAGTTGGCGCGCTGTTAATGGTCGATATGGCGCACATTGCCGGATTGGTAGCAACTGGCGCACATCCAAGCCCGCTGCCGCATGCTCATGTCGTCACCACTACCACACACAAAACTCTACGTGGCCCGCGCGGCGGCATGATTTTGACCAACAGCGAAGAGATCCACAAAAAGATCAATTCTGCGGTGTTCCCCGGTTTACAAGGTGGCCCACTGATGCACGTGATCGCCGCTAAAGCAGTGGCATTTGGTGAAGCGCTCGGCCCTGAATTCCGTACTTATATTGATTCGGTGATCGATAACGCAAAAGTGCTGGCTGAAGTGTTGCAAACTCGCGGGTGTGACATTGTGACTGGCGGAACGGATACGCATCTCATGTTGGTCGACCTTAGACCTAAAGGTTTGAAAGGCAACCAAGTTGAACAAGCCTTAGAGCGTGCCGGAATCACGTGTAACAAAAATGGCATCCCATTTGACGAAGAGAAGCCTATGATTACATCGGGCATTCGTTTAGGTACGCCTGCCGGAACCAGCCGTGGTTTCGGTCGTGAAGAATTCAAACTCATCGGTGAGTGGATTGGGGATGTTCTGGATGGTTTGGTGGCCAGCCCAGAAGGCAACCCAGACGTTGAGCAACAAGTGCGTAAACAAGTGAAAGCACTGTGCCAACGCTTCCCGCTCTATCAATAGCTTTTTATCAGTACGATATTTTTTGGAGAATACGCAATGGACAAGACACTGAAGTTCACAGAAAGCCATGAATGGGTTCGCGACAACGGTGACGGTACAGTAACCATCGGCATCTCTGAGCACGCCCAAGAAATGCTCGGTGACGTAGTGTTTGTAGAGTTACCTGAAATCGATGCCGAAATTGACGCTGGTGACAGTTTTTCACTGGTTGAGTCGGTGAAAGCCGCTTCTGACATCTACGCCCCAGTGACTGGCGCGGTGATTGAAGTCAACGAAGAGCTGCAAAACAGCCCAGAGCTGATTAATGAAGAGCCTTACGATGGCGGTTGGATCGTCAAAGTGAAAATGTCAGATCCAGATGAGTTGAAAGATCTGAAAGACGCTGAAGAGTATCTTGCTTCAATCGAAGAAGACTAAGCGCCACATGCATGAAAAAGCTGCCCTTAAGGCGGCTTTTTTTCAAAGTCACTCACCGCAAATGAGTGATGTTTGATCGCCAAGTGAGTGGTGATTCCACCAAGGTTGTTCGCATGCTCACATGGAAAGAAGGTAAAGGACAATGACAGAATTACTTCACAGCCTAAGCACACAAAATGAGTTCGTTGCACGCCACAACGGGCCAGATAAACAAGAACAAGCTACCATGCTTGAAACGGTGAATGCGGAAAGTTTGGATGCGCTGATCGCCCAAACCGTGCCTGCACAAATCCGTTTAGAAGCGCCAATGCAGCTCGCGCCAGCTCAAAGCGAAGCTGACATGCTAGCGACCATCCAATCGTTCGCTAAGCTTAATCAGATTAAACGTACTTTCATCGGTCAGGGTTACTACAACACCTTCACTCCTAACGTCATTTTACGTAACGTGATGGAAAACCCGGGCTGGTACACCGCTTACACTCCTTATCAGCCAGAAATCTCGCAAGGCCGTCTTGAATCGCTGCTTAACTATCAGCAGATGGTGATGGATTTAACCGCGATGGAGATTGCGAACGCGTCACTGCTGGATGAAGCCACAGCAGCGGCGGAAGCGATGGCACTGTGCCAACGCGCAGGCAAGAGCAAAAGCAACCTGTTCTTTGTTGCCGATGACGTACATCCACAAACCATTGAAGTGGTGAAAACCCGCGCCGCATTCCTTGGCTTTGATGTGAAAGTGGATTCGATTGACAACATCACCCAGCAAGAAGCCTTTGGTGCACTGCTGCAATACCCAGGCACTACCGGTGAAGTGCGCGATCTAACTGACATCATCACCAAAGCACAAGCCAACAAAACCTTAGTCACCGTGGCGACCGATTTGCTCGCCAGTGTGCTGCTCAAACCTGCGGGTGAAATGGGCGCAGATGTAGTGATTGGTTCGGCACAGCGCTTTGGTGTACCTATGGGTTACGGCGGTCCACACGCGGCTTTCATGGCAACACGTGATGCGCACAAACGCACCATGCCGGGACGTGTGATCGGTGTCTCGATTGATGCGAAAGGCAATCAAGCCTTACGTATGGCAATGCAAACCCGTGAGCAACACATTCGCCGTGAAAAAGCGACCTCCAACATCTGTACCGCGCAAGCGCTGCTGGCCAACATGGCTGCGTTTTATGCGGTGTACCATGGTCCACAAGGTCTGCGCACTATTGCGCGCCGCGCTCACCACCTCACCGCGATTCTTGCTGCTGGCTTAACCAAAGCGGGTTACGAACTGGCGCATCAGCATTTCTTTGATACGCTGGCGATCAATACAGGTGCAAAAACCGATGCTCTGTACCAAGCTGCGCAACAAGCGAACATCAACCTGCGTAAACTGCCTAATCAGCTTGGCGTGAGCTTTGATGAAACCACAACAGTGGCAGACGTTGAAGCGCTATTTACCATCTTTGGCATTAAAGAAGAGGTTCATGCGCTTTCAAACTGCATTGCTGCCAATGAGCTCGCAGCGATTCCAGAAAGCTGCCGTCGCCAAAGCGCGTTTTTGACTCACCCTGTGTTTAACACGCACCACAGTGAAACTCAGATGCTGCGTTATATGAAGCATCTGGAAAACAAAGATTTTTCTCTGACTCACGGCATGATCCCACTGGGCAGTTGCACCATGAAGCTCAACGCCACGGCGGAGATGATCCCTGTCACTTGGCCTGAGTTTGGCGCACTGCATCCGTTTGTACCAAAAGCACAAGCTGCGGGCTATGCGGCATTGGCTGAAGACCTGAAGCAAAAACTGTGTGAGATTACCGGTTACGATGCTTTCTCATTGCAACCCAACTCAGGGGCTTCCGGTGAATATGCTGGTTTGATTGCAATTCAGCGTTATCACCAAAGCCGTGGCGAAGGCCACCGCAATGTTTGTCTCATTCCAAGCTCAGCACACGGCACCAACCCTGCCACAGCGGCAATGGTGTCGATGAAAGTCGTGGTGGTGAAATGCGATGAAAACGGCAACATTGATATGGTTGACCTTGCAGACAAGATTGAAAAGCACAAAGACCATCTTTCCAGCATCATGATCACCTACCCTTCAACGCATGGCGTGTATGAACAACAAGTGCGTGAAGTGTGTGAAATGGTGCATGCGGCAGGTGGTCAAGTTTACCTTGATGGTGCGAACATGAACGCGCAAGTGGGCTTAACGTCACCGGGCTTTATTGGCTCAGACGTATCACACCTGAACTTGCACAAAACGTTCTGTATTCCACACGGCGGCGGCGGCCCAGGCATGGGACCTATCGGTGTGAAATCGCACCTAGCGCCTTTCCTACCGGGACACATTGAAGGCGGCGTAGAGGGCTCTGATTTCGCAGTTTCCGCAGCCGATCTTGGCAGCGCATCCATTCTGCCGATCTCTTGGGCCTACATTGCGATGATGGGTGCAGAAGGTTTGGCTGAAGCCACCAAGCTGGCGATTTTGAATGCCAACTATGTGATGGAGCGTCTGCGTCCGCACTACCCAATTCTTTACCGTGGTGCGAATGGTCGAGTGGCACACGAGTGCATCATCGATATCCGTCCTCTGAAAGAAGAAACCGGGATTAGCGAAGAAGATATTGCGAAGCGCTTGATGGACTACGGCTTCCACGCGCCAACTATGTCATTCCCAGTCGCAGGCACCTTAATGGTTGAACCCACTGAATCGGAAGATTTGGCGGAACTGGATCGCTTCTGTGATGCATTGATTGCGATTCGCGGCGAGATCGACAAAGTGAAAAATGGCGAATGGCCATTGGAAAGCAACCCTCTGGTACATGCTCCACATACCCAAGCAGATCTGCGCGAAGAGAATTGGGATCGTCCATACTCACGTGAAATCGCTTGCTTCCCATCGGCGCACACCAAAGCCAGCAAATACTGGCCAACGGTGAACCGTGTCGATAACGTGTACGGCGACCGTAACCTAGTTTGTTCATGCCCAAGCATTGACAGCTATCAAGACTAATCGGTCATCCGTGTGACCATTAGTTTAACAAAGGCGAGCCAGAGTGCTCGCCTTTTTAATGGCATCATTTTCGGAACGTCATCAAATCGCAGTAAAACAGACATCATCTCGTCAAATAGTGCATTTAATCTTAAATCCGGCAGTAAAGAGATAGTAACTCCTCGGCTTACTATCGCTGTTGTGAGACTTTTCTCGTCCCAATTTAACTTCTGTGAATTTAATTTCTGCGAAGATTTTGGCGTCCTCTTGGACGCCATTTTTTATGCCTGCTAAGCCTTGTATTTAATCGGCTTGTAAGACAAGACGAGCATTATGCGGTTGTACGGGTCGATTATTATGTCCCATCACGGCACTAAGCTGCTGCTCTTGTTGATTCGACAAATGTGCTGGCTCTTTTAACACAATCCAACGTACACCTTCACTGCAAGGCGGCGTAGTCAATGAGCCATTGAAACGATAGTAGTGCTTCGATTCTGGGATCCAATCAGCCAAAGGAATCCCTTGCGTGAGCTGAGTCGAATTCCCTTTGGTCGGCATATCCGCCGTGAGAGCCTTAAGCAGCGGATTTTCCGAACCCACTTGGTACATCACCGCAACAACCGCCAGATTGCCTTGCTCGTCGGCATGAACAAAATGCGCTTCCAGTGGGAATTGTTTTCCTTTTAGCAAATTTTCAGAAGGGGTATGAAAGTGAAACTGCTTAAGCTGAAACGTTTTGCCATCGATCTGCAGTGGGTTATTACCACTGACTATCGCTTGTAAAGTGTGCCCGTTATTGAGCAGCCCAACCACTTGCCCTTGATAATTGAGCATGAAAGGCTGTAGATCCGCTTCTACGCTTTGCGCGACATCAATCGGACTTTGATTTTTACCCTCTGTGCAAAGAGGGGCAACTTTGCCCCAATGCTCCGGAGCATGCTCTCCTTCATATCCCCATTCGGAAGCCTGTACGCCGAAGCTCATACTGGCTGCCATCGCTAATACCCACGTTGTCTTTTTCATAGTCCCTCACTTAACTGGTTGATTGAAGCATGGTTTAGGTTTGACATGATGCAGAATAGTATTGGCAGACAAAATGAATATGTTCGGAATATAAGATTCTAGAAACTCATCACGGCAGAATGTAATCGACAACTTACTCAAATAAGATTGACTGGCACTCATTCAAAAAGGCTTTACAATGTTTCATTCTGTTGACTAAGAAAAGAGTAACTCCATGGAGCGAGACTACACCTATCAATGCATTCGTGCGATGGACAAAGAAGAGCTGACTGAATTCAGCTTACGCATTTTACATCGTTTGATCAGTGAAGACATTTTGCGTGAGTTGTATCACTTTGATGACGAAGAATTTGAAGGCGAAGAAAAAGCCCATATGGCTCATATTGATGCGATGGTAAAAATGCATGCGATTGCCCTTGGTGATCTTCCTGCTCTATTTGAAGGGACAGATCAAGCCATGCAAAATACTCAGCGCATGACTCGCTTACTGATGTGGCATTTCTATGCGATCGCTTTCCATCTAGAACAAACTGTTGATCTAGAAACCCATTGTGCCGAAGTTGAAAAGCTGATTGCCACACAACCTGAAAACGCGCTAGCGTGGTCAACGCAATTGACAGAACTGCTGTACCGTTACGCTGAGCGATAAACGAATTGCAGTGAACATACTACGTGAAATTGCAGCGCTTGATTGGCTGCAATTTCACGTTCTGGGATATAAAATCTTAATTGAGGAGCATCGAGAAACAAAGGCGACTATTTAGCGAGGTGAGTATATTCGATAATGACTTGGTTACCCTCGACATAGACCCGTTTGATATCCCCATCCACTGTCACTCGGTTTTGTAGATGCACTAATTTTTCACCAGCCCGCGCTTTGCGTTTTAAGGTTGGTAGCACGTTGTGTGGCTCAACATGCAAATGCTGACAAAAACGGCTCACAAAAGACATGGAGAGCGGCGCATCGCCTCTCAGCAGATCTGAAAACTCAACCTGACTTACACCAAGACGTTTGGTCATCTCCATCTGGGTCATATGCATTTTGGCTTTTTTTGTCATCCAAACATCGTACAGTGCATTACGGTCTTCTTGGTTCAGTTCCATTTCAGCCTCCTCATCGTGGTTGTGAATGGCAAGCAGAATGCCAGAATTTTCTGTGGCGCGTGTCAAACTGATGTGAGTTTGCGATGTATGTTGATCGTCAGACTACAAACTGAGATCAAACTCCCAGTTTGTAGTGAGATAATTATCGATAGACTAAACTCATCGGCCTAAAACCAACCTGCAAAAAGCAACTTGAACCAATCAGATAAACGTTTAAAGAAGCCTCCTTGCTCAACAGATTCTTGCGCCACCAACTGGGCCTCCCCAACTTTCTCATCGTCAATGTAGTAGAGAATGGAGCCAACCAGATCGCCTTTGTTAATCGGTGCTTCTAATGTTTTGTCTAGCTCAATCACCGCATTGAGCTTTTTCACATCATTTCGAGGCAGAGTCAGGTACACCGTTTCTTTGCTACCTAACGCCACCTCATTTTTGTTTCCGTACCAAATTCGCTGACTTTGAACCACGCTATCCTTTTGATGAGGGCTCACTGTCTCAAAGAATCGAAAGCCATAGCTGAGTAGTTGCTTGCTTTCTGCCTCACGAATTTTAACGCTTTTAGCTCCCATAACGACGGAAATTAAGCGCATTTCCCCGCTGGTTGCTGAACTGGCCAAACTGTAACCCGCACCACTGGTATAACCGGTTTTCATACCATCCACATTCATACTGCCATCACGCAATAGGCCATTACGGTTATATTGCGTGATACCGTTATAGGTGAATGATGGTTCACTATAGAGAGCATAGATTTCCGGTAAATCACGAATAATCGCTTGTCCGAGCAGGGCTATATCGTAGGGTGTGCTATACAAATTCGGGTTATCCAGCCCATGTGGATTCGCAAATGAGCTATTGTTCATCCCCAGTTGCTGCGCCCATGAGTTCATTAAACTCACAAATGCCCCTTCAGAGCCCGCGACATGTTCAGCAATCGCCACGCTCGCATCATTACCCGACTGCACGATTAATCCACGGTAAAGATCCATCAAATTGACGTAAGTGCCTACTTCAATGAACATCTTTGATGAGTCTGGGAATTTTTTTGCCCAGGCATTATTGCTGATCCGCACTTGGTCATCCGCGTGAATATTGCCACGCTTCATCTCTTGTCCGGCGACATACGAAGTCATTAATTTGGTTAAACTGGCCGGATTGAGTTTTTGATGGGCATTGTATTCG
This sequence comes from Vibrio sp. AH4, assembly GCF_030710545.1. NCBI lineage: Bacteria > Pseudomonadati > Pseudomonadota > Gammaproteobacteria > Vibrionales > Vibrionaceae > Vibrio > Vibrio sp. AH4. Next base: position 884,406 of record NZ_JALAIV010000003.1, read on the forward strand.
ACCAGAATTTTTCCAGTGTGAAAATCAATTAAAACATATCCATTTGCAGCCAACTGTGGTGGCTCAGGAATCACCGTCAGGGCCGAAAAACCTAACGTTGGCACAAACGCCATACAAGCCATGGAAAATCTAACGAGAAACTTGGTGCTGGTCATAATGTGTCCCCCCAATAAATACCAAGCCCGCAGTATAACTAACTGCGACACTAGCACAGCTTCTCTTTACCAACTCTTACAGTTGTTCTTCAGGTACTTACATTGTGTTACATATCCGCCGCAATTGGCGATATTTACACGCAGTCAATCCCGTACTCGGTTGATTCACCGATGGCTAATGTCGTTCATAAAGGCATCGAGGTGAGTGCGCGTGGTATGCGGATTCATCAGCACCACTTTTTCACCCGGTAAATGCAAACACCGACCATCACGATCATAATGCGTGCGGGTTAATGACTCTACCCAGTTGCTGTTGAGTGATTTTCCCTTACGTTCTAAAAAATGATGCCGATGATACAAGGTGTGTGTAACTAATTTTTCAACATAATCGGGATGCTGACTGAGATCCATCTCTAAAACAAACGCTTCGCGCGCTGATTTAACATTCGGTGGGTAAAGGCGAAAAGCAACACTTGGGCCATGGTTTTGCTCGGCAATCAATTTACAGTGAGGAAGCGTTGCAAGTTGTGCGCGTAAATAACTCGCGTTTTGTAAACCGTGCGCCAAAATCACTTGATAGCCTTCAATACCCATCATCTGTAATGCGGAGTACGCAGCAAAAACCCCCACCGCACTACGTGAGCATTCAATCGTTGCCTGCAAATGCGTTTCTTGCTGCCTTGTGCTTTCAAAATACGAAAAATAACTCGGGTCTGATTTCAACGACTGCATGTCATGGCTATTTTTTACCATCACCAAGCTGGAGGTATAAGGGACATAACCCCATTTTTGGAAATCGACGGTAAAGGAGTCAGCCCATTGCAACGCACGAATTTTAGGTAACCATTCGGTTAACGCTGCCAATGTTGCGGGATTAATTGCTAAAGGGTTACGTTGCACATCATAACTGGCGAAAAAAAGCAGGGGCCACCCCACTGCGGCATCGACATGGATATGGGGGCGGCGTGACACGGCATACTGATGACAAAGAGATTCACGCAAGTCATACACGGCTTTGACATCATCTAACGCGAAAGTATCGGTGGTACCAAATGTGAGCATAATTGTTGGAACCAATTGTTGTTGCTCAAAGCACTGACTCAGTTGCCGATGGAGATCGTTCAGATCCATTTCATTATTGTCCGTCACACGAACCCGGATCACTTGCGACTGAACATCCACTCCTAACAAAGCCAAGTTGGTCATATTGGAGTAATGCCCCGCCTCAGAATTAAGCATCTTGAACGCGCGTGTCGCGATCCCTTTCGAGATGGTCTCTGGTATGACTTTGCGTAGCCCCAAAAGATAGCCGTACAAATTACAAAAGGTGCCGCCTTGCGTAAAAATACCCGTGGCTTGCTCCGTTGAATACCCCACCAACGAGGCAATTTGCCGCACCACTAGTTTTTCTAGCTCAGCCGCCATCCCCGCATATTCGCCATACACTAAGTTGGGGTTAGCAATCATTGCCAGTAATCCACCGTGAATAGCAGGATCGCAGGGCGTTGAAATCACATTCTCAACCGATCTTGGATCATCCCAGTTCTTCGAATGCTGCGCTGCATACAGGGCAACGTCATCAAAGGGTTTCCCTTGATAGCGTGAAAAACGTGGCACTTCATCCCGCGTAGTGAGCAATTTTAATAAGTGATGGTTAACCGCTGGCGTTTCTCGACGTGAATGCAACAGGGGCTGGATCTCTAATGAACGATATAACGGCCATAGCTCAGGATCACGTGAGAAAAACTTCGCTTTGACTGCACAATAATGCTGTTCAAAACGAGGATGAAGCTGGTTGGCTTGCAAAGCCAACCAGCGATCTGATAACGCATGACTCATGATAAAACACCCTAATTAACGCAGTTTGAATTTGCTTACCAGTTGCTCTAGGTCATGGTTAGATTGAGAAAGCGATTCGGTCGCCCCCACCGTTTGGCGTCCGCTGACCACCAAAGACTCGACAATCTCCCGAATCGACAGCATGTTACGACTCAGTTCCGCCGCCACCGTACTTTGTTCCTCAGTTGCAGCAGCAATTTGCGTACTCAAATCATCAATATCACTGACTGACGAACTCATCATGTTCAAACTACCAGACACTTCTGAGGTTTTATCCGCCGTGGTTTGGCATTGTTGTTTTGTTCGATCCATTGCCACTACAACGCTGTCGGTGCCTTCTAGTAGCTTTGTGAGCATATCGGAGATCTCCGTAGTACTGTTTTGTGTTCTCGCCGCTAAGGCACGAACCTCATCTGCCACCACCGCAAACCCGCGTCCTTGTTCACCTGCTCGCGCTGCTTCAATGGCAGCGTTCAAAGCAAGCAAGTTAGTTTGTTCTGAGATTGCGCCAATCACACTCAGCACTTCACTGATTTTGTTCGCATCACGGTTCATGCTCGTGATGCTTTCTGACATTTTCTCCACATCATTGACCAAAGAAGTCACGGTTGAAACTGCGTTATTCACAATCACCAGTGATTGTTGTGCTTCTTTACTCGCTGCATCCGTAATTTGATTCGACTGGGTGACACTTTCTGCCACAGTGCGCGCACTTTCACTCATCTGCGTAATCGCAGTAACGACTTGATCCGTTTCCGAAGAGTGAGTAATCAACATCTGCTCATTCTCTTTCGCGGTATGGCTTAGCTGTTCGATGCTGCTTGAAATCACCTGTGTGGCATCGGATATCTGCAACATCATATCTTGTAAGTTAGACGAGAATCGGTTGAAACCCGCACTGATCTGCGCCAAGTCATCATTACCATTCACCTCAAGACGACGGGTTAAATCACCACTGCCCTGCGCTAAATCTAACACCGCCGCTTTCAAGCGCAGTAAAGGTTTGTAGATTTGGTTGATGATGAGAATGATCACCCCAATACTGATCGCAATCAAAACAATCCCAGTGGTCACAGCATTTGTCACCGCAACATCCACATCCGCTAGCGCCGTGCCTTTATCGACAAACACCATCAGAGTCCAATACATGTCATCGGTCAGATTGACGCGTTTGTAATAACCATCAAACTCAATCCCCAAATAAGGAAAGGAGAGATGACCACTTTGTTGACGATGGAACCCGTCTTCCATTTCACGGAATGAGGGGCTGACTTGGGAAGGAGTACGGCCAATATCCGTTGGATCGTCACTGGCAAAAAACACTGCATTTTTGTCAGTCAGCGTCGCGGCACCACCAGCAAAACGCATGTTACTCACTTGGGTGATGATATCATCCAGTTGGATATCACCCAGCAAAGCCCCAACAAATTGGCCTTGATTCACAATAGGAGTGACAGCACTGATGACTTTCTTACCCGTCACCTGATCTGGGTAAATTTCCGTTAAAAAGGAGCTACGACGACTTTTCGCCTGCTGATACCAATCTCGATCGGTAAATTTAAATCGATCGCTGGTTATGCCCCCTTCTTTATCTAACGACATGTAAGAACGGCCATCTTCATAGGCCACAATCACATTGGTGATTTGGGCTGCTTCAGCTAATAAACGGACTTGGTTGAGGTTATCTGCATCGGAAAGCTGCGAATTAAACAATTTCGCACCACGAGACACCGCTTCGTAGCGGCTTTTTACCCAGAATTCGAGTTCAGAAACATGATAGTTGAGCTTGTTTTGCGTTTCGGTGGTTAATGAATCAATCATCTCTCGTTTGAGAGACAACATATTGATAGTGCCTAGAACAACCAGTGATATGGTCACCAAAAGGACCACGCTGGTATAAATTCTTGCTTTGAATCCTAGAGTCATGACTCCCCCTGCCGTTTTTCATGCATTCAATTGCGGTTCCTCTTCAGGTGGGATCGTGTCTTAGAGTATTTGAAAGAAATGACACGAGGGCCACCTAGCCAACCATTAAAACTTGGTGCATAGATTGAAGATATGCAAGATCTATCACAGAAAGTTCAAACGCTCAGGAGAACAAAGATGAATTAAAACCATGAATATCAACATAATTTTCATTCGTGAATTTTATGCGAGAAAGCGTCATAGAAAGGAAAAGTACAAGAGCAGCCAGAAGCTGCTCTTGTCACCATCAATAAAGCGTTTAGTGCTTATTTTTGACTTAAATAAGGGTATTCAGCACACCCTAGTTTCGCAGAAATACGTGCCGCAGCCTGGTGCAGCTCTTGCACATATTCAACCTGCTTTTCTTCAGTAAAACGAATGGTTGGCAGTGAAACACTCATGCCAGCAACCACACGGTTAAAACGATCATAAACGGGTACAGCTAGGCAACGAAGCCCAACTTCCTGCTCTTCATTATCTTGAGCAAAACCTTGCTCTTTAACAACAGGCAACTCTTTCAACAATGAATCTACATCGCTATGTGTATTTTCGGTGGATTGAGTAAACTCTACATCAGCCAAAATTTGGCGCACTTCCTCTTCATTACGCTCGGCAAGCAACACTTTACCAATTGCAGTCGAGTAAAGCGGATTGCGGCGTCCGATGCGAGATTGCATACGCAGGTTGTATTTAGAATCAATTTTATGGATATAAATGATTCCATCCCCATCAAGAGCCCCCAAATGCAGTGCTTCCATGGTTAAATCTGAAATTCGGCGCATTTCCACATCCGCCAGTTCAACCAAGTCAACATATTCTAAGGCCGCAGCCCCTAATTCAAACAGTTTCAATGTCAGTGAGTAGTTTTCCGTTTCACCTTCTTGAGAAACATAGCCCATCGTTTTCATCGTCTGTAAAAAACGGTAAACCGTACTTTTAGACATCATCAGACGTTGTGCTAGATCACTGATACCAATATCTTTCTGAGTTGCTAGTGCTTGAAGAATACCAAAGGTTTTCATTACCGATGAAACAGATTCAGGTTGTTTATCAATTGTCATTTTTTATACCTATTACTTAATTCCGGCTTTTGACATGCTCAAATTTGCTATGACCTACCAAAAACGGTCCAAATCACCAACTTTATTTAGTCCAAACAATTCAACTGGTTTCAATGTCAGATGCCAATCTAAAATAATGTTCTACAAAAAAACAGACCTGAATTCGATTTTTTTGTTTTTTTCTCGCCCGAATTAACACAAATTGTGAATTTTACGAGCTTTTGCGCGCAAACTGCTTCAATAACAAATTGATAGAGAGCCAAAACATAAGTTAAGTTATGCATCTCATAATCAAAAATCCCCTCAATTACCTTACTTAATGCACTATCGTGAACATTTTCAAAAATCTGTTTGCGGCCTATATTCGCGTTTTTGAACAATATAGGCCGCAAGCGAAGAGGTTTAACAACTTCCCATGGCGTAGTGATAAACGGCCTCAGGTGGCAACTCGGCAATAGGAACCGCAGAGATCAATTGTTTGGTATACGCTTGCTGTGGGTTAAATATCACTTCATCCACGCTGCCTTGCTCAACAATTTTGCCATGTTGTAAGACAAGCACTCGATCGCAAAAATACTTTACGGTCGCGATATCGTGGGTTATCAAAATAAACGCGGTGCCATAGATATTTTGAAACTCAATCAGCAAATCCAGCACTTGTGAACGTAATGAAACATCCAACGCAGCCGTAGCTTCATCCGCTATTACCACTTTCGGAATCGTCACCAATGCACGAGCAATCACGATCCGTTGCCGTTGACCGCCAGAAAAGGCGTGAGGATAACGGCTTGAGAATTCAGGTGGTAAACCAACCCATTTCATGATGTTACGTACTCGCTCTTCACGCTGAGTTTTATTCATTTCGGTGCGTAGTTTGGTCAGTGGCTCTTCAATGATATCGAATACGGTCATTCTTGGATTCAGTGACGACCACGGGTCCTGAAAAATCAAACGCATGTCAGCAAACAGAGGATCACGCACCTGTCGTTTATAACTAGCAAGCTCAATGGTAGTTTCCGTTTTTTCATCAACGTAGAGAATGGTGCCGGAGCTCGCCGGAGACATCCCTAAGATGGCGCGACCAAGTGTACTTTTTCCAGAACCTGACTCCCCCACAATACCCAGAGATTCTCCTGGGTAGAGCGTGAGATCTGCATTATCAACAGCCGTCATCCAGCTCTTTTTCTGGAACATTTTGGCAGGCTTTTCAAAAGTTTTAGTGACACCCTGTAAGTCGAGAATGGGCTGATTACTCTTCTCTTCTCGCATTGCGTAAGGCACTTTAACCTTGGATGGTTTTTCCAACGCGCGAGTGGCTTTCATCAATTTTTGGGTATAAGGATGTTGCGGGTTTTCAAAGATTTGTCGAACGTCACCACATTCAACCAGCACCCCTTTCTCCATTACTGCGACACGATCAGAAATCTGTGCCACCACGCCAAGATCATGGGTAATGAACAAAATCGCCATACCAATCTCTTGCTGGAGCTTGTCGAATAAGTGCAGGATTTCCGCTTGGGTGGTTACATCCAACGCCGTCGTCGGTTCATCCGCAATCAAGATATCAGGGCGAGAAGCGATCGCCATAGCAATCACAACCCGTTGGCGCTGCCCGCCAGATAACTCAAACGAATACTTATTAATGAGACTCTCAGGTTCTGGCATCTGCACTTGATAAAGCAGTTCAATCGCTTTTTGGTGCGCATTTTCTTTGCTTATGCTTGGCTCAACTAAGTACAATACTTCTTTAATTTGATCGCCAACCGTATGAACTGGGCTTAATGCCGCCATCGGCTCTTGCGATACAAGTGAGAAATTAAAGCGGCGCAATAAACGCATTTCAGCACTGCGAGGATCGATTTGCGCGATGTCGAGGGTTTCGTTGGTCTCTGTGGTATAGAGAATCTTGCCTGAATCAATTCGACCAGGTCTATCCAACAATTGCATGATCGCCGAAGAAGTCACGGACTTGCCAGAGCCTGATTCACCGATCACCGAGAGCGTTTCACCACGATACAGATCAAACGATACCCCTTTTACCGCATGAAAATGCTCGGTGCTGGTTGGGAAGCTCACATTCAGATCGATGACTTGTAGAATTTTATTACTCATTATTTTGCTCCCTGATCATGGTATGGGTCGCAGGCATCACGCAGACCATCTCCCACAAAGTTCATTGCCAATATCACGACGACAACCGCTACTGCTGGAATAAGTAGCCAAGAGGCATCTGCCAGTGCTCGAATATTCTGTGCCTCTTGCAGTAGCACACCCCAACTGACCATCGGAGCTTGCAAGCCTAAGCCCAAGAAGCTGAGCGCAGTTTCACCCAAAATCATCGCTGGGATCGCCAAAGTCACCACCGCAATAATGTGGCTGAGGAAGTTGGGTACCATGTAACGGCGGATGATCTCAAAGGGGCTATTACCGTCCAGCCATGCGGCGGCGACATACTCTTCGTTACGCAGTGACATAAATCGGCTGCGCACCACACGAGCCATATCAGGCCATGACACGAGGCCAAGAATAATGGTGATGAGGAAATATTTGGTTAATGAGCTCCACTGTGCCGGTAAGGAGGCTGACAACGCCATCCACAACGGTAATGTCGGAATGGATTTCATAAATTCGATGCTGCGCTGAATAAAGTTATCAATCGTGCCACCAAAATAGCCCGAAATACCCCCGATCAAGATACCCAACACAAACGTAGTGAATACCCCCATAAGACCAACCGAGAGCGAGATTCGCGCCCCATAAATGAGGCGAGATAACAAATCACGTCCCATTCGGTCAGAACCTAAGATGAAGAACGGCTGTTTAGGATCTTTAGGAACAATAAATTTGTAGCTGAATGGAATGAATCCCAGTAACTCATAGCTTTCTGTTTTTCCGAAGAAAGAAAAATAGGCTTTTTTATCCGAATTCAGCTCGTAATGACGTTTTAAGGTTCTTGGATCGGTTTTGCTGGTATAGAGATCCAAATGGGGAGCCCAACGCCAGCCCGCATTCGTTTGCTCAAACAGGCTAACCGCTTGTGGTGGAGCATAAGTAAAACGACGCCAGTTATCGCTTGGCTCAAATGGAGCAAAAAACTCAGCGAACAGAGCGATAAAGTACACGATGACCAGAAACCACAAGCTATACCAAGCTAGCTTATGTTGGCGCATTTTTAGGCCAATTAACTGCCACTGAGTTGCCGTTGAGAGATCCAGCGTTTTCTTTTTACGGCTAAACAGGCGGCCGACCCTTTGAATCGTAGAGGTTGTCATAATTAAAACTCCTTAGCGATGCCAACTCGTACCCGAGGGTCAACCCAGTACAGAAGTAAATCGGAAATTAAAGTACCAATGATGGTCAAGATGGACATGATGAGCAAGACATCACCCGCTACATACATGTCTTGGGCGCGCAGAGAGGCCAACATCAGAGGGCCCAAAGTAGGAATATTCATGACTTGACTGACGATGATGTCAGCACCCAGTAAGGCAGGAAGCATCCAACCTATGGTTGAAACAATCGGCAGAATTGCGATACGTACTGGGTATTTTAGGATCAGCTTCGCTTCGGTTTGCCCTTTCGCTCGCGCAGTTTTGACATACGGTTTTTTCAATTCATCGAGCAAGTTAGCGCGCATGATGCGAATAATGCCAGCCAATCCCGCAGTCCCAACAATCAAGATATAAATCCAACTGCGTGAAGCGGCATCAAAGAATTTGGCCCAGGACATGGGCTGATCAAGATACGCTTCAGAATAAAGACCAGAAACCACCGTATCGAAGCTGTAATAGCCAATCAGCAGAGCAACAATCGCGATAACAAAGTTCGGCGTTGCCATGCCAATAAAACCAAAGATGGTGGCAACGTAATCCCCCCACGAGTATTGGCGCAATGCGGAGTACATACCGATTGGAATAGCAATTAAAAATTGGAAGAGGAACACTGCGGCCGCCAGTGACACGGTGGGCCAAATACGAGGCTCAATCGTATTCCAAACCGGTTGGTTGGTGGTCAGGGAAATACCTAGATCACCTGTCATTAAACCCAACATCCAGTAAGCGTAGCGTTCGAGCAACGGCTTATCCAAACCATACATTTCGCGCATGGTATAAATCATTTGCGGATCCACGGTTTGCCCCATCGATTGCAATTCAGCAATCTTTGATGAAGCAAAATCTCCGGGGGGAAGATCTATAACGGCGAATACAACAATCGAGACAGCGAAAAGCGTGACAAGTATCGACACCAAACGCTTACCTGCAAACAGAAAAAAACTGCTCATTACTGTTCCTTAATTACGATACGGTAAATCACTGGCAAAATGGCTCATCTTTAATCTCAAGTTTTGGCCTGTGTTACGGGCAGTCAGTCGATCAAAGAGTTAGCCTCATTCAAGTTCATTTTTATTAGAACGCATTGAATTTAATTTTTAAAACGCTTTTTCATATTTTTGATGAGTTGATCATCATCGTATTTAAGAAGCGTGATCACACTCAGACAATTCATCGTGCAAATGACGTGTGAATTTGCATACAAGAAACCAAAGTGATCACTGTAAGCCGAGTAAGAACAATCAACGGCCGCAGTAACCGCTTATCAAGGGCAATAAAAAACCCCATCCGAAGATGGGGCTGTATAACGATCAAAGTAGTGGGATTACTTCGATTTCCACAGTTGGCTCATACGCATTGGCCCTGGGGTTGGGAAATTGTATGACTGAGGCATGTTTTCAGGCACGTTGTGCAGCTTATTATTCACCACAACACCGGCAGGCATGGATTCCACAGTACCAATCACATAGAAGTTATCTTTAGCAATCTGAATAATCTCTTTCATGTAGCCATTTTGCTCATCCTGCGACGAGGTTTGTGTCAGTTTTTTCCACAGCTCAAGTTGGCGCTTAACATGTGCTGGTGGCTCAACTGCAAACTCATTGGTTGGCTCACTGACCCACAGGTAGTAACCCAATCCCCAGGTTGACTCAGGGCTAAATGGCATATAGTGGCGAGCATCGTCAATGATACCGACACCGCCATCACCGATGATTGGTATCATGTCGAAGTCGTTCGTCAAACGAAGGTTAGTCACATGGTTGATTTCAAGTACACGAATGTCTAAATACACGCCAACGGCTTTCCATTGATTTTTCACCAACTCAAGCGAGTCCGCTAGTACGCCTTTATCCGCTACTTTGGAGAGCGCTTCAATACGCAAACGTTGGCCATTTTTGAGTAAACGGTAGCCTTCTTTATCACGTTTGTTCAAACCGAGTGAATCAAGGATTCTATTCGCTTTTTCAGGGTCAAATTCCGTGTATTGGGTCGCCATTTGCTCATCATAGAAAGGCGAAATTTTCAGTGGCGCGACCTGATAAGGCCCAACCGAACCAGAAAAGACGGTTTCACTGATCTCTTCACGATCAATCGCGTGAGATAGCGCAATGCGGAAATCTTTATTTTGGAACAACTCACGCTTGAGTGGATCTTTCGTGGTTTGGTTCAGCGCAATCGCCAGTTCAGTACTAAGCGTACTGGGACGGAACTCGTAGGTGTAGCCCCCTTTTTTCTCATTTTCGATCAGAAGTGGGCGGTAGGATGTTTGGCCTATATTACGATGCTGGTAATCCGCTTCACCATTGGCGGCGCGTAACACCATCTCTTCCTGATCCTCACTATAGCGCCAACGAACCGCGTCTAGGTAAGGCAGTTGGTTTCCTTCGGTATCGACTTGCCAGTAGTAAGGGTTACGCTCAAACACGGCATAACTTGCGTTTGGTCCCGGAGGCGTAGTCACTTTCCATGCCGTTAACACTGGGCGATCAACGTTAGTGTAATGCTCAATAAAGTAGTGCGCTTCACACTTGGTTGCCGCATATTGACGCCATGAGTCAAAACCAGCCGCTTTCGCATTAACCACCGCTTTGTCGTTGAACTTAGGTAAGAATTGTGAGCAGTACTGCTTAGGGAAAGCGGTATAACTTTCGCTGTCTACCGTCGCAAGACTACGGATAAATAGACCATTCGGTTTACTCAACGTAATTTTGACGGTGTACGTATCGACAACTTCTGCACGCGCAGCATCATGCGTTGGTAGAGCAAGCGGGCGGTTACCTGAGTGTTCTGGGTCACCCACAATATCATTGATATAAAACGCGATGTCTTCCGCGGTAAACGGTGAACCATCGGACCATTTAACACCTTTGCGCAACGTGATCACATATTCTGTGTTCTCTGCGTTAGAAGTAAAACCGGTCGCCAAGTTTGGGATAACTTTTGAATAGGTGGTATCAAAGTTAAATAAATTATCGTATGCCACTGTGCGAATACGATGTCCATTATCAACAACGGTACCCACAAGATTTAACGTACCTCCATACTGGCCAACCGACTCATTCGGTTCAACCACCAATGGGTTTTCTGGCAAACGTTGTTCAACCGCTGGCAATTTACCTGCTTTGACTAACTCCGCTAATTGTGGGGCTTCATTATAAGTGGCGGCCCAAGTTGAAAAAGACAGCGCTGCCGCAACCGATAGTGCGATTTTGCCGAATATTGGAATAAGATTATGTTGTTTCATCAGTCACTCCCTGATGTTTTTGATTGTCCAAGTTTAAGTTAACGCTGCTTCATGCAACGCTTTTACTTCCTGCTGATACGTGAACCTCTAACTCCGTAATGCCTCGGTGCGTAACCCCAGAGATAGCTGGCACACAAGCGTGTGGGTAAAGGATGTTGGTATTTGGAGCACAGGGGTAACAACGGTTTTCCCCAGGACCCCGAATTAATGTCAGTTCACTAAATAATTGTTCTGACTCAATGCGTTTTGATGCCGGTTCACTGTGGGTAAACCACGCACGCCAAGCGTCCACACAGTACCCCGTCTGAATGAAAGCCAATTCACGCTGGCTTTCAATTCGATGAATTCGAATTTCTTTTCCCTCTTTCAAGGTTTGGTAAGTCGTCACATCACAACCAGTAAAAGGTGACCACTCTGAAACTAAGGTATCGCCCACTCGATACGTTCGATGGTTCGACTTCCGCCCATACCAACCATGGGTATCGGGGTGTTGTATCGCGAGAAGGTTGTCACCGATCCAACCTTGGCTGACCCAACGCAAGCTATCGATACAAAAACCATGTTGAGAGCTGTAGGCGAATTTGTAGTATTTGTCCGAACACTCGCGCAATTCACTGCTTCCCGGAGCATTACTGATGAGGTAACTGCCCCCATTTCGCCAAACTTGATGATGATTGTTGACCCAATAGGCCTCGGAATGAGGATTAAGAGGAATCACATCGCTTTGCCAAAACGGATGGTCATTTCCCAACGCTAATGCGTTAAACGCTTTAAAGGCCAGCAATGGAGAAGCGGAGCTGGTATAAAACTCACTCATCAAAAGATTAGGGTAAGCAAAGCCCGGCATCGGTGTGCCATTTAAATCCCAAATCGGTTGTTCTGCCCACCAGTTCATCCCCTGCGTCCATAACGTGCGCCACAAAGGTACATTGCGATGAGCAGGGAATAGTCGCGCCAATTCAGCCCAAAAAGCCAAAATCGCAAAACGGTAATTCAGTGATCGACCGTACCCTAATTGGCTACCATCGGTACCAAACCAATTAACATAAGTTTCCGCGAACAGAACCGCTTGCTTAAGTAAATTGGGAACACGAGGACATTGCGGCTTCCAGCGGCAATACATCAATGCATAAAGTTGAAAGGCGAGCGGATTGTAATAATCCATCACCGAGTCACTGCCATCTTTGTACCAACCTTGTTCTAACTGCATCTGAGCAATCGCATTAAGGTCACTTTCGCACTCGCAATCGTCAATCCGAACACCCACACTCTGCAAAGCGGTGAGGATAAGTACTCGGAACCAATACCAATTATTTGGCGGTAAAGTCAGATGCTTTACCGATAGCAGCCAGAGTGCCAAATTTTGCTGCTCAGTCGAAGAAAAGGGAGACCAATAGACTTCAGGCGCTTCCACTAAAGCCATCGCAATGGCCGACATCTCCACCACACGTTGATCATAATCTTTGGCTTTCTGCCAATAATTGGGGGACTGAGGGTTGGTTCCCTCCATGATTTTCTGCGCCAACTGCTGATTTAGCTCTAGGCATAGTGTCTTCGCCGGCACCGCCAGCCAAAGTAGACGACAGTAATATTCGATTTGAGCCGTCTGTTCAGAATAGTGTGCAGCACCATAAGCTTGTGCATCCCAGTTCACCGAGCCCGCAACAACGGCAAGCTGTAAATCCGCAATTTTCTTTGTTAAATCATTAACATTGCTGCGGCGATTAAATGGTTTAGGTTGCTGAATTAGGTCTTTCAACCGCATGCACATGCTGACTCCTGAATGACATTTGCTGCTCTATTGAATTAATTTAATCGCACAAACAAATATTTTTGAAACGCTTTTTTATATTTATGATATTTGGATCAAAACTCATCCCCATAAATCACAGTGATTAATTACCCCGATCACATTTTCATCATGAAAATTTCGTTTAATTTAAAAAGCCATTTCATTTATGAATTTCACACAATGGAACGTATCAGATACTGGTTTCTTCGATGCGCGCTCAATGAAAAATAGCCACCAACAAGGACAAACATTGTGATGGGAAATAAGGCGCAGCCCCTTGCTATGAAAGGGCTACAACAAAAAAGGTTGGCGATTATCCAAGAAAATCTTGGTACTGTTGCGCTGTTTTTCCTGCCCTTAAGCATTTGCCCATCGCACGCAAATAGGGGCGAAGGTGAGTGAAAAACCGTTTATAGCCGGCGCAAAGATGATGTGGCGCAGTGAGCGAAAGCTCCCCTCGATCATTTAAGCGTTGTGCAGGACATGCGCCATGGCATAAATCCCATTGCGGACACCCTTGGCAATGAAGCTGGCGGCCTATGGGTTTACGTTCTGAAAAACTCTGTTGGATTGGGGTTTCAATTAGGTCGGGATAATCGTGTTCACGCAGATTACCCAGTTTGAATTCAGGAAAAACAAAGTGGTCACAACTGTACACATCGCCATTATGTTCAACCGCCAAGTTGTCGCCGCAACGTTGGGCATGCACACAGATCGATGAAGGCAAACCGAGACTCATGCCCAACGCATTATCAAAATGGCTGACAAACACTTGCCCGATATGATGCTGACGCCACTCTTCAAAGACATCAATCATAAACTGGCCAAACTGCTGAGCACTCACACTGCGTGAAGAAATGCCTTCCCCCGCAATACTTTCCACTACCGGAATAAACTGAATGAACTGAGCGCCAAGCGAAACCAGATGCTGATAAACCCTTGTCCCGTGGTCTCCATTGTGCGCTTGCACCACAGTCAACACATTGTATTCCACTCGATAACGCTGCAAACAACGCAGCCCTTTCACTACCGATTGGTAAGTACCTTGCCCACTGCGCGTCTTACGGAAGTGATCGTGCAGCTCTTCATCACCATCCAGACTGATGCCCACCAAAAATTGATGGTCGGCCAAAAATTGCGCCCATTCGTCATTAATGAGTACCCCATTGGTTTGTAAGGTATTCACAATGTGCATTCCCGGCCTCGCGTATTTGCGCTGTAGGGTCACCGCTTTACGATAAAAATCGATACCACGCAAAGTGGGTTCGCCACCCTGCCAGCCAAAAGTCACGTCACGACATCCCGCTGGCTGGCTTTCAATGTAGTTCCGCACATGCGCTTCTAGCAGTGCATCATCCATATCAAAGCGATTTTGTCTGGGGTAATACTGGGTTTTATCGAGATAGAAACAGTAGGCACAATCGAGATTGCACAAGGGCCCAATCGGTTTTGCCAAGAGATGAAATGGCCGCTTTGCCGTTGGTTTGCGAATAAAAATCCGTTGTTCTGACATCAATAAAAATCCAGTGTAGGCATCCGACCCTGCAATGGTCGGACAAATTATCTTCCTAATAGATTCTATATATTTTTATCAAAACAACTTTTCATTTTTACTCTCAATGGAGACTGAGTCACAAATTTGAAATGGCGTTCCATTATAGAATTTTGATCTAAACAACTCCGCCCGATTGTGATCAATGAAAAAACCAAACTTGCTTTATGTGTTTCCCGATCAGTGGCGCGTGATGGCGTTGAGTATTTGGCAACACGCCGTTTACCGCCCCTTTTGCTCTGGCGAGCCAGATCCCGTTATCACCCCAGCGTTGGACAATTTTATTCAGCAAGCTACTTTCCTGACTCATGCGGTCAGCAATTGCCCATTATGCAGCCCTCATCGTGGTAGTTTGTTCACTGGGCAATATCCGAATAAAAGTGGCGTTCCACTGAACTGCCACTCTTTACGCCCCATCTCAAATTTGCCGACTGACGCGGAATGCTTTACGGATGTGCTCTCACAAGCGGGTTATCACATTGGTTACATCGGTAAATGGCATCTCGATTACCCAACTCCCAATGCGCCTGATAAGCCGGGCAGCTATGTAGAAGAACAGTTCCCGGTTTGGGATTCCTATACCGAGCCAGAACGTCGGCACCGCATTGATTACTGGTATGGCTACGGCACTTTTGATGAGCATCGCAATCCCCACTATTACGACACGCAGGGTCAACGCCATCAGCCCAAAACATGGTCGGCCGAGCATGAGGC
Source organism: Vibrio sp. AH4 (assembly GCF_030710545.1). Classification (NCBI taxonomy): domain Bacteria; kingdom Pseudomonadati; phylum Pseudomonadota; class Gammaproteobacteria; order Vibrionales; family Vibrionaceae; genus Vibrio; species Vibrio sp. AH4. The sequence continues at coordinate 900,060 of NZ_JALAIV010000003.1, forward strand.
GGATAAAGCGATCGCGTATCTCCTTAATCAGCATGGCGAGCGGGATGCACAGAAGCCCTTCGCGCTTTTTGTGTCCATGAATCCGCCACACAGCCCGTATAACAGTGTTAATGACTGCCGCGAGAGTGACCTCGCTTTGTATCAGGCCGCCAGCAATCAGGAACTGTTAGTCCGCCAAAATGCCGATGCTTCAATCAGCAAGGCCGACAGCGCGCGTTACTATTTCGCCAACATCAGCGGTGTGGATAAAGAAATTGAGCGCATTTTTCAGGCACTCGAAGAGATCGGCGAGTGGGACAATACCGTGGTCGTATTTACCAGTGATCACGGCGAAACCCTGTGTAGCCACAGCCTCAGCGATGCGAAAAACGTCATTTACGATGAAGCACTACGCGTGCCTTTTGTGATTAAAACAGACCACCAGCAGCAATCGACCATCAGCCAAACCTTACTCAGCAGCCCTGATATTATGCCGACCATCTTGGGCTTACTTGGCGTTCCGGTGGCGGAGCCTCTTTCGATAGATGGTCGTGATCTCTCTTGCGTGATTACCCAACCACTCGCTCATCCTGCTTCACCAGACTGCGCGCTTTATCTGCGCAATCAAGATGGAGAGAAAAATGCCTCAGGTGAAGTGATTGCCTATTTCCCGCAGAGTCGCGGTATCCGAACACTTCGCTACACACTGGCATTGGAAATCAACCGTCAAGCAGAGCTTATCGCCACCCAGTTGTTCGATAACCAAACAGATCCGTACCAGTTAACTAATTTACCCTTTGAGCCTCAGGATTCATTCGTCAAACCACTCCTACAACTGATGGCCGAAGAACTGCACCGAATTCAGGATCCTTGGGCAGAACAAGGCATTTTGGCCTCACTCCTGCCCTATCCAGTTCAATCAATGAAGGATAATTCATGAGTAATACCCAACCCAATGTCATTATTCTGTATGCCGACGATTTAGGTTTTGGCGACTTAAGTTGCTATGGCGCGAATGACATTCCAACCCCGAATTTGGATCAACTCGCAGCAGAGGGGCTGAAGTTTGATCAAGCCTACGCCACTGCCGCAACCTGTACGCCTTCTCGCTACAGTTTATTGACGGGCAGTTACCCTTGGCGCAATCCTGATGCTGCGGTGTTACCCGGTGATGCCGCACAAATCATTACCAGTGACGATGCAACCTTAGCCAACTTGTTCCAAGAACACGGCTATGCCACCGGCATTGTTGGCAAATGGCATCTTGGCTTGGGCAATGGGGAATTGGATTTTAATCAGGAGATCCAAGGTACACCGAATGATGTTGGTTTTGAACACTCCTTTATTATGGCAGCCACCAACGACCGCGTGCCTTGTGTTTATATCCAAAACCGCCAAGTCGCGAATCTCGACCCCAACGACCCTATCGAAGTCACCTATGATTGGGACAAAGCCTTTCCTGAGGTACCCAATGGTCGCCAAAACCCAGAATTGCTGGACGTCATGTACGATCACGGACATGACGGCACCATCATCAATGGCATTAGCCGCATCGGCCATATGCGGGGTGGCAAATCCGCGTTATGGAATGATGAAACCATGGGAGAAGTCTTTGCAGATAACGCCATATCCTTTATTGAACAACATCAACAAAAACCTTTCTTCTTGTATTACGCACTGCATCAGCCACACGTTCCTCGCATTCCTAACCCTAAATTTCGTGGCGTGACCCCACATGGTGTGCGTGGTGATGTGATTGTTGAAATGGATTGGTGTATCGGCAAAGTCCTCAAAAAAATCGATGAACTTGGACTCAAAGACAACACCTTAGTGATCTTTTCCAGCGATAACGGCCCCGTACTTAACGATGGATACAAAGATCAAGCCATTGAACTCAATGGGCAACATCGTATGGCGGGGCCGTTACGAGGCGGGAAATACAGCTTATTTGAGGGCGGAACACGGGTTCCCTTTATCGTCCGTTGGCCGAAGAAAATCGCTTCTGGTCAAAGCTCCGCGCTTTTTAATCAGGTCGACCTCTATCATAGTTTCGCTCAGTTGCTCAACCGCCCGTTGACCCAAACAGAAGCTCCCGATAGCCAACCTTTACTCGACACACTGTTAGGCAAAGATTCTATCGGGCGAAGTGACATGGTGTTGGAAGGTATGCAGTACAAAAAAGTGTTCCGAAACCAACGTTATGCTTATATTCCCGCACACGATGACGACTTTGTTTGCCAATACACGGGGAACGAGAAAGGCAACCAATCTTCACCTCAACTTTATGATTTAAAGGATGACGTTGGACAGATCACCAACTTGGCAGAACAAATGCCCGACTTGGTTCAGGAGTTAGAACAAGCGCTTAACCAAGCCATTCAGCAACCTAAAACTCGCTAAACAGAATGGGCTGTTCATGAATGAACAGCCCTCTCATCCATACAGAATCGTGTTATCGACTTCACATTCTGCTTTGAAAAATTTCAGAAAATTTGGGTTAGATAATTTGTAATGTCACACTCAAAGACTTATTTCACAGAATAAACTTTCTGATGACTCCTAGTTTGTGATAGTTGTTGCCCAACAAGATCTGTAAACCGAATAAGTAGTCAGACACCGCTTACGGTTCAGTTGGTAGTCACTCCTCACTTCATCTATTTCATTATCAATAGGTCGCTTAAATGCCTAGAAAACTGGCCGAAACCGCAGCATCATTGCTGCAACTTGAACATATCGGGATAAGCCAATACGATGTTTCCCAGCTCCTATGCCAGCATTTAAGTACGTTATTACCGATAGCAGGCGCTCAAATCTGTCACCCCGCTGCACTCACTCTTTGTGCTTTACATGAAGGCTCTTGTTTAATGGAGTCGGACTTTGTCGACACACTCGATAGCACTTGGTGGCAATGGCTTTCCACACTCAGAAGAGATGCTGGATTTGTCCTTATTCCACACTCGTTATTAATTGAGCAAAGGACGAGTTTGGTGTGCCGTCTTTCTTTTGAGGAAGAGCATTCCACCGTACTGATTTTATTGCTAGAAGATGAACAACACTTTCGAGCTTATGCCGATGAATGGCATATGCTTTCCACCGTTTTACAACAATTCTGGCTAACTCAATATATTAAACTGACTGCGGCAGAGAAGCGTCGTGCCGTTGATCACCAATATGGCCTAATTCTCAATAAACTACAGACACAAACTCGCCGTCACCAAGCCATGAGTAAAGTCGCACTCGGCGTCGCCGAACTGACGGCTGCCCGAACCGAATTCGATCTATTAAAACAGAGTGTTAAGTTGTTACGTGAAGAGTTGGGATTAGATCGTGTCGGTACTTTTCTAATTGATCATAAAGTGGGCCGCTACCACGGAGTGTTTGGAACCGATGACCAAAGCCAGTATCGCGATGAATCTGATGATTACTATCCTTACACTCAACTAGACCCTCGATTTTTAAGCGTATTAAGCCAACCAGATAATTGGTTTCATTTAGTGTCAGATATTACGCTTTATCATCAACACCAACCGATTGGGCATGGGTGGAATGCGATGGTGGTACTGCGCAACGAATCCCAAGAGCCTCTTGGCTGGATTGCCATGGATAATTTACTCACCCAAAAACCGTTTGATTTTGATATTCAAGAGGCATTAGAGGTCTTTGCTAAAACGGCTTCACGGATCCTCGTTGAAATTCGCCATAACAACCGAGTTAGAATGATTAGCCAGGCACTCCAGTTGATGTCTCAAGCAAGAAATTCGCTGGAAATCTGCCAACAAGCTGTCGAATTCTCAGTGTCTAAACTTGATATTGATCGCATTGGCATTTTTCTTCCTAGCGATTCTGAGCCGGATAAACTGCAAGGCACTTATGGCGTGGATACCGATGGTGTGATCCGTAACGAAAGTTATTTTTCTATGCCTTATCCTGAATCGCCTTTATTTAATCAGGCCTATGCCACTCCAAATACGCTGATCATGCTCAATGATGTTCCGCTGTGGCATGACAGAAAAATGGTTGGCCATGGCTGGAATGCCGCGATTGCACTCTCAGTTGATAACCAATTGATGGCGCTAATCTGTGCCGATAATTTACTGCGACAACGCCTACTTTCCTCGCATCAACATGAATTAATTCAGTTATTCACTCGTAACTTTGGCGAAATGCTGGCAAGGCTTCGAGGGCAAGAAAAGCTCGAAAGATTAAACAAAACTCTCGAAGAACGCATCACAGCTCGAACTAACGAGCTACAAAGCGTCAACCATAAGCTAGCACTCGCAGCTCGTACCGATAGTTTAACTCAACTCTATAATCGACGAGCCTATGAAGAATTTATTCAAGAATATTGGCAAATCTACCAAAAACAACAACCTATCACACTTGCAGTGTTAGATTTAGATGGATTTAAACAGGTCAATGATCAACTAGGACATCAGGCTGGAGATGAACTGCTTAAACAGTTCGCTAGTCTTTTGCAAGCCACATTCCAGCGATCTGGTGATCGTATCTGTCGTCTCGGAGGGGATGAATTTGCCGTCATCATGTGTGGTGCTGATCAACAAGCACATCACCATTTATTAAATCAATTGATCGCTAAGTTCGCTCAAGAAACAGCACAACATTTTAACGGTCTTTCAGTGTCTATCGGATCTGCCACTGTGATCCCCAATCTCGATATGAACACCGATGGGTTTTTCAGCCTTGCTGATCGAGCACTTTATCAAGCGAAAGCCAATGGCAAACAGCAGTTGGTCATTTATCCCACACCTTGATCAGAGAGCAAATAGGGCTTACTCACACGGGCTGCATTCACGCAGGCCTAATAGAGTAAGCCCTAGGAAGGATCGAATTATGGTTGAATCACCAATTGAGGGGCTAGCCCACTCTCTTTGCTAGAGAAATTCACATCCGATTTCTGATGTGCGGCACCTTTATTCTCTAAAAGCAAAGACAACTCACCTTGCACTATAAGATTCGAGACATCTATCTCTATCCACTCATTCACTTGAGATGGTGAGATCGTCACCGTCGTACCTTGTTGTTCAATCGGCGGCAGGGTGCTCCAAGTTAGGCTGTTTTCTTGCCATGCACTGGATTTTAAACGAGATACCGTGATCGCTCGGGATGCGGCGGTATTGACGTTTTTTACATGCAGTCTCAACACCGCTTGTGAATGGGAGGACAGCGCCTGTTGACTCAAGTCGAACTTTAGAACCGTTTTACGGTTATAGCCCGTAATATCGCTTTTTACGACTAAGTAACTGTTGGTGCCAAAGCTTTGGTTGGCGTATTGCCCATCACGCACAAAAGCATCAGCATTGGCACTCATTGTCACAGGTGGAATAACCGGTGCGGCGTTGAATTCAACCACCACCCCTTTACCGAGCAAACGGGGCTCTTTAGCGGTGACGACCGTCGCTGCCCAAATCGTGGAACCTTCTTCCACTTTTAATTGTACTTGATCACCGATTCCAGGCGTTGCCAACGTGACTTGAGGTGTCGCTTGAGATTCATCAATGACCAACACACTTGGTTTATTCACAGTAACGGTCTTACCACTCGGCAATTGCAGCGTTCCTGCTTGGTGGAACACAATGCCACTCACCTGCTTGCTCACATGCGTTACCGCTTGTATCTGTGGCGTGTTCGATAGAACACTAACCGGCACTGAAGCTGCGTAGTTGGCCACCGCTTGCGCATCACGATTTGGCACCACTATGTACTGATAAGAGGCGTTAGTTGGCTGCCAACTGTGACCCATACGTAACATGAAAACATCGGCAGAAATGGGAGCATCCGGTTGACCTGTATTGATGTTTCTCCAGTTGCCATTTTGGGCTTGGTTATCCATATGTCCATACCAATTGGCCGGGAAAACATAACCAATACCATCATGGTGAACCCAAGAAGCATTCACTAACGGACGGCTGCCTTTGCTATACACTTGTCCATCCACAGTAACAGGCCCATTCAAGCGTGTTTGGTTAACGGTGGTATTCACATATTCTGCTCGGGTAGATTGAATACCTGCGCCTAAGGCAACCAACTCATCATCAAAGCTAAACCACGCTTTTTTGGCTTTGGTTTGGTAAGCATCCATATCCATGACAGCAACGCCATTTCGCCCGTCCGACACGCTGCCAACAAATTGAGTTTGCATTTCGATGCGTCCCCAATCTGCGGGTTTAATCGCAAATTGTGGTGCCGTTGTACCCGGTACTAAAGCCCAGTTCCACACAGGGAAGATGTCATGATATTCATCGCCTCTTTGCATGATGAAAGTGCTACCAAAACCGATCCAGTTACCGAGTAGATTCTCACCGTTCCCGGCTTCAGTGGGTTTGATTCGCTTAGAATTCATCTTGATGCCAATGAAATGGCCATTACCGACTTTGCTGGCATAGTCTGAACGGTAAAAAGAGCGAAATCCTGCGATGCTTTCCGGCGCACCATTCACATGTTGTTTAAACTGCTGCGCTTCAGCCGCGCGTTCAGGAGCCAACGCAGCAACATAATCGGCTTGCCGTAGAATAGGCCCGAGGTTTGCCTTATCTACTCGGCTTAAGCCACGACCTCGCGCATTATAATCCAGCGTGCCATGCCGGCTCATCCAGCGGACACCGTCTAGAAAGTAATCCGCGACAAGACGATTTTTATCTGGGGCAAAATGCCACTGCAAATCGCGAACTTGGTATGCCCAATAAGACGCGGCATCAAAGAAAACATCCCCATACCCGCCGTTATAAAGTTGAGCGCCATGTTGCTGGAAGGAGAAATCAGCTTGCACACCTTCTGCTTCAGTGATCACTATGGTTTCTTCAATGCCACCTAACCCACGTTTCACTTGCGCAGAATCACTACCAAGCAGACCGCCATAGATGACTCCTTTTGAAATATCCGTGCGGTTAGCACCGGTTTTGTAAGGCTCTGTCGGCATGTCTGAGCGTATCAAAGTGCTCAAATCACTGGGTAACTGATTACCAAGCAAAAAGGCCGTTGGGCCGAGATAAATCTGTTTACCAATTTCATTCCACCACCAGTTGCTGTTGGTACGGTCAGCGCTGTACCAATGATAAAGACCCGCGATGGCGCCTGCCGCAAAAGTGACATCATTGGAAAGGTAATATTGGGCAGCCAACGCACGCACACGAGTCAAGTGCTCACGGATAGGCGCTTCTTGAGTTGGAATCGCCGCGTAGTCGATATCCGCCCAATGACCATCCGTTTGCTGATTGGCCAGATATTGCGCTGCGAGTGTAGACAGTGGTTGCCCAAGCCCTTGAGCCGCTTCAACGGCAACCTGAGCAAAATCAGGCGCAATACGCTGCGTGAGGGTTTGAATGTCGTCTGCCAATGCTGATTGACAGATCATATAGGGAGCCAATAGCCACCACTTTGTCTTCAGTTTGTTGATCATCATGGTTTGTTCTCTTTGTAGGGGATTTCATTTGTTATTAGGAGAAACCAAACTTGACGTTGTCGTAAAACTCTCGCTAACACTGGCATCATTGCCGATGTTAGAAACGTGTTTCACTTTGCTGATTGTTTAAACAATTCTATTTGGAACAGTAACACAACAATAATGAAAAGCTTTTTTATTTTTAAGAGAATGTAATTTCGATCAAATTTAAAACATCTGTATGAACTATCAAAATCAGCTGTCTGGAGTAGGAATAAGCACTTTAAATCAACTTAAACAGAGAATTATGTAAAAAGGACGCCTAAGCGTCCTTTGTTCATTTATGAATGAATTCATCACTCAATCCATTTCCATTCATAGCCTTGTAGACGAATCTCAACGTCATATCCCCGTTCATCTACAACAGTCAGCATTTGCGGCAAGCTTGAAAAGTTCACCGCGGTCGCGACGTTCATCTCTGGATAATAGGCCACGTCCACCAATGGATGAGATGACAACCAAGGTTGAGGATATGCTTCATTACCGCCTAGCCATACCAGAATGTGTTGCAACAAGCGCGCGTTGAGCATGGTAAACGGCAGATTCCCTAAGTAAACCGCTCGCCCTTCACCATAATTTCTTGCTGTCAGAGCGAGATGTTGCCCTTGCGCTGCAAGTACGGCCAAATCATCCGCCTGCGGGTAAACGTAGCTTGGATTACCAAAGTCTTCTTCACCAGTAACAAACTGGCTCAGGTAATGATCTTTGGCGATGTTCAGTGGCATGGCGACACGTCCCATGGTCAATGCCGTTTCTTTCTCAAGGCCAAAAACATCACCCAGTTGGAAATAGCGTCCATTCTTTTGCAGTGCAGAAGGATCACATACGCCCAGTAAACCGCCACCATTGGCAACAAATCGACGTAAAGCCACCAGCACTTGTGGATCGGCCCAACACTCGCCACCGCTCCATGCAGAATTCGCATCACCCGTGTTGATGATCACTTTGATGTCATCACCAATGCCGTGCTGGATGATGTCTTCAAAACTGATGAACTCGACTTCAAATGGCAGCCCTGCCAAACATTCGAGTAAGTTATTGCCAACAAACTCCATCACATCCGGACGAGGCGGAACATAAAAACGCTGATCGCGTGCTTGGTTTTGTAACCAGCTACGTGCTTTGCCCCACGAGCTTAATACTGCGACTTTACCCGGCAATTTCTGTGACTCAGTGCGTGCCGTTTTATCCAAATAAGTGCCAAATTCGCGTGAAATCTCACTCACATGGCCAATAAAATGCGGGAACTGGTTAGCTAAGGAGAGATAACCACCGTAACCAATTCGATCCAACGGTTTTTGTAACATCGCGCGGCGAATCTTAGTCCAGTTCGACATGGATTCCACAACCGGATCGTTCCCTTCACGGAACACATCTGGGAAGAAATAAGGATAGAACCGTGCTTCGCGAATTTGGCTACCTTGTGAGTCGGTTAAGCGGCGCAGTGCAACGCCATCTTCTACTGCACCAATGTTGATATCTAAACCAATTTTTTGATAGCTATCCAAGAAAGGTTCGGTACCGATCCAGTGATCACCTTGGAACATGGCGGTTTTTTTGCCGGCTTGGTGAGACATTTCCACCAACTGCGCAGCAAATTCCACCACAAAATCTTGCACAAAGGTCATCCAGTCACGGTAGCGCTGCGATGGCACCTTGTACGTTCCGTTGTAATAGCCTGCATCCACAAAGTCTTCAGGGGAAAGTTTATACCCAAAGCGGCGTTCAAAATCTTCCAAGGCACGCGGGCTAACGGTTTCACCGTAACCCGTCCAATCACGATAGATATCTTGGTTCTTTTCACCAGTATCAATCACAAAGAGGAAAGCGAAAGTCGTGAAACGAACCACGGTCGTGTGCGGGTGCTCATCCAGCCATTTTTGGAAATGTGCCAGAAGATGTGCTCGACACTCGGGATGATAAGGATCCAAACTCTTGATTTTTGGCCCTTTCCAATCGTTAGTTAGCGCGTTATACATGGATACGCTATCCCAAACCTGGCGTGCCATGAAAGTCACCGTGTATTCATGGTAAGGCACCGCTTGGAAAATCGTCACCTGCTGGTGAGCGGCATCAAACTCCCACTGCGCAGCAGGAATCACTTGGTTCGTTGTGCGGTTACGCACCTCCCACCACTGTTTAGGATCGCTGTCGTCATCCAGCTCATACTTGTCTTTGCTGTAACCTTTTAGTGGTGTCAGCACTAAGGTTTCATCCATTGCCGTAATAGGGAAAGACATCAAGTATTTACGGTGCAAGTACTCTGGGTGTTGGTTCGCAAAGGCTTGGTCGGCGCGCACTAAACACATGATCGAATAGATTTCGCTGTCTTGCTCTGCCAGACAAGCTGGCATGCTGGTGCCATCACTATCGCGCAGTGCATCCGCTTGCCAACGCTGATATAAATCCAAAACTACCTCTTCCTGTCCCACTTCGACAGGCAGGGTCATATGCCCTTTACGTGAGGTCATCTTAGTCATCTTTCATACTCCGAAAAGTTGCGATTCTAGGCTGAACTCCCTCAGCCTAGAGAAGAGAGGTTACTGACTTACCAGAAGAAGTTCCGGTAGCCGTTTGCACGCATCAGTGCTTCTAGATAGTAGTAATCACCATAAGGCAGCATGTTGTTGCAAAGACCAATTTTGACGAAGGATGCGCCTTCCGCCAGCAGACCGAGAGCCTGTTCATCATCGGTTAAATCGCATTGCTTCATGAGACCTTGCAGCAAGAACAGGCCCCAATCGCGGTACATTTTTGCTTCTTGTTCATCGTCAATGCACTGCGCAATCAGCAGCAAGCCTGCCGCGGTAATCGCACCAGCAGAGCTGTCCTTATACTGAATTTCATCAGCCGGTAGGCTGTAATCCCACACAGGTACACCATCGTCCGTGATGTGGTCAGTCGCGTATTTCGCAAGCTGCTTCGCGAGCGTTAAAAACTGCTCATCACCGGTATAAAGGTAGGTTTGGGCAAAGCCATGAATCGCCCATGATTGACCACGAGCCCAACAAGAATCATCCGCGTAACCTTGGAAAGTCTCGCCCTTAAGCGGCTGTTGAGTCACTGGATGGAAATTAAATGAGTGATAGGTTGAGAAATCATCGCGCACTATGTGCTTGGCTAAGGTTTCACTGTGGCGCTTAGCCGCATTCGCATAGACCGGTGAACCTGTCATCTTTGATGCCCAAAAGAGCAATGCCGTGTTTTGCAAAGAATCGATGATCGATTTTCCTTGGGTGATTTCAGGCCCAAGGGGATGCGTATCGTTCCACGCAACAATGTAACCGCCAATTTTTCGGAAGCGATGAATAAGATGATCGGCGGCGCGAATCGCCATCATCTTGGATTCTTCATCCCCAGTCAGTTGGTAGTCCGCAACACAGCTTAAGCTGTATTGAAAACCTAAATCATGATCCAACCAGAACGGATCCAAAAGCATGTTGGCAAAGTAAGATTTGCGCAGTTTAGCGCTGTTTTTAAAGGTTTCTTGGCCTGTCATTTGGTAACAAAGCCAGAGTTCCCCCGTCCAAAATGAGGATACCCAATCAAATTGGCCACAAAATTCCCATTGATGATCGTGAGTACCGATTTTAGGGTTACGCTCACCAATTTTCGGAATATTACGTGCAATAGCTTCCACCACTTTACTCAGATGATTGAGTACCCGAGGTTCATCTAAAGTGCTTGGCAATGGTCGAAGTGCAATAGGTTTGGTCATATAAGTCATTCTCATCAATGATTCGATTTGCTTCATAAGCAAGCTCATACTGAAATCATAACTTGCTTATGAAATATTCACATCACGCCGAGTCACATTTTCCAAAACGTCATTTCAAAACAAATATGCTAAGTTTGTGACTCATACGCGGTGAATTGCAGGCTTACTAGCGGGCTAACCAACCACCGTCTACGGCAATGGTATAACCATTGACGTAATCAGATGCTGGCGAAGCCAAGAACACCACGGGGCCAGCTAAATCGCTTGGTAGACCCCAACGTTGCGCCGGAATGCGTGACAGAATTTCTTGGTTACGATCGGCATCCGCTCTGAGTGCCGCCGTGTTATTGGTTGCCATGTATCCTGGTGCAATCGCATTAACATTGATGCCTTGTGAAGCCCACTCATTAGCCAGTAAACGAGTGATACCCATAACAGCACTTTTGGATGCGGTATAAGAAGGCACACGGATCCCGCCTTGGAAAGAAAGCATGGAAGCAATATTGATGATTTTTCCTCCTTGACCTTGAGAGAGGAACTGTCTTGCGACCGCCTGTGAAAGGAAGAAAACGCTTTTAATATTGATATCCATGACATCATCCCAGTCTTTTTCGGTAAATTCGATGGCATCCGCACGACGGATAATGCCCGCGTTGTTGACTAGAATATCGATGCGTCCCGCTAATCCCACCGCTTCATCAACGACTTTAGTAATGACTTGCTGATCACTCAGATCGGCCGTCATTGAGAAAAAACGCTGACCGGCCGCTTGAACGAGTTTAGGCGTATCCGCAGCATCGGCATAGTTCACCCCTACAATGTCACAACCCGCTTGCGCTAACGCGACTGCCATTCCTTGACCTAAACCGGTATTACACCCCGTGACTAATGCCACTTTTCCTTTAAGATCAAAAGCTTCTAATATCATTTCTGGATTCCTGTAACTTCGATTTACTCTTTCGTTTTATGAAAGTGATGAATTTTTTTTAAAACAATGTTCCAAACTTTAATTAAGGCAAAAAAATTTATGCGGATATACAAACGTTACTGCTGCTCTTACCTAGCTTGTTGTCGGTAATGCACCGCACTCACACTTCTCAATCTTTCTGCAGCCTGTTCTGGCGTTAAATCACGCTGGCTCTCTGCCAACATCTCATAGCCCACCATAAATTTACGCACAGTCGCGCTACGCAATAGCGGTGGATAAAACAGCGCATGAACTTGCCAATATTGGCAATCTTGCTCTCCCAAGAAAGGGGCACCGTGCCAGCCCATTGAGTACGGAAATGAGCATTGGAAAAGGTTGTCATAACGTGTGGTCAGTGCTTTGATCGCGATAGCTAAGTCCTGACGTTGTTCACCAGACAGTTCCGTTAAACGACTCACTCGTTGCTTAGGTAGCAGCAAGGTTTCAAACGGCCACGCCGCCCAATAAGGTACTAGTGCTACCCAAAACTTTGTCTCAACGACAATGCGTTCTTGCAGCGCTAATTCACGCTGAACATAGTCGTACAGCAAAGGCGAACCGTGCTCAGCAAAATACTCCGCTTGATGTCGATCCTTTTGGCTCACCAGCGTAGGCACAAAGCTGTTGGCCCAGATTTGTCCATGCGGGTGCGGCTGGGAACAGCCCATGGTCGAACCTTTATTTTCAAACACTTGAACCCAAGGATAGTGTTGGCTCAGCTCTTGAGTTTGCTCAATCCAAGTCCGGATCACGTGCTCAATTTCAGCAGATTCCAATTCTGGAAGTGTCTTGCTGTGATCGGCAGAGAAACAGATCACTCGGCTTTCGCCTCGTGCGCTGTGCATTTTAAAAAGCGGATCATTCAACTGTTCTGCAAAGGGGGTGGTTTCCGTTAATGCTGCAAAGTCATTCTTAAACACATAAGTGCCACTGTAGGTAGGATTGACTTCCCCATTGACTCGCTGATTGCCGGGGCATAGAAAGCAGCCTTTGTCGTAGCTTGGTAGTGACTGCTCACTGGCAGATTCTTGCTGTCCCTGCCATGGACGCTTTGCCCTGTGGGGAGACACCAACACCCACTCACCAGTCAACGGGTTGTAGCGACGGTGCGGATGCTCTGCTACTTCAAATTGTTCTAACGTCATGTCTTCAATACTCTCTACATCCCAGATTTCAACTTGATGGCGTTACCTCAACATCCATCACCACTTTCAAACCGTCAGTGCATCTACCGCTTTGCGAACCAGATTGCCGATCTCAGGCCAGTTCTGTTCATCAATCAATTGACCCGGAACCATCCATGTACCGCCACAAGCCAGCACGCTGCTAATGGCTAAATAATCTTGAATATTGGCGGCTGAAATTCCGCCTGTTGGCATGAATTTCACCGGGTAAACCGCGTTCAACGCTTTGAGCATTTCAGTACCGCCCGATGCACTCGCAGGGAAAAACTTCAGTGTCTTCAAGCCCATTTCCATTGCTTGCTCAACAAGGCTCGGGTTATTGACGCCGGGAACTATGGTGACATCACGTTGTTGGCAATATTTGACTATGGTTGGGTTAAAACCGGGGCTGACGATAAAATCGACTCCCGCTTCAATCGCGGCATCCACTTGATCGGTTCTAAGCACGGTGCCCGCCCCAATCAACATCTCGGGATAAGCCTGACGCATTAAGCGAATCGCCTCTGCTGCGGCTTCCGTTCTGAATGTCACTTCGGCACAAGGCAGGTCGTTTTCCACTAAGGTTTTCGCTAATTGCACCGCATCTTCTGAACGCTTAATCGCAATCACCGGAACGATTTTCATCGCACTTAACTGTTTCTCTAATTGGTTTTCACTCATTTTTCTCTCCTAGCATGACTATTCACAGTGCTGGCATTGCCTCTTGCGCGATGATGGCTCCGTAATGGCGTATCACCTGCCCCGCCAATGTATGCCCAGCTAAAGCCGCTTGAATTGCGTCATAGCTAGACAACCACTGATAGAGGTATGCCGCGTTAAACGAGTCCCCCGCCGCTGTGGTATCAACCACATCGTGAATCACCTTTGTCGGTACCCACTGCTCTTTGCCTTGTGTCACAACCATGCAGCCATCACTGCCGGATTTGAGTACCAGTTGAGCCAAACCAAAGGCTTGTAAGCGCGTTAAGGTGTCATTTTGCGTTTTTTCTTGATACAGCTTTTGCTCATCGTCTAGAGTCAGTAATGCCATATGAGTCAGTGCCAACATCTGTTCATAACATTCCTGAGCTTGTGCTGGCGTTGGCCATAAACGCTCTCGGTAGTTGGTATCAAACGCCACTACACATCCCGATTCTTTTAGCTTTTTAATTAAATTCAGTAGCTTGGTTAGTGAGGTTCTATCTTGAATGGCTAAGGTAATTCCCGAGAGATAGATAAGATCGTAGTCAGACAGAATGCTGTACAAGTGGTCATTATCTTCCCGTGCAATCCAGTAACGAGCGGCAGCATCTTGTCGCCAGTAATGAAAATCACGCTCACCATCTTCTCGATTTTCAATCAGATACAAACCGGGTAATTTATCTGCATAACGAGCCACATAAGTAGTATCCACGCCTTCTTGTTGCCAGCTATTGATCATGTCATCGCTAAGATGGTCTTTACCCAATGCGGTAAAATAGCTGACCGATAGATCGACATTGGCAGCGCGAGCTAAACGAGCAAGGTAGACAGCCGTATTCAACGTATCGCCACCAAAACCCTGTCGTAGTCCCGACTGAGTTTTCTGGATCTCCAGCATACATTCGCCCAGCACAGCAATTTTCTTTTTCATAGTGACGCACCTAACACTGCAATCTACATTTCAAGCTATGCAGAGTATTTAATCACACGAGATTTATTTTTAAAACGACATTTCAATTTAAGTTTTGTGTTGTTTTCTTTTCTGTGAGCAAGTTAATAAAACGTCATTTCAAAAATTTTCATTTAAAGTAAGAATGGTAAAGTGCGTACAAGTTGAATGCGGGTGGCTGTGCAGAAGGTAAAAAAGAGCAACACCATTACCAAAATACACCGCCATACAGTTGATTCATGTCACTGGGAGACAAGGTGACATACTTATTGAAAGAGAATTGAGTAATGCAAATACGCCAAGCAATCCATAGCCAACATGCGAAAACCCTCGACACTGAAAATCTACGCAGCCAGTTTTTGGTTGAGTCGATCTTTGTCGATGACCAATACACCATGACTTACAGCCATATCGACCGCATTGTGTTTGGTGGGATCAAGCCCCTAAACCAAACGCTGAGTTTTGCGGCAGACCTAGGCAAAACGTTCGGCGTTGATTACTTCTTGCAACGCCGCGAATTAGGGTTGATTAACATCGGCGGCGATGGCGTGGTGACGGTTGATGGTGAGACTTACCAAGTTGCGGCCAAAGAAGCCTTGTATGTGGGTATGGGGGCTAAAGAGATCGCGTTCGCTAGTGTAAACCCTGCGGATCCCGCGAAGTTTTACTACAACAGTGCGCCAGCTCATCAAGCTTATCCAAACAAAAAGATCACCTTGCAAGAAGCATCACCAGTAACCTTGGGGGATGCCGCAACCAGTAACAAACGAACCATTTACAAGTACATCGTTCCAGATGTGTTGCCAACATGCCAATTGCTGATGGGGCTCACTCAACTAGAGCCAGGTTCACTGTGGAATACCATGCCTTGCCATACTCATGAGCGCCGTATGGAAGTCTACTTCTACTTTGGCATGCAAGATGACGCAGCCGTGTTCCATTTGATGGGCGAACCGAAAGAAACGCGCCACCTCGTTGTACGTAACGAGCAGGCGGTGATTTCACCAAGCTGGTCTATCCATTCAGGAGTGGGGACTCAGGCTTACACCTTTATCTGGGGTATGGTGGGTGAAAACCAAGTCTTCACCGATATGGATCATATCGCAATGCAAGACTTGCTATAACCAAGCGATTTCCTCACTTTTTGGCCAACCTAAGCGATTAGGAAAAGTGATGAGATCGTTCCATGGATAACATGGAAACACATCGATTGGATTCAATGAGTCTCTAAGTTACCCGATAACTTGGATGATGAGCTCATTGGATCACACAAAGATAATGCATAGCTGTTCTTAACTCAAATCGCCCTTCATGGGCGTTTTTTATTTAAAAATCAATCATCTTTCAACCGTTATTTCTTTACTTCATGCCACTTAGCCCCACTTTAATCAGGTGTAAATACCTCTCCGTCTCAATCTGTGATTTTTGTTTTATTATTTTAGATTTTTATCTACAGTTTTGATTTTGATCTTACTTTAAATAATTAAAACGCCATTTCTATTTTAATGAATAAAAAGATCTATATTATTGCACTGGTGAATCAGTTCACCAAAAAATCAATAATTTTAAGAAATGGAAAGCGTATGAAAATGAAAAATGTAGGCTCTAAAACCCTCGTTTGTACCTCCGTTTTAACGGCTCTGTTTGCTGCATCTGCCTTTGCAGAAACACTGGATCCAAACGATATTCGTAACCAAAGTGCAGCTGCGGTTGATCTTGCGACTGAAGCCAAACAAGCGTTTTACGACAGCTCTAGCTCTAAACTGCACTCATTCCTTTACTTCCGTGATCGCGAAGAGAGAAAAGAAGGCGAGAGTTTCAAACCCAATATTGAAAACCAAACTCTGCAATTAGCATGGGATTACAAGTCTGGTTACTTCAAAGATACCGTGGGTCTCGACATCTGGGCTAACATCAACCAGAAAATCGGCGACACCACCGGAATGTCTGAGATCCTGTACTTTGATCATGAGTGTGCTAACGACCCTTCTAGCCAAACTTATGACCCAGCGACAGGCAAAACAACTCGCGTCGCTTGTGAAAAATCTTATGCAGCCCTCTCGGTAGTTGCGCTGAAAGCAAAATTTGGTGATGACGCTGCGGGCTTAGCCCTACGTGGTGGTTACACCCCGATTAACTTCGGAACCATCCGTTCGAGCTGGGGTTTGAACCCACACGCTTACCGTGGTATTGAAGCTAAAGCGCACTTTGGTAACTGGGTAGTCGGCTATGCTTTCGCTGATGAGTTCAAGAATGACTGGCGCAAAGACTTCCTACCCATGACCACAGTTTGGCACCAACAACAAAACCCTCTTTCGCCGACTCAAGGTTATGTCATTGACTACATTCAGACTGTGGGTGCTGTTTACAATTTTGATGGTGGATCATTCGATGTGGGTTACGGTATCGGTAAAGAATACCGTACAAACTGGCAAGCACTGGCGAAATATGGTTTTGAGCTAGGTAGTGCAAAAGTCGATTTGACTGGCTTCTACCACGGTTCGATTGCAGAAGAAACCGAGTTAACCGGAGTGAAAGATGCAAAAGTTCAGAGCTATATCGGCTTTGGCGCAAACATCAAACAAGGTAACTTCACTTGGATTGCAGGGGTTTCGGCAACCGATACTCAAGGTGAAGAGCTCAACTACAACTTCCGACTCACACCATGGGCGAACTCAGATAACCGCAGTTTCCAACAGACGCTTTCCGGCTTAGACGATTACAACACCGATGGTACTCGCGCAGTAAAATTAGGTGTGAACTACAACTTCACAAGCTTTGGAGTACCAGGGCTATCAGCGGGAATGGGCGGTAACTACGCAACTCATGTTCGCTCTGATGCACAGAAAGCTATCTACGATGGCAGCATGTATTCGGTAGATTGGAACGTCGGTTACAAATTCCTTGATGGCGGTTTGGAAGGTCTGAATATTCAAACTTTCCGTAGCTTGTTCCGCGGCGATGACATCGTACACAAGAACGATCGTAACGATTTGAAAGTGTTAATCTCTTACAGTGTAACGCTGAAATAATCCCTCGTTATTTCAGTTATTTCTGTGGCCTAATGGATTCCCATTAGGCTTTTTTATTCTGCCCGAGTCATAATTTTCAAGTTTGGCGTTGAGACGATGTAATCCATGATGCCTTTAAAAACATCGTATTCACCAAACCGCTCAACAAACAAAAGAAAAAGGCCTGATCTCTCAGGCCTTTAGATTGCTTAACTCAGATTACTCTTCGTCTTTCTTGTTGGATGCCCAAACGTAGAGCAGTTCCAGAGCGATCGTCGCACCCGCCAGTGAAGTCAGGTCGCTTTGGTCGTAAGGAGGAGAGACTTCTACCACATCCATACCGATCAGGTTGATGCCTTTCAGCGCGCGAATGATTTTCAGGATCTTGTCTGAGCTCAAGCCGCCACAGACTGGTGTACCCGTACCCGGTGCGAAAGCGGGATCCAGACAGTCAATGTCGAACGTCAGGTAAACTGGTTTGTCACCGACGATGTGGCGAATTTGCGCCACAATCTCTTCGACAGACATATCGTTGGCTTGCATCGCGTTAATCACGTTGAAGCCGTGGCCTTCTTGTTTGTATTCCGTACGAATACCCACTTGCACCGAGTGCTTAGCCGAGATCAGACCTTCTTTTGGCGCATGGTAGAACATGGTGCCGTGGTCATACGCACTGCCGTTCGCGTAAGTGTCGGTGTGTGCATCAAAGTGGATCAGCGCCATTTCACCGTAGTGCTTAGCGTAAGCACGCAAGATTGGCAGAGTGATGAAGTGATCACCACCCAGTGCCAGCATCGTTTTGCCACTTTTCAGAATTTCGCTGGTCGCGGCTTCTAGGCGGTACGTGAAATCTTCAGCATCACCGCAATCAAAAACCAAGTCACCTGCATCAATCACGTTGATCTTTTTGAACAGGTTGAAATCCCATGGGAATTTCTTACCTTCCCAAGCGAGGTTCACTGAAGCGCGACGAATCGCGTCAGGCCCCATACGTGCACCCGGGCGACCAGACGTCGCCATATCCAAAGGCACGCCAAGTACCACGACATCAGCGTTAGTATCTACTGGGTTACGCACATAAGGACGACGGACAAACGTCATCGCGTTTGAGTAGAGTGAATAATCAGTTTTAGTAAACAAATCATTCATTTAGAAATCCTCTAAGTAAGTATAGCCGCTCAGGCCTAATTCAAGTTCCGCCAATACGGTTTCTTGTTCTTCTTTGGCAACACGTTGAGAAACGAGTTGACGATAGTTGGTGCGAATTTTATCTACGTCGATGTGAACGTAGCGCATCATATCTTCAACCGTGTCACCTTCATTGATAAAGGCAATTTCAGAATCACCATTATCGTTAATGTTTACCACTACGCTGTGCGTATCACCAAACAGGTTGTGCATATCACCCAAGATTTCTTGGTATGCACCGACAAGGAAAAAGCCCATTAGGTATGGCTTGTCACTTGTCCACGCTGGCACAGGCAGTGTGCTTTCAATGCCTTGTCCTTCAACGTATTGTTCAACCGCACCGTCTGAGTCACAAGTGATGTCGAGCATCACTGCGCGGCGATCGTTCATCTCTTCCAAACCAGAAAGCGGCAGCACTGGGAACACTTGATCGATACCCCAAGCATCTGGCAGTGACTGGAACAGTGAGAAGTTCACGAAGAACTTGTCCGCCAAACGCTCTTGCAGCTCATCCAAAATTGGACGATGGAAGCGGTTTTTGTTGCTCATCTTCTGACGCAGTTCATGGTAAATACGCAGTGACAACTGCTCTGCCCATGCACGGTGCTCAAGGTTCAGTACCCCGGTTGCAAACTGGCTGTGTGCTTCAGAAAGATCGCTTTGCGTGTCGTTGTAAATTTCAATCAGTGCGCGATCATCGGTACCATGCTGCACTTCTTCAAATCCACGCCACATGTTTTTAATCAGCATTGGCGATTCTGCATCTGGTGCAGGAATATCTTCTGGTGAATACGCTTCTGTACCGATGACGTTGGTGATCAACACCGCGTGATGCGCCGTGATCGAACGACCGGATTCAGAAATGATCACCGGACGCGGCTGACCGTATAGGTTACATACATCGCTGACTGTGCTCACAATGTTACGCGCATATTCGTGCAGACCGTAGTTCATCGAGTTGGATGATTGGCTACGAGTACCATCGTAGTCGACAGCCAAGCCGCCACCCACGTCGAAGAAATCGATGTGCGCACCCAGCTCACGCAGTTCACAGTAGAAACGCACCGCTTCGTTCACACCATTACGCACATCACGAATGTTCGCCATTTGTGAACCTAGGTGGAAATGCACCAACTGCAGCGCTTCCAGTTGATCTTCCGCTTTCAAGCGGTTAATCACGGTGAGCACTTGTGATGCAGCTAGGCCGAACTTCGATTTTTCACCGCCGCTCGATTGCCATTTGCCTGCACCCTGAGAGGCAAGACGAATACGCAGACCCAGACGTGGTTTCACGCCAAGGCTTTTCGCTTCTTTCAGGACCAGATCCAGCTCTGACAGTTTTTCCAGAACGATGAAAACTTTGTGACCCAGTTTTTCACCGATCAGTGCCAGACGAATGTACTCTCTGTCTTTGTAACCATTACATACAATCACTGAACTGGCTTGCTGAGCCATCGCCAACACCGCCAGAAGTTCAGGCTTACTGCCCGCTTCCAAGCCGAGTTGTTTGTGTTCTAATTCGGCCTGACTGGCCAGAATTTCATCTACTACCTCTCTTTGTTGGTTCACTTTGATGGGATAAACCAGCAGGTATTTATTCGGGTAGTCGTACTCTTCAATCGCCTGATTGAAAGCGTCACAAATGTTGTGCACGCGTTGATGCAGGATCTGCGGGAAGCGTACAAGCACAGGCAAATTTAAATCACGCGCTTCGAGCTGTTTAACAATTGAGCTTAATTGCGTTTGATGGGCTTTGTCTTTTCTCGGCGATACATACACTTCGCCTTGATCGTCAATGCCAAAAAAACCTTGGCTCCAGTAATGCACATTGTAGTCAGCGCGAACGCGGTCTAATTTGGATGGTTGTTCCACATCGTATCTCACAAAAACAGAGAGGATTACAATGATTTCATCGGTTGAAATCACACCTGACACCCTAGATGTCACGCGCTTTATCGGTGAAAAGCTAGGGTGTGTCTAATGATAATAATTTATCGTTATGACAACTGTTAGTTATCACACATAAACTTGCATAAATGCCTTCATTTCATTCATTTTTTCTGGCGCGCACTTGATGCCACTGAACAAAGTCACACTTCAAAGCGTTGGCAATATTGGCTCGGCGTTACACCGCGCTGTTTTTTAAACATGCGATTAAAACTGGCAACATGCTGATAACCCAATCGATGCGCGACGTTTTCAATTGGTACTTTACGACTGAGTAAATTCACCGCGATATTGCTTAATACATAGCCCAGTACGATCGAATAGCTCATGCCTAACACATGCAAACGACGTTGGCACTGTTGCGTAGAAAGACCGAGCAGAGCAGATACCCGTTCAAGGCTTGGATAGCCGTAATGGCAAGCATAGTTGATGGTTTCATACAGCACTTTAAGCTCATCGGTCGGATCGGGCATATTGAGAAAATCATCCAGTTCTTGATAACTCATCGCTAACGATTTCGCTTTAGGTCGATGCTGCATTTGAGTCGCTAAGCGATGACTAGCATGAAACCAAATCTCCACTCGTGGTTGGTTCCATTCCACCTCACAGCCAAAATAATCACGGTACAAACTGCGGTTATCTCTTTTGCCGGGCAAATGCACACGCATGGGCGCAAAGTTTTCGCCCAAATATTCTCGCAAAACCTGCAACATAAACGTCGCCATGCGAATCCCATCATGCACTTTAACTTCGGTTTGAATCTGCGGATTGCGGTATATCCACTTCAAAATGGGACCGACTTGCGCCCCAACCATCGAGCACCCAGATTGCACGCTACTGAACCCGTAATTAATACGCCGAACTGTCGAGGCTAGATCCGCGCCAGAGAAAAACCACCGGTGAGCAGGCAATGCCATATCCAGCCTCTTTTCTTGAGTCGCCTTGAGCAAAAAGTCGGGATCTTTTGTGGATTCTTCCATGCTCTGATACCAAATGTTGACCTCATTAGCAGGGATCAAGGTCATCGGCTGATAGAACACAGATTCAGGTAAGCCACTACACCCTTCCGGCAATTGGTATAACTGTTTGATCTTAAAATGAAGATGAGAAAAACCGATCGCTCGTAAAAAATACATGTCACTACACACCTTAGCCGATCAAATACAGATTATTTCAAATACTAATGTATTTTGATGTGTTTGGTTACTCTTGCAAGACTCTGATGAGCAATATGCACAATGCGGCTCCCTTGATTATGGAGCATGGTATGAGTCTTTTTAGCGTTCCTTTTGTCGACACGGGTAGTGACACTGCCCTACATATTGTTGCGGGTTTTATTCTTGTCGCCTCAGTTGTCGCTGGCGTGTATGGGTTTTGGAAGCTGCATGAGATCCCGATTAACAAAGCCCACAGTAAAGACCATCATCAAATCGGCTTGATCACCGCCTTAACGTGGATCGGTTTTCTTTGGCATTGGGTTTGGGTTGTCGCCGTTATTCTTGCTTTTGTGGATATGGATAAAGCCATCTTGCATCTACGAGAAACGTGGCGGCACGGCAGCTTAGAACAGAAGCACACCAAAACCACACAGGAAACACCCTCAGAGGAACATTCAGCATGATCGAAGGCTTAGCCGTTTGGGCACTCTTTATCTACCTATTGCGTTTAGTCGGAATGCCGTGGAACAAAGTTACCCAGAGTTTTGCCTACATAGGAGGCATTAGCTGGCTAATGTTTGTGTGGGTCGGTCTCATAAACTATACGCCAATGGATATTTCTGGCGGCTCAGTGGTGCAATCACCCCATATCCAACTGCGCCCAGATTCACCCAATGTGACTGGTAAAGTCAGTAAAATTTATGTCGATCCCAACCAAACTATTCAAAAGGGACAGTTGATCTATGAGATTGATGCAACGCCTTACCAAATTGCGTTTAACCAAGCCCTGATTGCCGAAAGTGCAGCCAAAGTGGCTTTAGAAAGTGCGAACGGCGATGTTGAAATCGCGAAAGCCAGTTATCAATCCATGCTCAAAGACATCACGGTTTCGCACAGCCAATTGGCTTCTGCCCGTGAAGACTACTTGCTACAAAAGAAGATGCTAGAGCGTTATCGCGAACAAAACCGCGTGGTGAAAAACACCATCACCCAAGCGGACATGGATAAACAAAGCACCACAGTACAAGTGGCGAACCAAAACCTGACCACCATCGAATCACAACTGGCGAAGAAACAGGTTGATGCCGATAAAGCAAAATTAGCGATTACACAGGCGCAACTGACCATCACTCAGAGTGAAAACGACTTAGGCAATGCTCGCGAAACCGTGGCCAAAGCTCGATGGGATTTAAACAGTACAAAAGTTTACGCCCCTGCCGATGGCTTTGTTACCAACTTCATTTTGCGTGAAGGACAACGCATCGCTATGATGCCACGCCTGCAAATGTATACGAATGAGAAATACGTATTAATGCGCGTTAATCATCAAGCCATTCGTAATATCAAGGCTGGGCAATTAGCCGAATTTGCGTCTTCGGTTTATCCTGGCAAAGTGTTTTCCGCTACAGTAGAAGGCATTGTCGAAGCCACGGGCGAAGCCCAAAGCAACTTACTGGGTTTTGATCAAAACGTTACCGCAACCACCGTACAAAACTTACGCAACAAGCACCATTTTGTGCGCTTAAAAATTGAAGAACCTGTAGGTTACGACGTTCCCGTCGGTTCTGTCGGATTAGCTTGGGTCAGCGGTGAGAAGCCCATTTCATTCCTCGCCTTTCTCGATGTCATTCGCGGCATTATCCTGCGCATGAAATCACAACTGTACTTCTTCTACTCTATCTAAAACCCTCAATTAATTTGCCACCTCAATTGAAGAGGTGGCAAATTCACCACTTCGTCCCTGAATAGCCTTTTTTCGCTTGGCTATACATTGTAATTACATACAATTCCGTTATGGTAATTTCTCCCCTGACGTGAGAAGCGAAATGGATTACTTAGCCTTACTACAAACAAACTATAAATGGTTGATCACCGCGACTATCATCCTTTTCTACCCCCCGATTTCACGACTGACTCTACGTCTTTTTGAAAGCATGATTACCGGCAGAGTGGATATTCACCGCCTGAAACGTGCTCGCTGGTTGATCCGCACTTTACTGTTTCTGGTGATGCTGTTTACCACCTTAATTTTGTGGGGCGTGGAGTTACGCGGTTTGCTCGTGGTCGGATCTTCTCTTTTTGCTTTGCTTGGGGTGGGTTTATTTGCCGGCTGGTCACTATTGAGTAACGTGACTGCATTCCTGATTTTGTTTGTGCAGAACCATTGCCGAATTGGCAGTTGGGTTCGAGTTGTTGATGGGGCTAATTTTATCGAAGGGAAAATCATCGATATGGCACTACTTAATGTCGAGCTAGAGACCCTTGATGGCAACCGAGTCCTCTACCCCAATAACTTATTTATTGTTCGCCCTGTGATTGTCTTAAAGAAGGCACCCGAGAAAGCGGCCAAGAAGCCAGAGAAAAAACAGCTACCTAAGGGATTATAAATTTGAGCGAATACCAAGACTTATCTCAGCAAATTGAACAAATTGCCACCGCAGAAGAAGCCGAGCAAACCCATCTGCTCGGTGAAATGGTGGAAAATGGCTTAGATGAAGGCTCTATCGCCTTGATTCTAGAAGCGTTTCCCGTTGAACAACGGGTACGTTTATGGCGAAGTTTGCCACTGGAGATGCACATTGATGTGCTGACCGAAATGCGCGCCGAAGTACGTATCTCGGTTATCAAAGCGCTGTCGGAAATTGAACTCAAACTCACACTCGCCAAACTCGACAACTTATCGCTGATCGAGTGGGAGGATTCTCTCCCCGATGAGATCATCAGTGAAGCGTTAAGCCTCATCAACCGTGATGAACTGGAGTTGTATGACCAAGCCAACGAGTTTGCCGATGATGAAATCGGCCACTGGGCGGATCGAAAAGTCTATACCTTACCTTTTAGTATCAGTGTCCGCCGGGCTAAAGTGCTGTTGGATAAATACCACTACGACTCACCTCAGTACATTTATCTGATCAACAAAGCCAAAAAATTCCGTGGCTTAGTTAGTTTTAGTGACCTACTCCAAGCAGAAGAAACCACTCAACTCAAAAATCTACATAAAGAAGATGTCGTCACACTGAATGCTCAGCAAACCTTGTCTGACGCGGTGGATGCGCTTGAGCACACGACATTGCCGATGGTTCCCGTGCTGAGTGACGATGATACTTTGATCGGCGAGATAGACTGGCACTTTGCACTTAGCGTGCAACGCGAAATGTACGAAGCACGTTTGATGGCGGGTACGGGTATGGATGAAGGCGATGACTTGTTTGCTCCCGTGCTCAAAAGCTCGAAAAAACGTGGGTTGTGGCTAGGCATTAATCTGCTCACCGCCATTCTCGCCTCGATAACCATTGGCCTGTTTGAAGATGTCATCTCGCAAGTTGTAGCCTTAGCTGTACTCATGCCAATTGTCGCGTCCATGGGCGGCATCGCGGGTAGCCAAACCTTAACTTTGATGGTGCGCGCGATGGCGCTCAATCAGATCACCGTGGGTAACCGCTTTGCTTTGCTCAAGAATGAGCTGGGAATTGGTTCGATCAATGGTCTCGTCTGGGCGCTGATTATCGGTGGTATGGCGGCACTTTGGTTCCAACAACCCGTTATCGGAGCCACCATTGCACTGGCGATCGTCGTCAACATTATTACCGCTGCGTTATTTGGTGTACTCATCCCCATCATTTTAGATAAGTTCAAGCTCGACCCCGCCCTAGCCGGTTCAGTGATCCTGACGACCGTAACTGATGTGGTAGGCTTTTTTGCCTTCCTCGGTACCGCCAGTTTGGTGATGTTGTAGCTTCTTGATTGCCCATAGCGAAGGCAGAAAACGTTCTGCCTTCGCTACCCTTAATTCATTTCACTAAGCCACTTTTCTCGTTTTCGATGGTTGAGTAAAAGGCATTAATGCCTGATGGAGTACACACACGCCGTTTGCATAATCCGCATCATCCACCACAAACTGCACATTCACATTGCGCATCGAAGAGTGTGCCGCCATCGGTTGCAACTGATGTTCCAGTAATGCTTGTAGCCCTTGAGCCAGCACTTTATTGGTCTCCATATGCGCGCCAATCGCTGAAATCAGTGCCACCATACGGCCAGAGACTTTCGCTTGCGGATAACGCTTCTCCGCTTGGTAGCGAATGTGATTGAGCGGTTCACTACTGCCGCTCAAATAATACGTTACCGAGTTGGCATTCATCTCTTTACCAATCAACTGCACTTTCGCATCGCGTATCCACTCAATCAGCTCATGACTCACTTTATCGATCATCCCAACCATGCTTTGGTCAAACAAGTGCAGCGCAAATACTTTATCTCGCCCAGCGATGATCTCAACTCGGTCTTGTTGTGGATTATGTGACACTGTAATTAATGTTCCAAAATGCTCTGGCTCAAAAGTATTCTTGATCCGCAAATCAATATTGCTTTGTCTTAACCCTGCCGCCGCATTGGGATGGATCGCTTCCATTCCCAAATTCGCCAACTGATCCGCCACATCAAAATTGGTTAAACCGATGGGACGCACTTTTTCTGCCCCGACCAAACGCGGATCGGCCGAGCTCAAGTGATACTCTTTGTGAATGATCGCTTGCTCTGCTCCCGTCACTACAGCAATTCGGCTGAACGTCATCTCGCTGTAACCGCGATCATAGGTGCGCATCAACCCTTCTTGGCAAGAGGCATAGCCCGTTACAATCGGCAGTTCACTCTTCACATCAATCTCGCGAAATGCCTCCTCAATCACCTGATCAAGATTGCCTTGCGTTGCTTCATTCCAACCCGACAAATCCACAAATCGGGCGTTAACGCCCAGTGTGTTGAGCTTAAGTGCAGTGTTATAAGCACTGTGCGATTCACCGAGCGAGGCAAGAAACTCTCGGATTTGCGGTAAGTAATGGCGCAGCGAAAACTGCCCATATTGGCAAGTTTGCAAAATATTCTGAATACACGCGATGGCTTCCGCTAAACGGGCGCGAATAAATTTATCGGCACGCAAACGCGTCATCGCATCGGCAAACAAGTTTTCGTTGATCAATAACATGCGCTGCTCAAGTGCATAAACGGCGTCACGCCAACTTTCATCATGCTTGGCAATTTTTTGGTAAATCCCCGGTGCGCCTGTGCGTTTGCATTCCAATAACGCATCGGTAACCCCCGAGTAGGCGGATACCACAAACACACGCCCATACGGCTGTTCAGGTCTGAGGAAAATATTCTCCAAGACCGCATCAAAGGCACTCATTGACGTACCACCGATTTTCTCTACCGTGTAAGGCATCATTTCTCCTTAAGGTGTTGTGACAGTATTGCGCTCTCATCCCGCGGATAGACACCTTGCGCATCATGAATTTCGAGTCCCGTCAGTGGTGGATTAAATACACAAGCCATCACCATATCGGTTGAAAAAGCCCGCAGATAATGTTCATCATGCTGGTCGAGGATGTACAACGTCCCCGGCTGGATCGGGTAGGTTTTGCCCCCCACGAGCTCAATTTCACCTTCGCCCGACATGCAGTACACCGATTCGAGGTGGTTACGGTAATGAATATGCGTTTGGGTGTTGGCGTAAATGGTCGTGATATGAAAAGAGAAACCCATTTGGTCATCTTTCAATAACATGCGCACACTTTCCCAATTTTCTGCTACCACTCGACGCTCACTTTGGCGGCACTTTTCTAGCGTTCTCACAATCATGTTTTCTCCTTGTTTTTACCGTGGGTTAGGATGCTTGTTGCAATCCACGTGGTGCGATGCGTGCTGCACTGCGCTCAATAATGGTGAGGCCATGTGCAAGATCCGCCTCGGTAATGGTCAGGGGACAAAACACTTTCAGCACTTCATCTTCTGCGCCTGCCGTTTCGATGATCAGCCCATTTTGAAAACAAATCGCTGCAATATCGCGGGCAATCTCCCCATTATGGCAAGCCACCCCTTGCATCAAGCCGCGGCCTTTAACGCATGAAAATAGCGTTGGATAGAGGTGCAAGCAGTGTTGTAATGCTTGCGTTACTTGCTCACTGCGCGCGGCAATATGGGTTTGAAAATCCTCATTCGCCCAGTACGCTTCCAGCGCGCGTGTCGCCGTCACAAACGCATGGTTATTCCCACGAAACGTCCCGTTATGCTCTCCCGGTTTCCATTGATCCCATTCGGGTTTAAGCAGCACGATCGCCATTGGTAACCCATAACCACTGAGTGATTTTGATAAGGTCACCATATCCGGCTCAATCCCGCTTGGCTCGAAACTAAAGAAGGTGCCAGTACGGCCACAGCCCGCCTGAATGTCATCCACAATCAATAAAATTTGCTGAGCACGGCAGAGCGTTTGCAAACGCTGTAACCAAGCATCCGAAGCGACATTCAAACCGCCTTCTCCTTGTACGGTTTCTAGCAATACCGCTGCCGGTTTGTCTAACCCAGATGAGTTATCTTGCAACATAGTTTCAAACAGGGTTAATCCATCAATTCCCGCGTAACCTTCATACGGCAGGCGGCTTACACCAGAAAGTGCTAACCCTGCACCTTGACGATGATGTTGATTGCCCGTTGCAGCAAGTGCACCTAATGAGCAGCCGTGAAAACCGTTAGTAAAGGTCACGATGTTATGGCGCCCCGTCACTTTACGCGCTAATTTCAACGCTGCTTCTACTGCGTTGGTTCCTGTTGGGCCAGTAAACTGCACTTTATAATTCAGACCACGCGGCTCAAGAATGTATGACTGCAATGCTTGAATAAACTGTGCTTTCGCTTGCGAATGCATATCTAACCCATGAGTTAGGCCATCGCGTTCAATGTATTCAAGCAATGCTTGTTTCAGCACTGCGTTGTTGTGGCCGTAGTTAAGTGAGCCTGCACCAGCCAGAAAATCCAGATACGCTTCACCACTTTGACTATGTAACCAATTACCTTTTGCAGTCGTAAACACCACCGGAAAGTGGTTGGCGTAAGATTGCACCTGAGATTCATGGTGTTTGAAAATATTCATAATCCGATTTGTTACCCTTTTTGTAAGTTCGATGAATGAAGAGGAATGTGATAGAGATATTCTGTGTCGTGCTCTCCTTCAAAATGACAAGTTTCATCTAAAAAAGTGGACACACTGCCTTGCTCTCCTTGCTCTCTATCCAGTTTTTGGAATAACCGCCAAGACGCTTGATTCGACTGCGTAATGGTGGTTTCAAGAACGCTAATATCGGCTAGATCCTCACGCGCCAACAAATGCGTGAGCATTTGATAGGCCAACCCTTTCCCGCGTGCGGATGGATGCACAGCAACTTGCCAGACAAACAACTCATTCGGTTTGTCTGGTTTGCGATAAGCAGAAACGAACCCCACCAACAACGCTTGCTGTTCAGCAATCAAACACGTGGTTTGAAAATGGCTAGACTGCAAAAAATTACAGTACGTTGAGTTTTGGTCGAGCGGTGCACACTGTGCGATCAGCTCATGAATCGATAGACCGTCTTCTTGAGTCGGCATCCGAAATACCCATGGCGGTGCGGGTTTGTGCATGATTTGCGGATAAATCATCCAAGGCGAAGCAGTAAACATCACAACAAAATCCTTTGTGTTCAAATTAAAATCCCTTTTTACCCTAGCAGGATAAAATCATTTTTCAACAAAACACTCGAAAAAACTGGGATAAAAAGACTAACATAGTGAAAAATTCATAAAAAATTAATTTGAACTAGAACAATAACATGAAGATTTTGACCTTTCTGAAATCTCACTCAAGACTGTCACGAGCATAGAGATTGAAAAAATCATACAGAGTTAAAGCGGATTGCAAGCTTTTGCAATTTGCAATCGCAGAATGCAATTAGATGAGCATATTATGGACTCATCAGCCATAACATCGGATTAAAACATGGACAAATCAGTGCATATAAAGTTGGCATGGATAGTGCATTTATACCTATGACCCTTAATTAAGCCGAGGGTCACCTAGCCAACTGACGTTGTTAGTGAATAAGATTGTTCACACTGTTTTATCAGCCAATCACCTTTTTGTGATTGGCTTTTTTCTTTCTTGCGCTATGCCCCTTGCCCGATTCCCCCCCACACGACAAGTTGAGAAACTGAACACATTTTCCAAGCCTGAACTTTACCTTATGCTCCCGCGCGGTAAAGTATCACTCTCCGCTAGCTTCATTGAGACGAAAGTAATGAGAACTGACTACCAGCAACGACTCCGTCCCGTATTGCGTTACCTAGAAGCGAATTTTGATCAGCCTTTCAACCTCGAAGAAGTCGCGCTGCAAGCTCACTTATCGCCTTATCATTTTCATCGAATTTTCAAAGCGGTTGTTGGCGAGACATTAGCCGACTTTATGCGCCGTCTTAAAATGGAAAAATCCGCCAGCGTACTTTTTTATCACAAACGTTCGATTACCGAAGTCGCACTGGATTTTGGTTTTTCTAGTTCACAAGCCTTTGCCAAAGCCTTCAAACAGCACTTTGGGCTTACGGCAAGCCAAGTTCGCGAATGCCAAGATATCGAAGCGTTCAGTCAGTTGATGAGAAACAGCAAGATTGGACACTCATTGCGCAAGAATGGAAACGAGTTAGCCAATGCTGCCGCCTATACTGATAGCAATTCAACGCAATGGAGACAAAGTATGACGATCGAATCCTTCACTCCCTGTGGTCTCGCGTATGTACGTGTGACCGGGCCTTATGGACAAAATTATCCACCCGCAGTTGAAAAACTGTATCAATGGGCGGGCCCTGCTGGCTTTGCCCAGTGTCCTTGTATTTTTATCTATCACGATAATCCAGAACTAACACCCGCAGAAAAATGCCGCACCGATATCGCTCTTTTGGTGCCTGAAGGCATAGAGGTTGGCAAATCGATCGAGTACACCCATTTTGAAGGGGGCAAGTATTTTACGAGTCGACGCAAGGTGACAGACCAAAGCCAATATGGCCATTTTTGGAATGAACACATGGGTCTGGTGGTGGAACAAGGATTGGAAACCGACCAGCGCCCCTGCTTTGAGCTTTATCACCATTATGATCCGGTCACCCATCACGCCGATGTGAGTTTTTGCACGGCCGTGAAATAAGTGACGCCACCCAGCCATTGCAATCCCGATTGAAGCCGCCAAAAGATAACATCAATCTTTGTAGTGATGTGAGCGGTACGCTCGTGGAGTCATGTGGCTCCATGCTTTAAAGCGAGTACTAAAATTGGCGGCATTGGGGTATCCCACCATGTCGCCAATTTGTTGAATAGGCCAATCAGACCGAGCTAACTCACGCGCTGCATATTCCATACGTAACCGAGTTAAATGTGCGGTGGGGCTATGCCCAAAATACTGTAAGCAGAGACGATGCAGATGAGCCACCGAGCACGGTACAAGCGCCGCCATCGCACTCACAGGCCACTCTTTGTGTAACTGTTTCTGCACGCGCTCAAACATTCGATTGAGGCGAATTTGGGCACGGGGCATCTGCCGTTCACCCGGTGTCGCCAGTAACAGTTCAATTTGTTCAACTGCCCTTTGTGCAACAGGCTGTCCGATGTCTTCTGGCAAAATTTGGGTTCGTAATAAGGTTTGAATGCAGGTGTACATCACATCGGCTGCAGGCGTGAGCCCATAGTGGATCTGTTCACCAAGATGGTTGGGCCACTCTCGTTGCGCAGAAAGGAACAACCAAGCTAACTGCCAATTTTCCTCTTCAATGCCAAAACCGTTTTCCACACCCGCCGGAATAATCATCACTGAACCCGGTTCAAGCAGGTAGCGTTGACCTTGGCTGTTTAACCAACCTTTGCCACGAATGGTAAACAACAGCATATGTTGCTTGGGTGATTTTCGATAAACATTGAAGGACTCGCGGCAAGTCGCAATGCCACATTGCACTACGCCACTTTGCTCTAGCTTGAGCACATGTTCTTGATCGATAACCTCATGTTGGGTTTTCTCTGAGATCAGATAGCTCTCTTGTTTTTCATGCATGATGAGATTTTGGCAATAGTTTTGGAGTTTTTAACACAATACTGCGATGGCACAGAGATCTACACTACTCACATTCATTCCAAGGAGTCAGATCACATGATTGCCCACTTTCGCCAACTCGACCGACCATTTTGGCAAAAATTACTCCAAATCGGCTTACCTGTCTCAATGCAGTCCATGTTGTTTTCGCTATTAGGCGTGGTCGATATCTTCATGGTCAGCCAGTTGGGAGAATCTGCCACTGCCGCGGTAGGGGTTGGTAACCGCATTTTCTTCTTCAATTTGATCGTGATTGTCGGAGCCAGTGGCGCAGTCAGTGTGCTGGCATCTCAATACTTTGGCGCGGGCAATTTGGATGGCGTTCGCCGCACGCTTGCCCAATCTTGGATAATGGCGGTCGTGCTCACGCTACCTTTTGCATTGATGTACAGCTTGATGCCTGAAAGTATCGTAACGCTCGTCGCCGATGATCCACACTATGTTGTGCAAGCAACAGATTATCTGTGGGTCACCGGGATCAGTTTATTTTGTACCGCGTTAGTGGTGCCATTAGAAGGTGCATTACGCAGTATTGGGGAAGCAAAGCTCCCAACACGCGTAAGTATTTTTGCCATTATCGTCAACGCCATCCTCAACGCCATACTCATCTTCGGTCTGTTCGGGTTTCCAGAGCTTGGGGTACTCGGTGCTGGCTTAGGTACCACTCTGTCGCGCTTATTCCAAACCACACTATTGTTCCTCTTGGTCAAACGCCGTTATGCCCACTTACTGCCCAACCAGAATCATTGGCGGGAAAGCTTACAGCGTCACCATCGTCAACGTTATTTTAAGATTGCTTGGCCCATGCTTATCCACGACAGCGCTTGGGCTGCTGGGCTTTTAGTTTACAACGTGATTGTCGGGCAATTAGGGGTTTCAGAGTTGGCGATTATTTCACTGCTTGCTCCTGTCGAGAGTGTGTTGATCTCCGCTTTCCTTGGGTTTGCGGTCGCAGCATCGATCATTTTAGGTAATGAGATTGGCGCACAAAACTATCAGCGTGTAGAAAGCACCGCGTGGTGGTATGTCATCACCAGTTGCAGCTTAGCCTTAGTGCTCGCTTTACTCTGCATGACTGCCAAACCACTGCTTGCCTGGGTCATTAACTACAGTCCGTTAGAAAACCATCAATTGGCACTCAATGTTTGCCTTGTAATGGCCTTTGGCATGGTGTTTAAAGTCTTTAACATGGTCGGAATTGGTGGAGTACTCAAAAGTGGTGGTGATATCCGTTACAGCATTTTTATTGATCTGTTTGGTCAATGGGCGGTGGGGATTCCTCTTGCTTATCTAACAGGCATTGTCTGGGGTTGGCCACTACATTGGGTGTTAATGGTGATTTGGCTTGAAGAGTGGGTGAAAATTGGACTCACCACACAGCGAATAAGCTCAAAGCGTTGGATTAACAATCTAGTCAGTGAGCCATCGATGGAGGTTGCAACGACTCTAGGCAAGTAGCCTCATCATGTACTGGGCAAAATTACCTCTTTTCTCTTTATGCTTACGAGAACAATTCATGCCCAAATGACTCAGCACTGCACACTGCCGTGGGCGGTTCCACCGCGCACAACACGAAATGGAAAGCATGGGATGAGTGACCTTATCCCCTACTCATCCGCCCACAGCAGCTAAAAAAACATGGCGAGCTTAATTTCTTACAAGATCAGCAGACAAGCGTCACTTTTCGCTGCGCAAATAAAATCATTCTTATGCAAACCTTTGATGGAATGACTCCACCATGTCACGGTGACTTTGCCCCACTCTAATACAATTGCCGGATGGTGGAATTCTTGTTCCGCCAGTTCAGCAATCTGATTAGAGAATGCCCACGCTTGTTTAAAGTTTTTAAAGCGATAGACCTTCTCTAGTTGGGCTACACCATCACGATGAATTAATGACCATCCATCTAATTCACTCAATAACTGTTGTTGCTCTCTTGCCGTAAGCGCAATCGCGTCAGCACTACACGCTTCACAACGTAATTCATCCAGCATGTTGGTGTTCCTTTGGTTGAAATAGTGGAGGGAGTAAGCCCGCCTGACTTGCTTGCTCTACCAACGCCATCAAATCACGTTGGCTGAGTTGATAGAGTTCACTCAAGTCAGGCAGCACATAATAAATCGGCTGCATGATGTCGATGCGATAAGGTGTACGGAGTACTTGTTGAATATCAAAAGGGACACGTTGTGGAATGGTGCTTTCACACGCGTACAATGTTTCTCCCGGTGAGGATAAAATCCCCCCGCCGTAAATTTTGATTTGGTTGTGTTCTTGTACAAGACCAAACTCCACCGTAAACCAATATAGCCGAGCTAAAAAACTACGCTCTTTAGGGCTGGCGGCCGCACCTAATTGACCATAAATCTGAGTAAATGCCGCAAAATCCGGATGAGTGAGCATGGCGCAATGACCATATACCTCATGGAAAAAATCCGGCTCTTGCAAATAGTCAAACTCGTCCCGTCGACGCAAAAAGGTCGCAACGGGAAATTTCTTAGCGGCCAGTAGTGCGAAAAAACGATCAAAGCTGATCAAGGCCGGAACGGGTTCAACCTGCCACCCCGTTTCGCGCTGTAGCACTCGGTTAATTTCTGGCAATTGCGGTAAACGATCGGTCGGTAAGTTGAGCACACCCAAACCTTCTAAGTAGGCTTGGCAAGCACTGGTATTCACGACGGCCAGCTGACGGGTAATCAAATCATGCCAAATCTCATTTTCATCCTTATCCCAATCAATATGACCATGGTCATCAACGGGTTTAGAGTGATAGTGACTCATCGCCCTACTCCATAACAATATCGTTACATTAAGCCTACCTAGCCCCGCCCCTACTGCCAATGCGCTTTCGGTTAATTACGCCACTTTGGATGTAACAATATTTTTACAATAATGTAGTTTTTGGTTATTTTTCATGAGCCTGTTCCTATTACCCTGAGTTGACTTTCCATGATTCGAGAACAAAACTTGTTCACAGTGATAAGGCCACATTCACTCTTAGATTAGAGGTTAGCTATGCCACTTTGGATACCAAGCCAAGCACGTATTTCTGCTTCCAACCTGCAGCAGTTTATTGAGCATGTGAATATGCAAGGTGAAGCGATACACAGCTATCCCGCTTTGCATCAATGGTCTGTTAATGAGACACGCAAATTCTGGCTCGAAATATGGCAGTTTTGCGATGTGATCGGTTATCGCGGAAACTGCATCATTGGTGAAGGCTTACCTCGTTATGGTAAGGAGATGGTTCCGGCCCGTGATTCGATCTGGTTTCCGCAAGCTCAGCTCAACTACGCGGAAAATTTATTGTCTTACGCTTTTCAATCGCCTGAAGGCATCGCGATTTGGTTCAAAAATGAAAATGGACACACCAAAAAACTGACGTGGCAGCAACTTTGTGATCACGTATCGGTCGTGCAACAGTGGCTGATTCAAAATGGTATCGGACAAGGTGATGTCGTGGCAGGTTATCTCCCTCACTTGCCTGAAACTGTGATCGCAATGTTGGCAACAACCAGTTTAGGCGCGATCTGGACATCCACCTCCCCCGATTTTGGGGTGGAAAGCGTGATCGAGCGTTTTGGTCAAGTACAACCCAAAATTCTGTTCTGCTGTAATGGTTACACCTTCAATGGTAAACCCTTTCATATGCAAGAGCGCAATGCACAAATCGTTTCTGGGCTTCCTAGTTTAGTAAATACGTGCCAAATCGAGTATTTACAAGAGCGCAGTTTCAACGCGGATTTCAACGACAGTTTTTCAGATTGGCAATCTCTATTAGCCAGCTATCAACCTAAAGGCGTTGAGTACCATCGTGTCGGCTTCAATGATCCCTTATTTGTGCTTTATTCATCGGGTACCACCGGTAAACCCAAATGCATTACCCATTCCGTTGGGGGAACTTTACTCAATCACCTGAAAGAGCATCAATTGCATTGTGATATTCAACCACAAGATCGGGTGTTCTATTACACCACCACAGGTTGGATGATGTGGAATTGGCATGTTTCTGCACTGGCCAGTGGCGCAACCTTAGTGATTTATGATGGGCATCCACTCTACCCACAAGTTGGCGCACTGTGGGCGCTCGCTGATGAAGCGAATATTACCCTGTTTGGTACTTCAGCTAAGTACCTTGAAACATTGCAAAAAAACCAATTTTCGCCTTGTGACTTTTACTTACTTACCCATTTGAAAACCCTTTGCTCAACCGGATCGGTGCTTTATCCCGAACAATTTGATTATGTGTATGAACATGTTAAATCCGATCTGCATTTAGCTTCCATTGCTGGAGGCACCGATATTTGTGGCTGTTTTGTGCTAGGTAATCCGATGTCTCCGGTATATCGAGGAGAGTGTCAAGGTGCTGGGTTAGGGTTAGATGTCGTGGCATACAACACCCAAGGTAGCGCAATAATAGCTGAGCGCGGTGAGTTGGTGTGTCGTAATAGTTTCCCCAATCAACCAATCGGATTTTGGCATGATGATGGAAGCCGCTACCAACAAGCCTACTGGGATAAATTCCCAGGTGTCTGGCACCATGGTGATGAGATTGAAATTTCCACCACTGGAGGCGTAGTCTTTTTCGGGCGCAGTGACACGGTACTCAATCCCGGAGGAGTTCGAATTGGCACGGCTGAAATTTACCAACAGGTGAATGCACTACCAGAGATCCAAGACTCCATCGCCATTGGGCGGCGTATTGAGCGCGATGAACAAGTGATTCTCTTCGTACAATTAACCGATCACGTGCATCTTGATGAGCCACTCAAACAAAAAATACGCACACTCTTACGTGATCGTTGTTCTCCACGGCATGTTCCAGCACACATTTATGCGCTCAGCGAAATCCCGCGCACCAAATCCGGTAAATTGGTCGAATTGGCGGTCAAGCAAGTGTGCCACGGTGAACAGGTTCAAAATATCAGTGCGATTGCCAACCCACAAACATTACGCGAAATAGAAAACTTACTCTTGGCATAGGCTAAAAGTAAAAGCGGTAAATAGGTACCCAATTTTTTAAGTAAAATTAACGGTTTGATTTTCGTGCCACAGTGGTATTCTTGGCCAAGTGACTCTTTGTACTGGCTTTTTATGGATTATATTCATCTTACTCGCTTTAGCTTAAAACACCTCACTGCACTGCATGTCATGCTTAATACACGCAGTGTTACCCAAACCGCCGCTCGGCTCTGTGTTAGCCCATCCAGTATCAGTAAAGTCCTCGCCCAATTGCGCGAATTGCTTAATGATGAGCTTTTCTACCGTGATGGTAATCAGCTCATCCCGACGCCTTATGTACAGCAAATGGGTCCTACCGTGCACCAGATTTTATCGAGCATGAACGGGTTACTGCATTGCAGCGAGTTTAATCCCACTGAATACCAAGGCCACTACCGCTTAGCCATGCGAGAGAGCACTTTGGAACTGTTTGCCCCCAAAATCACCGCCATACTCGCAGCGTGCTCATCGGAGCTGTCGATGACCATTCACTCCAAAGAACATTACGGTTTTGATGCTTTGCAAAGCGGTTTGATCGATTTCATTCTTTTACCACACGATCTCAGCCAGCCCCCAACTTTCGCCCAAGATTTGGTTTGGCAAGTGATCGCATCCGATGAACTGGTCTGTTTAATGCATCCAACGCATCCTCTGGTCAATCAGGAGCTCAGTGTTGAAAACTACCTTGCCCATAAACATATCGGCATTCTCGACAATGAACTGAGCGATCCCTACTTTGAAAAATATCTGACTCAACAACACGAAACTCGACGCATTGCAGTCGCCACCCCAGATTTTGGTGCAGCGGCCATTTTATGCCATCAAACCCAATTTCTTTTGACTTGTTCAAAAATGTGGGCAGATAAAGCCATGCAAGCTCAAGGATTAATTCAGAAATCCTTACCCTTCGAGTATGGAAAAGTCGCTTACAGCCTCGTTTGGAATAAACCGAGCATGAATGATCGATCAATCCGTTGGCTATGCCAGCAGCTTCTCTCTAGTGCGGTTTGAAAAACGCAGTAAAAGAAAAGGGTCAGCGCATGCTGACCCTTTTCTTTGTTGCTCTGTTTTTGATTTTTGTTAATAACCCTAGCCATGAGTTGTCAGTCAATAAACAGAAAATTGAGACGTGTACTCGGGGAACTGAGCTTCGTCCTTGATTATTCACTCATTAGTTTAGGTGCTAGGTTTAATTTTTGTTAGTGAAATTATGTAAATGGTCAATTTACTATTTGGAAAAGATATACAAATCACACTCTTAACGTAATCAATATGCAAAACGTGGGCGCTTATAAAAAACCTTATCTAGAACCCACAAAAACAAAAGCCGCGGCATCATGCAGCGGCAAATATTCTCGGGATTTCGTATTCAGCCCTTCACTTCATCAAGGGAAATAAGCTACTTACGGGCAATACCAACCACAACGGGCAACGTTCCTTTTTCGGTAACCACATCAAAAGCAACGCGCGTTTCGACAGCCGAAAAACCCGCATTCTTCAACACGGATTCAATGTCGGATTGCGTTAAGCCATTTTCACTGGCCATGCCACTTTCGTCAGCCAACCAGTCAAAATGCACAAAGTACCCACCCTCATCAACTAAAGTGACAATGATATCCGCCACATCTTGTAAATTCGGCAGAAAAGCACACACCGATGAAGCGACAACCAAATCAAACTGCTTACGAAATGCAGGATGCTGCGCCACTAAGCCACGAGTGAGAGAATCCACCACAGGCTCCACATTACGTAGTTCTTTGCGGTCAAGCTCCTCAATCATGGCTTCTGAGGAATCAAGTGCAACAATATCGCGGGCAAGCGGTGACATTAGCTGACTTAGCAATCCCGTGCCGCAGCCAAAATCCAAAATATGCTTTCCTTGCAAAGAGAGGATTTTTGTCAGTTGTTGGAATACGCTTTGCGCAAATGCATGGGTCGCTGGGTCATTTTCCCAGTTTGCAGCGTATTCATCCCAGTCGTGTGCCATCATGGCCTCCGTATTACTTCTTGTATTCGGGCAATGCTGCCAAGAGTAAACCAAAATGAAGTAGAGTTCATAGAGTTACAACGCATTCTTTGCCAAGAAAATCCACTTTGGCCTCATTTGCCGAGAATTTGTTCAGATAGGCAGACGCTGCAATTTTGTTTATGATCCCAGCACTTTGAATGACTTGGCTCCGCTATGAACCTATCACAAATTGAAGCATTTTGTACTATTGCCAATACAGGCTCAGTCTCAGAAGCAGCCCGCCAGCTCGATTGCAATCGAACGAAGCTCAGCATGGCTATTAAAGCGCTTGAGAAAGAGCTCAACGTGGCACTTTTTGTTCGTGCTGGCAATTACCTTACGCTCTCTGAAGCGGGAAAAGCGGTATACAAAGATTGTGAAAATTTGCTGATCACGGCATCGCGCATACGTCAAACTTGCGCACAAGCTTGCAGTGAGTTTGCTGCCGAAATGTGGATTGCCCGTGATGATTCGCTCCCCGACCATTTCTGGCAAGAAATTGCTAGCCAGTTGCACAAGCTTTTTCCCAATACCTCC
This sequence comes from Vibrio sp. AH4, assembly GCF_030710545.1. Lineage (NCBI taxonomy): Bacteria > Pseudomonadati > Pseudomonadota > Gammaproteobacteria > Vibrionales > Vibrionaceae > Vibrio > Vibrio sp. AH4. The sequence goes on from NZ_JALAIV010000003.1 coordinate 939,787, forward strand.
TTCAATATGGTGTTGGCATCGAGCGGTGATTTAGCCAATTTAGTCGCAACTCAGCAGGTCAACTGCGCCTTTGGCGTAGACTACGAACGGCTTGATGATCCAAGAATCACCTATCAGCCACTGGGTAAAATTCGCATGATGTCCGTGTGCAACCGCGATCACCCATTAGTGAAACAAAAACGAGTCAGTGATGAAGAGCTGCGTAAGTTTATGCAAGCGGTCATGGTTTATCTCAATGAGAAAGATAACCCGAACTTACAACCCTTTTCCCGTCGCTACATTGGCTTTTCTAGCTTTGAATACATGCTCAATACCATCATGAGCGAGAACGCTTGGGGAGTGTTACCCGAGCCGTTAATCCGACATTATCTCCGTGAACAGAAATTAACCGTCATCAAACACACATACGGTTTGACCCAAGAGGATTTCTGCCTGTTTCAGCCAATAGGAAGCAGTGAGAACCCAGTAGTACTGTGGATCAGTGACAAACTCAGCGATTATTTGTTTGATTTCTAATCCTTACTTTCTTCGCTTTTGATTTACTGCCAGCACTCAGCGCCAATAATTATGACAGCAAGATATTATTATAACTATTTGAATATTAAGCACATATTTAACATTTCATTTTAACCCCATCGTTAATTACATAATTTCACGTTGCGTAAAAGGGATTAGTCGCCAGAATGAGCGGCGAAACCTACGAGGAAATTAACGATGTGTTCTCAAACCAATTTTAATGAAAAGCGTGTATTAACGCTTTCTGCCATTATCGCATCAGGCTTTGCTGGCAGCGGCTTGCTCGTCGGTCTACTCGTTGGCTCAATGGTCATTGTCTTTGACGGTGTCTATTCGCTAGTCAGTTTACTGTTAACATTATTGTCGCTCGCCGTTTCACGTTATATACAAAAACCCTCTGATGCGCGCTTCCCCTTTGGGCGCGCTGTATTGGAGCCTCTAGTGATCGCCATCAAAGGCTTAGTGATTTTATTGATTGTCAGCTATTCGCTTTATTCAGCATTCACGGCACTACTCAGTGGGGGGCGAGCGGTAGATCCCTCGATTGCGACCTTATTTGGTGCCTTTAGCGTGGCAGGTTGTACTTTAGCGTGGTGGAAAATGGCGAGATTGAGTCGACGTCATCCATCGGGCTTAATTGCAGCCGAAGTCAAACAGTGGCAAATGGATACTCTACTCAGCTTGGTGGTGATGGTAGGCTTTATTGTGGCTTGGTTGATTAGCCTCACACCATGGGAGCATTACGCTGTATATGCAGACCCGAGTATGATGTTACTGATGTCGTTCTACTTTATTAAACTCCCGCTTGGTATGCTCAAATCGGCTCTGCGTGAGATGCTATTGATGGCACCGAGCCATGACATTCAACAAGCCGTATCCAGTAGCATTCAAGCGACTGAAACACACGCCGATCAACCATTAGAGCTTTATGGGGTGACCAAAGTGGGACGTGAACTTTGGGTGGAAGTCGCGTTAAAAACCGCTGAGGAAAATTCGATTGCCATTGAAGACATTCAGCGCATCGAAAAACATTTAGAACAAAGCCTTGCCGTACTGCCCTATCAATTACAACTGACCGTGAGCGTTGCTCGCTAAAAGCGGTGGTTTAGGGATGACAACAAAAAGCCCGCGTCATTGCGGGCTTATTTCATGATTATTGGTTGGAAACCGGATCCGATGCCTGGTTCTCTTTAGATGCACTAGGTTCACGAGTAACCCACCAACAAATTAAGGATCCTAACGTCACCATCACGACACCTTGCCAAAAACTCAGCCCAAGAACAACACCCAAGATCATCGATGAAAACAAGGTCGAGATGATCGGTGTAAAATAAGAGAGCGTGGCAAGCAACAGCATATTTCCACGTAAAATCGCGACGTTCCACAGCGCATAACCACTCCCCATCACCACTCCGGCGAGAAGCAGTATCGTCACGTTTGACCAAGTAAACTCAAGCGCTGGCTCATTACTGACTGCATATTGAAGCCACAATGTGGCTGCCGTAACACCGAAAAATAGCACGATAGCATTTTGTCCTTGAGCTAAACGCTGGGTAACGTTGCAGTATATGGCCCAGATAAAAGCACCAATGAACGCCATGGTGTAAACCGTCGGGTTAGTGGCAATACGGCTCGATAAATCTGCCACAGAGATGCCCTGATCAGCCACAATCGTCCACGCGACACCGATGAAAGCAAGAGCGACACTAGGGTAGACCCACACACTGACCGAGCGTTGGCTCAGCAATACTGCAATCAACACGGTCAACGCGGGCCAAAGATAGTTAATCACTGACATTTCAATCGCTTGTAATCGATCATTCGCCATACCCAGCGCTAACGCCAAGCAGATTTCGTAGCTCACAAAGAGCGCCCCGCCAATCAGCACATAGCGAGTAGAGTTGGATTTTAGGCGTGGGATTCCCATTGTGACCAAGAGGAATAGCGTGCTCACGCTATAGATCAGCGCAGCTCCCCCAATCGGTGAAAACTCTTCAGCGACTCGGCGGGTTAACCCCATCAAGCTGCCCCACAGTAAAATTGCAGCCACACCGAATAAGGTATGTTTGTGAGTAATCAGACGCTGTTTCAAAGTAGCCTCAAAGTGGTTTAAATCGAGAACGAGGTTAAGTCAGAACGTTCAGTGAACGCAAAATTCTGGCGGGTGAACCACCAACCAAAGTATCAGGGGGGACATCGTGGTTTACCACAGAATTCGCCGCTACCACAGAACGAGCACCAATGGTCACCCCTTGATTAATCACCACATTGCCACCAATCCATACATCATCTTCAACCACTATCGGTTTACAAATCGTTTCCCACAACTGGCGGCGACGATAATCTAAGGAGTGGGATGCGGTATAAAACTGAGTGCTGGGGCCAATCAAAACATGATTACCAATCGTAATTGGCGCACCATCGAGCATCACCACATTCATGTTGATAAATGTCTGTGCGCCAATACGAATGGTTTTGCCAAACTCGCAGTGAAAAGGAGGCTGCACACTACTCTGCGCACCAAGAAAGCCAAACAGTTGCGTTTGTAAGGCGTAACGCTCCTCTTCATCAATACTTTGGTTAATTGCGAGTTTTAGCTTAGCCGCTTGGCAGCGTAAGGCTTCAATCTCAGTGGAGGCGCCATCAAAGTTTTCACCATTCAGCATTTTGTCTAGTTCGCTCATTCGTATCCCCCGATCATCAAGCAAAATCCAAGGTTAACGCCAAGCCAACAAATGAAAAGTGCAAACAATGGCGAATTGATTTCCTCTATTCCTTAACAACAGCTTCCAGTGGCTCAATTCGGCTGACCAATAGTTGGTCTACCTTGTAGTTATCGATATCGACAACTTCAAATTTATAACCAGCGTAAACGACAGAATCCGTACGGCGTGGAATTTTACGCAACATGTACATCATGAATCCGGCAATGGTTTCGTAGTTTTGTTGCTGAGGAAACTCTTCAATAGCAAAAGAACGCATCACGTCAGTGATTGGCGTAACGCCATCGACTAGCCATGAGTTACCGTCACGGGCCACAATCTGTTCTTCACCCTCGGCCAGTACCCAAGTTCCCATCACAGCACTTTGTAAATCATTAAACGTCACCACGCCTACCACGAGCGCATACTCGTTCATCACCACCGCGAAATCGACACGGTTAATTTTGAAGTATTCCAATGCTTCAGAGAGGCTTAGTGTGTCAGGAATAATTGGGCAGCCATTAACCACACTGCCTTCTTTTAGATTCATTCCTTGTCCGTTAATCACGCGGATCAGTAATTCTTTCGAATCAACATACCCTTTGATCAAATCTAACTGCCCATCACACACTAAAAACTTATTGTGCGGATGATTGGAAATTTTATGCTTGATCTGCTCTTCACTGTCATTGAGGCTGAGGAACACCAGACTCTCGCGAGCCGTCATGGCAGAGGTAACCGGAATAGTCTGCATCTCGAACACACTTTCCATCATCTGCTGCTCACCCTTATCAAGCACCCCAGCTTCTGCGCCGGCATCCATTACCGCATAAATATCATCCGACGTGATTTCATCATTGCGCTCAGTCGGCACGCTCAACGCACGAAACAGTAAGTTAGCCAAACCATTGAAGAACCACACGAATGGCTTGAGTAACGTGATACAAATCAGCATACCGCCTACCAAACTGGTCGCAATACGCTCTGGCATTGCCATCGCAATGCGCTTGGGCATTAAGTCAGCAATCAAAATAAACATGCTGGTCACAAGCATAAATGACAAAATAAAGCTGGCTTGCGCTAACCAGTTAGCGGGGATGACTCCCTCAATCAAGACTTTGATGTAAGGCGTAAAGGCCGACTCACCGACAATACCGCCCATGATAGCGACCGCATTTAAGCCAATTTGTACCACAGTGAAAAAATTCCCAGGATGGGCTTGTAGTTCGAGCACTCGCTCAGCACGTTCATCCCCTTCATCCGCCATTTGACGTAAACGGATTTTGCGAGCCGCAGCTAAAGAAATTTCCGACATAGAAAAGAAACAACTGGCAGCAATCAACGCCATGATGATGGAGATGTTTTCGAAAAAACTCATAGGTATACACCCAAAAAATCAACAGAACAGGAGAGTTAATATCACAAGGCAAACGAAGCTGGTAGATAAGCGCATCTGCCCCGTCTCGTCAGTTCACATACCCTACGAAATGGGGAGAAGGATGAATACAGCACACGTCACTGTAACTTCAAGTTAGACAATATAATTGAAAAAACAAGGTTATTCAGAACAGATTTCCCATGAGTGGGTCATTTCAACGCCTTTACCCAGCATCAAACACACCGAGCAATATTTCTCTAACGAATCGGCGGTGACTTGCGCGACGACATTTTGATCCAAATCTTCGCCACTCAAGACAAAGTGGATATTCACCTCGGTAAATAACTTCGGTGCGGTTTCACGGCGTGTTGCAGAAAGCTGTGCTGTACAGCCGCGGATTTTTTGCCCTGCTTTTTTCATGCCGTCAACGACGTCAACAGAGCTGCATCCACCGGCAGCCATCATGACCATTTCCATCGGGCTTGGCGCACTCGCACCACCATTGCCATCCATCACGATAGAATGCCCCGAGTTGGACAAACCGATAAATCGAAAATCTTCAACCCACTTCACTTGCGCTTGCATAACCGAAACTCACTAAAGTTAATGAACGCCGGTATGTTAGCACAATACCACCCAGAAAGGTGCCAGACTCGATAGCCGAGGCAAAAAGAAAACCCCACTAAGCTTTCGCTTAGTGGGGTTCAGTTCTTACTCGCAGCAATCCCGCTACTAATAGGTGCTCCCTGCATCTATTCCTTGATAGTCTGCTGTATCCTTCAGCGCAATCCGTTTCATCGCCTTCCTAGCGGTGTCCCTTCCTCTGTCATCCTGACAGAACACGCTTAATCCTTTAAGTCGTCCATTCACTTTCCGTTTATAACCATCCTAGTTATCAAGCGTCCAGCCAATGTCCTTCGCTTTCCTTGCCGATCACTCATCCTGAATAATCGAAATCTTCGTCCTGAAGATGACCAATCCTTGGGTCTTTCCTGTTCCGTGTCGGCTTCCTGCTGACCCATTCACTTTACGATATGAGCGTATTTCAGCAACTGCTGTTTTTCATTGCACTTCAACGCACCTCACCAAAACATTTAATTTACCATTAAAAATCAATAAATTAAAAACAACAGCAACCAAACACCTGCAGATAAACACTTAAATTTCTTACATGAGATGTAAGAGATCTCGCACAAAATGAATCCTATATTGAGAAATACCCACGTTTTAGTCCCTGATCCACTTTGTGATAGCGATCGCAAGGCGTGCTCCCAAACTGCACAGATAAGCTAAGCAACAGATGGGGTGATAGTAGGAAATCTCCCATTTGATACCGAACCACACAGTGAATAACAAGCTAGGTTGATTTAAGTATGGGTATAGACTCTTGACATAAAAATCAGGATAGTATCACTCACAATGATGTACCTATGGTACGTGGTTGATGACTAAACAATGTCGCGAATAAATGAGGAATAACGACATGATTTCAAAATGGGCGCAACGTTTTTTCCAGATGGCCGAATTAGTTGGCTCGTGGAGTAAAGATCCTTCCACGCAGGTAGGCGCTGTGATCACCAAACAAAACCGTATTGTCTCCGTGGGATTTAATGGCTATCCACACGGTATTTCCGACAGCGCTAGCACGGATGATCGGGATATGAAGTATTTGAAAACCCTTCATGCCGAAGAGAATGCCATCTTATTTGCGAAGCGTGATCTGGATGGGTGCGAAATTTACGTGACCCATTTCCCATGCCCAAATTGCGCAGCAAAGATTATTCAAACAGGCATCTCAGCAGTGCATTGCCCAGAACAATCTGACGATTTTTTATCTCGTTGGGGTGACAAAATTAAAGTCAGTCAAGATATGTTTTTGCAGGCAGGTGTCAAAGTACATTGGCTACCATTACTTGAGTTACAACACATCAATACCATTGAACTGCCCTCTGAGACAAACAATCATTAACTCGATAATCATCGCAAACATAAAAAATGGGACTGATGTGTCCCATTTTTTACCATCACAGTTTTACTCCGAACATGGAAATTTTGCATTGATTGACTACGTGACTCATCTGTTTGATTTTTTGCTGACCGAAACAGATTTCATCGATCGAAGCCACATTCTTCCTGTAACAAATTCGTCATCAATCGACTAAAAGTTTGACATGCGTTGTTATCCTAGCGAAATAAGTCACTAATTTTTTAAAAGTCAACCGTCGAAAATAGCACAAATTAACCGAAAACCTCCGCAAAACTCACCGCTATTGCGTGACTTCTCAGCGCATTATTTTTCCTAGCAGAAAAACGATCCCAACTTTACAATCGCGCCACATAAAAATAACAACGACTTATCGATGCCATCGAATGGTCAACATTGTTCAACACACTCCCTACTTCGGTGTGTTTAAACCAATAACTCTCCTGATGCTACGCACGATGAGTGGCAAAGGAATAACCTCTAACGTGAAAGGTCCCAAGTAAACTATGAGTCCAGAGAACTATTTTCTAGACTGGCAAAAAAGCCAAACTCTTGCTGAAACACTCTCTCCCTTAGTTGGTCAGCTCTATCGCCAGCAAGGGGTGGAAACGGTGTTGTGTGGTAAAACGTTGATCAATGCGACCACCATCGACATCATTAAAACTCACCGCGTGGCCCGACGCTACCTTGGTGAATCGTTGCCAATCGATAAAACCCTACCTTTGGTACAGCAAATCGCCACGCTAGAACTTGCTCCTTGTCGTATTGATATTGGGCGGCTTGCCGAACAATATTGGCAACAGCATCAAGATACGCACGCTTTGAATGATTTTCTGCTCACAGCTCTGGATGAAGCATTACAGACCACACACCGTATTCAGCCTAAAGACGTTGTGCTGTATGGCTTTGGCCGTATTGGACGTTTGCTTGCTCGCCTATTGATTGAAAAAAGTGGCGCAGGTTACCCATTGCGCTTACGCGCGATTGTTGTGCGTGGTGGTAAAAACGGGGATTTAGAAAAACGTGCAAGTCTACTACGTCGTGATTCTGTTCATGGCCAATTCAACGGCAGTATTACCATTGATAAAGAACGCAAAGCTCTGATCGCGAATGGCAACTTTATCCAAGTTATCTATGCAAATTCCCCACAAGATGTGGACTACACCGCTTACGGCATTCATAACGCTTTGGTAGTGGATAACACGGGCGTATGGCGCGACAGCGAAGGCTTAAGCCAGCACCTTGCCTCTCCAGGGGCGAGTAAGGTTCTGCTTACTGCGCCGGGTAAAGGTGATATTAAAAACGTGGTGTTTGGCGTCAACCAGTCGGTGATTCAACCCGAAGACACCATCATTTCCGCTGCCAGTTGTACGACCAACGCGATTACCCCCGTGTTGAAAGCAGTCAACGATCGCTACGGCATTACTTCAGGTCACATTGAAACCGTTCATTCGTTTACCAATGATCAAAACCTGATCGACAACTTCCATAAAGGTGAGCGTCGTGGTCGAGCGGCATCACTCAATATGGTACTCACTGAGACAGGTGCGGCCAAAGCTGTTGCTAAAGCGCTTCCTGAGTTAACCGGCAAACTGACGGGTAATTCGATTCGCGTGCCTACTCCGAATGTTTCGATGGCGATCGCCAATCTCAACTTAGCTCACTCGACAACCAAAGAAGAGCTGAACGCTTACTTACGCGACATAGCAATCAACTCACCGTTGTCAGGGCAGATTGACTACACCGAATCTACGGAAATTGTTTCCAGCGATCTGGTGGGTTCACGTTATGCGGGCGTGGTCGATGCAACAGCAACCATTGCACAAGATAGCCGTTGTGTTCTGTATGTTTGGTATGACAATGAATTTGGCTATAGCTGCCAAGTGGTACATTGTATGGAACAGATGATGGGTGTGCGTTACCCAACTTATCCCGCTCAATAAATCACCGTCTCCACAACAGGCCCAAACTGCGTGCAGCGAAGCTCGATAGTTTCACGGCAGGTGGAATGGGTCATCACAATAAAAACCATAAGTCGTGCTGCGCTGATCGCTTCGGTGATCAGCAACACCGACCTCTCCCTCAAGCTTGCCGCCTCACTGATGTAGGCGGCTTTTTTGTGCTGATGCCACAGCGACACAAGTCATCGGACTGTCAAGATTGTCCATTTGTGGTGAAAATGAACATTGTTCATTTTCGATTAATCTTATTCAGGGTATGGTGGCTCTGTTACTTGGAGGAACCATTATGAACCGATTCCTGATCACTTTACTGTCACTGATTACTGGCGTGTTTGCTTTGATATTCAGCTTATTGCTGGCGATCCCACTGACAATTATCGCGTTGATCACCGGTAAACGTTTGCAAAAACAGCTCAAAGCACGAGCTTACCAATTTAATCAACAAGCAGCGTACACCACTCATTCGAATGTTATTGAAGGTGAGTACGAAGAGATTTCGCCACGTCGCTAGTGGCGATAGCCTTAGGGTTTGAGTGAATCTCAAACCCAGAAAGGGCAACTTATACCGTCCAGATCACTCGAATGGCCAAAGCTATCAACACGAGGCCAGAGAGGCGATCAATCAGTACCGCGCGAGCACGCAGTTTGTCGAGCAAGCGTGGTGAAGACAAGATCAACGTAATAAACGTGTACCAAAGCCCATCGACGATAAACGGTGTAAACACAATCGCAGCTTTGCTCATAAAATCGGAACCGACCGCGACATATTGGCTAAACAGCGCAATAAAAAACAAAGCAATTTTCGGACTGAGCAGCGAGATTAACACCCCTTCTCTGGCCGATTGCCACACACTGACTGATTCACCCGATTCCAATTTAGCCGCCACTCCGCCCTTGGAGCGCAATGCGTTCCAACCCAAATAGGCAAGATAAGCAGCACCTGCATAACTGATCGTTTTAAACAGCAAAGGAGATTGATGCAGTACGACGGCTAATCCGATCAGCGTAATAAAGGCATAGACTCCGATCCCAAATGCATGCGCCCAAGCCGCCGCAAAACCGTTTTTACGCCCACCAGCAAGACTATGTTTTGCCACCATTGCCAAACTTGGCCCCGGAGACATCGCGCCTAAGATACAAATCGTAAACAGCGATAACCAGACCGTTAGTGTCATGTTAACTCCTAAACTTATTCACTCTGCGAGCAACAATATAAGCAAATGGTTGGAAAATATAGATAAAAGAGTAATAAATATTGCGCCAAACTTTTGCATGAATGATTTCTAGTGAATTTTTATTCAGTGAAAGCCGCTATGAAAGGGAGTATGCTAAAGCTCAAATTTGGCGCAGGATGCTCAACGTGAATCAACTGAAAAAGGATATTTCTCTCGGCGCAGGCGTTGCTCAGCTCTCGACTACGCTAATGGGAACTGGGTTATTTATGGTGCCTGCCATTGCGGCGGGGATTGCGGGTGCTTTTTCACTATGGGCGTGGCTAGTACTGTTTATCGCCATATGCCCGATCGCACTCACTTTTGCCCAACTCGGTAAACGTTACCCGAATGCTGGTGGCACGGCGTATTTTGTACGTCAGGCATTTAACCCACGCCTTGAACGCGCTGTAGCTTGGTTATTTCTCAGCGTAATCCCTGTGGGAGTTCCTGCGGCAGTGACTCTCGCGGCCAGTTTTTTGCAAGCCTTGCTGCCAGAACCTTTGGCAAATCCACTCCTCACACAAACACTCACGATTCTTTTATTGGTCGGGGTGAATCTTGCTGGAACCAAATCCTCTGGGCGATTACAAACCATGATCGCGTTAGCCATTTTCAGTTTAGTGATCGCTTTTTTATGGCGAGGCGAGGTTTCCACACACGATTTAGTCATGCCGACATTGACCCGCGAGGGTTTACTCTCGATTGGTGCCGCGTTAGCAGTAATGTTTTGGTGTTTTGTCGGTATCGAAGCCTTTGCCCACATGGGAGAGGAATTTCGCAATCCGCAGCGCGATTTCCCCTTAGCAATTTTGATTGGCAGTTTAGTAGCAGGTTTGACCTATTGGGCCTGCTCTGTAGTGGTCTTGAAATTTGGCGCCTATGGTCAGGCTCAATTTGACGGAGGAGCCATCCCGTGGCTCAGTGATACATTATTTGGCACACGTTGGGCTACGGTGATCAGCGTGATTGGATTTTTAGCCTGCTTTGCTAGCCTCAATCTTTACACACAAAGCCTTGCACGTATGGTTTGGGCTCAAGCTCGCGAATATCGACCAGAAAGTGCCGTGGCTCGCATTTCAATTCGCGGTGTGCCTGCACACGCGACAATATTGGTCGGAGCCGTGCTGTTTGTTTCTTGTTTAGTTGGTCATTTGACTGGACTGGATCTGGAGTTTTTCCTCAAACTAGCCAATGGCATCTTTGTCTTGGTTTATCTACTTGCCATGTTAGCGGCCTTTAAACTGCTCACTGGGGCGAGTAAATATCTAGCGGGAATGGCATTGTTATTGTGTGCTGGAGTGTTTGTTTGCTTAGGCTGGTCGATGTTGTACGCGCTTACGGTTTTCCTGCTCTTAGTTCGCCCTTGGCAATCTACAGCACAAGCGACGGAATCATAATCGCTCTCGAAGCAAAGCGTTAAAACAGCTCAACATCGTCTTCTGGAAAATGGTTTTGAGGGCTAACAATTTTGCCCTCATCACATAAGTTTTCATAACAGTGCACCTGATTACGACCATGCTCTTTCGCGTAATAGAGCGCTTTATCAGCATGATCCAAAATGGTAGGAAGATAGTCTCCTGGTCTTAGCGAACAAAAACCGGCACTAAAACTCAACTCCCCAATCCGAGGGAAATCATGGCGGCGGATCTGGTGCCGAAAACCATCCAATTGTCGGTTGATTTCTTGCTCGTTACCGCTCGCGAAAATGATCACAAACTCCTCGCCACCAAAGCGGAATAGTTGCGCGGAATGCCCAAAAAAATGCTGCATTTGCTGCGCGAACATCAGTAAGATTTCATCCCCAATCATGTGTCCGAAGTGGTCATTAATGGCTTTAAAATGGTCAATATCCAGCATGGCAATCCATAGCCTATGACTTTCTTCTGCTGTCGGGCTAATCGCAAAAGTATGACGTAGACGGTCTTCTAACGTTCGGCGGTTTAAAAGCCCAGTCAGTTTATCGCGCTCACTCTCATGCAAAATCACGGTGTAATTTCGGTAGATCTTGGCGAATCCATCAATCAATAATCGATATTGCTCCGGCGGTTCATTGAGACAGAGGCATAATTCAGCAGAAAAATGCTCTTCGATTGGTATCGGGCAACTGCACTCATACTGACCATTAGACTGCAAGCTAAATGACATCTCGGTTTGCTTGTGAATATAGCCATTGTCCGCACACACTTGGTCATACAACCACTGAAACTGCCTACTGCCATCGGCATGTTTAACGATGGTTAAACGAGCCACCATGACGGTAGAGCGCCCCAAGTGATGAAACAGTGTTGCTGAAGAGAGGGGTAAGAGCTGAGATAATGTCGCCAAAATACTATAGCTAAGTGCCAATGAGTTTTTCTGCTCAGTAATTTCGATAACAGATTCAAGCACCTTGTCATTCATGAAGTCCCAACCCTAATACGAACCGCTTTCCCCAAAGTATAGGAAAAGAAATCCGTTATGGAGAAATGCCGTACGAAAAAAGTTGGCCCCTCGACAAGCGAGAGGCTAATAGTTTACGCGATGACGATAGGCTCTTAATCGTGACGTAATACGTTTTGATCAAGCAATGTACTGATAATATCCAGTGAGCTCATGCCGGTGAAATCAATCTGAGTCGCTAGATTATCAATCACAATAGTCTGCTGCACATTATTGTCGGTAGTCACCGCCAACTCGATATTATTGTCAACCACTTGAGCAGTCAGTTGGTTCGATGTGCTTAAGTTATTCAATAACTGCTCCATCGTGAGGTGATTACCCAAATCCTGGACCACGTCCATCAAGTCGATGCTATCACCTTCCACCACATTAAAATCTTGAATGTGGTCTGTTTTGTCGTCTACCCCGTTGAGAGTCCATTTGAACAAATCAGCACCGGCGCCCCCCACCAAGATGTCGGCACCTAAACCGCCAATCAGCACATCGTTTCCATCACCGCCTTGTACATAATCGTTACCACTACCGGAAATCAACGTCATGCCACTGTGGTCAGCGATCACTGAGCTATCATGAGTGGCACTGCTGTGATCAAGCGACAAACCATCCGCAGCGATCTCAATACGATAATCAATCACATTCGAAGATTCAGCGCTACTGCCATCACTTTCTGTCGAGATCGCCGTCAGAGATAATGTATGTACCCCTTCATCCAAACCAACAACTTTCAGGCTATCTAATGCCTCTGGGGAAATTTCCCAACTGCCATTGCCTAAATCGGTTATCGTGCCAGCACTGCTTTCCAAGTTTGCATTACTAGGTAAATGGTCAACGCGTAGACTCAGGGTTTCGTGTAAATCCACTAACGCGGCGATAGCCCCTAAAAGAGCAATCCCTTGGCCACTGACACTCTGGTTGGCATAAATTTGCTGTGCGTAACCTAGCGCAGGATTCATGCTTAACGTGGGCGCATTCGCAACCGGGGTAACCTGAATCGGATAGGTTTTGGTCTCTTCCAATGCCATTCCTGATGCATTTTCGAAATACACACCCATGTCTTGGGCTTGTACTGTGAGCTCGATCTCTGTACTCGCAATCGCGGTCGCATCAACAAAAACACCATACAGAGGATTACTGTGATTAATCAGGGCATTAATCGCATCTGGGCTACCCTCTAAAATCACACTACCATCTAGCGCATAGCTGATAACGACTGGACTGCCCGAAGGTGCTTGCACACTTAAGACACCGTCAGTCACACTCAATGCCACCCTCATCACATCGTTAGCATGAGCTCCCGCGTAATCCACATCGGACACAACAATTCCGGTCAGCTTTTGCTCTGACAACTCATTAATTTGAGTCGTTACATGGCTACCATCCACCTCGGGTTTATCGTTAATCGCGGTCACATCAATCACAAACTGTGCACTGTTATCGTGCGCGGTTGAAGCATCACCCGCGATTTCAATCCCTGAGTTGCCGTTGTCGTTTACATTCAGTGTCACAGCCACCTGACCATAGAAATCTGGCGCTGGCACAAATTTAACCACTCCCGACGCAATCGCCGCATTGAGATCTGCCACTTTGCCTGTAATGGAAAGTGCGCCCGTGCCATCACCACTGATGGTTAAACCATTGCTGAGTAAAGGATCAATCAGCAGCACCCCACTGTTAATGTCAATCTGCAACGTATATTGCGCATCAGGATCATCCAACTGAGCATCAATATCCGCCAAAGTGAAATTATTGAGCAACAGAGGGGTATCCTCTTCTGTCACTTGATCTTGAACATTGACCAGCTCAGGGCGATCGTTCACTGCAGTCACATCGACATGCACATCAAACTCTTGTGCAGAACCAAGATGTTGATCGCCTGCCGTTCCGGTATCCACCGATTGCACTTTAAAGTGCAAGTTGCCGTTCCAGTTCAATTGGTTGTTATCACCAGAGTTGAACACCACTTTATCGAGCTGCTGCGCATTGATGTTAAATACCCACACCCCTCCGCCAAGATTGGTGGCCGGTGTTCCATCAGGCAAGCTCACCGAAGCGCCATCCGGTACACCAGAAACTTCCACACGTAAGGTTTCTGGATTGTTTTCGGTGTAATTGGATCCACTCGATAAACTTGGTGCTTTATCGAGAATTTGCGCCCCAAGGCTAATGTCAATCGCTTGGCCTTCATTGCCAGCAACATTCGTTACTGGAGCAATGTCCACATCGTCACCGACAGGGGTCACATTCAATGTGAACTGTCCTGTGTGTTCAACGGGCTCACCAAGCAGTGATTCTTGGGTAAAGACTTTGATCCCCAATTGCACTTCACCACTAAAATCTTTAGCTGGTTTAATCGCCAGCGCTGAAAGATCTAAGCTGGTTAAATTCGGATTGCGGATTTGCACGCTCCACTCGCCGCCGCCGTTATTTTTCACCACATAGTCACTCGACAGTGACTTGACGAGGAAATCGGTCGGCAGTCCCGTAAGAACCAAGGAAACAAATTGCTCCGAGCCATCATTGTCATTCAGGCTAACATTGAACGCACTGCCTTGATCGGCAAGGGCAATCCAACTGTCTTCATCCCCCGTCACCGAAATCGGACTACCAGAGCCAATCGTGATCTCATCCACCACTGGTTTCACTTCAAAACTGACTTGAGAGGTGAAGGTTTTATCGACATCGCTGCTACTCACACCTTGTGAACTGGCGTTGGTTTCATCAAATACGGTACTGTCGGTGACTTTTCCAGCCACGGTAATTCCCACGGTATTGATGTCGTTACCACTTGGATAATTCGGTGCCGGCTTGAAGTAGATTTCGCCGAGTGCAGCCGGCAGCTGTGCTTGAGTGAGCGTAATGCTCGTTCCCAAACTTTGGCCGTTGGCATCCACGAAGACACCAGAGTTGGTGCCATTCAACGTCAGTGTCACTTCGGTTAACACTTCTTGGCCTTGCGTACTGCCATTGAGGCTATCCGCCAAACCAATCGCGAGATTGAGGTGCACAATGCCATCTTCATACGCGATACCATCTTGCGTTGGCGTATCGTGCGCTAAATCCGTCGGTTGATGGTTCGCATCCAGACCTAACGTCTCTTGCACATTCAGTGTGATGCTTGGTGTCACATGATTATCGAGTGGCTGCTCGCCAGCGCTGCTAGGTACATCCGCAACCGGAGAGATCGCGACAGGCACTTGCGCCGTTAATGTTTTCTCATCTCCCGACTGAGTATCTGTCGTCACAAACGTGATCGGCAGCTTAAAATCACCCGCAAAATCGCGCGGTGGGATCAGCACCAGCCCTTCCAATCCAGAAATCGAACCATCGACATTCAGCGTGCCTTTAAACACGTATTGGCCATCAACAAAGTTGAAATCTTGCCCACCAATCGAGGCGCCGGCAGGCAGATCGCTCGCGTTAATCACAATACTCAGTTCGTCGGCTACCGCATCAAAGCCGGTGGCATTGACCATGAGTTTGTCTTGGATCTGTTGCCCCAAGTCCACCGCGTTATCTTCTTTGCCAATCACCAAATCATCGGCATCGCCAACCCAATTGAGCTGCGCGGCAACGCTGTTATTACCCGTGACCACGGTGGGGAAACTCAACGTTAACTCCGTGCTCACCTGCTCAGTGATTTTCGCTTCATTGCTGTCTTCACCTTGGTCATACACTTTGGCGGTGATGGTGATCTTGATATCATTGAAGCCGTTGTTATCGGGATCGTTGTTGCTAGCATAAACCAAACCATTGGGCGCTTTGATGCTGAAATCGGCTTCGTTGGTGATTGTCCATGTTCCATCACCATTGTTGATGGCTCCAGTGATCAGCAGTTGGTTCAATACCTCCTGCGGTACGTTACCAAAACTGACCACCAGTTGATCCACCAACTCATCGGACTGATAACTGCCTGCGGTATTGCTATCAAGGTTATCAAAGCGAATCACATTCGCACCCGCTTGACCGCCACTGGCATCATTGATGGTGAAATCAATCTTGCCACTGGCATCAGCTTGTACCGTTTGAGTGGCGCTGCCACCGTTTTCGACTAACAGTTGTCCATCCGGCTCAGCGATCGGGTTCACTTTCACGCCAATCGAACCGTGGATCACTTCCTCAGCGATGCCTTGACCTGGATTACCCGCATCCACGTACTCGTGATCTTGCTCTTTCACGGTAATCGTCGTATCCAGTGTAAAGTCGGTACTGGAGTTGTGCGGAGGAATGACCTGAATGTAGCCTGCCGCTGAAACCTGATTTGAGAAATCGAGATCCGATTGTCCTGCTGTAGGTTCAAGTACCAGCACGCCATTGACTAAGGTCACTTCCACATTGTTGACGAACACTCGACTGCCATCCGGGAAGCCAGAGATTTCAACTCGGCTGAAGTACTCTTGCGCATCAGGGTTTTGAATATTCCCCGGCGTGTTTTGCGGCACCCAAGTGACATGAATACGGTCATCTTCATTACCAGACACGGCATTGTGGTAGTTTTCGGTCACATCAATTTGGGGCTCAACCAAAATACGGATGGTTTCGTCCACTTGGCGTACATGGCCATCGTTTTCGGTGACAATCACCGTCGCCTTAATATCAATATTGGCGGTTGATGAAGCCACTGGCTGAACCTGAATGCCGGTGATCACTTGCGCAGTCGTTAAGTTGGCTTGGTAAATCGGTTTATGGTTGCTGTCGTAGCCAGCAAACACCAAATCGACACTGGTGCCGTCACTGTCAAACAGTTTCACGCCATCCGGAATGTTCGAGAGCAGCACAGAAATCGATTCTGAGCTGTCCGTCGGGCTGTCCGCTATCTCACCAGAAATGATGCTGAAGTTGAGATCGACTCGGCTATCTTCGGCCACTGTCGTCACAACACCGTGGTGTGAACCATCGTTAAAATTCTGCCACTGCGTATTGCCGCTAATCAAATCAATCGACGGCAAATCTGCCACGCCTTTCACGGTGACATTGACGGTTTTACTGCCTAACGATTCAATATCCTGCGCCTGCCCCGTAGACAGCGTCACCGTGTCTTTGACTATACCTTCGACCACAAACGAGAAGTTTTCATTGCTGTTTTTGGTGGGTAGAACCTCAACCTGAGATAGCGCACTCTGCGGGATCTCATAGTAAGTTTCCCCGTTAGGGTAGGTTCCAACCGTGATCAGACTTGGGGCAGAGCCTAACCACACCAACGTCGCGCCCGTATCCGTAAAATCGGACAGACGAACGAACAGCGCTTCTGAGCCATCCGCATCGTTTGAGCCAGTCATGGAAATCACTTCACTGAGCAGGAGAGGATCGTGCTCAACACTCGGATCAACCGCATTTTGATTGGAAGCGTTATCTTCAAAAATCGAAATACGATTAACGGTAAAGCTGCCGCGATCCGCTTCTGGCGCAACATCAATCACAATCTCTTTGGTTTCTGATTGCGCCGTCTGTTTGCCCGCAACGTAATTGGTGGACTCTTTAGTGATGGCCGTGACATCCAGTTTAATTTGACCTGCGAAGTTATCCGCAGGATCAACCTGAACTTGAGCTATCTTGTTGGCCGGCACTTCATAGTAAGTACCATTAGCATCGGTTTTGGTTGGGATCGGCGAGCCATCGCTGTACACCAAGTTGGCGTTTGCGCCATTTTCAGTAAAACGAATCTGGTAGGTGATCGCTTCTGGTGTACTGTTGTCTTGAGTCTCCGCTGCGATATTGAGGCTAACATTACTGCCATCTTCCACCGCATCATAATGAAACTCACTGCTGCTCTTCCACGTCGCAATATCCGCTACGCTTTCAATTTCGATGCGCATGTTGCCGTTGGTGAAATGATCACGCACACCATTGTGCAGAATTTCCACACGCACTGAGGCATTCATGCCACCATTACTCGTCGAGTAGTGACGATCTGGCACAAAGTAGAGGTTTTCGACCGTGGCAATAGTGCCATTGATCGACTGTTGTAACAGTGCAGCAGGCAACACAACATGTCCGCTCGCCGGATCGACATCCAGTTTCACTAGCTGGTTGGCGCTATCCAAATAATAGAAATCGCCATGAAGCTGGTTTGGATTCCAGATCGACACTTCACCTAGACTTTCCCCTTGGTCAACATCATATAAGTTGACCTGCAAGGTCAGTTTCAGTGCTTCAACTGGCAATCCACCTAAATTGTCTTGCGCGTTACTTTGCTCACCCACAGGTACCAAATTCAGCGCCGCATCGTGGCCTTGGTCTTCATAGCCCGTAAATTTCTGCTGAGTAATGGTCGCTTTGTGATCGGAAATCGTAATGTTGAGCTGTTCCGTCGAGGTATCGTGATCGTAATCGGTCGCCGTCACATCCACCGTAAACTTGATGTCGTTTCCATCAGTGTGATCCAACTGTGTAACTGGAGTAAACGTGGCCGTTCCGTTAGGTTGAATGGTTAACGTACCAAGATCGCGGCTCACACCATTAATAATTTCGACTACAGTGACGGTTTTCGCGGCGCCATTGAGCTCAATATCATTGCTCAGCACACTGCCTTCGCGGAATTGGATATCACGCCCCGCTTCATCTACTGCGCTAAAGTGAGTAATCACTCCGCGATCTGCACCTTGTGTATCTGAGCTTAAGTTATTGTCACGCGAGAATAGATTCACCGACGATGCCGCCGCACCCTCCTGCAAGGCGATATTTTTATCATGCAGGATCGGCACATCGTCTAGGATAGTGACAGACAAGGAGCCTGGTGCGGTGTCTCCGTCCCTGTCTTGCACCAGCACCGGAATATTCAGGGTCAGCTCATCCGCATTAACTGGATGATCCACTGCGCCGTTTAAAGTAAAGCTGTAGCTACCATCAGCCCTTAACACGAGAGTAAAGATCACTGCGCCATTAGCGGTACCTTCATAGGTATAGACTTGACCACTACTGGTCGTGGTTATGCTCGGCGCGCCCCATACCACAGCTTGACCTTGCGAGGTCAGCCCAGTTTCGCTACTTGTGCTGGTATCAATCCGGTAATGGGCAATGCCATCCGCACCTTGGGTAGCCGTAAACTGGCCATTGGCGGTGGTTGATTCTTTGCTCTGATCTGTACCAGTGGCTAAATCATCTTCGTTGACCGACAAGGCTTGCGCACTGATCACTGAAGGTTGGTCATCGACCACGGTCACGGGCAATACAATGCTTGAGGTATCGCCATCGTAATCCGTCGCCACCACATTGAAATTCAGCAGCAATTCATCACTGTTTGCAGCGTGATCCAGTGGCCCTGATAAGGTGAACTGATAGCTACCATTCGCATTGAGCTGCAGGGTAAAAATCAGCGTGCCATCGGGTTTAGTCGCGGTATAAGTATGGTTACCACTGGCATCGACACTGTCAGACAGAGTTAACACTTGACCGCCAGAAGTCACTCCAGCCAATGGGTTGGTAGTGAGATTCAGCGTGTAGGAAACCACATGATCCGCACCTTGTGTCGTGGTGAAATGTCCGGTGGCAGTTAAGGATTCTTTCGTGGTATCCGAGCCTTGAGCTAGATCATCCTCATCGACCGATAGCGCTTGTACGCCGGTAATGGTCGGTTTGTCATCGATAATCGTAACGGGCAGATTCACGCTGGCTTTATCACCATCAAAATCCACCGCCAATACTTTAAAGTTCAGTTGTTTACTGTCACTGCCTGCGGCGTGATCAATTGGCCCAGACAAAGTAAAGGTGTAACTACCATCGGTATTCAGCACTAAGGTGAAAATAGAGTTACCGCCCGCCGTGGCTGTATAAGTTAAATTTCCATTGCCATCGTCCACAGGTGCTGAAAGCACCACTGCAACGCCATTCGACGTTAATCCTTGTACTGGATTGACACTAGAATCGAGCTGATAACTGACCACCAGATCCGCGCCTTGTACCACAGTAAATTGGCCACTGGCACTCAACGACTCTTTGCTGCCGTCCGAGCCTTGTGGCAGGTCATCTTCATTGACGCTCAAAGGCTGGTGATGAATAAAAGAGGGTTTGTCATCATTGATTTTCACCGGCAATACGATGCTGTCGCTGTCACCATCAAAGTCGGTGGCAATCACTTTGAAATCCAGTGTTAGGCTATCGCTATTCAGCGCGTGATCCACCGGCGCTGCCAGCGTGAAGCTGTAGGTGCCATCGGTATTCAGGGTCAAGGTAAAGACAGTCACTGAGCCCGCCATCGCGGTGTAAGTGAGATTTCCATTACCATCATCGACAGGTGCTGACAGCGTCACCGCCACACCATTCGACGTCAGCCCTTGTACTGGATTGACGCTGCTATCGAGCGCAAAACTCGCGACAGTATCTGCCCCTTGCACCAACTGGAATTGACCATTAACGGTCACGGGCTCTTTATCAGTATCCGAACCTTGTGGCAGATCGTTTTCATGTACGTACAAGCCCTGCACATTGGTGAAGTAAGGCTTGTCATCATTGATCTTAACGGGCAGCACGATGCTGTCGCTATCACCATCAAAATCGGTGGCAATCACTTTGAAATCCAGTGTTAGGCTATCGCTATTCAGCGCGTGATCCACCGGGGCTGCCAGCGTAAAGCTGTAGGTGCCGTCAGAATTCAGGGTCAAGGTAAAGACAGTCACTGAGCCCGCCATTGCGGTGTAAGTCAGGTTGCCATTACCATCATCGACAGGCGCTGACAGCGTCACCGCCACGCCATTTGAAGTCAGCCCTTGTACTGGATTGACACTGCTATCGAGCGCAAAACTCGCGACCGTATCTGCCCCTTGCACCAACTGGAATTGACCATTAACGGTCACGGGCTCTTTATCAGTATCTGAGCCTTGTGGCAGATCGTTTTCATGTACGTACAAGCCCTGCACATTGGTGAAGTAAGGCTTGTCATCATTGATTTTGACGGGCAACACTATGCTGTCGCTGTCACCATCAAAATCGGTGGCAATCACTTTGAAATTGAGCGTTAAATCGTTGCTATTGAGCGCATGGTCAACCGGCGCTGCCAGCGTGAAGCTGTAGGTGCCATCGGTATTCAGGGTCAAGGTAAAGACCGTCACTGAGCCCGCCATTGCGGTGTAAGTCAGGTTGCCATTACCATCATCGACAGGCGCTGACAGCGTCACCGCCACGCCATTGGATGTCAACCCTTGTACTGGATTGACACTGCTATCGAGCGCAAAACTCGCGACCGTATCTGCCCCTTGTACCAACTGGAATTGACCATTAACGGTCACGGGCTCTTTATCAGTATCTGAGCCTTGTGGCAGATCGTTTTCATGTACGTACAAGCCCTGCACATTGGTGAAGTAAGGCTTGTCGTCATTGATTTTGACGGGCAACACTATGCTGTCGCTGTCACCATCAAAATCGGTGGCAATCACTTTGAAATTGAGCGTTAAATCGTTGCTATTGAGCGCATGGTCAACCGGCGCTGCCAGCGTGAAGCTGTAGGTGCCATCGGTATTCAGGGTCAAGGTAAAGACCGTCACTGAGCCCGCCATTGCGGTGTAAGTCAGGTTGCCATTACCATCATCGACAGGCGCTGACAGCGTCACCGCCACGCCATTGGATGTCAACCCTTGTACTGGATTGACACTGCTATCGAGCGCAAAACTCGCGACCGTATCTGCCCCTTGTACCAACTGGAATTGACCATTAACGGTCACGGGCTCTTTATCAGTATCTGAGCCTTGTGGCAGATCGTTTTCATGTACGTACAAGCCCTGCACATTGGTGAAGTAAGGCTTGTCGTCATTGATTTTGACGGGCAACACTATGCTGTCGCTGTCACCATCAAAATCGGTGGCAATCACTTTGAAATTGAGCGTTAAATCGTTGCTATTGAGCGCATGGTCAACCGGCGCTGCCAGCGTAAAGCTGTAGGTGCCATCGGTATTCAGGGTCAAGGTAAAGACAGTCACTGAGCCCGCCATCGCGGTGTAAGTGAGATTTCCATTACCATCATCGACAGGTGCTGACAGCGTCACCGCCACTCCATTTGAAGTCAGCCCTTGTACAGGATTGACGCTGCTATCGTGCGCGAAACTCGCGACCGTATCTGCCCCTTGCACCAGCTGGAATTGACCATTAACGGTCACGGGCTCTTTATCAGTATCTGAGCCTTGTGGCAGATCGTTTTCATGTACGTACAAGCCCTGCACATTGGTGAAGTAAGGCTTGTCGTCATTGATTTTGACGGGCAACACGATGCTGTCGCTATCACCATCAAAATCGGTGGCAATCACTTTGAAGTTGAGCGTTAAATCGTTGCTATTGAGCGCATGATCAACCGGCGCCGCCAGCGTGAAGCTGTAGGTGCCGTCAGAATTCAGGGTCAAGGTAAAGACAGTCACTGAGCCCGCCATCGCAGTGTAAGTGAGATTGCCATTGCCATCATCGACAGGCGCTGACAGCGTCACCGCCACGCCATTTGAAGTCAGCCCTTGTACTGGGTTCACACTGGAATCGAGGGTAAAACTCGCCACCTCATCTGATCCTTCGACCAGTCCAAATTGACCATAGGCCGTCAGCGGCTCTTTGTCGGTATCAGAGCCTTGTGGCAAATCGTTTTCATGCACGTTCAAATCCTGAACATGAGTGAAATAAGGCTTATCGTCTTTTATCGTTACCGGCAGAATGATGCTCGCGCTGTCACCATCAAAATCGGTTGCCACCACAGTGAAATTCACCAAAAGGTCATCACTATTCACGGCGTGATCCAACGTTCCTTGAAGCGTAAATCGGTAGCTCCCATCTTGGTTGAGCAGCAGAATGAATACTGGCTCACCGCCAGCCGTCGCGGTATAGGTGTAATTGCCGTTAGCATCGAGCGATTCGCTCAATGTCACCGCGACACCACCTGACGTAATACCGGCTACGGCATCCGTTAGGCTGTCTAAACGATAAGACACCACACCATCTGAGCCTTGAGTGGTAGTAAAATTGCCATCGGCCACCAAACTCGCGCCACCACCGATCGAGCCTGTATCTAGTGTTTTCTCAGCCACTGTGAGGGGCTCAACACCCGTAATTAAAGGCTTATCGTCTTGGATTTCGATGTTCAAACTGCCCGGCGCAGAACTGTCGTTATCGTAATCAATCGCGACAATCGGCAAGCTGATAGTTAATGCATCACTGCCCACAGCATGATCCAGTGTGCCTTGCAATACAAACTGGTAACTGCCGTCAGCATTGAGCGTCAGTTGGAAAATATCACGGCCGCCCGCGGTGGCTTGATACACTCGATTACCATCGATAAATGTGGGCTCACCTAAGATCACCGCTTCACCTTGTGAGGTCAATCCTGCAATAGGGTTAGCGCTATTCGGGTCAATTTGATAAGACGCAACCTGATCGGAGCCTAGCTGGGTATCAAACTGCCCAGACACGGTCAGTGAATCCGTGCCATCCGATCCCGCGGGTAGATCATTTTCATTCAGGCTGAGGGTGGGTTCATCGACCATCACCGGCGCGCTACCATCATTGATGGCCACAACCACATCAATCGGAGCTTGGATCACGTTGCCGTTACTGTCGGTACCCGTCAGTTGAAGTGCAATTGAAATTTGATCACCACTGATCGAAACCAAACCACCACCCACCGAAGGTAGATGGTCAATCGGTTGACTCAGCGTTGTCGTGACGGTCAAGTTCAAGTCTCGACCGACAGATTCTGCGCTGATCGCAATACTTAATACCGTGCTACCGTTTTGCTCACCAATAATGCTATTGGTCACGGCATCATAACGGAAAACCACAGGTTGGCCGGAAGAGGTAATGTCTTGGTTCAGTTCGGCAAGCAGCGAAGTTAAAAAGGCCGCTTCAGGCACAAAGGAGGCGGGCAATAGCGCAAGGCTACCAGCCGTAATTAACGTAGTGACCGTCGACGTTTGCGGATAAGTGCCAAGTGACAAAGAGCCTTCGGTGACTTGCGAACTCAGGCTTTCACCACCTGCGGCAAAGCGTAGTGTGTTAACGAAAGTTTGAGTTGTCGAAAAGGTTTGATTAAAACCGTGGGTATCAAATGCCGTGCTGGCAAGCACTTCGGGGTAATTATAGGCAATGGTCACCGCACCTTCGTTAGCAGAACCGGTCGCATTACCACCAGCGGCTGCCGCTTCTAATGCGGTTGTCGGGTCAACACCATCTAAAATCGCTTGTTGAATCGCGGCGATTGCTTGTTCATCAAAATTCGCTGTATCAAGCTGCGCAAGATCTACGTTGATTTCACCTTGAACGGGTGCGGCTTGAACCTCAGGCTGACCATCTAAAGAGACAGGTAAACAAGCCACACAGTTCGCATCCACTTGCACGGTGCCTTGTTGGGTCTGCAACGCCACTTCTGAGTGGTTGATTGTAATAAGAATGTCACCCGGTTGCAGTACATCCCCTGTATTCACCGTTCGCGCTTGGCCTTGTGCATTAACGGCAACGACATACCCAACCACGTTGGTTACGGTTACTGGTTGAGTGACGACTTGAGATTCCATACTGCCCCCATTTCTTCTCGCGATAAGTGGTGATTGCCCTTTGCTATTTAAAATCAGCTAGGCCTACGCGCTTTTCTCACTCCACATCGTGTGCTGATGTTCATAACGAGGAGCGCGCCGCTGCCTATCCATGATTTCAAGTAGTTTGGGGATAGATCTATTTTTTCAGTGGAAGTAATTATAATTTTGTAACTAAACTTCCAGATTAAGTTATACGCGATGCATAACTAAATAACTACTCATACAAAAACTATATATCCATCGTCTCAATTGTGAAATGGCTCGAAATCCACAATATCGTTCAAAGTGGATGTTTGTGAATTCAACTTAAGGATACAGCGCTGGAAGGAGATGAAAGCGGAGTGCTAACCTGCTTTAAACAGATGTTGCAGTGCGCGGCTCACGGGAAGTTGCACTCGATCGATGTGCACCCACATTTTCCCGTTTAAATCACGGGTGACTTTGTCGATTTTTCCGACATTGACCACTAAGGAGCGGTGAATTTGCCAAAACTGGTTGGGATCTAATTGAGATAGCAGCTCTTTCAAGGAAGTGCGTAACAAATACTCTTGCACAACAACGCCATCCGTTTTGTACAGAGAGAGGTATTTATCCTCCGCTTTCACATACAAAACATCACTGACCGCGAGCAAATGTATCTCCTCGCCTTTGCTGGCTTTCAGCCACACTTGATACTCAGGTTTGGTATTGCGCGTCAGTTGCTCAAATTGCTGGAATAGCTGCGTTAAATCAGGAGTGGGCGACGTTTGACGTGACAATCGCTGTTGCAACTTTTCACAGCACTCCGCCAAACGTGAAACAGAAAACGGTTTGAGTAGATAATCGATCGCGTTGGCTTCAAAAGCACTGACTGCGTACTCGTCGTAAGCGGTAATGAACACCACCAAAGGTACTTTAGGTAATGAAAGCAAACGACGCGCCACTTCCATTCCATCCAGCTTGGGCATGCGAATATCCAGAAAAGCCACATCCGGTTGATGCTGTGTTATTGCATGCAATGCCACTTCGCCATTTTCCGCGCTCACCACTATGTCTAGCGTAGGCCATAGATCCGCTAACATTTTGTTCAGGTGATGACGCAATAAAGGTTCGTCATCCGCAATCACCGCGGTATAAGTTGAGTTCATCGTCCGTCTGCTCTTTTGTAATGTCATTCGCCATACGTGGCGCGTTGTAACGCTTGCAAATGGTGTAGTCGCACCCGAATCGTCGCGGTCACGCCTCCTACGCAATTTTGCGCTACGGTCAGCAATCCTTCATGACCAAATAAGCCAGATAAGCGCTGACGAACATTCTCCAATGCAATACCATTTCCTTTAGGGGTGTCACTCAGTCCCATACCGTTATCTTCAACGGTTAATTCAAACCAATCACCCGCAACGTTAATACGGATATGGATCGTTCCACCTTCAGCTTTCGGCTCTATGCCATGAGATACCGCATTCTCCACCAGCGGTTGAATGAGCATTGGTGGCATGCCCAACTTGCCCCATTCCGCCAGTTCAGGCAGCGTATATTCTAGCCGATCACCCAACCGAATTTTTTGAATACCTAAGTAAGCATCAATCAACTGGATTTCTTCACGCAAATCGCCAGTATTGGTGCGCCGCAAGCGCATTGCGCCACGCATCAATTCCGTCAGTTTTTCGAGCATGAGTTGGGCTTTGTAAGGTTCAACAGAAATCAGCGCATTAATGTTGGCTAAGGTGTTGAACAGAAAATGCGGTTCAATCTGGCTTTGTAGCTGCTTAAGCTGGCTGAGAAGTAAGGCCTTTTCCTGCTCAGATTGACGCCGTCTTGCGGCTTCCAATGCACCCAGTGCCAATAACTTTTGCTCATGAGAGTAAAAGTATAAAAAGCACACGGCAGAAAAAATAAAGCCGAGCACCATGATCGGCTTATACGCGGAAAAATCATCGAAGCCGGGGTACTCATGCAACCAAAAATACGCGCCTAAAGTGCCCAACACCACCGAGCAGCTTAATGACAACACATTGACGAGGCGTTTTGATAATTCCGGCCAACGCCGTTCTATGCATTGTGCCGATACAAAGGCGCTGTAGCCGTAACCTAAACTGATTGCAAGATGTTCGGAAAAGTCCCCTTCCCACAGGGTCATCGTGGTCAAAGCTATCACAATGCAAAATAGTGTGGTAAACCCCAAACTTTTTACATCGTAGATTGAAATATCAAAGCGTTCCATCATCTAGAATTTCCCTTTTAGATTGAACAGAATCCTAGCGTTATCCGGCAGATTTGCATACGCAGAGTCCGGTTCCCCACTAAAAAAACGTGCTGCAAGTTCCAGTTCCAACGAGGCTGAACCATTATCGTACGCCAGCCAATTGAGCCACGGAGTCATGATCAAACTGCCATCTTCGACCGACCACAGCAAGTCTATGCTCGGCGTTAAATTATCGATACCAAGCGGCCGCCCCGTGGCGCCATTCCATGTCCAATGCAACATGACGTTATGCGTGACCATATTGGCGGCTTGATAACCTTGCGCATATGACGCAGCGGCTTGAGTAAGCCCTGCTGTGTGCATTTGTTCCGCCGTGTTGAGTGCCTGTTGCCATTCTTGCTCACTCCAACTGCGCCCATCGTACCAGTATTCGGCAATCACATTGTGTCCCGCCGCATTTGCCCAGTTTAAGCCAAACAAAAACTGCGCGGCATGCTGCTTTTTAACCAATTCGAGCGGGTGCTCAGTTTGTGGTTGGTACTGCCAATATTCTCGTTGATAAAGCCAAGAAGTGTGTACGCTCCAAGCAAGATTAAGCACAGAGACCCAAGATCCCCCCACCAAGCCACGCCGCACATTGTCGTAATACACAATGCCTTGAATTTCACTGTCTCCCATTAAACGGTAGTGGCGCACTCCGATGCCCTGCTGTTGATTATGCTCAACCCATTGCGATTGACTCGAACGTTGCCAAGAGCTGTCGGTGGCAATCAATGTCCACTCCCCTAGCCCTTGGTAAGACGAGAGAGCCAGCACTCCAGCACCTTCTTCCACCTGAATGCCTAATGGGTTACGGCGATACGGCAAAAACAGATCCAACGGCCGATAGCCATAACCGACGCCCCAATCGAGGCGAATTTTTCCCGCGGTAATATCCAGCGTTTGTCCTGCTACCTCTCTTTCTCCTTGCCAGAACAGTTCACTGAGAGTGAAGGTGGTATCACGGGACTGATCACCGGTGTCATAAAATGAGGTTGCGGTGAGAGCGAGGCTCGCCGTCCATCCTTGCCAACGTGATTGCAAATCAAGCAACGCATCCATCTGTTCATACGTTTCCGAATGTTGCCCAGTGGCAGAACTAAGCAAGGAAGCATCGTTAGGACGAATGTGAGAAGCACTTACCGTCCAATCCCAGTCAAAGCTGGGCTCTGCCTGAGCCAAAACCGGAAAAATGCTCCCCAACATGAGGATGCTCAGCCCTTGGGTCATCCTGTTCATTTCTGCTCCAATGACGGGTTTTGGATCAGATAAGCGGGGTTGTAATACTTGTCTTCCAACCGTAATGGCTGCACCGCTTGATATTGAATGACGGTACGCTTCTGCGCTTGAATTTTATCCTGCAAAACCATTTCGATAACGCGTTCACCTTGCACCGTAAACCACGCAACTTTAGCCAGCTTACCTGAATGCAAATAGAGATCGGCCTTGACCGGTGAAGCATCCGCTTTATTTAGCCACAAGGTGATCGCCTGATAACTCGCGCCTGCAGTTTTCGCCTTGAGCGACAAGCGGTAAGCCTCAACACTTCTTTGGTCCTCAAGCAACAAGCGCTCTTCGCCTTCTAGAGTCGGCTGATAATCATCACTCCAAGTCAAGGTTGAAATATCCCCTACCGAGGCTTCTCCCAGCAGCTTCTGCATTGGAGTAATGCGGATCGGGCGGCGGCTTTTCGGCATCAGAAGCCAGTAGTTATCGCCAAGCATCAGCATTTTCTGTCCCGCTTCTGTCGCCGATTGAAACAGCACTAGCGACTCGCGATTCTCACGGACATACACATCATATTGATTGGTTTTCTCTAAATGATCGTCGTGATAAAGCTTCACCACCGAAGTCACTTTGGCAGCCGATTCTTTGAGTCGATATTCGTCAGCTTTTTGCACCATGCTGACCACATCCAACTCGGTTGCGGCAACGCTACACGCCCAGCTCAGCCCCAACCACAACGTTACTCTCCATTTACACATACGCTAATGCCTCCGTAATTGGCTTGCTTACGCCTTTGCGGGCAGAGAACCACGCCGCGATTACACAAATCATCACCGTTCCGATCGTACAAAGCCCAACCAGAGTGAACGAGAAATAGAGATCCAGCGGATAACCTTCGGTTCTGCCCGGAGGCGGTGGCATTTGGATATCCGCTACGCGCACCGCCACGATGGTCACTCCATTAAGCAAGGCACCTAAGAGTGAGCCGCACAGCGCCAACAAGGTCGCTTCACGCATAAACCCAGCCACAATGTCATTGGGGTATGCACCCAGTGCTGCCAGTGTACCGATTTCCCGTGTCCGTTCGCTGACTGACATGGTTAAGGTATTGAACAGTGCCACAAACACCACCAACGCCATCACGGTTCCCATCACACCAAACAGTCGATCGTATAAATCTTTCACCCGAGCGTAGAAAAACGCGAGCTGCTGCCATGGCGTGACTTGGAGATCCTGCGCGAAAGGTGGTTTGCTCAACTGTGTTCCCACCCACGCTTGCACCGCTTCAGTTTGCTCTGTGGTGAATAGATACACAGATAACGTGCTGACTTTGCTTGAGTTAAGTAGCTCTTGCGCGGAAGCCAAGTGCAGATAAAGCTGACGCTTGTCCAGTTCTGGTACGCCCGTTGAGTACAGCCCACGCACTTGAAAATCCAGCGCGTTCAGTGCGCCATCTGCAGTCGTCGCCAGTAACGTCACCCAATCACCGACGCCCACACTTAAGTTGCGCGCCAGATCAACCCCAAGCATCACTTGCGGTTGAGTTGGGTCAAAGCGCGGTGAACTAGGATCTTGCAAGGTTTGCCCTGCTCGCACATCCAGAAACGGCCCTTTCATATCAAACTCTTTATAATCCACCCCAAGCCCAACAAAAATCGTGGATTTCACGCCATTCGACACGAGTCCCGTGAGTTCAATTCGGGGCTGAATGCCTCGAATTGCAGGGTTCGCCAGTAAGGCTTGGCGGATGTGGTCACTGTCTGCGAGCCCATTGGCGAGCGTGGTTTCTTCCTCTTGTTCAAAATAACCAAACTGGCTAATGGTTAAATGCCCAACGTCACGCGCGGTCGATTCACGTAACGAATCGTATGTGTAAAGCCCATAACCCCCTGCGGAGGTTAACGCTAGTACCGCAATGGCGATGATCGAGATAGAAAGTAAGCTACGGCGGCGATTGCGTTGTAGATTCAGCGCCGCTAAACGCCACGCTTGAGAGATCAACTTGCCCATTGCATGGCCTCCACAGAAATTTGTCCGTCAACCAAATTGAGTGTGCGATCGCACTGCGCTGCCATACGACCATCGTGAGTGGCCACCACAAAAGTAGTACCTAACTCATGACCAAGGCTTTTCATCAACCCGATCACCAAAGTGGCGGTTTGGCTATCCAAACTCGCGGTGGGTTCATCTGCCACCACCAATCTAGGGCCATGGACTAAAGCCCGCGCAATCGCCACGCGTTGCTGCTGTCCCCCCGAAAGATGATCTGGGCGCTGCTGCATGACGTCTTCGAGCCCCACCTTAAGCAACATTTCTCGCGCAAATTGTTTCTGGTCATTGCGGCTGAAACCATTGAGCATCAAAGGGTAGGCTACGTTCTCTAGTGCGGTCATCACTGGCACTAAGTTGAATTTTTGAAAGACAAAACCAAACTGGGTTCGGCGCAATAATGCCGCACACTTACCGTGACGTGGATAGGCCTTACCCTCCAACATCACTTCACCTTGGTAGCAAGGGTCAAGCAAGCCTAGGATATTCAGTAAGGTACTTTTTCCAGAGCCTGAGGGGCCACACAGCGCCAACATTTCACCTTGCTGCACGACACCACTCACCCCGCGCAGAGCCGATACGCGTTGCGAACCCAACGTGTATTGTTTCTCAATGGATTGAAATTGAAGCATATGCCCTCCTACCCTTGGCTCAATAAGGTTTGAGCTTGTTGGGTGTCGGGATGTTGAGCATCCGCTTGCTGCATGGTTTCTAGCCACTGTTTGGCTTGCGCCTGATCTTTTGCACGCAAGGCTGCGACGATGGCTAAACGATAGATCCACGCGGTAGCAGCAAATGGCTGCGCTTGAAATTGCGGATCCGCCAACAAATTCAGGTAGAGATCATATCCGCGCTCAAAATGGTTAAACATGTCGGGCATGGCGGTATAAGTGGCCGCTGCCACTGCCATAGCAAGCATTTGAACTGGTAAACCGTTGCGTATCTCTTCTGAACTTGCCGTGTGCTCACTTGATTGGGTCACCTGACTACTTAATAAAGAAAGGCCTTTCTCTATTGTGGCAAGCCCCTCTTCGCTATAACGCATTTTCTTCCACGGTAAAAAAGCATCACGTCCCATCAAGGTGCGTGTACTGCCCAAATAGACCAAGCTCAGTGCCGTCGCCCCTTCTTGCGCAACCAATTTTTCTAAATCGGCGTACAAGGGTTCAACTAACTTTTCATCACCTTGTGCGGCTTGGTTATAACGTTGGATCATGGCTTCGCTTGGCAGCGCAAATACAGGCCAAGCAGATAAGCTAAACAACAAAACGGAGACATAAGTAGTCAAGCTTAACGAAGTTCGAATTTTCATGTGAACGGTCCTTTTCAGTAACGTAATTGTCAGAACGTAAACGTCCTCAACTGCTCATCGTGTTTGTGCCACGACGCTGCAGCCATCAAGAATGGAGTGAGTTTACTGAACTTCGTCTGTCGTTATCGGGCTTTGCGACCAATGGTCTTTATGGGGCGTGAATGGACAATATCGGGAGCGAATGGGTGGCAAGAAGTGAAGAGCTATACCCAAACTACTTGGAGTTGCAGGTAGGCGGCAAGTGAGTTCATCCCCATGAGCATAGATACACTATGTGATTGGGGTGAACGAACGTAGCCAACACCGCTGCAGCTTCAAGTAGGAAGGGTATAGGATGACTTGAGAAAAACTGCGCCAGTACAAAGGCTGGCGCAAGAGTATCTTCTCAAACAACTTGGAGCTGCAGGGTGGAAGAAGATTGAGCCGTAATAACCCGTTATGGCACGCCATGACCTTGGGATGCGACCCACACCCGATACCACTGCTCACGAGAAAGCTCTAACGACAAGGCTGCTATTGCACTTTGAACTCGCTCGATTTTTCCGGATCCGATAATCGGTAGTGGTTGGCTCGGTAAACGACGCACCCACGCATAAATCACCTGCTCAATCGACTCTGCGCCGAGCTCAACACGGATCTCTTCCAGCACAGCTCGTACACGCTGCGCTTGTTCGGTTTGGCCGGAGAAAATCGCACCGCCCCCCAAACATGACCACGCCATAGGCCGAATACGTAAGCGTTGTAATTGATCCAACGTGCCATCGTGCGCCACATCAAAATTGAGAGGGTTGATTTCGACTTGATTGGTCACTAACAGCTTGCCTAAGCGGGATTGCAACAAATCGAACTGCGCAGGGCTGAAGTTGGAAACACCAAAGTGTTTCACTTTACCGACTTTGTGCAGTTCAGAAAACGCTTCCGCAACTTCATCAGCATTCATCAGCACATCTGGACGGTGGATCAGCAGCACATCGATGTCATTCACACCCAAGCGCTCTAGCGAATTGTTCACCGACTGATAGATGTGCGCGGCACTGGTATCGTAGTGGTTAATTTTGCGCTCCGGAAAATTCGGGTTGCACAGTTTAATATCGCATTTAGTGACGATCTGGATCTGCTCGCGCAGTGAGGGATCAAGGGCTAACGCTTCACCAAACAGAGCCTCACACTGATAGCCGCCATAAATATCGGCGTGATCGACGGTGCTGATCCCTAGCTCAATATGCTGCTTCAAAAAGGTTAAGCGCTGTTGAGGCGTCATATTCCACTCTGCCAGCCGCCAGTAACCTTGAACCAATTCAGAGAGTTCTGGCCCTTGTTGCGCCATCGTAACTTTCTGTACGGTTGCTTGTTGTTGCATGGTCTTTCTCCTGTTTTTCACTAAGCGACATCCTAAGCAGGAGCACAGCTCGGTGCAAAACCTATCAATACCTAACGGTGAAGTTGTGACTTAGATTGGATTTTTAGCCGTGATGCCGACATCCGATGTCACTCTACGCCCGTCAGTAACAAGTTGTGATGCAGTGCAAGTTAACAAGGCGTAGAGCTGAGAATGATGTTGAGTGACACTGCGTGATTTATCCTTTATCGGTTCAAAAATCGGCGCCATCACGCGATAGGCAAGCCGAAGCAATAACAATAAGGATAGACAATGAAACTTAACCCTTTGACCTTGTCCCTACTCTCAATGTTGGCGCTGCCAGCCCTTGCCGCATCCAATTTAACCGCAAATTTAACGGTAGCCACCACCACCAACAGCCGTGATTTTCCGTTGCAAGCCGATGAGCCGCTGGTGATCCCACTAACCAAAGGGGATTACACCCTAACAATCAGCGGGATTGGTGGTGATTGCCCACCGGCATCCACGCAAGAGATCAAGTTCAATACGCCGCTGCCTCTAAATTGCAATATCCCGACTCAACTGCCTTTGAGCATACGCTTTACTGGCGATTACGCATTCCAATGGCAAGCGCAAAACAACACACTCACTTTCGTACGCCAAACAACAAAAGCGACCAAAACCGAATTTCGCCGCCCGATCCCAAACGTCAGTTGTGAAGTGTACCAAGGCGGTGACGTAACTTTAGATTTGGCTGACAGCTTTGCCGATGGCACTCAACTAAAGGAGGCCTTCACCGGACAAGTTGTCACAGTAGAGCAAGGCAAAGTACGTCTGACCCCTTCCACAAACAGTGGCGGTTTAGTGCTGCTTGAACCCAAACAAGCCCAAGCTCAACCCTTTACTTATCGCAATGCCAATATCTATTTCGTGATGGTCGATCGCTTTTACAACGCCGATCCTAGCAATGATGGCAGTTACGGTCGGCAAAAAGACGGACAAGAGGAAATCGGCACGTTTCATGGCGGCGATCTGAAAGGAGTTATCGCCAAACTCGATTACATAAAAAACTTAGGCACGGACGCAATTTGGCTCTCCCCGATTGTGGAACAAGTGCACGGATTTGTCGGTGGCGGCGAAAAAGGCTCCTTCCCGTTTTATGCGTATCACGGTTATTGGACGCGCGATTTCACCAAGATTGATGCCAATTTCGGGAGAGATGAGGATTTACAAACGCTCGTGCGCGAAGCACATCGCCGTGGCATCAAAATTTTGATGGATGCCGTGATTAACCACGCCGGTTACGCCACATTGGCCGACCTGCAGCAAGATGCGATCCAAGTCGTCAACGCGCCCATGCTGCCCGAACATTGGAGTGATTGGAAACCCAACGCAGACCAAAACTGGCACAGTTTTCATCAAGCGATTGATTACCAAAGTAACAACTGGAAGCAATGGTGGGGAGGTGATTGGGTTCGTGCTGGGCTTCCGGGGTACCCAGCACCGGGCAGCAGCGACATCACCATGAACTTGGCTGGCTTGCCCGATTTTCGTACCGAGTCTACTCAAGCCGTCACGCCACCACAGTGGTTACTCAACAACCCCGGCACACGTGTGGTCAGTAAACCCAATTACACTGTCGCTGATTATTTAATTGAATGGCAAAGCGATTGGGTGCGCCGCTTCGGGATCGACGGTTTTCGCATCGATACCGTAAAGCATGTAGAAGGTGAAGTGTGGCAACGCTTAAAGCAGCAAGCTAGCCAAAACCTAACCGCATGGCGAAAAGAACATCAGCAGAGCGGTGAACCATTTTGGATGATGGGAGAAGTGTGGGGACACAGTGCCTATCGCAGCCCCTATTTTGATGATGGCTTCGATGCGCTCATTAACTTTGATATCCAAAAACGCATGGATAATGGTGCGGCGTGTTTAAGCCAGATGGCCATGGTCTACCGAGACTACGCACAGACTCTCGCCAAATATCCTGATTTCAATCCGGTCAGTTACATGTCCTCCCACGATACAGAACTGTTCTTCGGTCGCTTTAAATCCTTCGAGATGCAGCGCAATGCCGCCAATGCCTTACTGCTGACTCCAGGGGCTGTCCAAGTCTATTACGGGGATGAAATCGCTCGCGAAGCGGGACCTTACGCCGATGATTTCCACCAAGGTACACGCTCCGACATGCCTTGGGAATGGAATACCGCGCGCCAAGATCTACTCAAACACTGGCAAACGCTCGGACAATTTCGTCAACGCCATCCTGCAATTGGCGCCGGAATCCATCGCGAGCTCCCTCAATCCAACGCTTACCTGTTCACTCGACAGTTTGGTGACGATAAAGTCATCGTCGCGTTTATCGGTCGCTAACCCCATCAACCAGAGGCATATTGATGATGCCTCTGGTTAAAACCTTCTATCAAACCTAGGCTTAGATTAGAAAAGTGTGCAATATCACCCTTTCGTTGTAACTTACTGTAAACTCAACAAACTTATACTGGTACAACCAGAAAATACATTTAATCCATTGATTTATTTGAATTAAATCTCTATCTTTCGCCCCCTCTTGAAAATAAATCCGCCATTACCTTTGACATCGCATTAACACAAAATTAACATCAAACTATGCTTGATCTTTCTCACACCCAAAGCGCTTTGTACTGCTCAGCCCAAACGCACATTGAAGTGGGTAAGTGACTTGCAGGATCGTCAATGGAATAACGACAATAACTAAGACCTCAGGAGGTCGAGAATGTTGAACAAATCTTCACTTGCTGCATGTATGGGCGTGCTCTTAGCGGGACACGCCAGCGCAGCAGGCTTCCAAGTAGCCGAACACTCTGCATCAGGCTTAGGCCGCGCTTTTTCCGGTGAGGCAGCCGTCGCCGATAACGCCAGTGTGCTGGCACGCAACCCAGCGGCCATGATGCTGTTCGATACGGCACAATTCTCTGGCGCACTCTCTATCGTCGATCCCGAAGTCAACGTGGATGACCTATCAAACAATCAATCGATGAAAGATGTCGCGCCAATGCAAATTGTCCCTGCGGCTTATTACATCAGTCCCATTAATGACCAATGGGCATGGGGCTTTGCCATGTTTACCACTTACGGCGTGGCAACAGACTATCCCAATGAGATTTATGCGGGCGACTTAGCGGGAGATACCTCTTTAATTTCCATCAACCTTAACCCCAATATTGCCTATCGCGTTAACCAAGAATTCAGTCTAGGTTTTGGTTTGGATCTGGTCGCCGCAAAAGCAGAGCTCACGCGCCATAAAGGTGGGCTAGCCCCATTCCTTGGTGGAAGCCCTAGCGACAATTTGATTGGCATGACCGGTGAAACCGTGGGTTTCGGTTGGAATATTGGCGCACTTTACGAATTGGATGAACAAAACCGCATCGGTTTTGGCTACCGTTCACGCGTTAAACTTAATTTTGATGATGGTGAGTTTTCCAGTTATGACTCCGGCATCGCCACCAGCGCTGTGGTGCCGGGACAGCTGAAAATTGAACTTCCTGCCATTTGGGAATTGTCTGGTTTTCATCAGTTGAATAACCAATGGGCGGTGCATTACAGCTACCAACAAACCGATTGGAGCAGTTTTAAAGAGCTAACAGCCACCTCAGGCCAATGTAAAGATGGAATTTGTTTCCAGAAAATAGAGAAATACGAAGACAACGGCCGCTGGTCAGTCGGTACAACTTACACCCTCAATGCGACTTGGACATTACGTGCCGGTTTCGCCTTTGATGAGCAAGCCGGTAAGGCAACGTTGAGTATTCCCGACAGTGATCGCTTTTGGTATTCAGCGGGGGTGACTTATAGCGTGACTCCACAACTGACTATGGATGCCGGTTTTGCCCTCGTACAAAGCCGTAAAGGTTCGTTCATCGAAACCAACCAAGTTGGGGAAAACCTCAAATTTGATTCTGAGGCGGTCGCCTACATCAGCGCGCTGCAATTTAACTATCGTTTTAACTGATTTCCGGAGCCGAACATGAAACAGATAATTAAGATTTCTCTTCTTTGCTCAGCACTCTGGTTAGTCGGCTGTGGCGATGAAACAACCAGCTCTGGTGACAGCACCACGGTTGAGTATGAATCCTATATTCAGCAAGCATTGCAACGTGATACCACCATCAAATTTGCGTTAAGTGGCAGTAATGCTAACGTGCCTCTTCCCTCTTTTGCTTTGATGAATGCCAGTGACGGCACATTAGAAATTCCGCCAGGAAGCAATACTTCTGGATCTAACCCGTTGGTCGCGATGGGGCAAGTGGATGGTTGGCCAATCACCATGCCGCTATTCCTTGATTTTAAAGGCGCAGGATTAGCCGATGGCGTGATCTCATCCGGCATCTATTTGTATGAGTTAACTGATTCAATGACCGGATCGCCGACCATCAAAACCTTACTGACCAATGGGGTGGATTACACCGCTATCTCCAGTGCCGCTTCCGATAAAATTCTGATCGTACCGACCAAAGCACTGAATGCCTCCTCGGAGTATATTCTGGCGGCCACCTCCGCGGTCACCGACGCTAACGGCGACCCTGTGGGCACCTCGTCTAGCTACGCGGCTCTAAAATCCAAGAAAAAAATTTACGCCGAAGGAGACATTGCAACACTGCAAAAAGTCACTCAAGGTGTAGAGAAAATCTTCCAACTCAGTGGGGTAGATGATACTCAAATCGTTTACTCAACTTGGTTTTCCACTCAATCCGTCAGTAATACGCTGTTTGCCACACGCGGCGCAACCGCATCGGCGTTTGCCAGTGGTAGTAACCAATTAGAGGCAGTGTGGAAACAAACTGGCATTGGGCTCGATACGGCTTACACAATGCAATTAGGCACACCCGTTGACTTAGCTGCCGCTCTGACAGCGGATGACAATTTCAGTACTTATATTGGTGCAGATAAAAAAGCAGCCATTATAGGTACATACACGGATAACACTGTTGATGTAACCAAAGGCACAGTACGTCTGCCTTACTACCTCGAAACCGGCAGTAAATGGAATACCCAACCGTTTGAATCTGCAATGCCAAGCTTAGCCAAAATCAAAGCCGCACTCGCAGACAGCAATGAGCAATTTGCGATCGGCAGCCAACTGCTTGCCGCAGGGATTGATACCAGCAAGCTCGCCACTGATGCGAGTGAACAGCTCAAGCTGATGGGTTTGACCTTGACCAAGTCCGATGGCACTGCATTGGATCCTGAACGCTACATCACTCGCTATTCACCCGTACCCAAAGTGAAATCAGTGCAAGATGTGCCGTTCCTACTCTTTACACCCAATGGCAGCACCCCAACGGATATTGTTATCTATCAACACGGTGTGACATCGGCGAAAGAAAATGCTTATGCATTTGCTAAAAACCTCACCGCAGCAGGGCTTGCCGTGATCGCGATTGATTTACCTCTGCACGGTGAACGCAGTTTAGACAGCACACGCTCAGCCAATAGTGATCCGCTCGCTTACATCAACCTCACCTACTTGGCTGTCGCGCGGGATAACTTGCGCCAAAGCATCCTCGATGTATTGGGACTACGTGCTGCGTTAACCGTTTCACAGCCGCTGTTCACAGGCACGCCACTCTCTAGTATCAATGTGGGTACTGGCTCTAAAGTACGTATGCTTGGTCACTCCTTGGGTGGCATCGTTGGCACCTCCGCAGTGGCCGAGAGCAATAAAACGTTAGGCTCTGCTTCAGCTAATGCGCTCTACAGTTTTTCTGCGGCGGCGATTCAAAACTCCGGCGGACAAATTTCTAACCTGTTATTGGGCTCGGATTTCTTTGGTCCGCAGATCAAACACAATGTGGCATTAAGTGCTAGCACGGAATACAAAGGGTTTGCTGATGCTCAATGTGCCAGCCTAGACGATTCTGCTTGCTATACCTTGTTTACCAACTTAGCCACTCAAGAGCAGTTGGCTCAGGTCACCTCGGGCTTCCAACTGTTCTCATATGCCGCACAAACTCTGCTAGACACTATTGACCCATATTCTGTGGTCAGTACCAAACTGAGCAGTGGTGCACTCACAACCGCACTTTACTTCTCAGAAGTGGATGGCGATAGCGTGGTACCCAATAGCGTCAGTAACCCTGGTGGCCAATTGGTGTATCTCAGCCCACAATTTGCAGGTACCGAACCACTCGCAACTTTACTGAGCCTAACCACTGTCAATTCAGGACAAACCGCTCCAGACGCAACCAAAAGCTTTGTTCAGTTCAACAGCACGGCGAAACACTCGACCTTTGTTGCACCGCAAGATGCGGGATATGCAGACTTGAATCATCACACCGAGATGCAAGCTGAAACCGCTGATTTCCTTTTTGATGACAGTTTAGGTGCCATTGCCAATACCGCTGTCTTGAAATAAAACAACTGGGTTACCCTCCATGAAAAAGCGCACTCTAAGAGTGCGCTTGTTCAAAAAAACACTCATTACACCATACAAAAGTATCAGCTTTATACTATAAACATCTAATAAA
This sequence comes from Vibrio sp. AH4, assembly GCF_030710545.1. Classification (NCBI taxonomy): domain Bacteria; kingdom Pseudomonadati; phylum Pseudomonadota; class Gammaproteobacteria; order Vibrionales; family Vibrionaceae; genus Vibrio; species Vibrio sp. AH4. Next base: position 979,135 of record NZ_JALAIV010000003.1, read on the forward strand.
GATTGATTAATGACTTAGATCTTCAGGAGCAAAGTTATATGTGGTGTTTGAAACGGAATCTAAACAAATTGGAAAAAAGTGATGTTGATGTTTATAACAGTGCATTTTATAAGGCAATAATTATGCAAGTGCCTTACATTGAATTTTCTCCAGACGGGCACATTCTTGATGCAAATGAAGAATTTCTGAAAATTTTTGGCTACAGTAAGGAAGAAATAACTGGGAAGCATCACAAATATTTATGCTTTCCAAATGACACAAACACCCAAGCTTATAAGAAGCTATGGAATGAACTTCGCCAAGGCAAACCACAGAGGGGAAGATTCATAAGGAAATCAAGATCAGATCAGATCAGATCAGATCAGATCAGATCAGATCAGATCAGATCAAGCAATTTGGCTTGAGGCTAACTACTTCCCAATCATAACTGACGGTGAAGTAGTAAAAATTATCAAACTAGCATCAGATGTTACCGAACAACAATCAACACTTGAAAGAAATCAAGCATTAATAACCGCATTAGATAAGTCCTTGGCTGTTATTGACTTCGATCCTGAAGGAAATATTCTAGCAGCAAATAATAATTTCTTACATGTTTTTGGTTATACTTTAGAAAGTATAATATCAAAACATCACAAAATATTTTGTGAACCTGATTTTTACCGTGAACACCCAAATTTTTGGTTTGATCTTGCATCTGGACAAATAAAACAAGGACTTTTCAAGAGGCTGAATATTCATGGTCAAAAAGTTTGGTTAGAAGCTACTTACAATCCGATTTATAATCATGAAGGAAAGGTTGTAAAAATAATAAAAATAGCTAGTGATATAACAGAGCGAGTAGAAAGAGCAAACTTAATTAGAGAGGCTGCTGCAAAAGCTTGTAGCATAGCAAATCAAACTGTTGAAAGTGCAAATAAAGGCCATGATGTAATTACAAAGTTATTGCTTGCTACGAATAATGTTACCACATCTGTAGCTGATGTTAGCGACCAAATAAACATACTAAATAGTCAATCAAAAGATATAGAGTCCATAATATCAACAATAAGTAGTATTGCAGATCAAACAAATTTATTAGCACTTAATGCCGCGATTGAAGCAGCAAGGGCTGGTGAGCAAGGAAGAGGCTTCGCTGTAGTCGCAGATGAAGTAAGGCAATTAGCAGGACGAACATCTACCTCCGCAGATGAAATAATCTCTGTAATTCGAAAAAACTCTGAAATCGCGTCACAAATAACAAAAACCGTTAATAAAGTTTCTGTTAATACTTCTGAAGGACAGAATCAAGCTAATGATATTGCAGGTGTTATTGATGAAATTATTCATGATGCAAATTCTGTATCAGAGACTGTTAAAAAGTTATCTTTGTGATTTTTTGGGGGGATTAAATGAATAGTCTTAGTAAAAGTCACATCCATTCACATAAATGCTATAGTGAAAAGGCTATAATTGAAGCACTATATAATTTTTTTGGTATCATTGAATTTGATATCCATGGAAAAATTTTAAATTTAAATGAAAATGCCACTCAAATTTTTGGATACTCAAAAAATGAAATGATAGACCAATATCATTCTAAATTTTTTAAAATTAACGGCAGCAAAATCATCCACAATACTTGGGATGAAATAATAAATGGGAAAATAAACAACGTAGAATATAGAACTGTTAACAAACTTGGAAATGAAATATGGATAAGCTCTTCTTATACTAAAATAAAAGATAAAAACAATGACTTAATAGGAGTTGTAAGTTTAATTCAAAATGTAACAAAAACAATAAATGATGCAATTTATAACAAATCAAGAATTGATGCCATATGCAAATCTCAGTGTGTAATTGAATTTAATTTAGATGGTATAATTTCATCAGTAAATAAAAATTATTGTGATTTATCCGGTTATAATAAATCACAACTAATAGGAAAACATCACAGTATGCTTTGCCTTAAAGAGTTTTCTAATTCACCTGAATACAACCTATTTTGGAGTAAGTTAAAAAGTGGATGTTTTATTAGTGATAAATTTGAGAGAATAGGGAATAATGGCAAGATATTTTGGATCCAAGCTGCATACAACCCTATTTACAGCAGTGATGGTCAATTATATAAAATAACAAAGTATGCTTATGACATAACTAAAAGTGTTGAAAACGAAAAATCTTTAAAAATTCAAAATGAATTATCAAATATAATAGTTAATGCACAACATAGTTTCCTATTAAAAAAAGATCTAACTTATGCTTGCGATGAAATACTAGAGCCTATTCTAAGATTGACAGAGTGTGAATTCGGTTTTATAGGCATAATTCAAAAGGACAATGAAGACATACGGTTGTACGTACCAACGATAACTAATCTTAGCTGGAATGATGAAATGATAAATTGGTACGATAGTCAAAAAAAAATCAACAATGGATTATTATTCAGTAATTTAGACAACTTATTTGGTTGTGTGATAAAAGCAGATGTTATCGTTTGTACAAATGACCCTAAATCACATCCAGCAAGTAGAGGCACCCCATTTGGACATCCAATAATTAGATCTTTTTTAGGAATCCCTATACATAGCAACAATAAGATATCAGGAATGATAGCTATTGCAAACAGAAAGAATGGATTTAATCAATATATTATTGATTATTTAAAACCTTTAGCGACTACGTTAGGAACTTTAATACATGCAAGAATACTAGAAGATGAACGAAATATTATAGAGAATTCTCTTAGATTTAATGCCGAACATGATTTTCTTACTGGATTACCTAATAGAAATAGTTTTTTCAAAAATGCAGAAAAAATATTTAAAAGTTTTAACTTTTCATCACATTCAATAAATAATAACTGCCTAGCAATGATTGATATTGATCACTTCAAAAAAATAAATGACAAATATGGCCATTTAGCAGGAGACTCGATATTAAAACAATTTTCTGAATTATTGAATGCCCAGTTTAGAGATATTGATATTTTTGCAAGGGTCGGAGGTGAAGAATTTATTGTTCTTTTGAAATCAACAAATATTTCACTTGCTAAACATATAATAGATCGTTGTAGGGAAATTGTTGAAAAACATGTTTTTACATTTGAAGATAAATTTATAAATTTAACATTTAGTGCCGGCATAGCTCAATATTCTACTAATTTTAAAAATATCGATGAATGGGCACATGCTGCAGACTGCAAACTATACGATTCGAAAAATAACGGGCGTAATAAAGTGACGTAATAAATACAAGCTTTAAAGTCAATCCAGCCTGTTAAATTCAGTTACTACAACTTGCATCACTTTTTGCAAACATTCTTAACACTCATCTAGTGCGGGCTTGGCGTGCCATCATGGCATCAAATATGCAATAAATTCCATGTTCCCCAAATGGAGGATAACAACATGGATAATCTTTATAAGATCGAGTCATACAGTGATGAAGCCGTGAATACGATTGCCGATTTTATTCGCTCTAAAGGCGGCCGCTGTTGTATTGCAGGTTATGCAGTGATCACAAACCACCCGTTTCATGAACGTGAAGCATGGCGATTACTCCCTTTGGTTGGTAAAGTCACCGATAGTTTAAGTGATTGGGACATCTCTCAATTTGAGGAACTTAGCACATCGCTGGCTCATTAAGTCGCGAACAAATCATCACACTCATGATGAGTAAAAGCGGCTTTGCCCATTAAGTCGCACTTAAATGATGAAACTTTATCATTAAGTGCGACTTGCATCAGATGGACATCTTTTCTAACGCCTGTATTTCACATAAGCTCAGCGCTCGAAATCGTATACTGCGATCAGGGAATTTCCAGTATTTGAGCATAAATATATTTTCAATTTGCCTCCTATTTGTCTGCACATTGGCCTCTTATACTTATCAGCAACCCTGTTACATACCGAACCTTTGACTTAATCAACCACTCAGTGAAATCAACATGAAGATGCTCTCTCTCCTTGGTAGTGTTTTTTTGGTATGCAGCAGTTTAATGCTTGCTACACCAACGCATTCCGCCGATTCGGCCACTGCTACCCCAAAAACGACGGTAAAGAAAACCGTAAAAAAGCAAGAACTCGCCGCAAACAGCGCACTGGTGATTGATCTTAAAACCAATGAAGTGATCTATTCGAGTAACCCAGATGCCGTTAAGCCTATCGCTTCTGTCACCAAATTGATGACTGCGATGGTCACGTTAGACGCCAAACTCCCCATGGACGCCAAGCTCCCCATCACCATCAAAGAAGCCAAAGAAATGAAGGGGGTTCATTCCCGAGTGCGTATCGGTAGTGAAATCAGCCGTAAAGAGATGTTATTACTGGCTTTAATGTCATCAGAAAACCGAGCCGCAGCCAGCCTTGCCCATCATTATCCCGGAGGTTATAAAGCCTTCATCAAGGCGATGAATGCTAAAGCCAAAGCATTAGGAATGAAAAATACTCGTTTTGTAGAGCCCACAGGGCTATCAGAACAAAATGTCTCTAGCGCCCGTGACCTTGTTCTATTACTTAAAGCCAGTAAAAAATACCCTATGCTGGGTCAACTAAGCTCTACAGACAAGAAAACCGTCACCTTTGCCAAGCCGAGATACACACTGGATTTTCGCAACACTAACCGATTGGTGCACAACGACAATTGGAGAATTGACCTGACCAAAACTGGGTTTACCAACGCCGCAGGACACTGTCTGGTGATGCGCACACAAATGGGCAAACGCCAAGTGGCTTTTGTTGTGTTAGACACCAAAGGAAAACTTTCCCCTGTCGGTGATGCCACCCGTTTACGGACTTGGTTAGAAACCGGAAAAGTCACCCCGATCCCCGCCGATGCTAAACAATACAAAAAGCAACGCAGCCAAGAGCAGATTGCGAAAATCAGTGATTATAAAGGTTAGCGGTAAAATCCAACCCTGAGCCAAATTGCCATAACAATCCGAGCGTATCAAATACGCTCGGATTAGAACAAGCGAACGGCTTTGGGGAAAATGAGCACGATGGCTCGTTCCACTTTGCCAAGCTCAATAAGGTTCATATTTTCTCAGGCATCGACTTCTTTCACCACAGCTGTGTTGGATAGCTAATGCCCCATAAAGACGACTCTGTGGTTTTATGATTCTAAAAAACGTGAAAGAAACCAAAAAATAACGGAAGGCAGTAGCGCCTTCCGTCAGTCACATGCTCACAAGATGAGATGAGCTCTACTTGCTGACACCGATCATGTCGTTAAAGTAGTCAACTTGTTCAGCCATACTCAAACCTTGGTTATTTGAGCCTAGCGTCCACATAAAGAAACCACCGTAACCGTTATCTTTCTGCCATTTCGCACGATCTATGTTGTTTTGGCGTGTTTCAACAAAGTTTCCACCCGGTGCCCATTGGCTGTTGATCGTATTGCCTAACACAATCTTCGACTTGTCGCCAATATATTGGGCATAGTTCGCCATCGCCACGTCATAGAGGAAATTTCGGCCTGCATCGTAGGTCATCACATTGAAGAAGTCGAAGTCGTTCTTGGTTGCTTTCAACAAATCAATCACCTCACCGTGGTGTGATGAGCGGCCAGATTCTTCAATATACGAACAATTTTCAAATACGTTGGCATTCATACATTCAACTGGGTCAGCACCTACGTGATACGTGGTAAGAGACAGGACTTTGGTATTCCCAACTTTTTCGCGGATCAGTTTGATCAATGCGGTTAAGTCTTGGTTCTCTTTCTCCGTAATTCGAGCGGCTTTCTCAAAGTCGAAGTCTAAGCCGTCAATATTTACGTAACCCGCTAGCTGATACTTACTGTAATCACAGCTGCCATCAGCTTTTGATGCAAGACACTCACCTTCCATCTCTTCAGGTTTTAGGTTCTTCTTGTAGACAGGGAACGGGGTATGAACCAGATCAACCAATCCCGCCGCGACAGCTTCACGGCTTTGTGATGTACCGATCGCCGACCAAATGCTTTCGTAAGTTTGACCGCCAAACGCCACCATCATCGTCACGTTTGCGTTGTCATGTTTAAGCGTCGACCATGCTAAGTATTGAGTTGGCATCCAATCTGGGTTGTAAGTCGGTGGGGTGAGCATGCCATCAGAGATCGTAATGTTACCGCTTGCATCCCACTTACCAAATGACAATAAATAGCCATCACCTTCTGAGTTGAATAAGGCTTCGTAATCATTCAAGCCCCAAGAGGTTAAGTAACTGATTGAACGGTCTGGATTATTGACTAAGCCACCACCCGTACTTTCCTTAACCGTAATGTTAGAGGTTGCGGAAGTTTGCTCTTGGCTTGCTGTATTGACTGCTTTTGCGGTGATAGCGTAAGCACCCTTTTGTGCACCTAACCATTCATATTCGTATGGGGCTTCCGTGTCTTTAAACAGTTCATTGCCATTAACGATAAAACTGACTGAAGCGATAGTGCCTTCGTAGCTCTTCGCATCGGCTTTGATCGAAATCGCACGACCTTCGACGTAATTTGAACCATCCACCGGAGATGAAAGTGCAACAACCAGATCTTTATCTGTTATTGCGAGAGAAATGGGTGCAGCTTCGGCGCTCGCACCTTGATCATCATAAGCGACGACCGTTAGCGAATATTGACCTTCAACCTGAGCGGGAACGGTAATGGTATAAGTATCGCCCTCTGAAGGTGTGCTTGATGTCGCCACCACCTTGCCATTCAATTGAACGTCAACGCGAGCGACTTCGGTATCATCAGTCGCATCAACAATCACATCAAACGCCTGTTTGGGGGCAATCTTTTGTCCATCTTGTGGCGATAGAACATTCACAACGGGAACGGGGTTAGGATCACATTGCCCAACTTGATCCCAAGCATCTTTCCATGCATCTGGATAATTCGGATGCCCCGTACCTGGAGTCCAAACTGGGTTTCCACACCAACCGGCTACCGTACATGCGTAAATGTTACCGATGTTAGTGACCTCATCGCCAACTTTGTAAGGTACGCCATCTTCGTATTGAGCTACGTTACCACAGCTGGTGCTTGTGTCTGTCACGGTAATGGTTAAGCTCTTACGCGACACATGTTGCTCTTCATCTTGTGCTTCTACACTGAGCGTTGCTGTGCCAGCGGTTTGTGCCGTCCAATCACACGACAAATCTTGGGTCTTTTTCGCATCAAGACGGCATATTTCTGCCTCATTGGCAAAGAATTTAACCGTCGCCAAATCATTATCCACATCAGTCACATTCGCTGAAATGGTAATCGTGCTGCCTTTTTGATGGGAAGAACCTGCTTCAGGTGAAATAAACTCAATCACTGGCGGGTTTGGCGCGACAGATGTTGATTCAACCGTCACTTGAACCGATTGCTCAGTGAGCTTGTCGCCACTCTCATTAAACGCCAACACGGCAATAGAGGTAGCCCCAATTTCTTCAGGAAGCCAAGCTTGTTGATACTCGGTTGTTCCTTCTACAACAGGTTGCTCTGCCAACTTAGTGTTATTAACCCAGAACTCAAGTTTGCTTGCACCCTTACCTTCAAGAGCAGTAATGATCTCAACATGAGTTCCCGTGGAGACGACTGCATTTTGTGCTGGAGCCAAAATATCCAGTGAAAACTCTGGTGGCGGAACAACGTCACCATCCACTTTAACAATCACTGAATCTTCAAACGCATTAATGTCCTTCAGTTCTCCACCGAAAGAAATGGTCAACGCCGCCGATTCACCGGAAGCCAACTCACTGTCTACCCAAGAGCCGACAGGAAAATTGAGTGTCACAGAGTTCAATACACCGTTAGCTTGTGCGGTATGAGTGATCTTCCATGATGGGTATGAAAGGTGATTTGACGTCCAGCCGATGTCGTTAATCGCCACTGGTAGTACAAATTCAATCACAGTATCACGCATGTTTGCGCTTTCTGAGCCAGTGTTTTTAATGTCTAGTTTATAAGTGCTCCAGTATTCACTTTCTGATTGAGCAACAGCACCAGTGCTAAACTCCGCAGCCAGAGCGAGTGAAATAGGATTGAGTAATAAACCAGAGCAAAGCACTGCATGGCCGACAGCGCACTTTCGTTTTAATATCATGGAACTTCCTTACTTTGATAATGTTCAACAAGATGCTATCAAGGCATTTCTAATCCATGAGAAATTGATGGTTTTTTTTGGAAGAAAGATATCTAAAGTTTTCAAACAATAAGGTCATACACTTCGGTTCCCCAGATTCAACTAGGCCGAATCCGGCAGTTTTTGGGCAAGATCTAAACCGCGTTTATCCAAAAACAAAATGCCCCTTACGGAGCGATGTGTGGAGAGATGTTTAGTTACAGCCAATCAAGGATATCTTTGCCGGAAGCCCCGCTGCTATCACTGTAGTGGTCAACTAAAATTGGCCACGGTTTTAGAGTTTTCCCAATACAATCGTTCTGACTCATTGAGTGTCAAGCCACCGTTATACTGATGGGGCCTGAGCTGGCTATAATATCCAATAATGTAGCGGATGATCTCTTGTTGAGCCTCTGCAAAGCTACGATAACCTACCGTTGGAACCCATTCCGTTTTCAAGCTTCTAAAGAAGCGCTCCATAGGCGCATTATCCCAGCAATTTCCTCGGCGAGATAAACTTTGTTTTATTTGAAAACGCCACAGTAACTGACGATCTAAGTGATTCGGGACTTCAATATGCTCTTGTGAGGCTTTACGGTAACGATGTGTTGGGACTTGGCAACTTACTAATCCCAGCGTTTTCATCAGCTTTGCAGCTCTGTAACGACTCAGACTCACGCCTTGGTTTGTTACGATATCGGCAATGGTTCTTGCTCCCGCAGAACCATTGCTTGCCGCATAAGCTTCGCTAATCAAACTGCGAAGTTTTACGGTTTCCGCCTTTATTTCTGTTGGCCGTTTCAGCCAATAGTTATAACTGCTTCGATGAACATTGAAGACTTCGCATAATGTTTTTATGCTGTGGCTCTGCTTGAGTTTCTTGATCATCAAGAATTGTTCAGTGAGTCCGACATCAAGAGAGCCGTGGCTTTTTTTAATATTTCATTATGCTCTTCAAGACGAGCGAGCTTCTTTTTTAATTCACGAATTTCAATTTGCTCAGGCGTCATTGGTGACGCTTTAGGTGCTTTGCCTTGGCGCTCTAGTTTTAATTGGCGAACCCACTTATCCATCGTAGATTTACCTACATTCATGGCTTGAGCCGCTTCAGTCACTGAGTAGTTTTGATCGAGCACTAATTGTGCCGCTTCCAGTTTGAATTCGGCACTAAATAGCCGTCTTGTACGTTTTGTCAAAATGTCACCTATTAACTTATGAGATGATGATATCACCTCTAATTAAGTGACCAAATTCACCGTACCACTACACACTCAGATATCACGATGGTGGCTAAGGTTTACGGAAAGTGGCTGAAAGAGTCCAATAAGAAAGAATCTGATAGGGTGTGGAAAGAGCTACAAAAGGTAAAATAAAATTCGTAGCTCACTTTTGGACATAAATGAGCTAGAAACATGGCTTAATTACACTAATTTCAGGTTAGAAGTTGTATTGGAAACGGCGAAAATAATGGTCAGTATTTTATTGACCATATTTGGCGTTAACTAATTTTCTACAGTTACTACATTTTCAACAACAACCCTATTCCTGATTTCAGTTTCCACCGGAGTATATAAATCTACATCGGTTGATGGTGTTTCAATCGACACAATCAATGAATAACGAGCTTTTTTATTATATCGCTCCAACTTTTTACGGGTTCGCCACCAACCCATTGCAGGATAAACAGCTAACAAACCTCGTTCAGCTAAATCAGCCGCAGTGCCTTCCCAAACGTCTTTATGAATAGACCCTTTATTACGAAAATCACCTAATAGCCAGTTAGGATCTGGTGGAGGAGTTGACGAACCTTCTTCTTCAGCTCTAGCGGCTCGACTTAACCGTTTCAAAAATTCAGATTTGGACTCTGTAGGACGTTTTACATCGAAACGCAGTTGATGACTTGGATAACGATATTTACTTGATATGTTACGGCTAGAAGGATTAGGTTCAATAAAGTAAGACAGAGTGATAGTCATTTTTACTGGAACATCACCTAATTCCAAAAGCTGTTCTTTCGGCCAAGGGATATCATGAACATGCATATCTTTAGTCGATGGTTCTTTCCCTTTAATTCTTTCAAACGGTTGTAGCTCATCCTCGACAATCATTACTAACGAGTTATTTGCACTCCACAACGCTTTGCTGAGATTGGGAACACCATAACCAACACATCTGACTAAATGATGAGCTTGTTGCCGCGCTGTTTTCCTTAGATATGAGAATTGACTGAGCATGCTTTTAGTCCAGTTCGCTGAATGAACAATTAATGCTCTTACCGTTTCTGGCCATAGATTAGGATATGATGCACTTATCTCAGCGGCAAATTTTGCAGCTAACGCGGTTGCTGCACTAGTTGCATTAAATGTTGAAAACAGTCGTGTACGGAAGTCATGATGAGTAGTCAAAAGCTGCAGACTTAACATAGAAGCCGCTGAATAATCATCAACTCCCATATTTCCACCTTCAAAAACAACCTCTGGTTTAATAGGCATTGAGTTCATCCAGGTCACAGAGGTAGTACTATATGGGCTCAACCCACCATTGGGAGCAAGCGGAGTATAATTTTCCCCACCATCATCTGTTATCTGTGTTTTATTAGTGAATGCACCAACAGTCAAAACATTCCATGACTGACCAGGGTCATGAATATCTTGTAACTCATTGTATTGAGGATATTCTTTTAATTGGATTAAATTTTCTTCAGTATTGCCAGCACAAACAACAAAAAACCGTGGATATAAATTCTCTCCGCTATAGTCAACTGCCAGAGCATCTAATTCTGAGGACCATGCTGATGGTTTACCTCGATCTTTTGAATCTTTTGCTGATAAAGCAAGCGTATAAATTCGTTTTCTATCAAAATTTTCGATCTCAGATAACGAAATACCAGACGCAGTCACTTGCCCAAGATGTTTATCTCTGTTGTCGCCGGGATAACGTAAAAGCTTAATAGATTCTAATTTGTGATTGATATTTATTCGGTCAGACGTTTCAAGAGCAGATGTCAAATCCCCCCAAATAGAAAGCCCCGCCATTGAAGTTCCGTGACCATTAGAATCAGCATTATTCCAAGTAGGATCAACAACAAACATATCATTGGGATTAGCAACGGCAGATAAAAGAGGATGACCAACATTTACACCAGTATCTAATATAGAAATATATGGGACGTTGTCATCATCAAAATTGTATTCAACTCTTTCAACTAGTTCCTCAACCCATTGACGCTGATCTTCTATATCCAGAGAATCAAAAAATTCAGCTGTTGTTTTTGATTTGCGTATTTCAGAGATCTTACTTAGAAGTGCAGCTGAACTTGCTAGCTGATTTAAAGATGCCCTAACGAGTAATACCGTCCTTTCCGGAAATTCAAGTGTACTATCTGATACAGTTATTTCATGAATACCACAAAGCTTTTTAAAATCATTAATTACGGCAACCCGATCATCGCCCACAGGTAACCATATTTCAAACCAATCAATTTCCTGATTGGAAGTAGGAAATAGATCTGGATTATCCGTCCAAAGGTTTTCTATAACAGTATTACGAATAGTGGAAATTGCGTTCAAAAGAACCGCGTGCTTAGGACCTGATTTATTGTCTTGACTTGAATTTAAGTATTCTGAAATTTTTTTCTCTAAAACTCCAAATTTCCCCAGCGGTACCAACACGTTTGCCACATAGATGTCTTCCTTTTGAACTACGCTCAGTAGCTCTATTCCGTTTCGAACATCAGCTAATTTTTCAAATGTGATTTCAATACCAGGGAAACTTTCAAATGAGAGTTGAACTCCCACAGGACTATCTAACTCAATATTACCAATTTCTTCACTAATAGCTTCTTCGGCAACTTTCGCTAATGTTAACTGAGATGAAAGATTAGAACCGTGAGCAGCTCGGTCTCTCTTTGGTATGGTAGGCGATATTATGACTTGTTTTGGATAGGTATATTTCTGTGCTTTCCCGTTTTTTCCTACAAATAAATGTTTTTTTCCTTCCATTATTCCTATCCATTAATACAAAATTTAAAACAGGTCTTTTCTCATGTTATTTCGATCTAAGATAGCATCTTTAACAGTGGCCAACGTGATTCGCTCCGTTCCATTAATCAGCATATCTTTGATTGATTCATCAGCAGCTCGAGTGATCTCTGCACTACTCAATTCTTTAGCTATCTCGGGCAATTTTTTCCATGGAAAGCTCTTTGATACATATGGCTTAAGTCGGTTTTTAAACAAAGTTATGATTTCGTCATCTTCTGGCAATTCGTACCGGATAACATCATCAAATCGTCTAAATAACGCATTATCCAATATTTCAATATGATTGGTAGCGCACACGATTAAACTATTAGACTCATCCTGTTCGATCATTTGAAGAAAGCTATTTAATATTCTGCGAGCTTCACCCACATCATTCTGAGAGTTCCGCTGTGAACCTAGAGCGTCGAACTCATCAAAAAAATATACACCTCGAACATTGCTAATTGCATCAAAAACTTGCCTTAACTTAGCTGATGATTCGCCCATAAACTTAGTTATCAACGCATCAAGCCTTACTTGAAACAGAGGATAATCCAATTCTCCAGCCAAGATTGATGCAGTAAACGTCTTACCTGTTCCTGGGGGACCAACCAATAGCACTTTTCTACGAGGAGACAATCCATGAGTTTTTAATTTCGTCATGAATTTTTGCTCTCTGACCAATCGCTCTAGCCGAACTTTCAAATCGTCTTTTGCAATCAAGTCAACAAGCCTGTTTTTAGGCTGAGACGCAAAAAGAAGTCCACTAGCATCCTGAACTCCTTTTGCAATTGAAATTGGGGCATTTTTATCTGCAGAAGACTTCTTTTTAGCTACTGTAACAAGATCTCGCAGCTCCTGCGCAAGTTTTCCATGACCACTGCGAGCTTCATGTGCTGCGACTTGCAAAGCAATAGACATAAATCGGTCGTCATCCTTTTCTAGATGCGACTGCAACAATGCTTTTAATTGCTCTGAACTGGCCATAAAACGTCTTCTTTAAAATAAAATTGATATAACACTTAACCGTTATAGTTTGACATAGTACCTTAAAAACATCTATTCATTACGGTGTCTTTCAAGATAGCTGTCACTAATCGGTTAATTAGCGGCCAATTAATTTACCTAGATTCATATTGCTTAAATGGGCTCAAGCCATATCCTTTGACAAGCATTACTTTTTCTATGTCTAAATGAGCCGATTATCTGATTTCGTGTTTAACGGCGTAACACATTTAATGGGGCAAAAGTAACTAAATGAATAAAACAGTTTCTTGGGGCGTTTTTAGGACTTTCGTAAAAGAGAGGTTTTCTCTTTGGGGCTAAATTGGGCTATTTCTTCCATTTCATGTTTTCTAGCCACAAACAAAAAGCGCCCCAACCGGAGCGCTTCAGATTCAAGATTTAATTATTCCCAATCAAGGATAACTTTGCCGGAAGCCCCGCTGCGCATGATGTCGAAGCCTTTTTGGAAGTCATCCACTTTGAAGTGGTGAGTGATAATTGGGCTGATATCGAGACCCGATTGAATGAGGCTCGCCATCTTATACCAAGTTTCAAACATTTCGCGGCCGTAGATACCTTTGATCACCAGACCTTTGAAGATCACTTGGTTCCAATCAATCGCCATCGATGATGGTGGAATACCTAACAGAGCGATACGGCCACCGTGGTTCATGGTTTTTAGCATGGCGCTAAACGCACTTGGTACGCCAGACATCTCTAGGCCCACATCAAAACCTTCGGTCATGCCAAGCTCTTTCATCACCTCTTCTAGATTTTGCTCAGCAACGTTCACAGCGCGAGTCACGCCCATTTTACGAGCTAAATCGAGGCGGTATTCGTTCACATCGGTGATCACCACATGGCGTGCACCTACGTGTTTTGCAACCGCAGCGGCCATAATGCCGATTGGGCCAGCACCGGTGATCAGCACATCTTCACCCACTAAGTCGAAAGAAAGCGCGGTATGCACTGCGTTACCAAACGGGTCGAAGATAGACGCCAGATCATCTGAAATACCATCCGGGATCTTGAATGCGTTAAAGGCGGGGATCACCAAATATTCAGAGAAACAACCGGTGCGGTTTACGCCCACACCAATGGTGTTGCGGCACAGGTGCGTGCGGCCGCCACGGCAGTTACGGCAATGACCACAAGTGATGTGGCCTTCACCAGAAACGCGATCACCAATTTGGAAACCACGCACTTCTTGGCCAATGCCAACCACTTCACCCACATATTCATGGCCGACTACCATAGGCACTGGAATGGTTTTTTGTGACCACTCATCCCAGTTATAAATGTGTACGTCCGTACCACAAATGGCGGTTTTCTTAATTTTGATCAGCAGATCGTTGTGGCCAAGCTCCGGCATGTCCACTTCGTTCATCCAGATGCCCTGCTCTGGTTTCAGTTTTGAAAGTGCTTTGATTTTCATAATTAAATGAGTCCCATATCACGACCGACTTCAATGAAGGCGTCGATGGCTTTATCCAGTTGTTCACGGCTGTGTGCGGCTGACATTTGCGTACGAATGCGTGCTTGTCCCTTTGGTACAACCGGGAATGAGAAACCAATAACGTAAATGCCTTTGGCCAGTGCGCGTTCCGCAAATTCTGCAGCCACTTTGGCATCGCCTAGCATGATTGGAATGATGGCGTGATCAGCGCCGCCCATGGTGAAACCCGCCGCTTCCATACGAGTACGGAAGTGCGCTGCGTTTTCCCATAGGCGCTCACGCAGATCACCGCTCTCTTGTAGCAAATCCAACACGCGCAAAGATGCCGCAACAATCGAAGGTGCAACCGAGTTAGAAAACAGATATGGACGTGAACGTTGACGCAGCCAATCAATCACTTCTTTCTTACCAGAGGTATAACCGCCGGATGCACCGCCCATGGCTTTGCCCAGCGTACCGGTGATGATGTCGATGCGGTCAATCACATCGTGGTATTCGTGTGTACCGCGACCATTCGCGCCCATGAAGCCGACCGCGTGAGAATCATCCACCATCACTAAGGCGTTGTATTTATCCGCCAAGTCACAGATTGCAGGCAAGTTAGCGACGACGCCGTCCATTGAGAACACGCCATCAGTAACGATGAGCTTGTGGCGAGCACCAGCAGCATCTGCCGCGATAAGTTGCTCTTCCAGCTCGGCCATGTTGTTGTTCGAGTAGCGAAAACGCATCGCTTTACACAGGCGCACACCATCAATGATTGAAGCGTGGTTTAGTGCGTCAGAGATGATCGCATCTTCTTTATCAAGCAGGGTTTCAAACAGACCTGCGTTGGCGTCAAAGCACGAAGTGTAAAGAATGGTGTCTTCTTTACCTAAGAATTGAGAGAGCTTCTGTTCTAGCTGTTTATGGATATCTTGCGTACCACAAATGAAACGCACCGAAGCCATACCAAAACCGTGGCTGTCCATCCCCTCTTTCGCCGCTTCAATCAGCGCAGGGTGATTGGCTAAGCCAAGGTAGTTGTTGGCGCAGAAGTTCAGAACTTCTTCACCCGTAGAAATTTCGACCGCCGCTTGTTGCTGCGAGGTGATCACTCGTTCGGATTTATAAAGCCCTTCAGCTTTCACTTCCTCAAGCTGAGTACGGAGTTGCTGATAAAAAGCAGAAGACATTGCGTGTTCCTTCTTGTTTTTGTTTTGTGGGTAACAGGATTTATACCTAAGATACTTAGCGGCAATGCTTCAAGTCGCAAGGGTATATTTACACTGTAAAAACCTTTTCCTTAGTGTAATCCAAGCTCACGCAAGCGATTATCTGCGGTAACGGAAAAGCATTCGTGAATCTCAGGCACAGATACACTTTTCTAGCCAATCTTATTGAGGATTCGTTGTGTCATGCATCTCGTGTTGAATCGCGAACGCTTGATTTATGAGCATGAAACTTCAAAGATGGTTCATTACCAATCCAGTCAAAGGACAGACGATGAAAGACGAAACACTGGCTATCCATTTTGGTTACACTACCGACCCTACTACTAAATCTGTGGCAACTCCGATTTACCAAACGGTCGCTTACGAATTTGATAACGCACAACACGGCGCAGACCTATTCAACTTAGCCGTACCGGGCAACATTTATACGCGGATCATGAACCCAACCAATGACGTATTGGAAAAGCGCATGGCCGCTCTCGAAGGCGGAATTGGCGCATTGGTCGTGAGTGCAGGCAGTGCCGCTATCAACTACGCGATTCTGACGTTGGCGCAAACGGGCGATAATATTGTTTCCACCCCACAACTGTATGGCGGCACCTACACCCTATTTGCGCATATGCTGCCAAGCCAAGGGATTGAAGTGCGCTTCGCCAAGGACGATCGCCCCGAGAGTTTGATTGAGCTTATCGATGACAAGACCAAAGCGGTGTACTGCGAAAGCATTGGCAACCCAGCGGGTAACATTATTGATTTACAACGCCTCGCGGATTTAGCCCACGCCAAAGGTGTGCCCGTGATGGTCGATAACACGGTCGCTAGCCCAGCATTGTGCAAACCCATTCACTTTGGGGCAGATATCGTCGTCCACTCACTAACCAAATATTGTGGCGGACACGGCACCACATTGGGCGGCGTGATTGTCGATTCAGGCAAATTCCCATGGGCACAGCACAAAGACCGTTTCCCCGTATTTAATCAACCAGAACCGTCTTATCACGGCGTGGTGTACACCGAAGCCTTTGGCGACGCCGCCTTTATTGGCCGCGCGCGCACTGTGCCGCTGCGCAATACTGGCTCTGCCCTCTCGCCCATGAATGCCTTCATGATCCTACAAGGTTTGGAAACGCTGCCACTGCGTATGGAACGCCACACCGAAAACGCGCTGAAAGTTGCGCAGTATCTCAAACAGCATCCAAAAGTCAGTTGGGTAAGCTATGCCGGATTAGAAGACTCGCCGTATTACGCGCTAGCGCAAAAATACATGGGCGGTAAACCTTCGGCGATTCTGTCCTTTGGTTTGAAAGACGGTTATGAAGCAGGCGTGCGTTTTTACGATGCGCTGCAAATCTTCAAACGCTTGGTCAATATTGGGGATGCCAAATCACTCGCTTGCCACCCTGCGTCCACCACTCACCGTCAAATGAGTGAGAAAGAGCAATTCAAAGCGGGCGTGAAACCGGAGATGATCCGCCTTTCTGTCGGCATTGAACACATCGATGACATTCTGGCCGACTTAGAACAAGCGCTGAACGCATAAGCGATGCTTACCTTATCCCGTCTATATCTAGATCTAGGCGGGATACTGTTCTTGTCCCACAACCCCTCACTTTAGTTTCACCAAATTGCATTTAGCCGATGATTCTGCGACAGTGACGCCACTGGTTGGCCGACTTATCGACACTTATGCTACTTCCCAAATTGATTGCCCTACTACCCGACCTCGCCACTTTTATTGTGGTGGTCAATGAAGGCAGTTTTACCGCTGCGGCCAGCAAACTTGGCGTAACACCTTCTGCGCTCAGTAAGCTGATTACTCGCCTTGAGCAAGCCTTGTCGGTCAAGCTGTTTGAACGCACCACACGCAAACTCATCATTACCCAAGCAGGCCAAAAGGTGTATGACCAAAGCTTATTGATGGTCAATGCTGCGCAGCAAGCCATTGAAATCTCCAGCTCGGAACATGCCGAGCCTGCTGGCGCACTGACTGTTGCTGCGCCAGAGGCGTTTTTAAACTCCGTATTGCAGCCGTTTGTGGTGCCATTTCTCGCCCAATATCCGCACATTCAGCTCAAGCTGCGCGCCGCCGATGGTGACATTGATCTATTCAAACACAATATTGATGTCGCTTTTCGCCTGACGGATAAGCCAGATGAAAACCTCGTGCTGCGAGAACTGTGTAAAACCAATTTGGTGCTGTGTGCCAGCCCTGAATATTTGGCGCAGCGCGGCACGCCGACTCACCCCACCGATTTAGCCGAGCATGATTGCCTCTACCTCGCGGAAACCGAAAAAGATCATATCTGGACGTTTGCCAAAGACCGCGAAACACACACCGTAGCGGTGAGTGGCCGTTATGCGGTGAACCAATCACAGTTACGTTTAACTGGGGTGAAGAATCATCTTGGTATCGGCATTTTCCATGATTTTGTGGTGCAAGATGCGCTGGCGGCCGGCAAGGTGGTACAAGTGCTACAAGAGTGGAATATTAAGAGTAATTATCACGGCGCGATTGCTATGCAGTACGCGCAGACCAAATACATGCCTACTCGATTGCGAGTGTTTATTGATTTTGTGCTCGAACACCTCAGTCCCAAGCTCAATGGTTAGGAGTCCATATGCTAAAACGCATTCATCATGCTGCGATCATCTGCGCGGATTACCCACGCTCAAAAGCGTTTTATACGGAAATTTTAGGCTTGCGCGTTGTGGCAGAAAACTACCGCGCCGCGCGAGACTCTTACAAGCTGGATTTAGCTCTGCCCGATGGTTCGCAAATCGAATTGTTCTCTTTTCCTAACGCACCTGAACGGCCAAGTTTTCCTGAAGCACAAGGGCTGCGCCATTTGGCGTTTGTGGTGGATGATGTGGCTGAAATAAAAGCTCAGTTAGAGCAACAAGGCGTGAGTGTGGAGCCGATCCGCATTGATGAATACACAGGCAAAGCCTACACCTTTTTTGCTGATCCGGATGGGTTGCCACTTGAGTTGTATCAGGCTTAAACAAGATTGCCTCGTACTCATGTGCGCGAAAAAGGCCAGATAAAATCTGGCCTCTATTTTCTTTCCTACTTTTGCACTTAACTGAAAGCGATTTTCAGCTTAGCAATACGACTCACCAGTAACCCATCAAGCAGCAAAGCCAACACAATCGTCGCTCCCGCCAGTGGGAATGCTACGCCAATCACCAGTAACGTGACTAAGCCTGCTTTCCAGATCCCATCTTGTTCAAAACGTGGCGGAACACCTAACCGAGCTTGACCAGTTGGGCGGCGCAGCCACCACATCACCACACCCGTGATAGAGATAAGAATGAAAGCGAGGCAAAACAGTATGTTGGCTATTTTGTTCCATACACTCAGATCGCCTTGATGTAGCGAAATCCCCGCCGCCATCGCTTTGGCAAATGGCGAATAATCTTGCCAAGTGACCTCGGTGAGTAACGCACCAGAATATTGGTCAAAATGCGCGGTGCGATCATCACGTGGATCGACAATATCACCCGCCATGGTATTAGCAGAAACGGTATACACGCCCGTTTCCCCACGCGGAAAAGCAACGCGGTACTGCGTAAAACCGAGCGCCTTGGCCTGAGCGATCACTTGATCGATACCGAATTGAGGATTAACCGCAACCATTTCATGCTCACCCCCATGATGATGCGATTGTGGTACTGGTGTTTGCTCTAAGTTCCAAGGCATCTCTTTTTCTGAGCCGTGGTTTAAGTCCGCATGCGTCAGTACTGATTGTGGCTTTTCTCCCCAAGTGTAGTAAGTCGGGAACGTATTCCATGCCTGCACCAATTTTCCGCCCCAAATGCCCGCCCAAGAAAGACCGGAAATCAGGAAAAACAGCAGCACTAATGAAAGCATGCCGCCTAAGTTAGCGTGCAGATCACGCCAGAACAATCGCGCCCCACTGCCCACTCGGATTTTGAGAAACCCCGCTTTACGCGCATTATCCAGCGGCAACCATAAGTAGATGCCACTCACCAATAAAATCATCCCCAAGCTCGCCGCGACTTCAATCAAATAGTCGCCCCAATCGCCAATCAATAAGGTACCGTGAATGCTGTTCGCCCATTCATACCAGCTTTCGCTACGGTCAATGGTGCCCAGAACTACCGCACTATACGGGTTAACCGTGACAAATTGGGTTGAACCATCGCTAAACAGTACAGAAAAACGGTTAGCTAAATTCGGCTGAGGCGCAGGAATAAACTGGGTAACTTGCGCTTCTGGATACGCCTTTTGTACTGCCGCAAGCTGCTGAGAAACAGGCATAACCTGCGCTTGTGGTGTAACGTTTAATACCTCGGCGTAGCGAGCTTGTTCAATTTCATCATCAAACAACATGACTAAGCCCGTCAGTGCCAACATCAACATAAAAGGCACCACAAACAGGCCCGCATAAAAATGCCAACGCCAAGTGAGAAAATAGAGGGTTTTACGACGCGCAGCCGCCGTCGGTTGAGGTGTAGTAACGGTACTCAACGTATTTCTTCCTTTTTTAAACGCAAATTATCCCTTCGGTCGAGAAACCAAATGGGATATGAGCGTGTGACTTTACTAAATAGATTTATTGTTATTGGGGAATGAATTCAGTTAAGCCAAAGGCGGAGCACGCGGGACAGCACTTTCAAAACGGACACTTAGAGCCAAAAAAGTGTAACCATCTACTTGCGCCGTCGTTTGTCGAATTGGAAGTCGTGTGGTTGGAAGTTCGGTGTGATGAAAGTTGGAGAAATGGGCAAACGGACACGGTTTACTGTGTTGAGTTTGCGGTTTGCCATCTTCAATTTTAACCAGTTCAAAACCATTGATGGTACAGAGTGTTGCCCAAACACCCGCCGCATTACCATGCGCATTCAGCACAGGCATGAGCGAAACCAGCAGCCAGCTAAGCAGGCTGAGTTTCAGCATCAAACGGTGAAAAGCACGTTGCGGGTTCATAACAACACTCTTTATGGATTACTCACTACTATAACCGTTAGTGATAACCATAACAGTGTGTTACACCCAAGTTTTAACAAAAACTGAGGATTGCTTACATCTAAAACATTATTATTCCCTTCCAGTTTTACGTGAAACCGCAAACCGGAAGGGAGAGAAGATTAGCCAAACAGACGTTTCCAGATACTGGGATTACGCTTGTCATGGTATTCAACACGCAGATCATCAACGGTTTTTAGGCTCGCTTTCGCGGCTTCAAGCTCACCGGCTTGCAAATGCGCTTCGACTTGCCCCAGTGTTACATCGAGTTTGTGGAAACCTTCTTGATAAGTCGCTTCCTTTTCTGCGGGGTATGATCTCTGTTTCGCTTGCTCAACTAAGCCTTCCAATGTGGTCACAGGAACTTGCATTGCTTCGACGGTTTGGGCTTCTGCGGCTTGTTTAAACGCCAGTTTCATGTCTTGCATGATCGATTTAAGATCTTGCCCTGCAGCAAAAACCGGAGTGGCGAGCAATGCTGCCGCTAGAATCAGTGTTTTTTTCATTTTTCTACTCACTTTTGAAGGGAGTGGAATTGTACGCCATTCTGCCGACAAAAGTGAGCTTGGTTTTGTTGCAAAATTAAAGTACACCGACAAACTCTTCAATCGGCTGGCGACCACGCAACTCAAGAAAATCGAGGAACTGACGCGCGGTATGAGTGATAACGCGTTGCGGGTTAATGCCCACTTCATCAATCAATTGACTGGCTAGCGATAAACCGCCGATATCCAGACAAAAATGGGCATCACTGCCAGTGGTGATGTAGGCATCGAGCGATTTCGCGACACGGGCAATCTCGTAACAACGATCAATACTGCCCACTCGACTATGCCCTTTTAAAGTGCTGTTGTTGATTTCAATCGCCACATTATGCGCTTTGGCACAGGCAATCACCTGTTCAAAGTCGAAATCAAAATGCGGGTTACCCAGATGCCCTAGCGCATCCACTCGGCCACCTTTGATGGTTTCAATCAAGGCTTGGGTGTGCGCTGCTTTATCGGCGGGATGAAATACTGGTTCGTGGAAACTGCCAATCACCCAATCTAAGTTCTGGTCAACGCTTGGGTGCAAATCAATCTCACCTTGCGGATTGAGGATGTTGGCCTCTACACCGCGGATCACGCCAACGCCCTCCAGAAAACGGGGCAAAATGCGCTGGTTGGAGAAAAACCAGTAATGCGGCGCTCCAGGCATAGATTCGGCGTGATCAGTGGTACAAAACAGCGTCAAACCATTTTGTTTAGCAGCGCGCGCATTTTCAATCAGAGTGCTGTAAGCATGGCCACTGGCGTAAGTGTGAGTGTGAGTATCTACGGCTAATTTCATTTCAACAGTCCTTCCAAACGCATTGTCGGCCAGTGTAGCAGCCAACCCTTAGGGTTGCTATGTTGAATCGTTCATATCACGGCTTTGAACCACGACTATCGCGCTCTACAGATTCCCGTTCGGTACTCTACCGCAGTAAGAGCGAACACATTAAATAGGCTGATTTTTTTGCAACCTAGCGAGGATAGACAATACTTAATTATGTTATTTGGCTTAGGTAACATTATGAAAAAGCGTCGCTATTCTCTTTCTATTCACATCAGCAGCTTATTTTTTATTCTGATCTTGTTTATCGGCAGTGTGTTGATTGCCATCAGTTACCACAGTTCTCAGCAGCTTTTAGCCGGTAGTGCGAAAACCTTGGCGCATGAAAATAGCCAAAAACTCGAAACCGTGTTCACACAAAATGTGGCACCAATTTTGACCACGCTTGATTTTCTCGCCACCAGCACTTTTATCGAAAACACCACACCACCACTGCATGAGCTGCGCTGGTTAACATCGATCGTTCGCGCCTTTCAACAATCTGCGAATCTTAACGCGCTCTATTTTGCTAATGAAACTGGGCAGTTTTTTATGTTTCGACCGCTGCTCAGTCGGGCGGATCGCGTCACCTTCGCGGCACCAGATGATGCGGTATTGTGGATGAACTACAGCAATACTTCTGGCACAAATGATATCTATTTTCTCAATCAAGACATGAAGTTGGTGGGTCAATACAAAGAAGTCGCCCATTTTTTTGATCCAAGAGTACGCCCTTGGTATTTGAATGCGGAGAATGATGGCATTGTCCGACTCACCGAACCCTATCTGTTTTTTACCCTACAAACTTATGGCTTAACGCTGTCTCGTCGCTCGTTTAATGGTAAACAGGTCGTAGGTGCCGATTTAACCCTCAAAGCTCTCTCAAACGAACTGGGCAAACTTGGATTTTCCGACCACTCACAATTGATCTTGCTAGATCAACAGCTACGCCCATTGGCTGAGCATAATTCTGGGCTCAATTTACGCAACAAGCCGGAGCAAATTAAACAATCATTGCTCAATGGCGACACGCCCTTCGCGTCGGTCATGAATCGCATCAGTAGCCAACCCCAATACGACACACCCCATAGTCAAGGTAAAGATTGGGTGACCACGCTCACCCCAGTCAAACTCAATCAGCAACTCAATCTTTTTTTAGCGCAAGCCACCCCAAAAGAGGAGTTGTTGGCAGATTTAATCACTTTACGAAATCGACAAATCACCAGTGCCATTGTATTGCTGCTGCTTTGCTTCCCTGTGGTGATTTGGGTAGCAAAACGTCTCTCTAGCCCGATGCATAATCTTATTCAACTCACCGATAACATCGCGCGTTTCAACTTCAAAAAGACACGCTACCCGCAAACGTTAATTACTGAGGTGGGCAACTTAAGCCAATCCATCCAATTGATGGAACATGCGTTGCACGATTTGCTTCGTTTACTGCGCGAAACCACCAACAACCAAGATTTCTCTCAATTAGCTAAAACCATTGCTCACCAGAGTTATGTCATCACGAAAGCAGAAACGATTCTTCTGTATGTCCTTGATCAAGAAGGGCATGATTTTTCTGTCGCGGCCAACCATGCGATTATTCCATTTAAGATCGATATCAATCAGTTGCTCAATAGTAGCCCATGGCTTCTAGCCGAATTGCGTAAAGGGGAAACCATCCACCTCAATCGACAAGACAATATTCTGCGCGCTTATCTCGACCAGCTTTACAACTCTGATTTGTACTTTTTTCCGCTGCTCAACCGCGATCGCCAGTTAGTGGGTATTGTCTGTTTAGGTTATGAACGAGCGGTAGAAGAAGCTCAAATTGACAAGCACGCCTTTCTGCGTGAGCTACTCAGTTTTGCCGAAATAGCCAAAGACAACATTGATAAGATTCAACAGCAAAAAGAGATGCTGAAAGCGTTTGTTGAGTTGATAGCATCTGCGATTGATACCAAATCCCCCTATACTGGAGGCCATTGCCAACGCGTTCCGGAATTGACTCGCTTGTTAGCCGAAGCCGCTGCCAAAGATAAACGCTATTTCCCAGAATTTACGATGAATGCCGAGCAATGGGAGGAGTTAACACTCGCGGCTTGGCTACACGATTGCGGTAAAGTCACCACACCAGAATTTGTGGTCGACAAAGCCACCAAACTGGAAACGATTTATGATCGAATTCACGAAGTTCGTATGCGTTTTGAGCTTCTAAAAATGCAAGCCGAACGCGACTACTGGCAAACTTGCGCTCAAGGGGGAGACCGGATTCAAGCAGAGCAAGCATTGAAAGCTCAACATCAACAATTGGATGCAGAATTTGCTTTTGTTGCTCAATGCAATTTAGGCAGTGAAGGGATGAGTGATGCCGATATAGAACGACTTGAGCAGATTGCTCAGCGGCAATGGAAGCGGACATTAGACGATCAAATTGGTATCTCTTGGATTGAGAAATGTCGCGCAGCCCCCTCTTCCTCCTTGCCGGTATGGGAGCCCTTACTGGCCGATAAACTCGTACATCAATTCGAGTGGCCACAAGGCAAAACCCCGCAAGAGATGTGGCAGGAAGAATTTTGTCTCAAACCGCCCGCACTCCAATACAACCGAGGAGAGCTGCATAACCTGAAAGTCAAACGCGGTACACTCACCGCAGAAGATCGCTTTATGATTAATGATCATATTGTGCAAACCATTTTGATGCTGCAACGCCTCCCCTATCCAAAACATTTACAAGGCGTACCGGAAATTGCCGGCGGTCATCATGAACGCATGGATGGCCAAGGCTACCCCCGAGGCTTGGATGCCTCTCAGCTTTCTATTCCAGCTAGAGTTATGGCGATTGCCGATGTGTTTGAAGCCCTGACCTCCAGCGATCGTCCCTACAAAAAAGCCAAAAGCTTGCAAGAGTGCATTACCATCATGACCGATATGGCCACCAGCGGGCACATCGACCCTAAACTCTATCTGCTGTTTTTGCAGCACAACCTTCATCAAACTTACGCAGAGCAATTTCTTTCGGCGGAGCAGTATCAAAATAGCGTTGTCGATACTCAAGAGCATATTCAAAAAGTGCTGGCGTATTTGCGGGAAGATTACTAGAACATCACGGCAGAAAGGCGCATTGACGCCTTTCTCATTTTTCCTTTTAAAAACTGATGGTTAACATTTTAACGTGTCACAATTCAATCGATTGCGTTATCAATAGTTGATGTATGTCAAAGAGTCGTAGACAATACGCCCCCGAGTCGGGGATGAGTTTCGCTAGCACCAGTGCCTCCCCGCCGATTGATTTTTCCTATTAAACCTATAGGCAAGATCGGTTTTTGATTTGTGTATTGCGCTGCTAGGGTTGGCGCATGCTAACAATACCCAAAGGTTTTCCAGTGAGTATGGATATTGATTCACTGCAAAATCAAGGGAGTACCTCGTTTCTAAAGGAAAGATGATGGTAATACCTGAAAACAGCAGCATCGTAATTTTCGGTGCTTCGGGAGATTTGACGTACCGTAAGCTTATTCCTGCGTTGTATCACCTCTATGCCAGTCAACAGCTGCCAAAATCGTTTGCGATTTTGGGTGTGAGCCGTACTGAGTACAGTGATGAATCCTACCGCGAGAAGCTAAAGCGCTCTCTGCAAGAGCTGGAAAAAACCGAACCAACCGCTCTCGAAGCCTTTATGCAGCATGTGCATTATCAAGCGCTGAACACCGCCGAAGTGGCTGATTATCAGCACTTAGCGACCCGCCTTGATACACTGGCTAACGATTATCAGTTTGAGCAGCGTAATACGTTGTTCTATCTCGCGACACCACCAAGCTTGTATGGCGTGATCCCAGCTTGCCTTGCGGCACATGGCCTCAACGATGAGAGCCAAGGCTGGAAGCGTCTGATCATCGAAAAACCTTTTGGTTACGATCTGCAATCTGCACAAGATCTGGATGTGGAAATCCACCACCACTTCAAAGAGCATCAGATCTACCGTATCGACCACTACCTTGGTAAAGAAACCGTGCAAAACCTGCTGGTGTTCCGCTTTGCCAACGGCATGTTTGAGCCATTGTGGAATCGTAACTTTATTGATTACGTAGAAATCACAGGCGCAGAATTCCTAGGTGTGGAAGAGCGCGGCGGTTATTACGATGGTTCTGGTGCGGTACGCGACATGTTCCAAAACCACCTGCTGCAAGTGCTGGCGATGGTGGGCATGGAACCGCCTGCGGCGATCAACGCGGATTCCATTCGTAACGAAGTGAACAAGGTACTGCAAAGCCTACAACCACTTTCTGAATCTGATCTGCGCAACAATCTGGTGCTCGGTCAATACACCGAATCGGAAGTGCGTGGACAGTTTTTACCCAGCTACCGTAATGAGCCGGGCGTGGCCACTGATTCACGCACCGAAACTTACGTTGCGCTGAAGATGTTCATCAATAACTGGCGTTGGAATGGTGTGCCATTCTATGTGCGCAGCGGTAAACGTTTACCAACGCGTGTCACCGAAGTGGTCATTCACTTTAAGCGCACACCGCATCCTGTCTTTGGGCAAAATGCGCCAGAGAACAAGCTGATCATCCGTATTCAGCCTGATGAAGGCATTCTGATGAGCTTCGGTTTGAAAGAGCCGGGCGCAGGTTTCAAAGCCAAAGAAGTGTCGATGAATTTCCACTACGCCTCACTTGAGCAAATCAAAATGCTGACCGCTTATGAGCGTTTGCTGCTGGATGCGCTCAATGGTGACGCGACACTGTTTGCCCGTACTGATGCGGTAGAAGCTTGTTGGAAGTTTGTGCAGCCGATCCTTGATTTCAAACAAGATCCGCAATCGCTGTATGGCTACGCCTGTGGCACTTGGGGGCCGAAAGAGTCGGATGACTTGCTGCGCCGTGACGGCCGTGAGTGGCGCTTCCCTTGTAAAAACCTCACTAACACGGATTACTGCGAATTATGATCAACCATAAAATTTTCCCAACTGCGGATGCCGTGGTGAAAAGCCTTGCCGACGATATGTTGGTGTACAGCCAGCAAGGTCAGCCAGTACACATTTCCCTGTCTGGCGGCAGCACGCCAAAAATGCTGTTTAAGCTTTTGGCAAGCCAGCCTTACGCGAACGACATTCAGTGGCAAAACCTGCATTTCTGGTGGGGTGATGAGCGCTGTGTGGCACCGGATGACGCAGAAAGCAACTACGGTGAAGCTAATGCACTGCTGTTTAGCAAAATCAACATGCCAGCGCAGAACATTCACCGCATTCTGGGTGAAAACGAGCCACAAGCTGAAGCAGAACGTTTTGCTCAAGCGATGGCGCATGTGATCCCAACCGAAAACGGCACGCCTGTGTTTGATTGGATTCTACTCGGTGTCGGTGCCGATGGTCATACTGCATCCCTGTTCCCAGGGCAAACTGACTATGCAGACGCCAATCTTTCGGTGGTGGCAAGTCATCCGGTATCTGGGCAATTACGCGTTTCAAAAACCGCGAAAGTGCTGCAAGCCGCAAAACGCATCAGTTATCTCGTTCTTGGCGCAGGTAAAACCGAGATCGTAGAACAAATTCACACCACTCCAGCCGAGCAACTGCCTTATCCGGCAGCCAAAATTCACTCCACTTCCGGAGTGACCGAGTGGTACTTAGATTCAGACGCCGCAGCAAAGATTGCGTGAAGGAGAGCAATAAATGAAAGGTGATATCGGTGTAATCGGCCTTGCAGTCATGGGCCAAAACCTGATCCTCAACATGAACGACCACGGCTTCAACGTGGTGGCACACAACCGTACCGCGGCTAAAGTGGACGAGTTCCTAGAAGGCCCAGCCAAAGGCACTAACATTGTTGGCGCTTATACGCTGCAAGAGCTGGTCGATAAACTGGCGACACCACGTAAAGTGATGCTGATGGTTCGTGCAGGTCAAGTGGTTGATGACTTCATCGAGCAACTGGTTCCACTGCTCGACAAAGGCGACATCATCATTGATGGTGGTAACACCAACTTCCCTGATACTAACCGCCGTGTCAAAGCACTGCGTGAAAAAGGCATTCACTTCATCGGTACGGGTGTTTCTGGTGGTGAAGAAGGCGCACGTTTCGGACCTTCGATCATGCCGGGTGGCGCGCCTGAAGCATGGGAAGCGGTAAAACCGATTTTCCAAGGCATTTCGGCAAAAACTGACGCTGGTGAGCCTTGCTGTGACTGGGTTGGCAACGATGGTGCAGGTCACTTCGTGAAAATGGTTCACAACGGTATCGAATACGGTGACATGCAGCTGATCACTGAAGCGTACCAGTTCATGAAAGATGGTCTGGGAATGTCGGCCGATGAAATGCAAGCCGTGTTTGCTGACTGGAACAAAACTGAGCTAGACAGCTACTTGGTTGAGATCACCGCTGATATCCTTGGCTACAAAGATGAAGATGGTGAAGCACTGGTTGAAAAGATCCTCGATACTGCTGGCCAAAAAGGCACAGGTAAATGGACTGGCATCAACGCACTGGACATGGGTATCCCACTGACTCTGATCACGGAATCTGTGTTCTCTCGCTGCCTGTCTGCGCTGAAGGATCAACGTGTTGAAGCAGAAAAACTGTTTGGCAAAACTGAAACGCAAGTGGAAGGTGACAAACAAGTTTGGGTTGATGCACTGCGTCAAGCTCTGCTAGCTTCAAAAATCATCTCTTACGCACAAGGCTTTATGCTGATGCGTGAAGCATCAAACGAGAATGGTTGGAACCTGAACTACGGTAACGTGGCTCTTATGTGGCGTGGTGGTTGTATTATCCGCTCTGCGTTCCTAGGCAATATCCGTGATGCGTTTGAAAAGAACCCAGAACTGGCGTTCTTAGGTTCTGATGCGTACTTCAAAGGTATTCTGGACAACTGTCTGGCTGCATGGCGTAAAGTGGCAGCGAAGTCACTGGAAGTGGGCATTCCAATGCCATGTACGACTTCAGCACTGACCTTCCTTGATGGTTACACCACGGCTCGCCTACCAGCGAACCTGCTGCAAGCGCAGCGTGATTACTTTGGTGCGCACACTTATGAGCGTATCGATCGTCCGCGTGGTGAGTTCTTCCACACTAACTGGACGGGTACAGGCGGTAATACTGCGTCTACCACTTACGACGTGTAATCACCCCTAGTAGGAAAGCGTCATACTGATAAGGATGAAATTAGGGCTAGCTACTTCTTTCGTATCAGCCTATAATTTCGCCGTTCAGGGAGGATGTCGGTTTTGCCGACATCCTCTATTTTTTTCTGCACATTTCGCTTTTAAGAGAATCGATGATGACAATCAACAAGTACTATGTTTTGGTTCCACAGGCTTTGGAACAGTCAACACATAAGGACAGTGACGTTGCATCTGACATGGAAGCTCAGCGCCAACAAATGGTGAAAGAAGCACAAGAACAAGGCGGTTTGTAATTCAAGCCACCAGAAAAAAGCACCTTAGGGTGCTTTTTTTATCTCTATTTTCCGCAATATCCACAAAGAGCATATGGTAACTAGGCGGCACATGAATTCATTCCTATGCTCATAAATAGACGAGGTGATTGGAGTGAACGAACCTCGTCAACACCGCGGCAATTTCAATTAAGGATGAGATAGAAAGTAAACTAATCCTCAAGCCTTCCCATCAATTAGTTCAATCAATGAAACAATCCTGTTGCCAAGTCGCTATATATCCAACCCCATGCTTTGCTTAAACTCACCGCAACAAAACAAACGTCCCAACAACGGAGTCTTACATGAACACATTGACTAAACTACTTGCTGCTAGCATGACCTTATCAGCTCAAGCCATGGCTGCGACCCCACTGACTTTAAATGTCTACAACGCCGATGGTAACAGTTTCCATGTAAATGCAACCGTGGTGTATGGTGAAACCGAAGCGATGGTGGTGGATACTGGCTTTACCAAAGCAGATGCGCTGCGCATCGGCGCAAAAGTGCTGGATTCAGGTAAAACCTTAAAAACCATTTTCATTTCGCAAGCGGATCCAGACTACTACTTTGGTGCAGAAGTGTTAAAGCAGATGTTCCCGCAAGCAGAAGTGATTGCAACCCCAGGTGTGAAAGCGAAAATCGAACAGAAACTGCAAAGTAAGCTGGATTTCTGGGCACCGAAAATGGGCGCCAACGCGCCAGTGAAACCGGTTCTGCCAACCGCATATCAAGGCAAAACACTGG
This sequence comes from Vibrio sp. AH4, assembly GCF_030710545.1. Classification (NCBI taxonomy): domain Bacteria; kingdom Pseudomonadati; phylum Pseudomonadota; class Gammaproteobacteria; order Vibrionales; family Vibrionaceae; genus Vibrio; species Vibrio sp. AH4. The sequence continues at coordinate 1,009,409 of NZ_JALAIV010000003.1, forward strand.
AAATTGATGGCCAAACTATCGAAATTCGTGGTACCGAAGGTGAGTTGAAACATCGTCCTTATTTGTGGATCCCAGCCAATGCAGCAATCTTGGGGAATGTGGCTGTGTACGGTAACGTTCATCTATGGATGGCCGATGCACAAACAGACAGTGAGCGCAAAGCGTGGGCTGAACAACTCGACGAGATGGCCGCGCTTAAGCCCAAAGTAGTCATTCCAGGGCATATGACTTCAGGTACGGCGATGGATAGCAGTGCAATTACGTTTTCACAACAGTATCTGGCTGATTTTGCTAAAGCGAAAGCCTCTAGCAAAAATAGTTCGCAACTGATTGAAAAGATGAGCAACATCTACCCAGATGCAGGTCTACCTATGGCGCTTGAAATTGGTGCGAAAGTGCATACTGGTGAAATGAAATGGTAAGGGTTCACTACATTTTTGACCCTATGTGTGGGTGGTGCTTCGGCGCCACCTCACTGATGGAAGCCTTAGCACAACATCCGACCGCTGAACTCGTTCTGCATCCGGGTGGCATGATGAACAATGCGCAAATCCGAGCAGACTTCCGAGCGCATATTTTACAAGCCGACCAACGCATTCAGCGTGAAACCGGCGCACAGTTTGGTGAGGCGTATTTAGAGCGCGTGCGCAGTAGTCAGCCTTTGGTGCTTGACTCTTACTTAACCGCTCAAGCCATCATGGCGACTCGGCTAGCGGGTAAGCAGGATTTTGATATGCTCAAAGCAATCCAGCGCGCCCACTACCAACAAGGGTTAGATGTTACACAAGCAGAAGTATTGCAGCAGTTAGCACAAGCACTGGAGATCGCACCTGAAGCATGGCAAAACGCTATGTTACAAGCGGCCACACAAGTGCAACACGAAGTTGCTCAAACTCAGAACTTAATGCAGCAGCTTGGCTTAGGTGGTTTTCCTTCACTCGCGATTGAAAAAAATAACGAGTGGTACACCTTAAGTCCAAGCCATTACTACGGCCGCCCACAAGAGTGGCAACAGTGGCTAAAAACGCTGTAAGACCAACATAAAAAACAGCCAACAACGTGATTGAATCAGACTGAATCAATCGGTTATTGGCTGTTTCTCTCTCTAGCGCCCACACTACAAGCTACTGACAACTCGTTCCATATCAAACAATTAGGCGTATCTCATGTAAAACGAGAAACCAATACTCGCTTGATTTGCGCTTTTCAACCGGAGGGTTCACACCTTTACTTAATTTGTCGCCAAAAGATCCAAACCGATTTCTTTCCAGTCTTGTAATTCCTGTCGGAAATGCTGCTCCTGCTTAGGTGAGCTAATGCGCAAAATATCCACCAAATACCGTTGAGCCAATTCACGGTTGTAGGCAAGCTTAGCTTTTAATATCGGGCTGTAATACGATTCTGAGTTCAACAGTAGTTGATCAAGGTGAGCCTGAAATTGTTCAGGTTGCTGACGTTTATCAAACAACGCTCGAATTTGTTCACGAAACGTCATCTGCACCACTACCCAATCACTGATCGTGGATTGAATATTAAGACTCCACGCCTTGACTACCTCTTTTTGCTCTGAAGTAAGCGGCCCCAACCATTCTTCCAAGTCCTCAGTGACTTTCTCTTGGTAAAATTCACGTAATTCTGAGTCATTCATATCACGGTATTTTTTCGCAAATTTTTCGTGTCTTTTCAAAACCGACTCCATGAACTGGTCGATTTGTTTTTCACTGAGCGTAACGGCGACTTGCGCTACGTTGGGAAGCACTTTTTTCACCAACTGTTCATAGTAAACACGAGCCCGCTCTTGGTGTTGAGCTATTTGCGCAACCGTCACCTCACGTAGCGGTAGGACCAATAATTCATCAACTTGCTTCACGTAGCTCGGTAGCGCTTCGGCTTTATGCCATTCAACAAGACTTGGCATCACCTCTTCTATCATCGTCTTTTGTTGTTCATTAAGATCCACAAAATCTTCGATGTAGTGAATCGCGAACCAATCGAGGTGATGATAAACAAACTTAGTACCACACCCAACTAACAGAGTGCAAAGTAGGAGTAGGCGAAGCCATTTTGACATAGGAGAGTCCTTTCTAAATCACTATTTTCGTTATACGTAACCACCTAAACAGGTGTTCAACATGGGATCAAGAAACTGAGAAAAGAATGGCTTAAGCCAGAAAAGAAAAAAACGACGTTTGTCTGCCTGCGAATTTATTGGGAGATCACCCACAATCTGGCGACATTTTCCGCCAAATCGACCAAGTTAACATCAGACTCAATGAGCGCCTCTTCTAGCGACATCGCTCTTGGCACCGCCGCAAAGATGGCATCGATACCACATTGATAGGCCGCTTGATAGTTATCCCCTGTACACCCACATAGCGCAATAACGGGAACACCAAACCGTTTCGCCACTTTGGCAACCCCCATTGGAGTCTTTCCCTGCACCGTTTGACTATCGATTCGCCCTTCTCCCGTGATCACTACATCGGCATCACAGACTTGATGGGCAAATTGTACGGTTTCCAAAACAATCTCAATTCCCGGACGTAACGTCGCATGCGTATAAGCAAGCAGCGCTGCGCCCATGCCACCGGCCGCGCCGGCACCTGCGCTATTTAACACCGCTTTACCCGTAACTTGTTCCGAGAGCAAGCCAAACCGTTGTAATGCATCATCCAATAATTGAACATCCTCTGGGCTGGCTCCTTTCTGCGGGCCAAACACCGCTGAAGCGCCTTTGGGGCCGCACAAAGGGTTATTTACATCACAAGCCACTAGCAAATCACAGTGCTGCAAACGAGGATCGAAATGGCTCAAGTCAACGTTGGACAATTCCCGTAAACCTCCGCCAGTCAGTTGAATCGGCGCCCCCTCAGCATTGGTAAATTGCGCACCGAGTGCAGCCAGCATTCCAACCCCACCATCATTGGTAGCACTACCGCCTAATCCAATAATCAGTTTAGTGATGCCTTGATCCAGCGCGTGAACCATCAGTTCGCCTGTGCCAAAACTGGTGGTTAGTTTAGGATCGCGCTGCGTGATGGGTACATGATGCAAACCACTTGCCGCCGCCATTTCGATCACCGCAGTCTGGTTATCTCCCAATATCCCGTAGAAAGCGTCCACTCGCTTACCTTGTGGCCCCATCACGTTGACATCCACGATGCGTCCTTGTGTGGCATCCACCAGTGATTGCACTGTTCCTTCACCACCATCCGCAACGGGAATTGCAACAAACTTGGCGTCATTCCACACGCGTGCAAGACCCGCCTGAATCGCATCACACACCTGTTTTGCGGTTAGGCTTTCTTTAAAGGAATCTGGGGCGATCACCACTTTCATATCACGCACTCCTTATCGTTGATGGCTGTTTAAGCGTAGAACATAAATGGTTGCTATCGCCGATATACCTTAAAGCGAAAGTGCCATCATCAAGCACTGCCAGTGAATAGCGGCATCGGTTAAAAAAGCGAACCGACCCAACTCGGCGGCTGAAATCCTCGCGCTCGGCTAGCCATCCGATGACTAATAACCACGGTTTGTTGCCCACTTATAAGCCGTTTGACGTGTATTGATCATTCCTTACGCTGATTTTTGTGATGGTCACAAAAAAAATGCCTTCGTATACGAAGGCATTTCTAGCTTACAGGGCTGATTTAGGTGCGGATATGCGCTATCGCGCTATTGAGATCATCAACGTTATGTTGCAAATCCACCACCACTGGGCCAAGTTGTTTGATGGCAAGATTCATTTCACCTGACAATGTTTTGATCGTACTGAGGTTACTTGAAATCTCATCACTGACCGCCAACTGCTCTTCCGTTGCCGCTGCAATTGAGGTATTCAGTTTGTGGATCTCTTTTGCGGAGCCTTGAATCGCGACGAGAGAATCATTGGCGACGCCCATGTTTCCTCGGGTTGATTGCATTTTATCCGCACTGACACGAATGGTTTTGGTCGACATTTCTGCTTTTTCTTGCAGCATTGAAATCATGGTTTCGATTTCACCTGTCGACTCTTGTGTCCGTTGCGCCAAAGAACGTACTTCATCAGCCACCACCGCAAAACCTCGGCCTTGCTCACCCGCACGAGCCGCTTCAATCGCCGCGTTGAGTGCCAGTAGGTTAGTTTGTTCAGCTATCGCTTTAATCACATCCAACACATTGCCCACGTTATTCGATTCGGTCGCCAATTGTTGAATGATTTCGGATGTTTTCTGGAATTCGCCATCTAGGTCCGCAAATTCTCGAATGGTTTTCTCAAACACTTGTTTGCTGTTGTTCGCTTCTTTCTCGGCGCTGCCTGCGTATTCTTCCGCCATATTGGTACTTTGTGAAACACTGGAGAGAGCTGAAGTCATCTCTTCCATTGCTGTTGCCGCCATCTCCAACTCTTGATCTTGTTGGCTCGCCATTTTCACGTTTTGATCAGTAATACGGCGAATCGTGTCTGAGATAGAAGAAATGGTGTGGTTCACTTGGTTAATCTTATTAATGGTGGTGCCGTAACTCGTCAACACTTTGTTGATCGTACGCCCAATCACACCAAGCTCATCATCACTTTTATCTTCAACACGCAGAGTGAGATCTGAGTTGTCGTCTACTTTTTGTAGAATCAGTGCCATGCGATCTACGGGGGCAACAATCTTACGATTGACGATGGCGTAACCCACAATTGCAATAATCGCGACAAGGATCAAAGAGATGTTACCAACGAGTACCGCATTTTTTACCTGCTCCGCTGCTTGGTTAAATTGCTGCGCGGTTCGATTTTCAAGTTCTTCAAAAAAACGGTCAATCGGTGCCATGATTTTGGCTTTTTCACGGTGGTATTCATCACTGTGCAGTAATTGAATCGCCATATTTTTATCGGGTTCACCTTTCACCGTGTAATTGCCACTGGCATCTGGAAACAGGCCTTTTACCGCATTCATGGCTTTGACTTCCATATTCACCAAAGCATCCGAGTTATTTTGCGCTTCTTTAAGCAATGCAAACTCTTTATCGGTGAAACCAAGATCTTTCATCATTTGTTGCAGAGCGATCGTATTACCATCTGGCTTGGGTTTCTGGTCATATTGCAGCACCAAATCCCAATAAATCGTGTGATAGTTTTCCGGGCGAGGCTTTTTCCCGTTACGAATGTCGAGAATATCCATATACATTTTTTCGTATTTGTCATCGCCAGTGACCACATATGTACGCCCAAGACGAGTCAAATCATCTGAGCTTTGACGCAATTCATCAGCCGCTTGGTAGGATTGATAACGAATTTGCGCGAGTCGATCCGCATCTTTCTCAAGGCTATCAAGTTGAAACACGGTCACCATACTCACCGCAATGCCAATTCCTATGGCGGCGAAAACAAGTTTCATGGTCGTATTAATCTTCATGGAAGTTCCTTCTAGGGAAAAAATACATTTTGGTCATTTATAATGACATTTTTATTGTTACTTTCAGCTTAGAAGATGTACAGCAAACTTGTAGGCGAATTACGCTTTTTTTCTATGGATATTGAGCAAGCCAATCCTGAGCGCTAATCAGACAACAGTTCTTGGGTGAAAGAGGATTGAAAATGACAATTTTATGCGCAGATGGTCACATTATTTCTATTCAAAAAGCGGGGAACGATTTTAGCGCAGCGTCATTTGACGGATTGGCAGCCGAAGTTAAGCGGCTGATTTTTCAACCGCTCAATCATGATTTATCTTTAGAATTACGCCACAAATACGCCTTAGGTTAAACCGGCATACTTACACCCCATTTTGAAGTTTAAGCGTTAGAGATTTTACGATGGCCTTCTTGTAGATGGATGAAATCAACCAGATCATCACCTGAAACTTGGTAAGCTTGACCGAAACCTTTCACGAACAAACCTTGTTCCGGCTGTAAGCGGAAAAGAATGAAATCTTGTAGCTGACTTAACCCATCAATGATCTCACCGAAACGGTCGCCCATCTGCGCAACCACTTGGCACCATAATTCGCTATCACGAGCAACAATGCTTGCAACGGCATCGAAAGTGAGGCGTTTACGCGCGAAAAGCTGCTTCGCTTCCGATTCATCTTCAATCATCATGATAGAGACTTGTGGATTCACCTCAAGATTACGCGCATGACGAGCAATTTGTGAAATCAGCACAAAATACCCTTCTTGGTTTTGCACAAAAGGGGCATAACTAACATTCGGGCGACCTTGTGCATCCACAGTGGCCAGTTGCAGCGTTTTACGCTCTTGACGAAACTCTTTAATTTCTGGCTCTAGGCGTCCTTGAAGACGCTCTTGTTTAACTTGCTGATCCATTTACTTTCTCCTCAACGATATTTTTATTCGAGTTATTCTCAAAACAGTTTGAAAGCCGCGCCTAACCTATAGCCATTTACTCGTGGACAATTCGGCGCATCTTGGCAGCCTCAAACTCGCTTCACCAACGGCGCCATCAAATAAAGTGGGCAATAATTATTGTTGATGTTGCTGCTGCATGGCTTTAAAGCGCGCCACTTGCTCCGGAAGCAGTTCACGCTTTTCATCTCGCCCTAAATAAATCTTGAACGCATTTTCGCCTTGTGCAGTGAAAAAACCAAAGTAATGGCTTTCTCGCCCCATAAACGGTTTGCTAACTAAAGCAACATGGCTAATGTTTTCTAGTTTAAGGTGACCATGCAGCTCCCCTTCTCGGCCCATTAAATTGTAGTAACCTCGGGCCAACTTCCCTTTTGGAAAGGGGGCTTTCACTTCAAAAATACAACCTGCAACCGTCATAATAGTCGTGACTGGCCCCCAAGCCGGCAGGCTTTCTAAAATCGTTTGTGCTTGAGCTCCGTCAACCACCGCCACCATCTCTTGGGGTAATGAGTTGATGATGTCAAACTCCGTGACTGCCAGTAGTTCTGCCATCGCAGCAGGTAATAAAGTCGGTTGTTGCTCAAGCAATTGAGCCACTTTTATTTGTAGTGATTCCATTATTTTTCCAGTCTAGTTATGCGATACGCTGCTGTTGATCTTGGTACGAGTGAATGAGAACGTGAATGCAAGCTTGCGCCAAACTCACTGACCAAAAACGGCCTGCCATAGTAAGAGTTAAATATTCTTGATCGAGTTCCACTAAGCCTAACGCCTGCCAACGAACAAAGAGCGGTTTTAGCCAGTCAAACGTGGGGCGCTGATTGCAGGACGGCAAGCGAGATTTGGCCACCACACCAGAATCAAAACCCGATTTTAAGGCAGCAAAGACTGGCTCATAGCTGTGTTGGCGAGCCATCATAGCGACGACAGATTGGCCATTTTGCATTGCCTCAAGATAAGTAGAAAGTTGGCGATGTTGCATTAAAGAGTAACCACCGAGGTTCCCCCCCGCTCCGCAACCTATCGGTAAAACTTCGGCGTACGTTTTTGCCAAACTGTTGTATAGGCTCCGCTCACGGTTATCACGCGTCCAATGATTGACGCTCAAAGGGCGCAAATGATGCTTGGCCATAAACTCCGCCCCGATTTGATACAAGGTGGCTTTATCGGGTGTGGTGGCTGGCGGTGGTAATTTACCTTTTTCAACCAGATTGAGCATCGGCGCGCTACCGCCAACGACAAGCTGATACAAATCAATACCTTGTGCACCAGTTTGCATGAAATCTTGCAAGTCTTGTTCAAACACTTGTGCCGTTTGGTATGGCAGCCCATACAGCAGATCAATGACGATAGGCGCTTGCTGTGTCGCGGCTAAAGAGGCAATTCGTTCCATCACCACTTCACGATCGTCCAAGCGTTTGGCTCGACGGCGAACCTGAGTATTAAAACTCTGTACTCCAAACGAGAAGCGATTGAAGCCCCCTTCCAGGGCTTGCTCAAACATTTCATCACTGAAGCGATGAATGCGGCCTTCTAGGGTAATTTCACAATCGGTCGATAGTGGGAATGAATCACGAATCGCCTTACCTAGCGTACGAATTTGCTGTGGAGACAGCTCCGTAGGTGTTCCTCCGCCAATATAAACTGCATGAAAAACGCCTGTTTGCGTCCATGGCAACGCCGCTTTTTGCTTAATCTCGACCAATAGCGCTGCAAAATACGCATCAACCAACTGACGGCTGGCCGCATTTTGAAAAAAATTACAGAAAGTACAGCGTACTCGACAAAAAGGCACATGGATGTATAGGCAACGAGCATGTTGGCGCAGACTGGTCGATTGCGTAATTTGTTGCCAAACCTGCGCTTGTTCATGTGCAGCAACTGGGCTCACACTGCCCCCCGCGTGAGCAGAATGCTTATTTTTGAAAGCAAAACGCAGCGGATCTGACGTATCTGCCCCCACAATCGATTCATCAAAACTATCTAACATCAACATACTATTTCTCTCGCTAACACCCATGTGATAAGGGTTGCGCTTCATTCCATCTGATAGAGGCAAAATCATAAAATGATGCTAATGATAATGCAATTGATAATTGATATTATTTGAATATAAGATAATAATAGTGACTCAATGAGCTAGGCGATGAGAGCACGCTCGTCTCTTCGCTCTCACGACAGTATGAATTTGCCATTCGGTATGGAAATGGCACCATTGATCAGTAAGGAAGGAAGACGTGAATCTGAAGAGGTATGTTATTGCAGGGGGGCTTTCTATCGCTTTTCATGCTGTATTGCTTATCACGACGGATGAAGCCCAAGTGTTTGCTATGCCTGCTGGAAATCCAAATCCATCGGTTTCGATTAATCTGGTCGCGATGCCCAAACCTTCTGCCCCTGCCGAGCCGGTCACCAGCCAACCAGTGCCACCTGAAGAGCAGGTAAAACCGGCGCCAGCCAAACCGAAAATCGAAAAGACCAAACCCACGCCTAAACCCAAAGTGGTGAAAAAACCCGTTCCTGCAGCGCAAGCAAAACAAGCTCCAGTGAGCAAAACCAATACCGAAAAGCTCGACACATCCGTGAATGAGCCCAAAAGCGAGCCAACGCAGGCGAAACCGACCACCGCGAGCCAAGGGGTCAGCAGTCAGCCTATTTTGGTCGACAAACCCGCTTTTGTGACCACGCCAGTACAACCTCGTTACCCTCGAATTGCACAAAAGAGGGGGATCGAAGGTACGGTGATGTATGAAATCTGGCTTGATGAGCAAGGTAATCAGATCAAACAACAACTGCTCACCTCATCAGGCACCGCAATTTTGGATCAATCCGCTCTCGAAGCGATTAAACAATGGAAGTTTTCTCCACGCGTTCTCGATGGTGTGCCTGTTGCACATCGTGTTCATATCCCTGTTCGTTTCAAATTGGAAGGCTAATGGAATCGTTACAACAACTCCAACAACAACTCGGCCTAATGGCGTGGCCACTTTTCATTTGTTCAGCATTAACCGTGATGCTACTGGCTGAGCGCCTTTTCCAAGTGCTACTTAGTTTAACCGTAGGTAAAGGTGCAATTCGCCAAGCGCTGGACGCCGTTTCACCCAACAACCCCACACAACTTGCAGAATTGACCAAACATTTCACGGGGAAACGTCCTGTACTTTATCGTGGCGTTGCCATGCTTCTGGCTCATCACCAGTTTGAAAAATCCCTGCGTGAAGATGCCGCAGGCATCTGGCTACAAGAACAGCGCCATCAGTTTAATTCTGGTCTACGGTTATTGACGCTGATCGGCGTGATCAGCCCTTTGCTCGGCTTGTTGGGTACCGTTCTTGGCTTGATTGACATGTTTAAAGGCGTTGCCGCCACGACAGGCAGCATTACCCCGAATGTTTTGGCAGATGGCTTAGGCATTGCAATGTACACCACCGCAGCCGGTTTGATGATAGCCGTACCAGCCGTGGCGGGGGCTCAATTGCTCAATCTGTGGGCGGATCGAACTATGGCCAAACTGGAACACTCATTGAATTACGTCAACCTTTGGCTAGAAGGCATGACCCTCCATACCAATGCTTCGATATCCGTGGTCTATCCCCAAATTTTAACGGTGGAAAACAATGATTAAATCTTCCACCAAACCTGCTGATTTCGGGCTAACGCCTGATCTCACCCCGTTGCTCGACATCATTTTCATCGTGATGGTGTTTTTGTTGCTGACGGCTTCCGTACGTTTGGAATCTTTGGACGTCGCCCTGCCTACGACGGATTCTCCAGTGGTGAGCGATGTGAATAAAGAGTCTATTACTATCAATATCTTAGCAACAGAGCCTTATTGGGCGATCGATGGAAAAACCTACCTTGATTGGCACAATTTCTCATTGGCGCTGCTTGAAACCGTACAAAGCAATCAACGACCTATAGTGATTGCTGCCGATCAACGTGCAGAAGTTCAACAGTTGGTCAAACTGCTGAGCTTTTTACAAGAACATGGCATTCCAGCAACTCAGTTGCTGACGGATACTCCTCACTCTTAATGGAAACAAGATGAAACTTACTCAATCCTTCGTTGTGTTGCTGGCCTGCTGTACATCGGGTATCAGCGTGGCTCAAGAAAGAATCGTCAGTGCTGGCAGCGCCGTCACTGAGCTGATGCTCGCCCTAGGAGCAGAAAAACAGTTGGTCGCCGTAGATGTGACTAGCGAAGTTCCAGATTCACTTAGCCTGCCAACGATCGGTTATCACCGTCGTCTAGCGGCGGAAGGTTTACTGGCTTTAAACCCAACTCAATTGATCGGTTCTGATGAGATGGGGCCAGAAACGGCATTGCAACAACTGCGTAGTGCTGGCATCCAAGTGAATATCATTAATAGTGAGGCTACGGCGCAAGGCTTATTGAACCGTATTGATCACATTGCTCAGCTCACGAAAACCGATGATGTCACGACACAGCATTTAAAAGAAACCGTGCAGCAACAGATCACCGCCTTGCAAGCTAAACAGCCTACTACTGCGAAAAAGGTTTTGTTTTTACTACTGCACGAAGGACGGGCAGCGAATGTAGCGGGCAGCAATACCGTACCAGACACGATAATTCGCTTGGCTGGCGCTCAAAATCCAGCAGAGATGATCGTTTCTTACAAACCGCTTTCAATGGAATCGATGATTGAAATGCAACCGGATATGGTCTTGGTCAGCGGCCGTAGCTTAGAAAAGCTGGGCGGAACAGAGGCCGTATTGAAAGCGGTTCCTATGTTGGCCGCCACGCCTGCCGGCAAGAACAAAAACATCGTAGCGATTGATGGCCATGCCCTCGTCGGGGGATTGGGATTGAAAAGTTTACAAGAAGCAAAACGTATTCAAGACCTGCTTTACCCTTGAGGCTCCCAGTGTTAAGACCATTCTCTATTGTCATCACCACAAGTTTTCTGCTATTGGCGGTGCTGTTTTCTGGGCTCTACTCCATTACCGTTGGCCCAATGAACATCACCATCACCGACAGTATTCAAAGCTTACTTTTTCGTTCCGATCAGCTCGCGGGCGCCGTTCATTTGGTGATTCACGATATTCGTTTACCGCGAACACTGCTGTGTTTACTGGTCGGCGCTATTCTGGCGCTCTGCGGCACTGCCATGCAGGGATTATTTCGTAACCCGTTAGCGGAACCTGGAATTATTGGTGTCTCTTCAGGTGCGTCACTCGGTGCCGCGCTCGCTATCGTTTTATTGAGCGAATTAACGTTCGAGTTCCCTTGGTTAAATGGTTTAGTATTACCTCTCGCCGCCTTTCTCGGAGGCGCAGTAACCACCGTATTAGTCTATCGTCTTGGCACCTCGAAATTTGGTACCTCAGTGACCATCATGCTACTTGCGGGGGTGGCAATCTCAGCTCTTGCCGGTGCAGGAATTGGCTATCTCAACTATTTAGCCAGTGATCAAATGCTACGTGATTTAACACTCTGGTCGATGGGGTCCATGGCCGGAGCGAGCACATCCAGCATTGTGCTCAGTGGCATCACGTTATTCATTTTGTTTGGTTATTTTCGTTGGCGAGCCATGGCACTCAACGCCCTACTCCTTGGTGAAGCAGAAGCGCGTCATCTGGGTGTACCAGTACAAAAACTCAAGCGCGAGATGATTATCTTGTCGGCAATGGGGGTCGGGGTTGCGGTTAGTGCAGCAGGAATGATTGGCTTTGTAGGCTTAGTGGTACCGCATATTGGTCGAATGTTAGTTGGACCCGATCATCGCAACTTGATCCCCATATCGACGCTGCTTGGCGCGCTGATGTTAACTCTCGCCGACATGGTCACGCGCGTGGCGGTGGCTCCTGCCGAATTACCGATTGGTATTGTCACCGCACTGGTTGGGGCGCCTTTCTTTTTATATCTGTTATTTCAACAAAAAGGTCGCATTTTCTGATGCACACAATTGCAATTCAAGGCTCTGACCTTTGTGTGGCTTATGGTTCACGTTCGGTACTCGACCATGTCGATATCACTTTACGCCGTGGTGAAGTCGCGGCATTACTTGGCCCAAACGGAGCAGGGAAAAGCACCTTACTCAAACTACTCTGTGGAGAAATGAGAGGTGCAGGTTCGCTGAATTATTTTGGTATTCCAGCTCAGGATTGGCCTGCGGAAAAGCTGGCGACCCATTTAGGCATCTTGCCTCAACAAAGCTCGCTGAGTTTTCCGTTCACCGCCCAAGAAGTCGTTGAACTTGGCGCGATACCTCTCAACTTACCTCGTAAGGAAGTAGAGAAAGTGGCGAGGCATTACATGCAAAAGACCGAGGTGTTGCATCTTGCCAGTAGTCTCTACCCGGCACTTTCTGGCGGTGAAAAACAACGTTTGCATTTGGCACGTGTGTTAACTCAACTTCACCAAGCCGGTGAACAACGTATTTTGATGCTGGATGAACCAACCTCGGCACTCGATCTGGCACACCAGCACAATACACTCCAACTCGCTCGTCAGTTAGCCGATGAAGAGGCCTGTGCCGTGGTAGTCGTATTGCATGACCTGAATCTTGCAGCGCAATATGCCGATCGTCTGATCTTGCTCCACCAAGGAAAGATTGTGTGTGATGCCGCACCTTGGCAAGCTCTCACATCAGAACGTATTGCACAAGTTTATGGCTATCACGCTCTCGTGGCACCCCACCCCACCCGCGATTTCCCGATGGTTTATCCGGCCTAATCTCCGTTAAAGACTCTTTCGTTCAAATAGCCAACCAAGGTATTGAAACGCGAGACAAGCAGAATTTGATGACGTTTCGAGTAACGCATCAAGCTAAACTGAGCCGCTAAGCAGAACGCTTAGCGGTTTCATATTTATATGAGATAAGTCGGTGGGTTGGTGTGAACGGGTTCAGTTCACCATGCTAACCAGAGAACGACCAAGCAGCCATTCCACTTCTTTTTGACTCTCTTGACCAAACTTCTCTTCCGCCATTTTATACAGGCGGCTCACCCCTTTATGGGCGAAATCATGAGCACGTTCAGCGGTCACAATATGGTGAAATAAGAGGCGCAAAATCGCCACAAACTCTGATTTCTCCATAGCGGCTAACCAACTGGCACGAAATGCACCGATATCATGCTCGAAATCGAGGTATTCCATGAACATCTTAAAAATCCGCCCATCAAGAGCAGAAGCAAAATCGGTTTTCTTAGGGAAATGATGGCTGATCCCCGTTCGTGAAACTCCGGTTTGCTGACTGAGTGTGGTGTAAGACATCTTGTCATAACCCAGTCGAAGCAACTGGTCGACAACCGCATCCATAATCGTCTGAATCGTCACTTCAGTATCTTCTTTACTACGCTTAGGCATGGTCAGGCTCTTTTCTAACGTCAATTCTTTGTCTGTTTTTACAGCAAGGAAACTCAATAGTTATTTTTCAAATGATCGTGGCGAAGGCAAAGAGGGAGCGAGTCGATCACCGTTTGACTTGCCCTTTCAATACTAGTCACTCGATAAGTGAATTCACTCTTTTGCATAAGCCTTTGTTAGTTTTTTGAACAAGGTCACTTGTCCAAGTCGATCATCACACTAAATCATATTTTGGTTGGCAAATAATCCAACAAACTATTGAGCGTGACAATGAACTGGTCGAAATTCTGACAATTTTCCGACACTTGGAACTCCAAATTACCGGAGAAGATCACATAAGTCCGCCATTGAACGTACCAACAAAGTGTTTGTTGATGAAAAATATGGCCACATATTCCTCTCTAAATTTCTCACCGTGCCACAGACCATTTTTGTGGCATAAGCAAGGAGAGAAGACTAAAATGGCCACATTATTAGTAAGAGGATTAGGGTATGAGTAACCAAACCTGTGTCGAAAATGAAGTATGTGAAGCTTGTGGTTGTGCAGGCGAAATCGGCTTTATCATTCGTGAAGGTGACGATGTCGCTGAAGTTTCTTTATTTGGCTCCGATAAAGCACATCTGGAAGGAAAACTGGCTGAGTACGTTGCCCTAGCAAAACAAGTGTGCGCCAACGTGGAATATGAAGTTGCACCAGCAGAGAGCGATGCCACTGAGTTACACGCGCGTTTTAAATTTGAAGTCAGTGCTGAAAAGCTGATTTTTGAACTGAAAACTCGTGCGTTAGCTCGCTAAGAGCACAGTACAATCCGAAGCGGGCTTTATGCCCGCTTTTGTTTACCCGCGCAAGAAATCGATCATATTCTAGATAAAGCGTATCCCCCTCTCAAAGATACTGTTTATACTTGCCAGACTCGTTATCTAGAATGAACCGTCATCAATGATATTCCGTATTATCACGCTCTCTTTTGCACTGATTGCTGGTTACTCACACGCGATTGCCCTTGACCTATACATGGTGCTCAATCATTTGGATAACTATGGCAACCTTGATTTACGTGGCAAACCTTACACTTCTCTGCCTGATAACTTTCATATCAAAGGCAATCTCAATATCGCCAAAACTGCCATGAAATCCCTGCCGAAAGGGATCATGATCGATGGCAGTCTTGATGCTTCAAACAGTTTGTTAGAAAAAATTCCTCGCGGAACCAAAATCAAAGGTTATGCCAATTTACTTGGTACTAAAATCCAATCTTGGCCTGCGGGAATAACCGTCGGGGGATACCTTAATTTGACCGACACTCCACTAACGAACTTGCCACCACGGTTGACGGTGAAAGGGGATTTAAGTGTGATTCGTACTCCGCTGACTGAACTGCCAGATGGGGTGGTAATTGAAGGGAATTTGTATATTGGGGGTTCAAAAATTACTCAGTTCCCCAATACGATGACGGTCAACGGCAATATTTTCCTAGGTGGCAACCAAATCAGCAAATGGCCTACCCAACTCACACTGGGTGGCGCTGTCGCCCGTTAAGTGGTTGGGTATATTGCTCACAAAAAAGAGGAGCAAAGGCTCCTCTTTGTGTTCATCGTCAAACCATCATGCCTTTTCGGGCGCAATATGATTACGGACAGGGTTTGCATACGCATCGAGCAAGTATTGATGCGCCCCCTCAGGCAGGTGCGCTAATTTTGCTTTTAGCACAGTGCGAACCTCATCACTGATGTCTTTATCACTCTGCCCCGCCGCTAAACGGTTGATTGGATACAACACGTAGTTTTGGTGGATCTGCCTGTCGATCTCTTGCGCTAACGCTTCTGGGGTTGCGAAAGGCTGTGCGATCACGTCACCAAACGCGACATGGATACGGCCTTTATCACCCACAATGCCTTGAATGATGCTTTCGATATCTTCGAATTCACCTTTTTCATAACGGCCTTGTGTCGCTTTCTCATACAATTCACAAGCTTTCGCGATGTCACAAGGATCGTTTTCATACGAGATCGATACAGGCACAATCTTCAAAGAGCGCATGTAATCCGCAAACTCTATTTTTTGACGACGTCCTTCCACGTGAAACATTTTCAAGATCGCAGGATCAGTCTGGTCGTTGCCGTCTTTGGCTCGCCCCTCTTTCTGTGCGATCCAAATAGAATGCCCAGTATCCAGTGAATGCTTAATGTAACCCGAGAGCGTGCCCAGTGCTTTCATCATTTCACGTGGACCTTTCGCCGAGCGTTTCACAATAAAGCTTTTATTCAAGCGCATCAGTTCTGTAGCACACGGTTTTTTCAGCAAGTTATCGCCAATCGCAATCCGTACGGTGCGGTGGCCTGCCATATGTAAACCGTAGTTAACTAGAGCAGGATCCATTGCAATGTCACGGTGGTTACAAATAAATAGGTAAGCCTCATCTTTGCTCAGCTTTTCCAAACCACTGTAGCTCACCCCTTGAGTGGTCTGTTCCAGCGTTTGGTCTAGATATTTTTTCACCTCAAGTTGAATGGCTTCGACGCTGTCTAGCTTCGCCCATTTCCGTTTAAGGTACAGTTTCACTAGCGGTGCCATTAAGGTACGCAGCCAAGCGGAATGATGTTTGAAACGATGCTGTAAAATCGCCGAGATAAACTCTTGGTCATTGATCAGACGAGAGAGTGCAGCCGGAATCTCGTCATCATTGTAAGGACGAATATCAATATAAGGATCAGTTGTTGAGGTCATAGGTTTGTACATCAGATAAAAAGCTGGCCTATTCTACGCATACTTAGCCATGCTATCAGCAAGGATGTCTAAGGTCAGACCAGAGTTACGTCATCCCAATCACGGGAATTGGCTTTTGATGCGATAAGCGTTAATCTTAGCGCCCTTAAAATTCCCGAGGCATCTTATGAACTACGCTATTCAGTCTGAAACGCGCCATTATCCCTACCTTGAGGTAACGGCACGTAAACGTACGCTAAAATACAGCCTGATCCGCGTTGAGCAAGGTTTATTGCTCTGTCGACTCGGGAAACACGAGTATGCCGTGGAACGCGGACAAACGCTTTGGATTCCTTTCGACTGCTTGTGTGGCCTCACATTTTTTCCTGATACTCAAATCACTCGCGTTGATTTTTCACTGCGCTTAAACACTCGCTTCCCGCACAATGCCGGATTGATCAAATGCTCCGAGCTTGCACTTGCGCTACTGCATCGCTTACAAAGTTGTGAACGCCACCACCCGGCATTTACTCATCTCACCCAATTACTCATGCTTGAGCTGACCACTGGTGACCCCAAACTGAAGATGTCGCCACTCACCCAAGCCATCGCGGAATGGCAACCGCAAGCGCATGCGACTGTCAGCAAAGAACAGCATGTGGTGTTACTGGTGCGTGAAGCGCTCAAACGCTCCCAGTCTGGAGCACAAACTCACAGCATTATTGAACAGCTGTTTGCCAATAGCGCAGAACAATACCAGCAACTTTGCCAACTTATTCTAGGACGCGCGTTATAAGTGCGCGATTGCACAGAATATATTCCAATATAAATCAAACAATTATCACAAACACAACACAAAAGTGTGAGCTCCCACTGGCTGAAGTGCAGAAACATAACTATAAATTTATTAATAACAATAACCCATAGTTATGAAAGGAATCACGATGAAATTCAGCCATAAAATTGTTGCTGCGTCGTCTGTACTTCTGCTTGCTACTATTGCGCTACTTTCTGGAAGCCAATACATAACCGTTCGCGGAGAAATCATGAAGATGGTTTCAGAAAGTGTGGATGAGATTGTTGACGGGGTAAGTAAAACCACCGCCTCCGTCATCGAGGGGCGTAAAAAACTCGCCTCTTATTCGACGAGTATGATTGAAAGCGATCTGTCTCCTGATCGTATCCGCACCGTTATAACCCAACCTATCATTAAGAACACCTTCTTGTTGGCGGGTCTCGGATTTGAAAAAGACGGTTCCAATATCAACAACGACCCAAGTTGGAACCCTGGCCCAACCTGGGATCCTCGTGTTCGCCCTTGGTACAAAGATGCGAAAGATGCAGGAAAACTGGTCATTACCGCCCCTTATGCCGATTCAGCTTCAGGTGAAATTCTGGTTTCCATCGCAACTCCAGTCAAAGATAACGGCACATTTGTGGGTGCGATTTTCTATGATGTGAGTTTGGCGGAACTGGCTGAGCTGGTGAATGAGGTTCATCTGTTTAATGCAGGGTACGTGTTTATCATTTCCGCCGATGGCACCACCATTGCCCACCCGAAAAAAGAGTTCAACGGCAAGCCGATGAACGAGTTCTTGGGTGAAACCAAAATCAATACCGTACCACACCAAGTGATGATGAACGGCAAACCCTACACAGTCAGCTTCTCCGCGGTAGAAGGTGAGAATTGGTATGTGGGTGTCGTGATTGATGAAGAAATTGCCTACGCTTCCCTGGCGAAATTAAGAAACAGTGCCTTCATCTTTACCGGTATTGCTCTAGTTATCAGCGTCTTCATCTTACTGTTTGTGATCCGCATACTGATGCGCCCATTGGATGCACTCAATGATGCCATTCAAAATGTCGCTTCTGGCGAAGGGGATCTAACACAGCGTCTAAGCACGAATACCGATGAAGAGTTCGCCAAACTCGCTGTGGGTTTCAATACCTTTACTGGCAACTTACAGAAACAGTTGATTCAATCCAAAGCGATTGGTGCGGAGATTTTACGCGGCTCAGAGTCCACATCAACGACCTTACATCAATCGGCAGAAGCGATGCGTTCTCAGCTTCATGAGTTGGAACAACTTGCTACGGCAATGCATGAAATGGCCACTACTTCATCAGATGTCGCCAATAATGCGCAAGGCGCCGCTTCTGCGGCAAAAGAAGCCGATGAAGCCGCCGCATCGGGAACCGACGTGGTCACCAAAACCACCAAAGCGATCGATACCCTTTCGGCCACCATCGATGCTGCCGTGGACGATGTGAAAGTGCTCGAAAGCGCGACAGCCAATATTGAAACGGTGCTGAAAGTGATTAACGACATCGCGGATCAAACCAACTTACTGGCGCTCAACGCAGCGATTGAAGCGGCGCGAGCCGGTGAATCTGGCCGCGGCTTTGCGGTGGTTGCCGATGAAGTTCGTACTCTGGCACAGCGTACTCAACAGTCCACGACTGAAATTCGCAATATGATTGAGAAACTGCAATCTGGAGCCAATGCGGTTGCGGTTGCCATGAGCCACAGTAAAGATACGGCCACCAGCGCAGTCAACCAAGCACAAGGCGCGAATGCCGCTCTGGAAAAAATCCGTTATGCCATTCAACAGATCAGCGATATGAATATTCAAATCGCTTCTGCGGCGGAAGAACAAAGCCTAGTGGCGGAAGAAATCAACAACAACACAGTGAAAATTAAAGATTTGTCGGATCAAGTCGCCACCTCGGCGGATGAAGCGAATATGTCAATGCAAATCCAAACCGAAAATATCCGCGAACAAGATGCGATTTTGAATAAATTCAAAGTGTAACCCTAGACAATAAACAAAAACCTCCCAACGGGAGGTTTTTTTATGTGGTCGAACAAGAGCGGTTAAAACTCGACATCTACATCGGTATCTGGCATCGCGCAGCACGCTAAGGCCATTCCCATTGCGCGTTCATGATCCGCTAAAGCAGGGACGTTCGGCTGCTGAACAAGACCAGATTTCACGGTCACTTTACACGCACCACAAATGCCCGCACGGCAGCTATTGGGTATTTTCACACCCGCATCTTCAGCATGCTCAAGCAAGGTTTTCTGATTATCCGCAGAGACTTGAATGCCATTGAAACTGAGTGTTACATCTTTCTTTTCTCGCGGTGCAACTTGTACCGCACCAAAGGCCTCTTGATGATAAGCCGATTCCGCTACCCCTTGTTTAAGCAGCAAATTCTTGGCTTTCTGCATAAAACCATCTGGGCCACACACAAATACTTGGCGAGCGGGAAGATCAGGAATGCGCTTAATGTGCGACAAAGCTAAACGGCCATGCTCACCTTGCCACTGCGGCGACGGTTGGGTTAACGCATAGATGAGCGTCAGCCCAGCATGTTGTTTTGCCAATGCATCCAGTTCCGCTCGACAAGGAATGTCTTGCTCACTGCGGCATTGATGATAAAACACCACATCATCCACTTGCTTATGGTCAGCCAGATAACGCAGCATAGACAACATGGGCGTAACACCACTGCCCGCCGAAAGCAGCAGTAGTGGTTGTGGAGCTGTAGTATCCAGATGGAAATGACCCGCCGGATGCTGCGCGGTCAAGGTCGTACCAATCTGCAAATGATCTTGTAACCAGTTAGAGACTCGACCACCGTCAATGCGTTTTACCGAAATCGCCAAACGTCCCGGACGCGATGGGCTAGAGGAAAGCGTGTAGTAGCGCTGCACAGGCTCACCCTCAATCACCATTTCAATCGGCAGATGTTGCCCCGGCAAATACTGGGTAGCGATGCCTTGGGTAGGTTCTAGCCAGAAGGTCACAAAATCACGAGCGATCTCTTCGCGCTCAACACACGTCAGTGTGAAGTGGCTGACCCCTTGGTCTGCATAAACCTCTTTCTCTTTGTATTCCAACACTTCAATCGGATCGCCCGCTCGAATCATTCCTTCATTCTTGGCAACCAAGTTTTGCCCGAAAAACACACCACCGCGCTCATTAGCACGAAATTGTGAGAGAGTACGCAGCGGCTCTTTGGTTGGTCTAAATGCTCCTTTCTTCACTTCAACCGTGGTTAAAATGCAGCGTTCGCAAGGTTTGACGGCTTCAAACTCCACTTCGCCGATCCTGATACGCTTCCAACTGTCTTCAGCAAAGTGCTCTGTCCCAGAAACGACCAAATTGGTACGAAATTGATCCATCGAATGAAACTCAGGGCTGCGACGATTCAGCTCATCAAGTGAAGCTTGGCTGATCACCAACAACGGATAGCCATCGGCAAAGCTGACATTGTGACCCACTTTTTCACGTACACGATTGGATTGCTCGCCGCTGTATAAGAGCTCAACACGAATCCCCAATACCGTACTAAACCAATCGTCTGCTTCATCGGTGGTGGTGTACGCGGTGAAATTATCCGCCCAAACTTGCGCGGGTACCGGTTGCAACTTGAAATCTGCATAACGGATGGTAAGCGAGGGATGACCTTGTGCAGAAAACAGCACACCATCATGACGCAGCGCGGTTTTGATCAGCACCATTTGCGGAAATTTACGCGCCGTCACCATGCTTCCGTCAGACAGTGCCAGCATAAAACGGCGATCAAAGGTTAAGCCTTGCTTTTCTACCCAAGCGGACGATAGCGCCAGCCCGCCTAACGATTTGACCGGAAAGACATTGATTTGAGATAAGAGTCCAGACGACATGGTGCTTCCTTTGGTTGTTGTCATACCCAAATTTCTTGGATTTGCCGCTAAGCGGCCACAGAGCGCATCCCCGTGAGCATAGACAAACGCTATGATTGGGATGGAAGAATCTAGCCAAAACTGTTGCAGCTTCGAGTACGACGGAGTTATTTGCGCAACATCATAGAACAAATTGTCACTTCAGACTAACACGTTGTTACAAATCAGGGTTCTGGCTTCTATTCAGATACCAAGGGCAAAACAGACCAAGACAAATAACACGTGAAATGGATTACACTTTCCACTATCATCCTGTCGCCTAAGCGGAAGCGTTTGCGCGACGCTTTAGGCTCCAATCATTTCATGCATTCATGGTGGGAGCACTCAATGACAACACTGACGATTACACGCCCAGACGACTGGCACGTTCACCTTCGCGATGGCGATGTACTGGCCGATACTGTACGCGACATCAGCCGTTATAACGGCCGCGCACTGATCATGCCGAATACTGTTCCCCCTGTAACCACCAGCGAGATGGCCTTAGCCTATCGTGAGCGTATTATGGCCGCTCAGCCACAAGCGCACTTTGAACCTTTGATGGCGCTTTACCTCACCGATAACACTTCACCTGAGGAAATTCGCAAAGCCAAAGCGTCAGGTAAAGTCGTTGCAGCTAAGCTTTACCCAGCCGGTGCGACCACCAACTCGGATTCAGGCGTAACTTCAGCCAAAAACATTTACCCTGTTCTGCAAGCGATGCAGGAAGTCGGCATGTTGCTTCTGGTACACGGTGAAGTGACCACTCATGAGATCGATATTTTTGACCGCGAAAAAGTGTTTCTCGACACTGTATTAGCGCCGATCGTGGCCGATTTCCCGCAGCTCAAGATCGTGCTGGAACACATCACCACCGCTGAGGCAGTGACCTTTGTTCAGCAAGCTGGTGCTAACGTTGCCGCCACCATTACTGCTCACCATTTGCTGTTTAACCGCAACCACATGCTGGTTGGTGGCATTCGCCCACATTTCTACTGCTTACCGATTCTAAAACGTGCCACCCACCAACACGCGTTAGTGGCAGCGGCAACCTCTGGTAGCAAGAAATTCTTCCTCGGCACGGACTCTGCCCCGCACGCCAAAGGCCGCAAAGAAGCCGCTTGTGGCTGCGCAGGCTCTTACACCGCCCATGCGGCTCTTGAGTTGTATGCCGAAGTGTTTGAAAAAGAAGGTAAGCTAGAAAATCTGGAAGCGTTCGCTAGCTTTAATGGCCCTGATTTCTACGGCCTACCTCGCAATCAAGAGACCGTCACGCTCACCAAGCAAGCCTGGCCAGTCGCGGAAAGCATGCCGTTTGGCAGCGATATCGTGGTGCCAATCCGCGCCGGTGAAAACATCGAATGGACAGTGAAGTAAATTCAGTTCAGATGCACAAAAGGAGAGGTTCGCTTCTCCTTTTCCATTTCTAGTGCTCTTTTCTGACCAACAGGGTCAGCACTTCGGCATGATCCGTATGCGGGAACATATCAAACCACTGCACGCGAATCATTTGGTAACTGGCGAGCTCAGCGATATCTTTGACCATGGTATGCGGGTTACAACTGGAATAAAGAATGTGTTTTGGCGCGAGTGCTTCCAACTGCGTGGTCAGTTCACTGCCCAAACCACGACGTGGAGGATTGACCAACACTAACTCTGGCGCACTCATCTGGCTTTGCGAAAACTTGGCAGAATCGAGCGCCGCAAAACTAAGATTATCAATCCCCATCATTTGCGCCGAACGTTGCGCACTGGCAATCGCTTCTGGTTCAATTTCAATGCCCGTCACAGCGGTGTCTGGCGCGGCGCAATGCAGCGCAAAGCCACCAACACCACAAAACAGATCCCACATTTGCGTTGGCGCAATCTCACGCACCCAAGCACGCGCGGTCGCGTATAGCTGCTCAGCCACTTTGGGGTTGGTTTGGAAAAAGCTTTTCGGGCGGATCACCATAGGCACATCGTTGAACTGTTCAAGCAGGCTTTGCGTTTCGGTGAGGAAAATTTCCTCTTCGCCTTCTAGACGCGCCATATGCACCGGCTGGATATTAACGGAAACCACTTCGATCGTCGGGAAAGCCGCGATCAATGTCGGCAAATTGCGTTCAATTCGCTCAAGTACCGCATGGCTGCGCGCTACAAAACGCAACATATATTGACCGCTGTTTTCACTGCGGGTGAGCAAAATAAACTTCAGTTCACCTTTTTTCTTCAGCTTGTTATACGGCGGAATACCCGCGATGCGGATCCAGTTTTCCAGATAAGCGAGCAGCTCTTGCATCGGCTGCGGATAAAGCGGGCAAGTCACTAGTGACAAAGGCTGACCTTGCGCATCTTCAATGCCTAAAATCGGCGCGTGAGCCGCACCGAGCACCACCATTTTGG
Organism: Vibrio sp. AH4; assembly: GCF_030710545.1. Lineage (NCBI taxonomy): Bacteria > Pseudomonadati > Pseudomonadota > Gammaproteobacteria > Vibrionales > Vibrionaceae > Vibrio > Vibrio sp. AH4. Next base: position 1,032,884 of record NZ_JALAIV010000003.1, read on the forward strand.
CTTTATTGCGAAACGCGGTATCAGCACTGGTGACAGGGGGTAACCACTGCACATCCGTGGCTGGCACAATCAACTCACGCAACTGCTGATCTTTATTCTCAACTTGCTGTGAATACGGCTGCGCACACTGGTGGCAAGAGGTACACCGTTTTTGAATAAAGAACTCACACTGCATAATATCGACCGCCGAAAAACAAAAGCCGCTAGTTTATTTGCCTTCCCGAAAATAACAACGAGAATTTTACGGATACCCTACTTCATGTTGTAGCCAACACCGCTGTCGCTGCCAATAAACCGGAGATTCTCCAAACGACTTGGAGCGACAGCTAGGCGGGAGAATTAACCGCGAAGTTTGTGCCACACTTCCATCACCGCCACTGACAGGCAGCCAGCTACCACGCCAATCACACCATTCATCAGGGTTGGCATCAGCGCCCCCACCGCTGGCCATGCATGGACAGCATTAAGCATCGGTTCAAGAGAATGATGCACCGTAGGCACGTTATGTACCACAATCCCGCCACCGACTAAAAACATCGCCGCAGTTCCAACGACCGTCAGCCCTTTCATCAATTGGGGCGCAAAACGCACTAGCACACCTCCCAAACTGGCTTTGAGTCCTTGGCCTTTGGATTGGCGTTGTAGGTAAAAACCCAAATCATCCAACTTGACGATACCCGCCACTAAACCATACACACCGATCGTCATGATGACGGCTATCAAGCTAACCACCAGAATTTGCGTGAGCATGGATTGCCCCTGCACGGTACCGAGAGCGATCACAATGATTTCTGCCGACAGAATAAAATCGGTGCGGATCGCACCACCAATTTTACGCTTTTCGTACTCAGCCACACTTTCTGTCGCCAAGCTTTCGGTTTCTAAACCCTCAGTCATCATAGCGGCAGCGCGTTGTTCGGCATCCTGCTTGGGTACTGGATGCAGCCATTTTTCGAGGATCTTCTCTGCGCCTTCAAAGCAGAGAAATAAACCACCGAGTAGCAGCAAAGGCATGATCAACCAAGGAGCGATGGAGCTGATGATGAGTGCTGCCGGAACCAAAATCAGCTTATTGCGAAACGAACCTTTGGCGACCGCCCACACCACCGGAATTTCGCGTTCTGCTGCCACGCCAGAGACTTGCTGCGCATTGAGCGCTAAGTCATCCCCCAGCACACCCGCCGTCTTTTTTGCGGCCATTTTCGACATCACAGCCACATCATCCAGTACCGTCGCAATATCATCGAGTAGGGTCAATAAGCTTGCGCCTGCCATACATCTTCTCTCTTATTCATGGTTGAAATCGTGACAAAATGTAACATTAACGAACGGCTGAAGGAAATTCAGCAATGAGAATATGACCCACGCCAAACGAGATCTAAGCCTTGTTAGGTCTTATCTGAAGAGTGTGGTAGTTGAGTATATTCATCGGGCAACAGATTTAATGCCTTTTTCAAAGCGGCAAAACATTCTGGATCAATCGCGGTATGGAGGTTTTCCTCCATAATGGCGAGTGCTTTATCAATAGGCATAGCCGCGCGATAGGGACGCTCAGCACTGAGGGCATCGAAAATATCGGCTGTTGTGATTATGCGAGTCATCAAACTGATTTCATCGCCGTTAACACCCCGAGGGTAACCCGTACCATCCAATTTTTCATGATGTGCGCCCGCCATCCGCGCGAGGGTTTTGAAAGGTGACAGCTTTTGCAAAATCTGCTCGGTGAATGCCGCATGAGCTTGCACAGCTTGCCATTCCACATCATTTAACTTACCTGGTTTATCTAAAATCGCGTTACTTACCCCTAACTTACCAATGTCGTGCAACAGTGCTGCGCGTCGTAACCAAGCTCTATCAGTATCAGAGATGGTCAGTTGCCGTGCGATTAAATCTGTGTACACCGCGACTCTCTCGCTGTGCCCAGCGGTATATGGACTTTTCGCATCGACGATTTTCCCAAATGCCGTCACTATGCATTCCAAATACTCATCATCCAGAGGTAAATGCGCTTGAGCCGGAGGCAGGTTCATCACCCGTAAGCTGATGTCTGGAGACTGAAGACCCGCCACAAAGCGTGGGTTATCCACCAACTGCTCGATAATCTCGACCAAGTGCGGGTCAAACCACACTTCGCTGCGTGCGGCGATCTCTTGCACCGCTTCCTCCAAATCATGTTCAACTTGAAAGACATCAAACACTTGTGCCAATAACGCAATACGCGAAAAAAGTGAAATAGATTCCCCTTTCAACTGCTCTGGTCGCCCTTGACCATTCCAGTGTTCATCCAATGAATGTATGCCCTGAGCCACCGCCTCGCTAAATCTCAGCTCTCGTGCCACATCCGCACCACGAGTACAACGGGTTTGAATGAGCTCTTGCGCATAATCATTGCCATTTTTCAAAATATCTATTGTGGTTAAAATACGTTCCGTCCAACTTTGCTCTGAGCCGGTGTTTTTCACAATAAAGTTGATCACACTGGAAAGGCTGGTCCCTACCGTTTTATAACGCCGTTTAAACGTCAGATCATCGGTGGCATACAGCTCACAAATCCGCGCGGCATTACTGCTACAACCGGCATCTTTCAGCAATAGAGTGAAAAATAGGTCATGAAGGTCAGATTCTGTGAGTTCTAATTGCATCCCGACATGCATACCAATCCAACAACACCGAATACAGTGTTCTGGTGGCTGTCCTTCTGTCATATCGAGAGCCGTAGTCAGCGAAATCATTAATTCAGAGAGGGGAAATGTATTCTTTGCAACACTCATTAGGTTCGTTCATTCAACATTTTCCATGTTGGGAGTGTAGACAAAACAACCTTGTTCTGCCACGTGCTTCATGGTGATTTACACTGTTCAATCTCGCTAAAAAATAAAATATTTGACGAGTTCATAAAATAATCCTAGTCATCTTGTTTTTTCCATGTATACTCATCTACAGCTCAAACAAATGAGCTATTAATGAAATTTAGTTCAAGTTTTACCTCAGTCTTTTTTCGATACCCTTCGTTCAACCTCTGTGATAGCTTCTCCTTTATAATCCATATAATAGCTTCTGTTTTAAGCCCTAATAAATCATTGTAAATATTATCTCTAGAGGTCTCTATGTCTAATAAAATGACTGGTTCTGTAAAATGGTTCAACGAAACTAAAGGTTTTGGTTTTCTTACTCAAGATAACGGTGGCAACGATGTGTTTGTTCACTTTAATTCTATCCAGTCAGAAGGTTTTAAAACTTTGACTGAAGGTCAACGTGTTAGTTTCACGGTTGAACAAGGTAAGAAAGGCCCACAAGCGTCTAACGTAGTTACGCTGTAAGCCTACTTCTGCGTGGTGCCCATGTGTGCCACGCTTTAACCACTCAGCAATACCTGACTACTTTTCCCCATTACTTCTTTTTAATTCATCACAACGAGTAAAATATGTCTCGAAGAACTTCCCGCCAGCGACACTGGTATCAACTATTACGAGAGAAATCTCATCAACAAGAAACTTTAACTCATGATAAAAATCGAATTCCATCTTCTGCAAAATAATCTCCGCTGGTCAGCTCATATTCATCAATTAAATAGTGACATTTTACAGCGTCATATTTTGCCAAGAATTAACTCCAATCATTATCCAATTTACTTTAATTTCTGTGAAATAAATCAGACAGGAAAAATACTCTCTGACATGGGAGCTGAAATCGGTGAATTTAGTATTCATTAATTAATTTTGTAAGTACCAAACAAAAAAATAATTCACTATTTCTGTTTGCTTATATTCATTCTGTTACTTTTCCTCATTTCATTGGCTATTCTGCAGCTTTAAAATTTTGTTGCTCAGGCGTTATCAAAGCCTTACTCTTTTGCAACTCGATCAAAGACTGAGAACTAGAATGTCATCTGTTTACCCTATCGGTGTGCCGGGGCAACCTTGGCAAGCCACAGAACGCCAAGCATGGCTCGCACAACGCCATATCCAACGCGAATACCAACAAGAAGTCGTGCCAAAAATTTTGGCACTGCAAGATCGCTTTGAGATCAGCACTTACGGTGCCCTTTCTTTCGATCCCGCTCGCTACCCGTTGTATGTGGTAAAAAGTCGCAACTGGGATGCCACCAAACCAACAGTCTTGATCACAGGCGGTGTACATGGTTACGAAACCAGTGGGGTGCACGGTGCGCTGCAATTTTTAGCGACAGCCGCAGAGCCTTATTTAGCTCACTTCAATCTGCTTGCAGCCCCTTGCGTGAGCCCTTGGGGTTACGAAACCATTAATCGCTGGAATCCAGATGCCATCGACCCTAACCGTTCTTTTATACAAAACAGTCCGGCACAAGAGGCCGCCTTATTGATGGCGATGGTTGCGGAGCACGAGCCTATTTTGCTGCATATAGATCTGCACGAAACGACCGATACAGATGAATCTGAGTTTCGTCCCGCCCTAGCGGCACGCGATGGTAAAAACTACCTTGCAGGAACCATTCCGGATGGTTTTTACACAGTCGGAGATACTGAAAACCCTCAGCTTGACTTTCAGCATGCAGTGATTAATTCGGTACGCCGCGTGACGCATATCGCCCCTGCAGATGACAAAAACGAGATCATTGGCTCACCCGTGGTCGCAGATGGCGTCATCCTCTATCCAATGAGAGAACTGGGCTTGTGTGGCGGCATGACTGATTGTGCTTACGGCACCACTACCGAGGTCTACCCAGATAGCCCCAAAGTGAGCGCACAAAACTGCAATGATGCACAGGTCGCGGCCATTGTTGGCGCGCTCGACTATGTGCTCGTCAATGAGCAGACGGTGCTAGGCGAGTAATCGGCTTTTATATTGCTCCGGGGTCAGCCCGGAGTATTTTTTAAACATGGTAATAAATGGACTGGCTTGGTTATAGCCGAGTGTTAGTGCCACCTCTTTTACGGCATGGCCTTGGCGTAACAATTCCATCGAATAAAGATAACGCACCCGAAGCCGCCATTCAGTAAAGCTCATACCCAATTCTGCCTGACAATGGCGCGCTAGCGTTCGCTCCGTGGTATGAACCTTCTCTGCCCACTGCTGCAATGTCGTGTTATCGGTTGGATTTTCTTCCACTGAAGCCAAAATCGGCGCTAAATGTTTGTGATTCGTCGAAGGAAGAAAGTGGTGCTGAGTTTCGCGAGTCGCCAGTTGATCGAGCAACACTTGCACTAATCGCTTATCTTCACAGCTGTGCGCAACATTGATGTTGCGTTCTCTAAAATCATCAATAATTGCCGAAACAATCGACGTTACCTTAATTAAACTGGTTTTAGCAGGAAACGCCGAGGTCAAATTAGAGGCAATATTCAGCGAGCAATATTCGATGGGTTTACGATTGTAGCTTCGATGACGGATCCCCGCTGGAACCCAAATGGCTAGGTGAGGAGGCGCCAGAAAGCGCGTATCCTCCGCTTCCATTTCCAAAATCCCTCCCGATATCAGCTGCACTTGTCCCCAAGCATGGCTGTGCTCGCGAGTTTCCGTATTGGATAAAAAGGCTTCAAAATTCATAAACACCTCGGAAGGTGGGTGTTCAATGGATAATGAAGGATGGAGGTGACGAGTGCGTTTTTTCAATCTTGTCTTCCTATCGCTCGCAATGTCTTTTTAGAGATAGTTGTAATTATAAAGACCTGCCACACTATATCCAGAGAAACAAATTGCGACGAGGCTCACATGATTTATCTTTTGCCATTTTTAACAGTGCTGATTTGGGGTGGCAACTCCATTGTTAACAAACTTGCCGCAGCCACCATTGAGCCAAGCGCGATGAGTTTTTATCGCTGGTTATTAGCCATGGTGATTCTCACCCCTTTCTGCTTACCTAGCGCCATTCGCCAGTGGGCAGTGGTTAAGCACAACTTAAGCAAACTGGCATTTTTGGCTTTACTCGGAATGGTACTTAACCAGTCTCTCGGTTATTACGCGGGGCTGACCACGACTGCCACCAATATGTCACTGATCACCTCTTTTGTTCCCTTGATGAGTGTTTTCATTAGTTTACCGCTACTCAACAAACCTATTTCGGCACTCAGTATTGTCGGTGGTGTACTTTCATTGTGTGGCCTTGCTTACATGCTAGGAGAAGGCAACCCACTGTTTTTCTTACATCAAAGTGTTACCGAAGGTGATGCTTTGATGGTAATGGCGGCATTAGTCTATGCCTTGTACTGCGTGCTCCTCAAACGCTGGGAAATGCCCTTTAGCAACTGGACTTTAATTTATTTACAAGGTGTTTGTGCCGTATTGATGCTCACACCACTCTGGTTAACCAGTGATCATCTACTCCCAACCGAGGGTTCACTCTCTTTAATTGCCTACGCAGGAATCGCAGCTTCACTACTGGCACCTTGGATGTGGGTTAAAGCGATTAACGCGATTGGTGCGGACTCCACTGCCATGTTTATGAATCTGTTACCTGTGTTTTCAGTTTCATTGGCCGCCACTCTATTGGGCGAGAAAGTACAACCTTATCATCTGGTTGGCGGGTTATTGGTGATCAGTGGTGTGGCACTTTCACAACTCAAAATTCAGCGCCGTAATGATGACGGCGTCGAAAAAGTGACACAAGTATAAAAGCGAGCATTTTCACGCGCAAAACAGCGCTCAACACGCTATCTTTAAAGAATAAGAAACACGTCGCAAGACGTTATAAAAGTAAAGATTGGCTAGGTTCCCCGATCCTTAACCTCTAATGACTTGAGTGAGGTTGGGAATGCAGAGGTGAGCCTATGATTGAACTTAATAGTATTGAAGAGCTTTTTGATAACCAGCAGTTCACCTTGCACGAGATTGTGCTCAATGAGCTGGGCGTATATGTTTTTGTCAAAAATCGTCGCGGAGAATATCTCTACGCAAATCCTCTCACTTTAGAGTTGTTCAATACCGACGAATCCTCTTTGATTGGCAAAACTGACCATGATTTTTTCTTTGATGACCAACTCAGCGATATCTTAGCCGCCGATCAGCATGTCTTTGAAACGCGCTCATCCGTCATTCATGAAGAACGTGCCACGGCTAAGTCAAATGGGCTAGTACGGGTCTACCGAGCAGTAAAACACCCCATTTTGCACCGCCTGACCGGTGAAGTTATCGGGTTAATCGGTGTCTCGACCGATATCACTGACATTGTAGAGCTGCGTGAACAGCTCTACCAACTCGCCAATACCGACTCTTTAACTCAGTTGTGCAATCGGCGTAAATTATGGGCGGATTTTCGTTCAGCCTTCACTCGCGCAAAAAACTCAAAACAGCCCTTAAGCTGCATCTCTATCGATATTGATAACTTCAAACTGATCAATGACCAATTTGGTCACGATAAAGGTGATGAGGTGTTGTGTTTCCTCGCTAGACTCTTCCATCACGTGATATCAGAGCACCATTTCTGTGGCCGCGTGGGCGGCGAGGAATTCATCATAGTGCTAGAGAATACCGATGTAGAAACGGCTTTCGCATTAGCAGAGCAGATCCGCCAACGTTTCGCTGAGCAACCTTTCTTCGATCAACAAGAGCATATCTATCTGTGCGCGGGCGTTTCTAGCTTACATCACGAAGATCATGATATTGCGGATATTTATCGACGTTCAGACCAAGCACTCTATAAAGCAAAACGCAGTGGGCGCAACCGCTGCTGTATCTATCGTCAATCCACAAACTAACTCACACACCTAGGAGGCATTTCTTTTCGTTTTTGTGAAAAAAGATTAAAAACGAAAAGAAAACGTAAGAAAACGCAAACCAAGATTTGAAATCAGGCAATCACTCCGTACACTGAGGACAGTTCAAATCATAAGGATATCCCGGTGAAAGCAGTTAAGCGCCATCAAGAAATCATTGAATTAGTTCAAGCCCAAGGGTTTGTCAGTACAGAAGAGCTGGTGGATCGATTTGATGTCAGCCCACAAACCATACGCCGCGATCTCAACGAACTTGCCGATGCCAATAAATTGCGCCGCAACCACGGTGGTGCAACGATTGCCACCAGTTCTGAAAACTCCTCATACCATACTCGTCAAGTTTCTTATCAAGATGAAAAAGAAAAAGTCGCTGCCGCTTTAGTGGAACATATTCCTGATGGTGCAACACTGTTTATTGATATCGGCACAACACCAGAAGCGATAGCACGCGCATTGATGGTCAATCACCACCAGCTGCGGGTGGTCACCAACAACTTAAACGTTGCGACCATGCTAATGAGTAAGCCTGATTTCAGTATTATTCTTGCGGGCGGAGAAGTGCGTAACAAAGATGGTGGAGTTACCGGTGAAGCTACTCTGGATTTTATCTCACAGTTTCGTTTGGATTTCGGCATTTTAGGCATTAGTGGCATTGATTACGACGGTTCACTTCTGGATTTCGACTACCATGAAGTGCGAGTAAAACGTGCGATTATCGAAAATAGCCGTAGTGTGTTTCTTGCTGTTGACCACAGTAAATTTGGTCGTAACGCGATGGTGAAACTCGGTACACTCGCCGATGTCGACTTAATCATTACCGACCAAACACCACCAAAAGAGATCGAATCATTCGCGAAAGAGCATGAAGTCACCATTCAAGTGGTGTAACTCGATAGAAGGTTGATCATCGAGACGAAGGAAAGGCGCGAAAGCGCCTTTTTTCATACACAAAATGCACAAATTATTGCCTGTGTGTAAAAGATTTGTTGATATTGGCTCTACACTTATTTGAGCAAAAGGCTCAAAACGAAAATGAAGGATAAGCCGATGAGCAGTGGCAAACGAGAGATCACATTACGTTTTCTGGCAGAACCAGGGGATGTCAATTTTGGGGGCAAAGTGCACGGTGGTGCGGTAATGAAATGGATTGACCTTGCTGCCTATGCTTGTGCCGCAGCTTGGAGTGGTAAATACTGCATTACAGCTTATGCGGGCGGTATACGCTTTGTAGCCCCCATTCATGTCGGCAACCTAGTCGAAGTGAATGCCAAGGTGATCTATACCGGAAAAACCTCCATGCACATCGCAATTGACGTACAGGCTAGCGATCCCAAATTCCTGAAAAACCATCTCACCACTCATTGCATCGTGATCATGGTAGCAGTGGATGAAGCTGGAAAACCTTCACTCGTGCCTGAATGGGTTCCGCAAACCAAAGAAGATCAGGAATTACGTGCTTCCGCGATCCGATTAATGAACATGCGCACTGAGATCGGTGAAGAAATGGAAGCGCACGTCAAATATCTGAAAAATTAAAGGTATATCCTGCGCTTTGGCCTCTTGGTAGGAGCGCTTGTCATCGAACTGTCATCAAGCTTTGTTTAAATCCATGCCCATCTTTGGCTCATGGATTTAACGCTTTTGTTATGGCGATTACCCTAGATAAAATCACCCTCACCGAAACGACCCTCACCAATCCCAAAGCGGTCGAATATCAATGGGTAAGAACGCTGTATGTTCAAGGCTATCAACCAGAAGCGATTAATCACTACATTCAAGCTTGCTTTGGGGGAGATGCCACTTTCGCCGATCTTTTCCGACGAGTGGCTATGCATGAAGAGAGTTTGTATCTGCTGTTACAATACTTAAATTGTGCGCCTTCCAGCCGTGAGTTCTAATTTTTTTGCACCGGTTGATGTCATTACAACTCAATATCCGATCTGACTCGCATCCTCTATTTGTTTCACTGTTGAGAAACAGGGTTGTGCTTATACTGGCAACCGTTTCGCAAAACTGGTTATCCTAATCCTTAGTCATAAAAAAACCCGAGCTAAGCTCAGGTTTTGGTTACAAAAACTGTTAGTCGTGAACTAGTAAGGAATAGAGCTAACAGCCAGCTATGCGTAACGCCAGAATTGAAGCTTCTTAACTTGTCGGCGGCCAAACCAATTAATGTTAAGAAGAGACAAAATGGGCGACTTTACGTCGCCCTTATCGTTATTATCCTTTCACACCGCCAGCGGTAAGTCCTCCGACAAGCCAACGCTGCGCAAGTAAAAATACGATCGTGATTGGAAGTGCTGAGAGCACCGCAGCGGCGGCAAAATCCCCCCACAGATAGTTCTGAGGATAAAGATACTGCTGCATACCAACCGCAAGCGTGTATGAGTTTACATCAGAAAGCAGCAAAGACGCCACCGGAACTTCACCCACCACACCAATAAATGACAGAATGAATACCACCGCAAGGATAGGCACAGATAACGGAAGCAGCACCAATCTGAACGCTTGCCATGGTGTAGCGCCATCCAACGCTGCGGCTTCTTCTAATGAACGGTCGATAGTTTCAAAGTAACCTTTAATAGTCCAAACGTGCAGCGCAATCCCGCCGAGGTAAGAGAAAATCAAACCGCCGTGCGTGTTTAAGCCCAAGAAGGGAATGTACTGACCAAGCTTATCAAACAAGGCATACAACGCGACCAAGGCCAGAACTGCAGGGAACATTTGGAAAATCATCATCGCTTTTAAGATGGTTTCTTTGCCTTTAAAACGCATACGTGCAAAGGCGTAAGCCGAAGTAGTAGAAAGCGCCACAATCAATACCGATGTAATGCCCGCCACTTTTACCGAGTTCCACAGCCATGTCATGACAGGAAAAGGGGGCGGTGTCACTGTGCCATCAGCATTTTGTACTGCAATACCCAATGCTAGCTTCCAGTGCTCTAATGAAGGACGATCCGGAATCAAGCTGCCAGTTGCGAAGTTACCTTCGCGAAACGAGATCGCGACAATCATCAGTAGTGGGAAAATAATTAACGCTAGGAACACCCAGAGTGTCGCGTGGGTTGCCCACACGCGATACTTGAGAGATTTGCCTTGTACCATCGCCATATGAATGCTCCTTATTGTTGGCTCAGCTTAGTAAAACGCAGGTTGAGCAGCGCTAACGCGCCCACTAGCAAGAAGATCAGCGTCGCAATCGCACTCGCCAAACCAAAGTCTTGACCGCCACCACCTTCAAACGCGATGCGGTAGGTATAACTCACCAGAAGATCGGTATAACCCGCAGGCTCAGAAGTACCGATGCGGTTTGGCCCACCTTGAGTTAAAAGCTGAATCATCACAAAGTTGTTGAAGTTAAAAGCAAAGCTGGCAATCAATAACGGAGTCAGCGGTTTGATCATCATCGGCAAGGTGATTTTGGTGAAGTTGTTAATAAAATTCGCACCATCAATCGCCGACGCTTCGTACAAATCATCAGGAATCGCTTTCAGTAAGCCCATACACAAGATCATCATGTAAGGGAAGCCAAGCCAAGTGTTCACAATTAACACCATAGTTTTGGCCATTAACGGATCTGAGAACCAAGCAGGGCTTAAGCCAAACAAGCCATTGAGCACCATATTAATCTCACCGAAGCTCTGGTTGAACAGGCCACGGAAAATCAAGATCGAAATGAAAGCAGGCACCGCGTAAGGCAAGATCAGCAGCACACGATAAATCGCACGCCCTTTCAATGCTTCCCATTGCACCACGCTGGCTAATACAAGACCGATCATCAGGGTGAAAATCACCGTCAGTACCGAGAAAATCACCGTCCAGATGAAGATGTTGATAAACGGCTCTTTAATGCCATCATCTTTCCATACTCGTTCAAAGTTGTGTGTGCCAATTGACACCACAAATCCAGGTGAAACTCGCTCACCGACAAATTCGCCGCTCTCATTGATGGGTTGATAAAAACCAATCTCCATATTGGGGCGCAACGTCTGACCGGATTGGTTGTTGGTGAGTGTTTCACCATCATCCTGCAAGGTATAGAGGGGTTTCACCGCAGCAAATTTACGTAGGCCACTCATGCGAATGTCTTCACCATCAGGGAAATGCAGATCGATGCCGCTCAGTTGCGTGCGATACCCAACGATGGTCTTAATCGGCTCGATGTCCCCCTCAATGCCACCAATCGCTTCAAGGTTAAGATCCGCCGGAATATTGCTGCTGAGAGAGAAAGGAGGAGTAGCTAAACGCTCTTCACCATTTTCAATCACCAAACGGTAGCCTTGCTCGGTGTTATAAAGTTGGAAAGCATAACTCTCACCACTTTGGAAGGTTTGATCCATCAACACCGATTGTGTGCGCTCAAGAGTAAGCTGGTTTTTCGCGCTGTAGTTTGTGAAAGCTAGGCCAACGGTGTAGGCCAGTGGGAACAGAATAAACAGAATCATCCCCGCAATACCGGGATAAATATAACGGTGCGCGTATGTTTTACGACTTCCGAAGATATACAGCGCTAATGTGGTAAGGATCAGCGTCAGCAATGCAAACGCTACCTCCCCACGAGAATACATAAGAATGGTTGCGTAGCCATTCACGATACCTACCGCGCCAAGTACTGCCCATTTTAAAAACGCACGTTTGTCGGCTGGACGTACCGCAGTTGGATCGGACATAGCCTGTGTACCTTGAACTGACTGCATAAAGAACCTGCTAGCGTGTTGTTACCAAGAAATGCGGAGGGGGAAAATCTCCCCCTCCAAGGTGTGACGATGGGTTATTTCGTCATCTGTTTTTCAGCGTCTGCCAGTGCAGCATCGACGGTTTGACGGCCATCAACAATGTTAACAATCGTATTTTTCGCAGCACCCCAGAATGCGCTCATTTGGGGGATGTTGGGCATGATTTCGCCATTCATCGCGTTATCCATGGTGGCCGCGATGCGTGCATCTGCATCCAATTCACGTTGGAAAGAGTTCAACGCGACCGCACCTAATGGCTTGTCGTTGTTTACCATACGCAGACCATCGTTAGTCAGCAGATAGTTTTCGATGAATTCCACCGCCAGATCTTTATTTGGAGAAGCCGTACTAATACCCGCGGTCAGAACGCCAACGAAAGGTTTTGACGCTTGGCCGTTAAATTTAGGCAAAGTGGTCACACCGTAGTTGATGCCCGATTTCTCGATGTTGCCCCAAGACCACGGACCGTTGATGGTCATCGCGGTATTACCTTGGTTAAAGGCAGCTTCAGATACTGAGTAGTCCATATCTGGGGAGATCACGCCTTTATCCACTAGGCCTTTCACGAAGTTCATCGCTTCTTTTACGCCTTTGTTGTTGATGCCAGCATCTTTCACATCATAGCCATCAACGCCGTATTTGAACGCGTAACCGCCATCAGCCGCCATCAAAGGCCATGTGAAATAAGGTTCTTTCAGGTTCCACATGATGGCTGATTTGCCTTGTTTTTTCAGTTTGGCATCCAGCTCAGCCACTTCTTCCCAATTTTTTGGTGGGTTTGGTACTAAATCTTTGTTGTAAATCAGCGATAGGGATTCCACTGCAATTGGGTAACCAATGATCTTGCCATTGTATTTCACTGCATCCCATGCGAAATCGACAATGCCTTCTTTAACCTTTGCAGAAGGTTTGACCTCAACCAGTAGACCCGCATCTGCGTAACCACCAAAACGGTCGTGAGCCCAGAACACAATATCAGGACCATCACCGGTTGCAGCAGTTTGTGGGAATTTATCTTGCAATCCATCAGGGTGAGCGACGGTCACTTTTACCCCCGTGTCGGCTTCGAACTTTTTACCGACTTCCGCCAGACCGTTATAGCCTTTATCACCATTGATCCAAATAGTGAGTTGTCCTTCTTCAATAGCAGCATGGGCACCAAACGAACCAAGAGCCACCAGAGTGCTCAGCGCGACTGTGCTTAGGGCATTTTTCATGTTCATATCCTTTTATTTTTGTGTTGTAGGGCTCACCAAGAGGTTTTGCCGTATTTCGCCATTTATCATCAGTAAAAATCGCAATTTACTCATCCTCCTGCCCCCTACGCCCTCGATATTATGGCGTATTTTCGTGATCTCTATCGGCTGACGTGAGCGAGCTAAATCACAAAAAACAGGTTTGATGTGATCCTACTCAACTTATCAGCCCTCAATAATTTGAACTGGATCTAACTACGCCTTAATGCCCCTCCTCCACCTCCTCCTCACCTACTCCCCCTACAAAAAAACAGATGAGGAGGATGTATCATTTGCTCCTTTCACAGAAACTAGCCTCATCCCATAGAGGATGGTAAGAGCCTTTCCAGTTCACGGTTTGTGGCTGGTTCCACCGCCAAGTGGGTTGTCGATATAAAGTCATGTTTGTGGTGAAAGCATTACGGGAGAGACATGATTTTGTGTAGGGGGAAACAACTTACTTTTCGCGGCAGTTGGGTGAATGGCTTCATAGCCGGAGCGTTCACCCTTTCTTTTCTTACCCAATAAGGCGGCGCTGCCCATGAAACCACATGATGTGGTTCACCTTATCCAATTCCTACTGTTATTGCGTGCACAATAATTCATATAATGAGCCGCGATAATGATTAAAAATCTTGATCGAGGACGAGCTAGATGGCGAGTGTCACGTTAAAAAATGTATGTAAAGCTTATGGTGATGTGCTGATTTCCAAGAACGTCGACCTAGAGATTCAAGAAGGCGAATTCGTGGTATTCGTAGGTCCTTCTGGTTGTGGCAAATCGACTCTGCTGCGCTGTATCGCAGGTTTGGAAGACATTACGTCTGGCGATCTGTACATCGGTGAGCAACGCATGAATGATGTGGAACCTTCCAAACGCGGAGTGGGCATGGTTTTCCAATCCTACGCGCTTTACCCACATCTCAATTTGTACGACAACATGTCGTTTGGCCTTAAGCTCTCCAAAGCCGATAAAAGCGAAGTTAAAAAACGCGTTGACCATGCAGCAGAAATTCTGCAACTGAGCCACCTGCTCGATCGTCAACCGAAAGCACTTTCCGGCGGTCAACGCCAGCGTGTTGCCATTGGCCGAACTCTGGTTTCGCAGCCCAACGTATTCCTGCTGGATGAGCCGCTATCCAACCTTGATGCCGCTTTGCGCGTGCAAATGCGCTCAGAAATTACCAAACTACAACGTAAATTGGGCTGCACCATGATTTACGTTACCCATGACCAAGTAGAAGCCATGACCATGGCGGACAAAATTGTGGTGTTGGATGCAGGATTCGTGTCTCAAGTCGGCAAACCACTTGAACTGTACCATTACCCACAAAACCGCTTTGTAGCCGGATTTATTGGCTCACCTAAGATGAACTTTATGAGCGTGTTCATTGAAGCGGTTGAAAAAGATCGCGTGCAAGTTCAGCTTTCCAATGGCACCACATTCTGGATCCCAGTTGACGGTACCACAGTAACACGCGGAGAACGTATGTCGCTCGGTGTTCGTCCTGAACATTTGGTTGAAGCAGAGCATGGCGATGCCAAAATTGAAGGCAAAGTGATGATCGTTGAGAAGCTGGGGAACGAAACCCAAGTGTATATGAACCTGAAAGGCTCGGATTCTGACGTCATCTACCGCCAACCCGATACGCTCGATGTCGAAACCGGCGACACGCTCACTATTGGAATTCCCGCACATCGCTGTCATCTATTCCACAGTGATGGCCGTGCTTGCCGCCGTCTACATAAAGAAAAAGGCGTTGAACTTCCCGCATAACCATTCCACCTTTGCTTGCCATGCCCTCTCACGTTGAGAGGGCTTTTTCATTCTGCCTACCTCAAGTTTGCCAAGCTCGCTCAACCCTCTAATTTTGCAATAAATTGATGTTTTACCTCTTGTGAATACACCCTCTCTTCCTCTATGGTCTAAAAGTCGAGAGACTCAAACATCAGTTAGGTAATTACATGAACAGTCAGTTAACGCTCAGAGCATTAGAACGTGGCGACTTACGCTTCATCCATAATCTGAATAACAATCGCAACATCATGTCGTATTGGTTTGAAGAGCCCTACGAGTCCTTTGATGAGCTTGAAGAGCTCTACAACAAACACATTCACGACAACGCTGAACGGCGCTTTGTGGTCGAAGATGACAACAAAAACTTGATAGGCTTAGTCGAGCTGATTGAAATCAACTACATCCACCGCAGTGCTGAATTTCAAATCATCATTGCCCCCGAGCATCAAGGTAAAGGTTTTGCGCGTACATTGATTCATCGTGCGTTGGATTACTCATTCACCATTCTCAACCTACACAAGATCTATTTGCATGTTGCAGTCGAGAACCCTAAAGCCGTTCATCTGTATGAAGCATGTGGATTTGTGGAAGAAGGCCACTTAGTCGAAGAATTTTTCATCAATGGTCGTTACCAAGATGTTAAACGCATGTATATACTGCAAAGTAAGTACTTAAATAAAAGCGAGTAAACACATGGTTAGCTGCAGTCAATACGATTACATTGAACTGGCCTGTTTGTTCCATTTGCCAGTCAAACTAACAATGAAAAGTGGTGAGGTGTATTACGGTGTAGCCTCTGACACACAACGCAATAGCCAAAAGCAGGAATGCATTGAGCTACGAGGAGAAGAAGAGACTTGGTTGCTCGAAACAGGGCAGTTAAGCTCAATGGAAGCCTTAAGTGAACAGCCCCATTTTTCAGTGATTCGCTTTTGAGTAAGCAAACTTAACGCAAGGCAACACACTAAATTTGTTGCCTTGCGAGTATGGTTAACTAGCAATATCCAGTTTATTACCACTCACCCCATTGGTACGAAACCAACCCGCGATACTCACACGATCTGCATGTGCTTCCAGCACTTCATGGGGAAAACGTTCAGAAAGAAACACCACCAAACGCCCCGCTACCGGAGCTAACGTTTCAATCCAGTTGTCCTGTAAATCATAGATTTTTAGCTCACCGCCATCGGCGGGCGTCCACTGTTCATTGAGGTAAAACACCGTGGTTAATTTGCGGTTTTCGTTGCCTCGGAAAGAATCGAGATGCTTAAGATAGAAGTCACCCGCCTCATATTTCGCGAAGTGCGCTTCGTACTCAAAAAGCCCCAAAAAGAAATGGCGATTCACTTCACGCCGGATCTGCTCCATCCGTTCTAAGTAGTCTTGGATAGGTTGCCCCATTGAAAGATCTAACCACTGAATCTTGTCACTGCGAATCTCCGTTGCGCGTTGTGTCTCCTCGTTTCTTCCAATGCGTGCCCGTTTCCAATGCTCAGGAACACACTCTCGTAGTGCTTGCACTTCTTGTGGGTTCAAAAAATCGTCCCACACATACCAACCTCGGTCTGCAATTGCATCCATTAATGCGTCTAACGCCATGATTCTCACTACATGAACAATAAGATGCGCGTTATATCTGGCTTAATCGCACTCAGCAATTCGAGTTATTAATCTCCAAGATCAATATTCCTGATGGAGAGGCTCCACACCTGATTGGGAACTTCTTTGCGGCCTGATAATCCAACAAGCATCTCGCTGAATAAAGGAAAGAACATGATTGTCACAACCACGCCAAACGTTGAAGGTAAACGCATTGTCCGTTACTGCGGAGTGATTGCGGGTGAAGCCATCCTCGGAGCCAATATTTTTAAAGACCTATTTGCAGGGATCCGAGATATCGTGGGTGGCCGCTCCGGAACGTATGAGCGCGAATTAGAAAAAGCCCGTAGCCTAGCCCTAGAAGAGTTGCAACAGCAAGCCGCAGCATTAGGAGCCAATGCCGTGGTCGGTATTGATTTAGACTATGAAACTTTCGGTAAAACCAATGGCATGTTGATGGTATCCATCAGTGGCACGGCTGTCGTTGTTGAGTAGAGCGTAGACTCAGACAATAACAAAGAAGGCCGTGCATAGCGGCCTTCTTGATAGTTTTTCTCAGCGTTGTAAATAGGAAAGGGCGAAACAGATTAAGAATTAACTTCCTCAATACCGATGTTGTTTTTCGCCCAAATCAGTGCCTGCAAACGGTTTTTGGCATTAATTTTCTTAAATACATTATGTAGATGCGTTTTTACTGTATTTTCACTTACAAAAAGCTTGTCCGCGATTTCAATATTTGACGCTCCACTACCGAGCAATTTAATGATTTGCTGTTCTCTTTTAGTCAATTTTGCGTACATTTGCGAAGTAACGACCGAGTTACCTGCACGATAATGAAGGATATATTCTTGCGCTAACTTCCGTGTGAGCCACATTTCATCCTGCAAAATTTTACTCATACCTTTGATAAGCGTATCCATCTCGTCATCAAGATAAAAGACACCCGCAAGATTGTTCCATTTGAAAAGCTGTTTGTGTTCAATCTCCGAAGGACAATTAATAATCACCTCTTTCGCCTCTGGACAACTGATATGTTTAAACGAGCTGTAATCCGTCAAAACATCATCCGAAATTCTGGAATAGTCAATCAACAACATCTGGATATTACGGCTTTCTGGTTTATTTTCTTCTAGCCACAACTCAGAAAATGGTGTGATTTCCAGCACCACGGGAAGTTTGGACTCTAACGCTTCTTTCAATAATCTGGATTGCATACAAACATCAGAAAGCAATCTAACGTTTAGTTTGTTCCCATCTTTCATTTCACCCCTCCTAACACATCAAGCGAACATGATTAAAACTAACGTTAAGAAAAGGGAAGTCAATGTTCAGAAATTAAGACAACCGATGAACCGGTTTCAATCATAAAATTAATCTGTGCAATTCATGAGCTTAAGATGAAATCTCAATATTAAGAATATCAGACAGCAATACACACATCTTATTGATATATAAAATTAGTTTCCTAATGAATTGTTAAAAATATGTGCATCAAAATTCGTATTTATCTGTTTCTGTTCCGTTCTATAAGCACCAGGTATGTTACAAGTCGCTTTCGAAAGAAGATTTAATTAGCCTCAATAAGATGAAAGACATAGTCCTATGTCTTTACAATGACGATCTTGTTTCAAGTTAATTTGAGAGCATAATCTAGTTCTTTTTACTTATACCTTCTCCTGAATTATGAGCCATTAATCTGTGACTGTGTTGTAGAAGCATTCGCCTAAATCAAGCATTCATTTATTATTCAAGTTATCCATTTTCAGATCTTCATCCATGCATCCTATTTTCAATAAATAGAATAGCGGACTCAGCGTTCACGAATTTTTAAACCTCTTGTTATATTACTGACTTTAATTTAAGCCTGTAATCGACGGGTATAATAACGGTAATATTTGGAATAAGTTATGAGGTAATATTCAGACAGCTTGACCAATCTCTCTGGTTGTATATTGAGAGATAAGCTGCCTCATAACCATTAATAGCCGCTTTCAAGACAAAGCATTGGTTTATTCCCGAAAGTCTGAACCATCACGATCTGTACGACAAACCTGAAGCGATGACACAAACCGCGGATAGACGGATCGTTTTTTAACGGGATAACTTAATAGCGCGGTTCATAATCCGGTCTACTTGGGTAGTCCGGATTTTCAATGTCGGAAAGGTCAAAACAATACACCGTTCGAGGAGCCCCAAACGTTGGGGATAGCACCATTTGATTTACGTGCGGTACAACACCTTAACGACATGCCAACCAAATTTGGTTTTGACTAACTGGGGCGTCAAAACTTCGCCTTGAAAACAGGCTTTATCAAACGCAGGAACCATCTGACCCTGACGAAACTCGCCCAAGTCTCCGCCTTTTTTACCAGAAGGACAAAGCGAGTATTTTTTGGCTAAAACGTGAAACTTAGCACCTTTTTTCAATTGAACTAAAATATCGTCTGCTTGCTCTTTATGTTTTACCAGAATATGTAAAGCTGCCGCGGTACGTGCCATATTTTTCCCCTGTTTTATCGAGCCGCGTAGTGTACCCGAACAACAATAAATGTAAACGCATGGCTGAGATCAAAACAAATCTGCTGATTATCGGCTAAATTCAAGCCATTCCGTTGCTGATACGGTAATTTCGGTTAGTATAAGTAAGAGTTAGATCAGATAAAGAAAACATTATGGCTAAAGTCGTCAGTAAAGCGAACCAATCACAAGGAATGTTGATGTTCACACTCAGTGCCCAGCAGCAACTTTTCGCTATTGGCACACTAAAAGTCCGGGAGATTGTCACTTATCAACCAATGACTCAAATCCCTTACTCGCATCACCATGTCATCGGAACCGTCACGATACGTAATTTGACGGTTCCGGTAATCGATATGGCGGCTGCGATTGGTTTTCGTCCGATACAACCGAGTGAGTATCAAAAATGCTACCTGATTGTCACCGATTGCCTGCGCACTGTGGTGGCCTTTATGGTGCGTACGATTGAGAAAATAATCGAGTGCGATTGGCGACACATCGAATCTTCACCATCCACCGCAGGGCATGATGTTTTTGTCACTGGCATCACTCGCTATCAAGATAAGATTGTGCAGTTGCTCGACGTTGAATTACTGCTTTCTAAGATTTATCCGCAGTATGAATCGTCTAAAGTGCCCATGCTGACAGATATTGAGCGAGAGCGCCTAAAACCCTTGCATATTTTATTGGTGGATGACTCCTCGATTGCGCGTAAGCAGCTCTCTGACGCTTTAGATAGCATCAATATTCCCTACCAAATTTGCAAAAATGGTAGTGATGCCATTGATCTGATGCGGGACATGGCTCAACAGCATCGCGCGATTGACATTCTCGTTAGCGATATTGAGATGCCAGGATTAGATGGCTATGAGTTGGCATTTGAAGTTCAAAATGACTCACTGCTCAACCATGCTTACTGTATTTTGCACACTTCTCTTTCCAGTGAAATCTGTGTTGACCGTGCCCATCAAGTTGGTGCACATGAAGCACTGGAAAAATTCAACGCTACCGAGTTGATAGAAGCCATGCTGCGTGGTGCTAAAAAACTGGAAAGTCAGCGTTTAAAAGTACATTAAAGCCCTGCTTACCCAATACTTTTGGCAGCATCTCGTATACGTGAAACGACCTAGAGATCGCTGCCGATGGCATTAGAATGGCCATATATCTTGCCAAGATTTCTCATAATGCCGCAACCACACTCGTAGCTGATTTGATAAACTCTCTTGCTCCTCGGCAGAGAATCCTGACAATAGCTGTTCTTGCAATGCCACGTATTCCAACAGCAATGCCTCAATACGGCATACCCCTTTTTCGGTGAGACTCACTTCAACGTTACGCCGGTCATAGATGCTCATGCCCCTCGTCAGTAAGCCTTTTTGTTCCAAACGATTGAGGCGGTTGGTCATCGCACCTGAACTCAACAATAAACTGACTTGCAAATCTGAAGGGGTCAAACAATAAGGGGCTCCCGCTCTACGCAAAGTCATTAATACTTCAAACTCTCCGGCCGTTAACCCCGCTTGTTGATAAAAAACCTTCATCAACCGTTCAACACGCTTCGTAATTCGTAGTAGGCGATCTATCACCGACATCGGTAAAGTATTTAATTCAGGGTTTTCACTCGCCCACTCTCTTTGCACTTTATCCACAACATCCATCGCCCTTTTCCCTGTCTTAATATTCGATGCCATGCCGCTTTCAAGGCTTACCACCATTGAGCTACAGCGGCTAACGACACATCAATATCTTAAAAAACGTGACCTAACGTTCAGGCAAAACAATTTTGCAGCGTTTCTGCCTTAAATCCGCTAATCTTAAGTTTATGAAGATATCTTGCATATTCGAATGAAGTGATGACGACTGAAGATTTCAAAAAATCCACTGCTAACTTAAAAAAAGCGGTTCCGTTGATGATGAAGCATCACGTAGCAGCCACACCCGCGAATTATGCATTGTGGTATACCTATGTTGATCAAGCAAATCCACAACTCAACACTGAGATGGATAGCATACTGAACAATTTTGGTCTTTGCCCCCCCGCCTCGGGTGAGCATTTATATCAGCAATACATTGCGACAAAAGCTGAGATAAATATCAATCAATTGCGTGCCAATGTTGAAGTTTTATTAGGCGAAATCAGTAGCTCAATGACAGACACTCTCAGCGACACTAGTTCATTTGCCGACATCATAGATAAAAGCTTCAAAGAGTTAGAACGAGTTGAGCAAGATAATCTTTCGATTGAAGAGGTGATGACGGTGATCCGTCAGCTGGTCAGCGAATCTAAAGATATTCGCCACTCAACCAATTTTTTGAACAATCAACTGAATGCGGCCACGCAAGAAATTTCGCTGCTGAAAGAGCAGCTCGCAAAAGTTCAAAAAGATGCTTTGTTTGACAGTTTATCTGGGCTCTACAATCGACGAGCCTTCGATGGCGATATGTTTACGTTGATCCATGCAGGTCACCCCGTCAGTTTGATCATGCTTGATATTGACCATTTTAAAATCCTCAACGATACCTACGGCCATTTGTTTGGTGACCAAATCATTCGTGCGATTGCTAAACGCCTACAAAGTCTGTGTCGTGATGGTGTGACCGCTTATCGCTATGGCGGAGAAGAGTTTGCACTGATTGCCCCCCGTAAATCGATGCGGATCGCACGACAATTTGCAGAGTCCGTGCGACGTTCAATTGAAAAACTGACGGTGAAAGATAGACGAAGTGGTCAGTCTGTCGGCAGCATCACCGCCTCTTTTGGGGTTGTAGAGAAAGTCGATGGCGATTCTTTAGAGTCCTTAGTCGAAAGAGCAGATGCACTACTGTATGACGCGAAGAACCTAGGACGTAACCGAGTGATGCCGATTTAACGGCCCCCATATAGAGTCTTTAACTGTTCAGAGAATACACGGCGTCATACCCATACAAAAAGCCAAGAGCACAACCTGCACTCTTGGCTTTTTGCGTTTTATGGGTTCAATTAATGAGCGAAACAATCACCCAAGAAATACTCATCACCATTGCGTGCGGTATATTCTTTTTCTTCAATTCGTGCCTGTGGGCGGCCTTGCTCATCACCTTTAATCAAACTAACCCAATGGCGAATAATCGTACTCGGTTGCATCTGTTCATCACTATGATTCAACACAGTACAGGTCTCTAATTGAATATCGGCAATTTCGCGCAATTCAATGCACCCTGTACCTCGTTGGCAACCTAATGTCAGCTCCACATGGCTTCCTTGCCCATCACGAAACACAATGTGACTCGGATTCTCTTTGCTACCATTAAACGCCACAAATTGCTTAGGGTATTTCAAACCACTATGTCGACCATCTTGGAAGTAAGCCAACAAGTGATTGTAATCGATAACATATGCGGTCACATCTTGGTGCGTACCATTTTCTAGCGGAAAAAGTCTATCCAATAGCTGCTTAGCTTTGATTTGTTTCTCACGTTGCTGATTGGCAGCGACCGTTTCTACGGCGAACACAGCTTCAGCGATAAAGGGTTTGTTTTGGTGTTGGATTTCTGTTTTATCAAACGTCAGCATGTTCATCGTTGTTCCCTCGTCCAGAGCAAATTGATTTTCCTGCAAAGGCACTGGCGATCTTTTCGCCAGATTTGTGACTTCGCTTACTTGGTAGACTAGCGGATTTTTGACTACAATTTCACAACAAAAATTTTACAATGTGAATTTTACAAAATGAGTGTGTCTAAAAGTTTAGTTCGACAGTCCCATTTTCTGGGAACGAAAGTCAGAAATCTAAGGAAAAGAAACCACTTAACGATGGAGGATCTCTCTGCTCGTTGCATTCGAGTCAGCCCAGAATACGCCCCTTCCGTATCTTACCTTTCAATGATTGAGCGTGGAAAACGGGTACCGAGTGTAGAAATGCTGGAAGTGATCGCGGAAGTGTTTCAAAAAGATCCGATTTGGTTTCTCGATGATGAACCTGAACAAGTGGACATCACACCAGAAAAAGGCAATCGAGGCGGGATCAGCGGCATGGCTCTTGAGCCTAGCTTTCTGTTTTCTAATGACATCTTACAAATTGCCATCCCTGAGATGCTGTCGCAAACTGGGATCACTGGACGTCAATTTGCCCATCTCTTAATTCGGGCTCACCAAGAAAGCTTGCAGAATCACTTCCCAGATCTGGAGCGTGCCGCTGAAGAAGTGGGACTAAAACGCCTTAATTTATCAGTCACGGATTTGCTGGATATTGCTAAAAGTCTCGGATTGGACGTGCGCTGGGTCAAGCGCACTCCCCATGATGTCACCGATGAACTTGGCGTTAGCGCAAAGCAGTTAGTCACTTCCTTCTTTGAGCCCCCCGGCCGCATTTATTTGAATGAAATACTGCGTGAATACCCAACACGGCTTAAATATGACCTTGCGGTGTACATTGGCCACAATGTGTTGCACAACAAAGATGGCTTAAAAAGTGTTCTATCGGTCGGACATACTCAAGGTTGGGATGAAATGGTCGAAACATCCCCATCCTCAGAGCTTAACTCGCAAGATATTCTGCAAGCATGGCGGGATTTTGAATCCAGTTTTTTTGCAGGAGCCCTACTCTGTCCTAAAGTGCCTTTTAGGCAGTTGCTGGATCGAAATGGTTATGAAATCAGCGTGCATCAAAAGGCTGGGGTATCACCTTCAGTCGCAATGCGGCGAATGACCGTCGTTTCTCCTTATCCGCATTGGCATTATTTTGATGCTTATGGTGAGGGGAAACTCAAAGCCGTATATCGAGGTAATGGAATTCCACTCCCTTGGGGCAATATGCGTAAGGTGAACGACCCATGCCAACATTGGGCCGTATTTCGGCGTCTTTCACAGCCACAAGATGGCAGTTCAGCACAGATCTCCATCCTGACTGTCGGTGATGAACCACGGATTTATTGTTGTGAATCGATTAATGTGATCGATCCTGCGGGGAATAACCGAGTGCTGTGTGCTGGTATCGATCTTAACCCTGCAATCAATGCCCAAGGTGGCGATGCTCTTGCGATAGCTCAGGAGTTGAAAATGAGTTGTGTGCAAAAAGGAGGGACAACGGCTATACCAGCGCCGATCAAGCGTGATTTACGCACCATCGCCAAGATTCTCAATATCAACTGGGTTGAGCGTGGCATTGAGGGTGACGCCAGACTCATCTGCTCACGAGGAGCCGTATGCCCAAGAAAACCCAAATGTTATGGTGAATGCGACGGATAAAAAAAAGGCCAACCACAAGAAGTGTGATTGGCCGTCTATAAGTGTGAACAAGGGTGTTCACTAACAACGTCAGTTGGCTAGGTGACCCTCGGCTTAGAAGGGTCAATCTAATTAATGCAGGTTACGTGCCAACTTTTGATTCGACACTTTTGCATTAAAAACGCACAAATAATGAGCAGTTTCATTGCAGCTACACTCATAGCAGACTGACAACATGCGAATATTTTGCATTTTGCAAAATCAAGTTTTCGCAAAATGCACTTTTAGAGCCAGTGGTGTGGATTTTGTCTACGTTTTGCGGCATACATGCGCTGATCGGCTAACTTAAACATCTCATTAGGATCTGCGAAAGCACGATCATACAAGGCATAACCAATACTGACGCGAATGTTAATCAGCTGGCTTTCATACACGATTGGGGTTTCAGAAATATTCGTCAAAATCGTATCACACACTTTCAACACATCTTGTTCACGGTGAATTCGTGGTATTAAAACCAAAAACTCATCTCCTCCAATTCGGGCGACTAAATCGGAAACACGTAAACAGGATTTAATGCGTTCGGCACAAGCAACCAAAACCTTATCGCCAGCAATATGCCCATACGAATCATTGATGGTTTTAAAACGGTCAATATCAATATTCAATAAGGCAAAATTACCTTCGCTATCAGAACGTTTCGCATTTTCAAAATAGGTATCAATGGTACAAATAAAATACCGCCGATTGGGTAGGTGGGTTAAAGGATCATGTAAAGAACGCTCTTCTGCCACATGATATAGCCGCACGATGACACCAAACCCAAGTAGTAAAAGCATGAGTATCGGATAGCCAATCAAGCGTACGATATGCTGTTCATACCAAGGTAAAAGGTGTAATAGCCCTTGTGTCTCTGCTACAGCGATTTGCCAACTTCCATAAGGGAAATAAACCGTTTCTTTGGCAAAAGCAGCTTGGAAAACTTGTGGATCTCCCCAAAATACTTCCCCTTCACTGCCTAAACTATCTCGACCGCGGATTGAAAGCTGAAAATTCTCGCCAAAGCTTTGGAGCTTCGTTGAAGAGAGCAAGGACTCCCAGTCCATCACAACGCTAAGAACGCCCCAATAGCGACTATTCGTTGGTGGGTCATAGAATATCGGCTCTCGGATCACCAGTGCTTTCCCGCCTTGAACAAGGTCAACAGGTCCAGAGACAAAAGTTTGTTTTATTTCACGCGCTTTTTTTATCGATGCCCATTGCAACGGCACGGTTCGGTAATCTAAACCAAGAACGGCATGAGATTGAGAAAGAGGATAACTAAAAACCACCACATCATTAGGTGCGATACCTAGCGCTCTTAAATGGTCGCTGCTTCTCATTACCGCCGCAGACAATTGTTCCCAATGGTAGAGTTTTAGCTCAGGATCTAACATTAAGAGCGGGGTTAAACTTTTTACCGCATAAATATCGGCAAGAACCTCGGCTTCCAACTGGAAACGCACTGCGGATAACTCTTCTTTAGCGTGCTGACGAAGATCATTTTGTAAAATAAGCCGTTGATTAAAGTTAAGCGATTCAACCACGCCAATTCCGAAGAAAAGTAATGACAAGAAAAAAACCGTGATATATCGATTATTGTGTGAGGTTAACCCCATCCCTCAACCCTCAGCTTTATTATTGATTTTTGTTTATAAGTTACTGAGTGAATCACGCGATTCATTCGCAAGCAAACCCAAACAACTTAGGAGGATAACCAAAAGCCTTGTTCTACAGTAGAAGGGCAATTTGACATCTTAAATTTCACGATCAGCCTGTCTACTAAGATTAACTCAAATGTACAATAAAGAAACCCATTGATTACAGAATTGTAAATATAAACCATGATGAAAACGCTTATTTTAAATCGAGATTTTCCCTCTGGAGATATTACCCTGCTTGATGGGCAACTCGTGTGGTTTCCACAATTTCTGGCACTACCACAAGCAGACGAGGCTTTGACACAATTAAAAACAGAGTTGAACTGGCAGCAAAAAAGTATCCGTTTGTTCGGTAAAAGCGTTCTTCAACCTCGACTTATCGCTTGGTATGGTGATGAGGATTACCGCTATTCAGGGCTGACTTTGTCTGCTCACCCTTTTCCTGAGCGACTCACGCAGTTAAAAATGCAGTGTGAAGAGGCGGCTCAACCGAGGTTTAATTCGGTGCTGGCAAATCTTTATCGTGATGGTCAAGATTCGATGGGGTGGCATCAAGATAATGAACCTGAATTAGGCACAAACCCGATAATCGCTTCCCTGTCGCTAGGGGAAAGTCGTCGATTCTTGCTGCGCCATAAACAGGATCCCGCCCTGAAAATCGAATGTGAATTAAGTCATGGCGATTTACTGATCATGGCTGGAACTACGCAACATTGTTGGCAACACGCAATCCCTAAAACTCGGCAAACCAAACAGCTGAGGATCAATCTCACTTTTCGCAATATCCGCTTATGATCGGATTGCGTTTCTGACATAGCATTAACGGTAAACTCACACCACGGCTGTACATCTCCGTTAAAGTTCATTGGTTTAAAAAGTGAACGATATCGACTGAGTACAGCAAAAATGCACAAAAAAATGATCGTTATGTGGTCAGCCCTTATTACCACTCTGGTACTAACCACAACCACGACTTACGCACAGACACAGGCGTCGCTAACACCTTATCAAGACGCAAATAGCACACGATCACTTCCCGACCAACCTCACGGAACCGAGCTAGGTTCTGTTGCTTCGCTGTCTTTTCAAGACACAGCAGATCTGATTCGCCATACGTATGAAGCACAGCTGTTTACGTTACCCGGCTTCAAAGAGGGGCATTACGCTCTGCGCATGTACCGACAAACCCTCGACGACAAATATGCAGCCGCGATTGGCAGTGATTTAGCACGTGTAGCGAGCCGTTTAAATTACTTTGCCGAAGAAGTACATAGCCCAGAACAGATTCAGCGGTATGCACAAAAACGCATCAACAGTTATCAAAAAAGCCAAGATGAACGGACTCTACGCCGTTTCTCTGCCACCCAAACAATGCCGGAATACCTGTATTTAGGCATCGATTTATTAGGCTCTATGGCTCGCGCTAACGAGTATGGGCTCAAACACAAAGACGATGACAAATTACGCCAAGTCTTACGACGTTATGATTTTACCCCTTATGCAACCAACACTGGAATGATCGAAGCTTGGGCAGCTCAGTTAGCCAATCAAGTGTATTGGTTACGTCAATTAGGTGAGCAAGACGTGGTAGACCCGTTTATTCAAGCTTTTCGAAACACATATCCCGATCAGCGAGATAGCACACTCGATGATCAGCAATACGGCAATAAGTTGTACGGTATGACGCACATTATTTTTGCAGATTCAGAATATTACCAACATCGCGTCAGTGAACAACAACATCAATGGATCTATGATTATTTCCGCGCTAACCTCGATACGATTTTACAGCGAGCTAAACCTGATATTGTGGCGGAAGTGGGTATTTCATTTTTGCTTGCTGGACTTGAAAACGATCCGGTGGTTCTGAAAACCCGCCAATTTATCCAAGCACAAGTGGATACACAAAAAGGCATGATCCCCTCAACGGCTGGTGATTTTGATCTCTCCCTCGGCGAACACCGCAATGTGTTGGCGATCATGCTGCTCGATTGGCGCTCAGTGAATCCCGCCCCGATGATCAACCAACAACCACAGGTGTTTACCCAACTTCCTTACGGACTAGTGAAACGCTAAAACCTGCACGCCTATACCGTTTTTAACCTCGCTTTACGCTCCGTGAAGCGAGGAATTATCCCGTTAATCACCGTTGTCACAATAATCAACCCTAAACCCAGTTGCTGAGTGAGCCCATATTCCACATCAAAAAACAGCATTTGCCATAACGCACTAAACAGTAAGTTTGTAAAAATCAGTGGAGCAAGCTGGGAACCTGACTTGGCCAAACGATAGGCTTTGGCACGGAAAACCTGTGTATTCACGACCAATACCGAAGCCAAGATTAAAGCACCAAGAGTGAACATCCCCTCCTTATCAAAACCAATTCCGGTTATTGAAGCTAAATCCCCGCCCCAAGAAACCAGCAATAAGAGTGGGCTCAGTAATAAGGCAGCAACCAAAAATGTCCAAGCGTGGATCTCAATTGAACGCATATCACTTTTTGCTGCGCGGAACAAACTCAGTTGAGATCCCGCATTAAATAGTCCAGCCCCTAATCCTATAAGCAACTCTGGGCGCCAGAGAATACTTCCCGTATTTCCGGCCAACATCATGACACCGACCAATATTACCCATACGCTCACTACCGTTCGCCAAGCCAATTTTCCCCCCCAGAGTAGTTTTTCAAATATTGGGATGAACAACGGACCAGTACTGAATAGCACCACGCTTTCTACTAGCGAAAGGGCTTGTAATGAATAGATGAAGCAGAGTTGGCTACCCGCAATACAGACTGCGCGAATCATCAAAGAAAATAACATGTTTTTCTGTGGCCAACGAAAATGAGTCAATTGCATCGCCATCAATAAGAACAAGGCGGGAATAATAAAGCGTAAAAAGCCTAGCACGGCAATCGGCATCATCTGTGCGAGGTATTTACTCAATAGTCCGGTCAACGACAAACTGAAAGTCGATAACAACATGAACCACACTGGAAATAAATAATTAGGCATACCAATCTCCTTACATTGTCTCTAGTGTAAGGAGATGACGACATAAAAAATAACGAGTAATATTAACCAAACATGTTAGTTAAACTTACAAGTTTGATAATGCGTAAACTCATCCCACTCAAATCCCTTTATTCCTTTGTTGCCGTGGCGGAAACAGGTAGCATGACGCTTGCAGCAGAAGCCTTAAGTGTCAGCCATTCAGCGATTAGCCAAGCGATAAAAGCCTTAGAGCAACAACTGGGGCAGGCTCTTTTTCATCGTGTCGGTCGTCAAGTTATACTTAACAGTACCGGTAAACGTTACTATCAAAAGGTCGCCCCAGCCCTAGAACAAATCGTACAAGCGACGGAATCACTACTCAAACCGACATACAGCAATCGTATTACCCTTAATATGATTAACTCCTTAGCTCTGCATTGGTGGATTCCACGAGTGAGCAGCTTTCAAGCTTTCGCTCCAGAAGTCGATGTCCGCATTTCCACGTTAACCGGAACCTTCTCCTTAGAAGAGCAAGGGGTTGATGTCGCATTGATTCATGGTCAATTACGTGACTGGCAAGGTTACTATTGCGAAAAATTAGCTGAGGATGAATTGGTGATGGTGATAAACCAAAACGCATTCAAGGCCGAACTTACCGCAGAACACGCATTAACACAGTTTCCTGCTATTTTTGTGAATAACCCGCGGCGTCAGCAAGATTGGGACATTTGGTGTCAAGCCAACCATGTAACGCCCCCCACGCAGCAACGCAATCTTTCTTTTGCCGCCTCAGCGCAAGCCTTACAAGCCACATTGAGTGGGTTAGGCTTGTTTGTTACTCACCGATTATTTGTCAAACAGGAAGTTGAAAGCGGCATTTTGAAAGAAATTGGGCAGCGCGTAATTCACCCTGACCAAGGTTATTACTTTGCCTGTCATGCCGATAAATTACGTTCTGAAGCCGTGCTGAAATTAAGAAATTGGTTGAGTAACGAATTTCAACAAGATAAAAAATCAACCAAAAGTAGTAGTTGAATATTTATCTTTCTGGATCTAGATCATCTAACGCTAGGCATTTAATCCCATTTGCATATCAAAAAGATGAATAAAATCACACTATTTCGTTATTTCTGCCCTTCAAATAAGCTAATTTCATCTAAACTTTAGCTAACTTCACAAAATGGTTCGGATTTGGCATGGATAGCTTCGTTGGCAACCAATTAAAAGAGATGACGGAGATGCGCTTTGCTCGTAAGCAGCATATTGTTCTGATCAGCTCAGGCGTTGTTACCGCTATTTTTCTGGTTTTTGCTTTTTATTACTACCTTAATCACCAATCGTTATCTTGTGCCCTACTCTTATTAAGCGGTATTGCTTCCCTTTTGAATATGCTTTCGCTTAATCGCCACCGTCAACTCCATACACAAGCCGATTTAATTCTTTCTTTAATACTGCTCACTTATGCGGTTGCTCTTGTCAGTAATAATCAAGGAGAGTTATGGCATCTTTTATGGCTGTACCCTCTTATCACAACGTTAGTCATGATCAACCCATTTAGAATGGGGGTGGTTTATAGTGCGGCCATTTGTTTAGCAATCACGGTTTCCGTCCTGTTTCTCCATTATAAAACCGGCGAAAATCACATTGGACACAGCTATTTTTTAATCAGCCTGTACGCACTGACCATTATCTGCAATACCGCCTCTTTCTTTTTTTCTCGCGCGATCAACTATATTCACGCCTTGTATCAGGAAGGAATTGAAGAGCTAGCTTATCTTGACCCATTAACAGGGTTAGCGAATCGTTGGAGCTTTGAAAACTGGGCAACCGAGAAACTCAAAGAGGAAAATGGTACCAACAGCATTACTGCTTTGGTGTTTCTTGATATCGACAATTTCAAACGTATTAATGACAGTTATGGTCATGATGTGGGTGATGAAGTGTTGAAACATTTTGCCCACCGATTACGCAATAATGTGCGTAATAAAGACCGCACCACCAATCAGCACGATTATTCGATCGCTCGTTTTGCTGGTGATGAATTTGTCTTACTGCTTTATGGCGTGCGTAGCTTACGCGACCTCGATAGTATTCTTGAACGCATTTGCTATTTGTTTGTTGACCGTTATCCCGAAACCGAGATGCTCAACCACCTGACCGTGAGTATTGGGGTAGCGATCTACCCTAAAGATGCGATTACGCTTTCTGAGCTCACCCGTTGTGCAGATAAAGCCATGTATGCAGCAAAACATGGTGGTAAGAATCAATATCGATACTACCATGAGGCCGCCTATCCTCCGCCTATCGATACGACCTTAAACCTCACCCCTAATGATGCCCCGAATGTGACACCATTGAAAAAAGCCCATTAATTTGAGCCCATCATATACATAGTCCATAACCCTACGATGCCGAAGAGCGTTATCCATACTGCATATCGAACCGTGTTAGGCTTATCTGGTTTGGGTTTAACCACGGGTTTTAATGCCGTGCGTTTGGCGTGCTGAATGAAAGAAGGTTGTGATTCTTGCAACTCCTCTCGCTTATGTTGCGCGTAATTTGCCGTCTGCGTAAAGCGTTGCAACTGCTCTTTGGTAAGATCTTGGCTAGGATCATAATTGGAATACTGATCCGTGTGTTTGGGTAAAATCGCCATCGCTTTTCCTCCCTCTTGAGTTGCGTCCATTACGATTAAGTTTACTGGCTTATTACACGTTGGCTTACGTCATCAAAGTCAATCATTCAAATTTCTCGAATATGAGCCTCAATTTCCCCTGCTGATCATCTTGCTCTCACTTCTCTACAATGACTCCCATCGGCGCACAATCTGCAATGGAGAAGCCTCATGCTTAAAGACCGCGAAATTCGCCAGACAGTTCCCGCACAGCCAACATCCGATGGGGATGGAGTGAAAATTCAACGCATCGCTGGATTTCAACGCTCAAACTTTTCACCTTTTTTGATGCTAGATGAGCTAAAAGCGGACAGCCGTGCTGATTACGTGGGTGGATTTCCACCACACCCACACCGTGGCATTGAAACGCTGACGTACATGTTGCAAGGCCACTTCCAACATCGCGATCACATGGGCAACATTGGTGAGCTGCGCTCCGGTGGCGCACAATGGATGGCCGCAGGGCGCGGTGTCATCCATAGTGAAATGCCCATTATGCAAGAAGGGCAGTTACACGGTTTTCAAATTTGGATTAATCAACCTGCTCGTGACAAGATGTCACCGGCTAAATACCATGATTTTCAACCAGAGAGCATTGTTGAATATTCGCAGCCACAACAAGGTTTACTGCGTGTCATCGCAGGTTCTATCACTGTGGATGGAGAAGCTATCACAGGACCGTTAACGGATACGGGAGTTGCAACCAGTGTTGCCGATTGGAGAGCAGAAGCAGGGCAGCAGATTCGCTTCGATACTCCCAAGCACTTTAACGCGATGTTGTATGTATACCGTGGCAATATCACTATTGGTCAGCAATCTCTCAGCGCGGGAAACATGGCGATGCTTTCTGTTGGTGAACGTTTGACGATCGAGGCTCAACAACCTAGCGGATGTTTAATATTGATGGGTGAACCGATCAATGAACCTGTCGTGCATTACGGACCGTTTGTAATGAACAGTATGGCAGAAATTGAGCAAGCGATTCGCGATTACAACGCAGGCCATTTTGAAAACTACTAGCCAGTACTCAATTGAGTTGGTTGGAAAACACTGAAATCCGATTTCGGCATACGCCCTTTGTCTCTCTCAATGGGAATAAATGATCGGGCGTATGCCATATAGCTCCCTCGTTTGGGGAACCCATGTGAAATCCACTGCCAATTCCAACTCTAAAGAACAGAATGTTGCCTAAACAACAGGCGCTAACAATGGGACTTTAGCCAACTAAACTCCCCTAAGGTAGCACCTTGTTTGATCATGCTGTGTGCTTTTGAAATGGAAAGAGAGATCATCGATGGTTTGCCACACCCTTTACGGTGTGGCTTTTTTTGTATAGAGAAAACCCCCAGCTAGGCTGGGGGTTCCGTAAAGCTTTCAGCTATAAGTCAGTTATAAAGCCCCTTTCAATTTGTTAAAACACTCTTGCGGTCTGGCAACTGCGAGAGTTAAACAGAAATTGAAAGGGGGTCCCAATGGGGGACGAAAAGAGCTTAGCGCACACGCGCTGGAACTGTAAATACCACATAGTCTTTGCACCGAAATATCGACGTCAGGTGTTCTACGGAGAAAAACGTAGAGCAGTGGGAGAAATATTGAGGAAACTATGTGAATGGAAAAATGTGAACATTCTTGAAGCAGAGTGCTGTTCGGATCATATCCACATGCTTTTAGAAATTCCGCCGAAAATGAGCGTTTCAGCTTTTATGGGGTACTTGAAAGGTAAAAGTAGCCTAATGCTTTATGAACGATTCGGAGATTTGAAATTTAAATATCGGAATCGGGAATTTTGGTGCCGAGGGTATTATGTAGATACGGTTGGTAAAAATACGACCAAGATACAGAACTACATAAAGCATCAGTTGGAGCAGGATAAAATGGGAGAGCAATTGTCGATCCCATATGCAGGAAGCCCGTTTACGGGCCGTAATTAATCGTCATATGCAAATGTCAGATCGTAATGCGCCTGTTAGGGTGCTGCTTGTAAGAAAGCCTTATAGGCGCATATGAAAAACCTCCGGCTATGCCGGAGGATATTTTTTTATTAGGCAGGTAAAAACTCACACAAATACGCCGTTGCAACTTCCACCTGCAGATCAAAAGAGGAGTTACCCGCAACATCAAATGCTTCACCCGCAGTGAACGTTGTCCAGTTCTCTTCACCGGCACGTTTAATGGTCAATGCCCCTTTCACGACGGTCATACGTTCTGGTGCACCGGTACCAAAAGTGTATTCACCCGCCGCCATAACACCAACGGTGCTTTCACCGTCTTGTTGGCTAAACCCCAGTGACTTTACTTTGCCATCAAAATACACATTTTCCTTAATCATTTTTTCTTCCTGTCTGTTGTATTCATTACTGCAGCGTATGAACTGCAAAATCCAAGCGAGAGTTGTAACTCATCGCCTGAGTTTGCACAAGAGTCACCGGTGGATGAACTAAGCTAAAATCAATAACAAAAGATCGAGAATCCCTTTCGGAGCTGCACAACGTTACTCACAATATCTAAGAGTCTCGTCAGTCAACACGAAGTATATTTGGACATAGGATCACGCTTTTACCGTATGGCTTTTGCGGTTACATGTGGCTTAGCACAAGCTAAGCGTTGGCATAAAATTACGACTTTTGGCGTATATTATGCTGCTTTATTCAATGATTTTTTATTATCCTATAACCATCAGGATCGTCAGTAAGGTGTGATTTTCGCTACCTATGACCTAAATAGACATCCATTGTCATCATGAATTTTTCGGCCAAGTGAGCACATGTCAAAAGAACTGGTATTTAAATCCGTATTCTGGTCATCACTCTCCATCTTAGGCGTTGCATTTGCCATGCTGCTGTATGTGAGCTACCAAGACTATGTCAACCCTAAACACGTTTTTGGGTCTTGGATTGAGATTGGTGCACCAAGCTATCAAACCGAAGTGCTGCGTTTTAATGAGCAAGGCGTGTTTCGTAATGATCGGTTGATCAGCACGACTTTCGAATTTGATGGTGTCGCTATCACCATTCGAACCGGAAATGGAACGTTTGTTTATGAGCTAGCCGGAACATTCAACTCCCCACAGCTCAAGCGCATCCAACCGACCAATCCCACTCAACGGTTTATTCGTGAAGGGTTTGAATACACCGTGAATGATCAAGGCAATAACGCAACGCAGATCAGACGATCTGCGTTGTCCGAACATTTCAACGAGAAATAATCACTTATCTAGCACCCTGTTGCTCTCGGCAAAACCTCTTTCGCACCATGCTCTTGTTCCCGTTGTGCCAACCAATACAGCCCTATCATTCCTAAACACAACACAAAACAAAATCCGTATAGCCATTGAGCATTCAAATATTCAATCATCATGCCTCCGGCCAGAGGAGCAATCGCAAAGCCTAATGAATACAGTGCGGCAGCCCCAAAATACGAGCCTCTTAAATGAGGTGGTGCTAGACGATCTATCTGTACATTCAGCGTTGGAAATGCGATCACTTCCCCCATGCTCAAAACAAAACACGCCAAATACCAACCTAAAGGCCACGCTTCGGGTGTAAACATAAACCCAATTTGAGCAACGCCCATCAATGCCATACCCAACTGGGTCCGTGTAAACAACGGTACATTTTCCAACAGTTTCAAGGTGGGGAATTGGAATAAGATGATGGTCATCGTGTTGACCAAAACTAACCCCGCCACCAGTTGCGCTGCATCCGCAATACCTGAACGAACAATAACTTGTGGTAAAGACGACTCCACCTGCCCATACACAAACATCATCAGGAAGTTCGCCAACATCATTTTGACGAACACGCTGTCTTTGCTGATCACACGCAAAGTGGCAGAAAAATTGGGCAGTAGTGATCGATCTGGTTTCTGAAAACGACCTTTACGTTCCAAAGTCGCCAGTAAAAACAAACCAAACAGAAAATAAGCCACACCAGTGACCATAAACAGCACTTGAGGGTGTGCCAAAGCAAGAGTAATACCGATTAATGGACCAATTGCCCCACCGAGATTAAGCAAGAAATAACGTACATTAAGCGCTAGTTCTCTGTCTTTTTCATTCGGCAGATTATCACCAATTACCGCTTTTCCTGGTGCTTCAATCATCGGTCGCATTAAGCCTGTTAATACAATCATGATGAAGAATTGCCAAATTTGGTTTGATAAGCCAATCCCGGTATAAGCAACCGTCGCGATTAAAGCACCACTGACCATAACCCATTTGCGACCAAACTTATCTGATAAGTAGCCTGAATATAGCCCAGTCAAAGAACCGACCAATGCCGATGTAGCTAGCATAGCGCCCACTTGTGTCGCGGTCGCGTGATAATCCTGATAGAGAAACACCACTAAGAAAGGCCAAGCCATAAAAAAGCTCGTGCGCGCAAAAAGAGTGCCGACTAACACCGTCCACACCGGAAAGTTAAAACGCCTTACTCTTTCCCACTGAAACAGACTTTCATTCTTTTCCATACCTTTTCCTTTCCTTGTCCACTGACATCACTTAGGCGACTTGTGTCACACTTTGCTTGTTATTTCATCAATATAAAGAGAAAAAATAGGGAAAGATAGCTTAATTTTCCAACACGTAGAGAATAGAGAAGAAAGCATCAGATAACAGAATTAACCCCATGATAAACAGGTAGTTATCTATCCTAATTACCTATAAAAAAAGCCACAAAATCATTATGATTCTGTGGCTTTTTAAGCACTTAGCCAGTTTATATCACTTTCGTATACGTTTACGGCTAAATCTTAATGTTTATAGCTTGAAGAACGCCAATTGAGCTTTTTGTTTCTCAGCAAGATGCGAGAGTTCATTACTTGCACTCGCACTTTGGCTGATGCCTGTTACGTTTTGATGTACCAGTGTAGACATGTTCGAAACGTTACGGTTGATATCTTGTGTTACATGAGATTGTTGCTCAGCCGCGGTCGCAACTTGGGCATTGCTATCGTTAATATCAGAAACCGATTCAGTAATACCAACCAGGGCATCATTCGCTTTCGCGGTCAGTGCTTTATTTTGTGCCAACATGTCCAAGCTCAATTGCATACTGTCATTTGCCGTATTCGATTGTGCTTGCAGCTCTTCAATAATGGCTTGAATTTCTTTGGTTGACTCCTGAGTACGTGCTGCCAACATACGGACTTCATCAGCCACCACAGCAAAGCCACGTCCAGATTCACCCGCTCGCGCCGCTTCGATCGCCGCGTTCAGCGCCAATAGGTTGGTTTGATCAGAAACCCCACGGATCACTTCAATTACATTGCTGATTTGCTCAGATTGCTCTTTTAAGCGCAGGACGACTTGAGCAGCATCATTCAGAGCTAAAGCCATCTGTTCGCTGGCTTGGTTACTCTCAGTAAAAATCGTCAGACCTGATTTCGCTAGGGCATCTGCTTCACGCGCAGTTGCATCAGCAGAAGAGGCGTTGTCACTCACATTATCTGCGGTGCTTGCCAACTCGTTCACAGCAGAAGCAACTTGCTCAATCTCCATCAGCTCCATTTGAGCATTAGATTCAGCTTGAGTCATGACCGCAGCAAGTTCGGTAGAAGCAGACGCAACCTCTTCACTGATACGGGTAAGTTGCTCTACCGTAGTGTGAAGTTGTTTTACCGTGGTGTTCACATCTTTGCTCAGTTTAGCAATTTCGTTTTCGCCATCATCATCCGCTTTCACAGACAGATCACCATGCGCTAGTTTACGCATCACCGATTGCAAGCTATTGATCGGAGCAACAATTTGCCCAGACAATAACCATGCAGCCACCACAGACAAACCTAATACGGAAAGCACAGTGATCATCGCATTACGCATCACTACCGCATTGCTCTTTGCACTCTGCTCCATCGATGTGGTCGCATAATGGTTTACTCTTTGAGACAACGCATTAATTGCATTGATCATACGGTTGCCCGTTTCACGGAAGTTTTGAATGAAAGCATTCGCTTCTTCTGCTGTAGCCATTCCTTGATCTAGGCGATTAAACAACGCCACCATTTTTTGTGATTCCGCTACATAGTTTTCAATGCACTGTTTCGCAACACGAACATCGCTACTAAATTGCGCATCTTGCTCCATCGCGCTTAGTGCTGAATTCACCTCTTTTAAGCCATCACGCAGTTCAGTGACGAAGTTATTACGGCGTTCAGCGTCATAGATCGCGTATACCGCACTAATTCGTAGTGGGTAAATGGTATCGCCTACTTGAGCAATAGTATCTTTATAACGCACTAACGCATGCGTGTTATCAGAAATGGCTTGTTGTTCGCGGACTAAGTTAGTTTGAGTTAGCCAAAGAGCAATAACTAAAACCACCATAGTAAATAAAACGGGTAATAAAACTTGTGTTCGAATCGACAAGTTTTTCAGTGAAAATGGCATGCATAACCTCTATCAGTATCATGAATGCATCCATGCACATGGGATTATCCCCAAGAAAAACGCCAATGATCTTAGATACCAAAAAAGAAAATGTCTAGTTTATATACTTTTATTTTTCATTAAGTTAATCATTAAAAATGTCAAAAAATCGACTTTACAGATAAAAATTTGACTAAACCAGCAAAAAAACAAGAAATATTAAATATTATGAGTAAATATGAATAAGGCCGCACAGTGGCGGCCTTACTTTACAAGAAACTCAATTTACTTGCGCAAAGCATTCAGCTTGGCCTGCGCTAAACCAAAAACAGTATCGACAGGATAGCTGCCATCATCAGTCGCAATACCCGCAGGCTTACCCGTGAAAATCTCAATGGCTTCGGTAACATGATCGATCGCCCAGATATGGAATTCGCCTTTTTCTACGGCTTTCACAATATCAGCACGCAGCATCAGGTTGTGGGTATTCGAACGCGGAATGATCACCCCTTGCGTATCTTTGCGTCCTTTAATGCTACACACATCGAAGAAGCCTTCGATCTTCTCATTTAAGCCGCCAATCGGTTGAGATTCGCCAAACTGGTTCATTGACCCTGTAATCGCAATATCTTGTCGATTCGGCTGTTTGGAAAACGCTGACACAATCGCGCAGAATTCAGCCATGCTCGCGCTGTCACCATCGACACCACCGTAAGATTGCTCAAACGTAATCGTAGTGGTCAATGGTACTCGCGCGGTACGACCAAAAACAGAACTTAAGTAAGCAGACAAAATCATCACGCCTTTAGAGTGAATACTGCCACCCAAATCCACACTGCGCTCGATGTCGATGATTTCACCGTCACCATATGAAGTGGTTGCGGTGATCCTATTTGGCATACCAAATGCGTGATCGCTGGTTGCTAGCACAGACAGCGCATT
Source organism: Vibrio sp. AH4 (assembly GCF_030710545.1). Taxonomy (NCBI): domain Bacteria; kingdom Pseudomonadati; phylum Pseudomonadota; class Gammaproteobacteria; order Vibrionales; family Vibrionaceae; genus Vibrio; species Vibrio sp. AH4. Next base: position 1,072,332 of record NZ_JALAIV010000003.1, read on the forward strand.
GACCTGCCCTATCGCCATTCCCTCGGTTTTGATCAAGGTAGTACCATTGACAAAAGTTTCCATCATACTTTGTTGCAAGCGGTTGACTCGCAACTCTTGATTGCGCAATGCCTCTTCGACATGGCTTTGACGGATCAAGTTTGCATTGGCTTGCTTCGCAACGTAGTTAGATTCGCGTAACAAATTAGCAATATGCGCAGAATGCAAAGAAAGCTTGGTTTGATCACCCGTGGTGCGCGAACTGTGTTCGATAATGCGCGCAATCGCTTTACGGTCGCAGTGCAGCATATTGGCATCATGCACGATGCTGGAAATAAAGCGCGCATAATGCAGCTCTGAGTCTGCATCTCGGGGCATTTCATCCGCAAAATCAGCGGTGACTCGGAACAGCTCACTGAACTCGGGATCATAGTGAGCAAGCAGTTCGTAAGTGCGGTAATCACCAAACAGGATAATTTTCACATCCAACGGGATTGGCTCAGGATCGAGCGAAACCGTGCCGGTGAGTGTGACTTCTTTTTCCAACGACGTGAAACTGAGATGACGCGAACGCAATGCGCGCTTCAAACCATCCCACACGTACGGTTGTTCAAGCACTTTCACCGCATCCATCAACAACACTCCGCCATTGGCTTTATGTAAGCTACCGGGGCGAATTAAAGAAAAATCGGTAAACACGGTGCCTTTGTAGGTCGCCGTTTCAATATACCCAAACAGTGAATGGTAGTTTGGGCTCTCTTCAACCACGATCGGGAATTCATCCGCGTTGCGGCTCACCAAAACATTCACTTTGTAGCGACGCGGCAATTTTTTATCTAACGAGGCACTAGCGAGCTCACCTTGATCGCCGCCTTCATCGAGGAAAATCTCGACATTTTCAACAATATCTTTTTGCAGCTCGGTCAAATAAGCCTTGATTTCTGGATGCTTGGAATAATCTAACTTTAGCTGCTTAATGAAGTGGGCAATCACATCCAAAGTCACTTCATCATTAAGTTTTTTAATTTTCTCGCTGTACGACTCTTCCCATTCGGTTAAGTGGCGTACCATGTTGCGTAGGATCACTTCCAACTCATCAATCGTGCTGCTGAACTGATCTTGTTCACGCTTAGATAAGGCATCAAACGTCTCTTCAGTGTGCATTTCTTCACCGTTGAGCGCGACAAATTGATATTCTCCTTGCGTGGTGATGGTTAAACTTACACCACGCTCTTTCGCGGTACGGGTAATGTTTTCCAGTTCACTTTCTTGCTTTTGTGCAAGCTGATTTTTTAGCTTTTCAGCACGGCTGAAGTAGATTTCATTGTCGAATGCCAATGGAATGGCCGTGACCAACTTGGTCATCAGCTTTTCGATATCTTGGCGGAATTTTTGCCCAATGCCGCAGGGTAGTTTCAACACTTTGGGGACACGAACATCCTCAAAATTCGCTACATAGCACCAGTCGTATAACTCATTACCGTCATGTTGATGGCGGCTCAGATAGCGCAAAATCATGGTTCGCTTACCTAGCCCATTACGGCCGATAGCGTAAATGTTGTATCCCTTCTCTTTAATCGACATCGCAAACTCGACCGCCTTTTGCGCCCGCTCTTGCCCTACGATTTCATCAATAGGTGCTAGCTCTTTGGTTGACTTGCACTCTAGCTTTTCCAGTTTCGCGACTTGGTAGAGCTGCTCAAAACTCAGATGCTGAATCGCCATGGCTCCACTCCTTCCTTCGAGGTTCTTTATTTCATATGTAGCCTAAGTGTAGAGATAAATCATTGTATTTTTAGTGAGTTATTCCCAATTCAAGACTAAGCGTACAAATAATAGTCAAAAACACCCATTAAAAATGACAATTATTTGCATTTGATAACAAATTGCATTTAAATATCGCTTTCTTGGTGGGGAGAATGGACCATGGAATTACAGCAGTGTTGGAACAGTTTTTTGCAGGCTGAACAGTTACTCAAGCAAGGACACTGGTCGCAAGCCCATTACTTGTTAGAAGATGTTCTACACTACATGCCGCAACATATTCACAGTGCCGCACATGATGAGCAGACGAAACCATGCCAGATGGCGTGTTTGATCACTGGTCTGCGTGATGCCGCTATTGCGCAGTCTGAAATTTTCAACAACATCGGCCAGTATCAACGCGCGTTTGATGCCCTCAATCAAGCCTATGCGTTACTGCAATTTCTTTCGATTGAAGAAGTGGAGTTAATGCAGCGTGTAAATCCCACGTTGTGCCAAATCAGCGATCATCTGCTCCTACACCTCAACGCCTTTTGTTATGCACAACGCAGTGCCGAATGGCAACTGGAATACCAACACGTTGAAAAAGCGCATTTCTACTTCAACCAGCTGCGCAGTTCACTGGCTCTGTTTGCTCTTTCTCCCGTCATGAATTGAACAGCAAAATACAATATGCCCCTCTTTTGCATGTACACAGCCTGAGGTTTGGTAAAAACAAGAAAATGCAGCAGCATTCATATCAAGTTCACGAATGCGGTCTATACTTATTTTATCGTGAATGAGGTTTAACTCGTATTCCGTTCATTTCACCATGGCATAGCTGCCTTTTCGGTTTGGCCGCCGACAACAAAAACTCGCTCAGGTTGAGCGAGTTTTTTATTGTTCACTAGCCGAAACAGGCAGCGTTACCACTTATTTTATACCGTAAGTCGCCAGTAATTTATCAAATGTACCGTTGGCTTTAATTTCCGCTAACCCTTTATTGAAGGCCGCCACTAACTCTTCCGAACGTGGGTTCACTTTACCGGAAGTCACATGCAACGGGTTTTCAGAAATGGCTTGGTTGGTAAAAGCAAAATCGGCCAAGTTCATTCCCGACTCCGTAATGATCGATTTCGAGACTAGCTCATCTTCCACCGCCAGATCGATACGACCCGCTTGCAGTTTCTGTAGGTTTTGTTTTAAGTCTGTCGATTCAGGCCGGAAAAAAGAGGGATCATTCATAAACTCGTCGCCATAGCCATAACCACGAACAATCCCGACTTTCTTACCGTTCAAACTGGCAAGACCTGCAAATTCAAAACTGTCACCCGCTTTCTTAATAAACTTCACTTGGTTGATCAGATAGTGATCAGAGTAATTGAGGTATGAGGTTCTTTCTTGGGTAAACCACGTCGCCGGTAAAATATCAATTTTCCCCTCTTTCACATCATTCAATGCTCGTGACCAAGGCATTATAGTGAATTCCACCGTGTAACCTTGTGTCGCAAATGCTGCGGTGACAATATCCACCGAAAGCCCTTTTTGCTGTGGATTATCCATCACAAAAGGCGGCCATGGGTCTTGAGCGGCCGTGATCGTCTGCGCCCAAGTGGAAAAACTACACAACACTAAACTGATTAGAGTAACAATGGATTTCATCATAAACGCTCCTGTTATTGACTTAGGTTCTGAACTTCGCCATATGTTCAGCAATTAACGCACTGATCGCACTCACCCGCTTGGTTCCTTCTGCGTTTTGGGCAGCCCGTTCATACACACTATTTGCAGCTTCCGAAGCCTCCACGATGGCATGACTGATTTCTTCGATCGCTGTTCTTTGTTCCTCCGCCGATAAATGGATCTGATCACTTCGCTCAGAAATCATTTCGACAGACGACTTAACATCCCGAATAGAAGCTTGTGAATGGCTCACTTTTTCGGCTGTTTTTTCGAGTAACCCTGTCATACGCGTCAACTCTTCTTCGACCGTATTCGTTGCGCGATTTAGGTTGGTAATGTTGGCTTTAATTTGTTCTGTAGATTGACTGGTTTTTACTGCTAGGTTTCTCACTTCATCAGCGACTACCGCAAACCCTCGTCCTTGTTCCCCAGCGCGTGCCGCTTCAATTGCAGCATTCAGAGCCAATAAATTGGTCTGTTCCGAAATGTCATTAATCACATTCAAAACCGTGGTGATTTTTTCACCTTCCACCAGCAGTTTATTCATCTCTTGGTTAACGCGGGTCATTTCACTACACATGTTGGAAATATCGGCAGTCGCGGAACCAATTTCTTTCACAACGGTGTCGGTTAAATGGGTCGCAGTGAGGGCTTGCTGAGCGGTATCGTTCACCGTTTGGGCAACCGTCACTACCGAATGATTCAACTCTGTCGCAGCAGCAGCGATGGTTTCAAGTTGATGTTTTTGCTTGTTAATTTGAGCGACGTTCTCTTCTGCTTTTTCACGACTTTGTTGAGCTTGTTGCCCCAGTTCACCCGATGCTTCATTCATTTCAGACACTACGGTGCGCAGTGTTGCAGTGAACTGATTTATACCTTGTGTAACGGATTGAAATTCTTTGTATTTGGCAGGTGGCAATTGATGGGTTAGATCACCATCACCACTGGATAGCGCTTGAGTTTTGTCTCCTAACTCATTCAGGGGCTTCAATACCGCGAAATTCAAAATGACAAACAACATGCAGGGGATCAGAATCGCCAAGATCAGCACTTTGAATAGGTTAAACGAAATGGACTCCGTGAGTTGCTGTTGCATGAGCTCATCTGAATAATGGATATCAATTGAGCCGATCGGGTTTTTCTTACCATATTCGACAAATTCAAGCGGCCCACTCACCAAAGGAAGCGACGAGATCGAACTGTCATTTTCCACATTCACGATGATTGGCTGGCCGTTCTCATCTTTTTCCGAACCTGGCATCAAATAAAGAATCGGTTTACCCGCTGTATCACTAATTTTGATTGAAGAAATCTCTGGGGTTTTTAACTCCGCGCTAATAACGGATTTGACTGACTCTAAATCAAAATCCCATAAGGGTTTGGGTAAATTAACCTGTAAACGCGATAACGTGTTATTCACAGTCAAATTGAGATCGTCGGTAATATTATTCAGCGCCTTTTTGTATTCAAAGACGGTTAACCCCAGCAAAACTGCACAAACCGCCAAAACAATTTGTACTATTGCTACGAATTTTATACTTCTAAACATGTGACCTCCGTTGATACAGAAGGCTCAAGAGCAAAACACTCTTCACCAACAAAGCGGGAACTGAGAGGCCCCCCTCTCGTTAAACCTTCCCATCTGACATTGCTAGCCACCCGCTACTTCGACATGTAGCTGTTCATGATCTGGTTGATATCAATTTTTTTCAGGCCTTCATTCACGATGGCTTGCCATTTCTGGCCTTGGGGATCATTGCGAAATGCGATGTGCAGATCTTTCTCCACCAACAACTGCTTGTTCATTTGCAGCTTGTCTTTATCTGCGGTAAGGCTGGGATCATTATTTTTGAGGTAATTAAATACGTTGCTATCAATCACTGCTAAAGGAACGCGGCCTTTAGCAATTTTTTGTAAATTCTGCACATCACTGTTCACCGCAGAAGAGAGCAATTGACCTTGTGCAATCATGTTATCGAGCTCAGGCGTGTTAACGTAATCACGTACTACACCAATCGTGTAAGGCTTAAGATCATCCAGCACCGACCATTGAACTGGGTTTGCCACATTTTCCGCAAAACCTAATGGACCGGTGCCGATAGAATCGGAGAAGAGTAAGCTGTTATCTTCAAAAAAATATTCTGGAAAATAACCCGAGTATTTAGAGTCCTCTTTCGCCAGATGCACCGCTCGTGACCAAGGATAAAACTCAACCACCAACTCATGGCCCATCGCTTCAACGGCCGCTTTAACCACCGCAATCGAGGCACCTTTTTCAGCCAACCCATCACCTGAATAGGGCGGCCAATCTAGCGAAGTCAGTAGCAAGGTGTCAGCCTTAACAGAAAAAGCCGCCGATAATGACAAAAGTGGAATCCACAGCCATTTGCTTAGTCCATGACGCATTTGAGGTATCCTTCATTCGTTTACACGTTATTCAAAAGGATAGACTTAGGATTGAAAATATGCGCAATTTGTTACCACGCCTTTTTACGGGAAATGCCCAAGAAGTGATAATCCTCATAGGAAGTGGCCTTGATGAGTGAGTTTTTTATCTTTTAAAAATAATGTGATATCGCTAAATAACGGGCGCGGATATGCTCAATCAACAAACGCACTTTGTTGGGCGGTTGGCGAGTGAATGGATAAACTGCGTAGATACCAAGCTTTTTACCGACTTGTTCTGGAAACACGTCCACCAATTCGCCATTACGAAAATCGTGATACACCAAACAGCGCGGTACATAAGCAATGCCATGCCCACCAAGCGCGGCTTTACGCAGTGCGGTGGCATTATCGGTCGAAAAGGTACCGGACACTTTAACTATGTAGTTGCCTTTTGCCCCTTTAAATTCCCAATCGGTCGCCCCCGTGGTTTGATAGGCGTATTGCAAGCAGTTGTGTCTAGCTAAATCTTCTGGCTTGAGCGGCTTACCATTACGGGCAATGTAAGCGGGAGAGGCGCACACCACCCACTGCGAGTCCAAAATATGCCGCGCAATCAAGCTCGAATCTTCCAAATAACCGGTGCGGATCACCAAGTCATAGCCGCCTTCCACCAAATCCACAAAGCGATTATCCAGCGACATATCTACCGTCAGCCCCGGATGCAGGTTACAAAACTCGGCGACCGCATCGGCCAAAATCAAGTCGCCCGAGATGGTTGGCACCGACATTTTGATGTGGCCGCTGACGTTTTCACCAAATCCCACGACTGCATCCAGCGCCTCCTGAGTGGCTTGCTTCACATTTTTGGCACCGTGTAGTAACGCCTTACCCGCCTCAGTCAAGGTCAATTTACGCGTTGTTCGATACAATAGCTGCACGCCGAGCTCTTCTTCCAATCGCGCCAATCTTTTGCTAACCACCGAATTTGTAAGGCCATTTTGCTCTGCAACCTTACTGAAACTCCCCAATTCAATCACTTGATAAAACAAAATTAAGTCATCGGCACGCATCTGATTTTGTTATTTTTGGAAATAATGAATTTCATTATTTCCCTATATCCACAAAAAATAAAGCAGTAAATTCACGTCAACTTAACAACCCGATCACAACTATAAAAAATCAACAACCGAACTCTTACTGGTTAGCCGTACCCTACATTCTGTGCGCGTTAGCTCATCCCGCTTGATGGAGAGTTCAAGGACGAGGAAGTACTCCATGAATGAAACACTGCTCGCACTGGTGGCCTTTTCACCCATAGTGGTGGCCGCTATTTTACTGGTCGGCCTCAACTGGCCAGCCAAGAAAGCCATGCCTGTGGCTTTCGCCCTTACCGTTGCGATTGCCCTGATATTTTGGGATATGTCGGCTAACCGCGTGATCGCCTCCGTATTGCAAGGTTTGGGCATCACGGTCTCTGTGTTGTGGATTGTGTTTGGTGCGATTTTCCTGCTCAACACGCTCAAATACACAGGTGCGATTACCACGATTCGTAACGGCTTTACCAACATTTCACCGGATCGCCGCGTGCAGGCCATCATCATCGCTTGGTGTTTTGGCTCCTTTATTGAGGGCGCTTCAGGCTTCGGAACGCCTGCAGCGATTGCCGCCCCACTGCTGGTTGCGATTGGTTTCCCCGCCCTTGCGGCGGTGTTAATGGGCATGATGATCCAATCGACGCCCGTTTCATTTGGCGCAGTTGGTACGCCAATCATTGTTGGCGTCAACAAAGGTCTGGACACCCACAACATCACGGAAGCGCTGATTGCCAACGGTTCAAACTGGGATGTGTATCTGCAGCAAATCACCACCAGTGTGGCGCTGATCCATGCCTCAGTCGGCACACTGATGCCCATTTTGATGGCGATGATGTTGACGCGTTTCTTCGGTAAAAATCGCAGTTGGACGGAAGGTTTGGACATTCTACCTTTCGCGATTTTTTCAGGCCTTGCCTTTACTGTTCCTTACGCGCTGACCGGCGTGTTCCTCGGCCCTGAGTTTCCCTCACTCATGGGCGGTCTCGTTGGCCTTGCAATTGTGGTAACAGCGGCGAAAAAAGGCTTCTTGGTACCCAAAACCCAATGGGATTTTCGTCCTGAAAACGAATGGCCTGCGGAATGGTTAGGCTCGCTGAAAATGGATCTGGATGAAGTCAAAGCCAAGCCTATGAGCCTTGCTCTAGCGTGGGCACCCTATGTGTTGCTGGCAGTGATTCTCGTCGCTAGCCGTGTGAGTGCGGATTTCAAAGCGTTGCTACTGGGTATCAAGGTTTCCTTTAGCAATATTTTAGGTGAAACCGGCATCAGCACTGCCATTGAGCCGCTTTATCTACCTGGTGGCATTCTGGTGTTTGTGGCCTTGATTGCGGTTCTCACTCAAGCTCGCAGCTTAGCGCCGATGGGCAAAGCGTTTGGTGAATCGACCAAAACCTTGATTGGCGCAGGCTTTGTACTGGTATTTACCATCCCGATGGTGCGGATTTTCATTAACTCTGGAGTTAACGGCGCAGATTTAGCCAGTATGCCGGTGACGACCGCTAACTTTGCAGCAGGTTTAGTGGGTGACGCTTTCCCAATGCTGAGTGCAACCGTTGGTGCACTGGGCGCTTTCATTGCTGGTTCCAACACAGTGTCCAACATGATGTTCAGCCAATTCCAATTTGAAGTGGCACAAACGCTGACCATCTCTAGCGTGGTGATCATCGCTCTGCAAGCCGTGGGGGCCGCCGCCGGTAACATGATTGCCATCCACAACGTGGTCGCAGCATCAGCTACGGTTGGCCTGCTGGGGCGTGAAGGTGCGACACTGCGCAAAACCGTATTGCCAACCCTCTACTATCTTGTTTTGACCGGCATCATCGGCATGACCGTGATTTACGGCTTCAACATGACCGATGCTTTAATGAACCGCTAAAACTTTAATCAGTACCGAGAGCGAGCGTCTCGCTCTCATTGCTCAAACTCACCTTGCACCTCGTGTATGGGCTTGAGCAAAAAAGAAACATTCCCAGAATAGGATTGCATTATGATCATTTCCGCTTCGACCGATTACCGCGCGGCAGCCAAAGCCAAACTCCCGCCCTTTTTGTTCCACTACATCGATGGCGGCTCGTATGGAGAACACACGCTCAGACGCAATACCGATGATCTGGCCGACATTGCACTGCGCCAACGTGTACTGAGTGATATGTCTGAGCTGAGTTTAGAAACCGAGCTGTTTGGCGAAAAAATGGCACTGCCGATCGCCCTTTCTCCTGTGGGTTTAACCGGTATGTACGCCCGCCGTGGCGAAGTGCAAGCCGCGCAAGCGGCGGAAGCGAAAGGCATTCCTTTTACTCTTTCCACGGTTTCGGTCTGTCCCATTGAAGAAGTGGCGCCTTCGATTCATCGTCCAATCTGGTTCCAGCTTTACGTTTTAAAAGATCGCGGCTTTATGAAAAACGTGTTGGAGCGTGCCAAAGCCGCAGGCGTGAAAAATCTCGTGTTCACCGTAGATATGCCGGTACCGGGTGCACGTTATCGCGATATGCATTCTGGCATGAGCGGCCCTAACGCGGCGATGCGCCGTGTATTGCAAGCCATGACACACCCAAGCTGGGCATGGGATGTGGGTTTGCTTGGTAAGCCGCACGATTTGGGTAACATCTCCAAATATCGTGGCTCACCGACCAAACTGGAAGACTACATCGGCTGGCTGGGCGCGAACTTTGATCCTTCCATTTCATGGAAAGACTTGGAGTGGATCCGTGATTTCTGGGACGGCCCAATGATCATCAAGGGCATTTTGGATACGGAAGATGCAAAAGATGCGGTGCGTTTTGGCGCAGACGGCATTGTGGTGTCTAACCACGGGGGCCGTCAGTTAGATGGTGTGCTTTCTACCGTGCAAGCGCTACCCGCGATTGCCGATGCGGTCAAAGGCGACCTGAAAATTCTGGTCGATTCAGGTATCCGCACTGGTCTAGACGTGGTACGCATGTTGGCACTCGGCGCAGATTGCACCATGCTCGGCCGCTCGTTTATTTACGCTCTAGCAGCGCAAGGGCGCGCTGGGGTAGAAAACCTGCTCGAACTGTATGAAAAAGAGATGCGGGTTGCCATGACCTTGACTGGCGCAAAGAGCATTGCCGAACTGTCACGCGATTCATTAGTCAAAAGATAATAAAAATATCCCCTAACCTTAAACGACTTG
>NZ_JALAIV010000002.1:0-3037 GCF_030710545.1 Vibrio sp. AH4
CGAAATGGCGAAAGCGTGGCAGGCGATATCCGCCGCCGCACAAAACGCTCAATCGGACTCTTTGGCTGACGAGTATCAAGAGCTGTTTATTGGTATCGGTCGTGGTGAAGTCGTGCCTTTTGCCTCATGGCATTTGACTGGTTCACTGATGGAAAAGCCGCTGGCCGATATTCGTGATGATTTGAGCCGCTTAGGGCTAGAGCGTGATGAGCAAGTGCGCGAGCCAGAAGATCATATCTCGGCGCTGTGCGAAACCATGGCTTATTTATGTGAGCAAGGTGATGACGAAAATGCGGATGCGCAGACGCAACAAGCGTTTTTCAACCGTCATATCGCATCGTGGTTTGTCAAACTGGTGAGCCAAATTCGTCAGGCTCCACATGCACAATTTTATTTAGCCGTCGCGCAGCTTCTGGACGCTTTTTTGAGTTTAGAACAAGTGGCGATGACACAAGCACCAAGCAGTCGCAAGAATCGTTATCGGATCGAGGTGAAGAACTTGACCGATAAAGCTGAGCAGTGAACAAACCGGAATGAAAAGCAGACGTCTTAAGACGCACAGCTAAGTTGCTAAAACTTAAGCAATAAGGAAGCAATCGATGAAAAAAGAGAACCAAGTAAACCAAAGCAGACGCGATCTGCTGAAAGGGTTAGGCACAGCGGCTGTCGCTGGCGCTGTGGTCGCGGGGGTCAGTACTCAAACGGTCGCCAGTGAAGCAAGCACCGAGAGCAAAGAGCCGCTGAAAAAAGGCTATCACGAAACTCAACACATTCGTGATTACTACAACACGCTATAGGAGCCAACCCGATGAGACTCATCAAACGTTCAGACAGCGTGACCAAAGAGCAAAATCAGCTCGGCATTAGCCGTCGTACATTTATGAAAAACACGTCACTGGCAGCGGGCGGAGCGGCGGTAGGTGCCTCTCTGTTTACGCCGGGCATGATCCGTAAAGCTCAGGCCAGCGAAGTTGATCGCAGCGCAAAAACGGAAGTGAAGCGTACCATCTGTTCACACTGTTCCGTCGGTTGCGGTATCTACGCTGAAGTACAAAACGGGGTATGGACTGGTCAAGAGCCGGCTTTTGATCACCCATTCAACGCAGGCGGCCACTGTGCGAAAGGCGCAGCATTGCGTGAACACGGCCACGGTGAACGTCGCCTGAAATACCCAATGAAGCTCGAAGGCGGCAAGTGGAAGAAGATCTCTTGGGAACAAGCCATCAATGAAATTGGTGACAAAGCGCTGAAGATCCGTGAAGAGTCAGGCCCAGATTCGGTTTACTTCCTCGGCAGTGCTAAGCACAGTAACGAGCAGGCCTATCTGTTCCGTAAAATGGCCTCCCTGTGGGGCACCAACAACGTTGACCACCAAGCACGTATTTGCCACTCCACCACGGTAGCGGGTGTAGCAAACACTTGGGGTTATGGTGCAATGACCAACTCATTCAATGACATGCACAACTGTAAGTCGATGCTGTTCATTGGTTCTAACCCCGCCGAAGCTCACCCAGTTGCGATGCAGCACATTTTGATCGCGAAAGAGAAAAACAGCTGCAAAATCGTGGTTGCCGATCCTCGCCGCACCCGTACCGCGGCAAAAGCCGATTATTTTGTCTCACTGCGCCCGGGTAGTGACGTTGCCTTTATTTGGGGCGTGCTGTGGCATGTGTTCAAAAATAATTGGGAAGACAAAGAGTACATCCGTCAACGTGTCTTCGGTATGGATGAAATCCGCGCTGAAGTGGCCAAATGGACACCAGCCGAAGTTGAGCGTGTCACTGGCGTAAGCGAAGAAGAAGTTTACACCACAGCGAAAATCCTAGCGGAAAACCGTCCGGGTTGTGTGGTTTGGTGTATGGGGGGGACTCAACACACCACAGGTAACAACAATACTCGTGCGTACTGCATCCTTGAGTTGGCGCTGGGCAACATCGGTAAATCAGGCGGCGGTGCCAACATTTTCCGTGGTCACGATAACGTGCAAGGTGCAACCGACCTAGGCGTGCTTTCTGATACATTGCCGGGTTACTACGGTTTGACCGAAGGTTCATGGAAACACTGGGCAAGCGTATGGGGCGTGGATTTCGAGTGGATCAAAAACCGCTTTGACCAAGGCACTTATAACGGCGCATTGCCAATGGAAACTCCGGGGATCCCTGTTTCTCGTTGGATAGATGGTGTACTTGAAAACAAAGACAACCTGCAGCAACGTGAAAACATTCGCGCCATGTTCTATTGGGGTCATGCGGTGAACTCGCAAACCCGCGGCGTGGAAATGAAAAAGGCGATGCAAAAGCTGGATATGATGGTGATTGTTGACCCATACCCAACGGTTGCGGCGGTAATGAACGATCGCACCGATGGAGTGTATCTACTTCCTGCGACCACTCAGTTTGAAACCTACGGCAGTGTGACGGCGTCTAACCGTTCTATTCAGTGGCGTGATCAAGTGATTGAGCCGCTGTTTGAATCCAAACCTGACCACGAAATCATGTATCTGCTCAGCCAAAAACTGGGGATCGTCGATCAACTGTGTAAAAACATTCGCGTTGAGAACAATCAGCCATTGATTGAAGACATTACGCGCGAATTTAACCGCGGTATGTGGACGATTGGTTACACCGGACAAAGCCCAGAGCGCTTGAAAACGCACCAACAAAACTGGCACACCTTCCACAAAACCACGCTTGCTGCCGAAGGTGGCCCTGCGAATGGCGATACTTACGGTATGCCTTGGCCATGTTGGGGAACGCCAGAGATGAAACACCCCGGAACACACATTCTTTACGATACCTCGAAAACCGTAGCCGAAGGTGGCGGTAACTTCCGTACCCGTTTTGGTGTGGAGTTTGAAGGTAAGAGTTTGCTGGCTGAAGACAGCTACTCGAAAGGATGTGAGCTGCAAGACGGCTATCCAGAATTTAGCGATAAGCTGCTGAAACAACTCGGATGGTGGGATGATTTAACCGCGGAAGAGAAAGTGGCTGCAGAAGGTAAAAACTGGAAAACGGATCTTTCTGGCGGTATTCAGCGT